>NC_002689.2:0-600000 GCF_000011185.1 Thermoplasma volcanium GSS1 | reverse complement strand
CTCCCGTTGTCAGTTACATTAACATAAAAAGTTGAACTTGATGAATTATAATAATAGCTAACTATCTCTATTTTTGTATTTTCTAAATTATATATATTCTTTATCAATTTCTGATTTGCATTTGTTATACTGGTATTAGATTGAACGTAAGATGAATAGACTATCCCAAAAAATATGAGAGTAGACGAGAGCATTATGACCGCCGCTACAGTGTAGCTAAATCCCATAAAGCTCGTCAACTCCTTTCCTTATTGTTCTAAACTCTCTCTCGAGCGCCTCTATTAGATCCCTGTTTATCTCCTCTCCCCTGAGTTTTTCTATGAAGAGCATGTTTATTATGTGATCTTGTATTGAAGGTTTTATCTTATATTCCTGTGCAGGATTCATCACCCCAGTCATCTTTGCATACTTCATCATCTGTTCCTTAACAGTAGATGATATCCAGCCCAGGCTTTCATAGTAGTCGAGTACATCCAATGTATTCTCAGGGCCGTAATTGTCCAAGAGAAACTCGAGCCAGCGCAGCGACACCATTATCGAAACTACATCATCCCCTATTGCCTCCAGCTTTGCCTTCTTCTTAGGCTTTTCAGCAGGTTGAGCAGGCTCTGCAGCCTTTCCAGACATGACCTTTTCCATGTCGGATATTTCTTTGAATATTGAGTCGATCTTCCCAATCAGCGAATTTTCCTTCGTCTGCTCATATCTCTTTAGCAGGTTTGCTACCAAATCGTCTATATCACTCTTTCCGAATTGTATTGGCGAAGAGATTATCTTCTGCTTTAGTTCTTCAAGAGCGAAACTGGGGACGGTTTTTTTAGCGCTCTCAATTTTCTCCTCCAGGTATGGTTTCAAAGCGTCATTGATCATTTTTTCTCCTCCATCTGAATGACCTGGTCTATGTCAGGTACACCATACAGTTCCCTCAAGTCTTTTATTGCAGACTCTACAAGCCTTTTCAGATTATTTATCTGATCTGAAAGCTCTTCTGTTATTCCTCTTATTTCCTCCGGTGTCTTGTCCATGAAAGGATTGAAATCTCTGGATACCAATTCGTACAGTGAAACTACCATCTTTACATTCTCCTTAATTCCCTCTAATTCATTCTTCATATCGCTGAGACTTTTCTTTTGACCTTCGAGTTCCGCTGTCATCTTTCCAAGATTATTTTCTATCTTTGTCATCCTCTCATTCATTGCATCTATTACTTTTGGATCAATTCCATTGGTAACATGTATGGCTTGGACCTGCTTTTCTTCGCTAATGCTTTGCTGGGGGGTCGCTGTGGCCTCTTTTTTAACCAGTTTTTTCATATTATTTAAGAGACCCATAGTAGTCACTAAAAATATGGTACAGCTTCAATATATACTTATTGAAGCTGTATCACATCGGAGACGAAGGACTCTGGCGCAGTAAACTGTATAACACCTGGAGATCCAACTGGGGCTTGTACTTCACCCGATACTGCCTGACCCTCAGTAATTCCGCCAAACACTGCACTTACATTAACTAGCAGATCAACTTGATCCTCGTATGATATCACTGGGTACTGGGCTGTCATAGAGTTAGTAGGATCACTCAGAACGAGTATCGCAAAGTGTTTCGATCCATTGGACGCACCATTTATAGTCTTGAAGTAGGAGCTGTTAAACACATTGTTTGTTCCACCAACTGCTGAGTTGAAACCGTACACATCATTTGTTACAGTAGCATTCCCTATGTTTTCTAGGCCAACATATGTTAAGGATGCGGATACACCATGGTATGTCAGCGATATAGTCACATTGGCTAGGTTAATAGGTGAGCTTCCTGCCGTTATGGATATCTGTATAGCTAGCCATTCTATTACGCCATGTGTTGGCACACTTTTGTTTGAGTCTAACCCATATATACTGTTAACCTGTATACCGGTAGATACCTGCTGTGTTGTCTGAGACCCCGTGCTCGTTGCCTTTTGCTGCAGAGTTCCTGCGGTGTGTACGAGGACAGTTGCAGCCACTGCAGCCACGAGAACCATGGCTATAAAAACTATCAGTGTGCCGATCCCCGTTTCAGCCTTGTTATCTGCCTTAAGGCTGAACGCTTTACGCACTTTTCTTAAGAGCTTATTCATCTAGCACCTCAAAGTTTCGATCTCCGATATACATATACGGCTTTTTTGCAGAGTTTAAAGTATACTTTTATGTATATGAATATGTTTAATGATAGCAACATCTTTCTATTTGCATTTTCTGTCTATAATAATGCCGAGTGATAGTGGATTTATAAAATCCATCATAGCTTACATAAATCTTTGCGAATCAGACGTATTTTCCCTGCAGCTTTCTTAAAAGGCTGACAGATGCACATCAATGTCACATACTTTTAAGTTGGGACAAAATAAATATTAATTCACTTATGAATACAGTTCAAGAACTTTTCTGGAATGTAAAAAAAGACGCTTAAGTTTTATTTAGTAGTTTCAAGCGCAAAACCGATGAAAACTACGAGACTTATAGGTTAAAATTAATAGATGAATCTGCAAAATAGCGATAATTAAGTTATGCAGTGCCTGAAGAGCTGTTTTCATTTAACATATTTACGTACCGTATTTTACTGCAAGGCCCTACAAACATTAAAGGATTTATTTATCACTGTGCTTATGTGTTATGAGGATTGGAAAGAACGTATACATAGCTGAAACAGCAGTAGTAATAGGTGATGTTGATATAGCCGATGGGGTTTCTATTTTTGACAGTGCAGTTTTGAGAGCAGATTTAGAAAAAATCATAATAGGAGAAAACACAAACATCCAGGATAACGTAACTATACATACGGATGTGGGGTATCCAACAAGAATTGGAAAATATGTATCAATTGGACACAACGCTGTCGTCCATGGATGTACTGTGGAGGATGAGGTACTCATTGGTATGGGCGCAATAATTATGAACGGGGCTCAAATTGGACACGGATCTATAGTTGGAGCTGGAGCTGTTGTAACAAAAGGATTCAAAGCACCTGAATATTCTGTAATACTTGGTTTACCAGCAAAAGTGATGAGGTTAAATCAAGACCAGATATCTTATGTAAAAGCCAATGCTGAGGATTACATAAAACTCAGGGATCTATACCTTTCGGGGAAATTTGAAAGGTACAGGAAAAATTCTGATCATTGATGTTGGTCTATTAGCTCCTGGATATTTATTTCAAAAAATGATATAGGGTTTACTAGGCCGAAATTTTCCAGTGTGGATGGGTGTACCTCTCCAATTACACCTATACTTTTCCCTGAAAGGAATATTTCCCCAGATCTTCCTTCAATACAGCCATAGATCTTTTTGCCCGATATTTTCGATTCGTGGTCCGAAAATCTTTTTAGAAAAGAGGTAAGAATTGATTTAGATGTTGAGACTCCGCTTCTATTGTCTTCAACCATCACGCAAAGATGTGTTTCTTGTTTGCCATGCACGATGACATCTCCAATTTCAAATATCCTTTGTGGAAGAGGGTGTTTCTTGTTTCTTGCGAGGAGATCAAGCAAGTTTAGATAGAGTCTATCCCTTATAACAGAGTAGTCTTCGCTCTTTGGGTTTTCAATACGCACCTCACCCTGAAAATCTTCTTGATAATATTTTCCAGTCAACACGAATGTCATTACCTCTTGAAACCCTAAGCCCACTACAACATCCCTGATTTTTTCCTTGATCTCATTGAATATATTAGGGGAACCTATTGTTCCAGGCGATACGTACTGCTCCCTTACGTTTTCTATTCCATATGATTTTATAAAATCTTCAATTATATCTACAAGACCCATTACGTCTACTCTAAAACCAGGAACGTAAACCATAACCTCTGGATATCCTGGCTCAGCTACATAACCCATCTTTCTTAAGTTCAAAATAACATTTTCTTCAGATACTTTATCGCCAAGATACCTAGATACATATTTCAGGTTTAAACGATAGGGACGGAAATTGAAATCTAAAATCTCCTTCTTTGAAGGGCCGTAGCTTCCCTTTATCTTAGGAAGGCTGATCCTGTATTTCGAGCTCTGGAAGAAATTTGCCAAAAGGTAAAAAGCATATTTAACAGAATTTGAATCCATTCCTGTTATATCAACAAAGAATTTACGTGTTTCTGGCTCTATCTTTGTCATTATACCATTAACTATTGGTGGTACAGACAAAATACCACCGTTCTTATCAAGTATCGCTGGTACACGCCGAGAATCTGGCAGTAGAGATGAATAAGCCATCCCTTTAGGATGCTTCTGTAATACATCCTCAATTGTCCCCTCAAATGAATCATACGTTTTCATCCTTTCCAATTTAGAAATTGTAGTATAACGGAATGGTGGCTCTGTTTTGTCAAGATCGTGTATCCCTATCGATACTTTCTTTCTTTCTTTACCCACGGTCTGATGTATGATTTCTTGATAATCTATGAGATCGTCCAATTTAGAACCTATGGATGGACCTTCAGCGACAAACCCAGCGAAATATGGCCGTATAAAACTGACACCTTCTGAAATAGCAACCTCAATTTCACTTGCCTGAAATAGAGACCTGACAATAGGTTCGTTGTAATAGAAAATCTTCGCTGCGCCAACAAGCGTGGGAATCGAAAACAGATCAGGCCGGTCTGGATTGAATTCAATTTTTATTTCTTCTTCATCTTCAAACGAATACCCTATTACATCTGCAAAGCTTTTCAATAGAGAATATATCTCCTTCCCGTATTCATCAACAAGCGACTGTCTCAATCTTCGTACAACTACCATTTGTAAGCGTTAGATTGCCTGTTTATTTAATATTTTCTTCATTCACTATTTTCTTTATGGCGTCTCTTGCTACCCTGCTGTTCATCCTATCCAGTACCAGCGAAGCAAGATCGTCCAAAGTTATGGACGTGCCTATCTTTCCATCACTATCAGAAACAATTTTCTTCGGTATCAGCAGATCCACTTTAACGTATTCCTTCTTTGCCGTTCTGGACTCGGTCAAATAGACCAAAGCCCTACGCACAACATCAGACATGCTTTCAAATTCCCCTGTATCTACTAAGTTCTGAATTTCATCAACAAGCGAAAGAGGCAATCTAACGGTGATTCTTTTCTCCTCGACCAATTTCTCTTTACCTCCCCTTATTGTCAGACATAGCTAATAATTAAATATAAATTTTTCTAATTAGTACATTTATTTCGCTAACTAAAGACATATTAGACTTCTTCGTATATCTTTTCTATTATTTCTTCAATTGGCGGATAGCCTATAAATTCAAGGTATTTTTTTAAGTCTGACCTATAGAACTTTATGTCCCATATATAGTTTTCAAGGCTAGCCTTGGCCGTTTTAGGTGAAACGGATGTAGATTTAGCAAATATATCGATCACGTCTTCCCTTGCAGTAAATCTTGATCTCTTATATAACCTGACTATTTCTATGAGGGTTCTGTTTTCTCTATTATTTTCAGATACGCTAATCCCACAGCACGGAAAGCTATCCAATACGTCGGAGAAACTAGCCATCTTTTCTCCCATTATTTTTGAGGCGTATGGTTCCCATATAACGATATATTCTGCTTTAAATGATTCGTAGTCTTTTATTGCTCTTCTCGGATCCTTAAATATTGCAATTTCACTTATTTTCCTCGTCTTTGCAAATTCTCTTGCGAGGATCATCATTGAAGATGATTCGCTCGTTAGTATCTTTCCACAGTTGCAATTCACATTTTTATATACTCCAGATCCACCTGAAGCAACAGCACCTAGTATGATTGAGTTTCTATTTGAAATAGAATATATTATCTCTGTAAAAATAGGAGCTAAAGCGAATTCCAGAAGCCCCTGTGAAAGATCGTTCATCAAGCTAATTGCATCGTCGTAGAATCTGACAATTAAATCTATACCTTTAGATTCACTGTAGTTCTTAGCTACACTAACAAATTTAACGTACTCGGTCGACCTGAGACAACCTATCCTCAGTAATTTTTCATCATAGTAAGGGTAGTATTCTGCAAGCCAAACGTGCTTTATCTTGCCACCTATTGTCCTTCTCTTGATTATACCTTTCTCTTCTAGATCCTTCAGAGCCTCGGATACCGTGGATTTGGAGAACCCCATCATTTCTTCTATCTGGAATTGATCTATTCCGAGGCCCCTGGCTCGCTTAAGCTCCCGAAGCAGTACGTCTCTAAGGCTCATTCATTGAATGCCAAGATTTATTTGATTTTCCAGAAACTGCCAAAATTCGTGCTCCAATTCAAAAGACCAGAGGGATTCAGGAACCTCTACAAAAGCCACAACGGGTGTTATCAAAAACGCTTCAATCGCAGCTACGCCTAAATCCTGAAGCCATTTACCTACACCGATCTGTACTTTAAAATCTGAAGAATCTCCTACTAAGACGATGGTAAATGCCCTATCCATGCCAAGTATTGTCCTAAAAATACCGCCTTTTTTAGCCTGTATTACGTATCCCCTTGGATGTTGTGAAGACTGGGTAACGAAATTTTCTTCACGAAAATAATTTTCTATAATACTAGAGAGCTTAGATAGATCTACATTTTTTCCTTTGTATTCTCTAATAGCGTACTTCATAAAACGGGTATATCAACCATATCTTATAATGTTTTACAAGAAAAATTAGTAATCCAGATTTCCAGATTATCAGTAATCTTATATACTGGCTAGGGATATATGATTATGGCAGAAAAAGAAACAAAAGAAGAAGAAACAAAGAAGATAACAATATCCGTAAAGGGCATTAGAGACGATCTCTACAAAAATGTGACTGATTTAGCAAAACATACCGGAAAAACAATAGGGGAAATAACTAACGATGCCTATAGAACCTTTATAGGAAGCATTGAAGGAATAAGAAACATTTCCCAGAATTTCGTTGAAGGGGCGAAATCAGCATTACCCAGATATATAGATAATTTCAAGAAGCTGGAAGTTACCGCAGAGGATCTTAAGGATTTTGGCCAAAAAGTAGCCTTCAGAAACATTGATGAACTGACTTTTAAGAACGTCACAGATGAGGATATACAAAAGTACGTTGCGTTTATAGACGGCGTGAAAATACTGAGGATACCTAAAACTGTAAAGAAAAGTACCATCATTAGAATCTCTACATTTGTAGATGAAATTGTCCAAGACTAATATAAGATATATTGTATTTTTCATTTAAAAAGACAAAGTAAATCCATTACATAACGCTAAATACTGGTTTATTATTATAACGAGCGACAATGGGAATATCAGGAAAATTAGGGGACATAGCCTCTAAGGTATATGAAGACGTACTTATGGAAGAGGTTAAGAAGTACCCGCGACCTAGGCATGTCGGCATAATAACTGATGGAAACAGAAGATATGCAAGAATAGTTGGTATTCCCGAGAACGAGGGCCACGTAAAGGGCAAAAACAAAGTCGAGGAAGTCCTCGACTGGTGTATGGAGCTTGATATTAAAATCGTAACTTTTTATGCATTTTCAACGGAAAATTTCAAAAGAAGCCCTGAGGAAGTTGATTTTCTATTTCACCTAATAAATGATGCTTTCATTTCCTTGTTAAAGGACGAGCGCGTTTATAAAAATAAAATAAACGTCAAGGTCATAGGTAATGTATCAATGCTCCCAGAGTATCTAAGAGAGACCATTAAGATAACAGAGGAAACGACTAAAAACTTCTCTAATTACCATATGAACCTCGCCATAGGGTACGGAGGTAGGGAGGAAATCTTAGACGCAATTAAAAGAATAGCTAGAGATGCTATCGCAGGAAAAATAAACGTAGATGAGATCGACGAGAGCAAGTTTAGGAACTATCTATACGATGGAAATTTACCGGATCCAGATCTTATTCTAAGGACTAGCGGCGAAGAGAGAATTTCAAATTTCCTCCTCTGGCAAAGCGCTTATTCTGAGCTTTACTTCTCTGATGTCTACTGGCCAGAATTTTCTAAATTAGATTTTCTTAGAGCAATATATTCGTACCAAAGGAGGCAGAGGAGGTTTGGAAGGTAATCTATATGTTTCTTGCATTTGATGATACCGATTCACCTTCTGGAATGTGCACCACCTACTTGATGGAAGAATTCCTTAGGAAGGTGAATCTTGATGTTATTGGCTATCCCCGCCTTGTCCGCCTAAACCCAAATATTAGGTACAAGACCCGCGGCAATGGCGCCCTTAGTGTACACCTTGGAAGAGGGATCGGAAAAAAACACACCATAGGCGAACTCCATGGGAAGATACTTTATGGTTATGCTGAAGGTGAAGATGAATACGATGAGAACGTCCTTTATGTTATGAAGGATCTTGTAGAAAAATACTCTGAATTGGATTATTTCAATACAAATCCAGGTATCGTTGTTTCCAAAAATCCATTTCCAGAGAACTATTACTGGTCAGCTCTGGAAAGAGAAATAAGGATAGAGGAAGCTGAAAATTTCATTACAGAAAACAACGGCAAGTTCTTAAAATTCAAAAGTGGAAGAGGTATTATAGGATCAGGCGCTGCTATATCGTGGCCTGCAACTAGAACGACATACGAGATACTCGCTTATAAATACCCTCATCCAGAGGAGATAGAAACAGAAAAAAAGATGCGCCTTTCTATTCTAGCAGATACGTTTCGCGGTACTTTTAACAACGTAGATATTGCGAATAAATATCCGGCTATTTTTCCTAATCCTAAGACTCCGGTCATCTTCGGGATCAGAGGGTTATATCCATCCGTTCTAGCAAATGCAGCAAAGAAGGTAATTGATGATGGTTCTATAAACTATGATTCCACAGTCACTTATTTGACAAATCAGGCAACTGATGACCACATAATAGATGAACCAAATGTTATAGAGGATCTTCATTCTTACAAGATAACAGCAGAGATAATTGATAAACCATTCTCAGTAGCAGGGGGCCATTATTTTGTGAGGTCTATTTCCAGAGCAGGTGAATTCACTGCTGCAGCGTTTGAGCCAACAAAGGAATTTAGGCATACATTCTCAAAGCTAATGCCAGGAGACACAGTTACATTTTATGGTAGCTTTACAAATGGAAACTTGAATGTTGAAAAAATGCAGATAATTTCGGTATCCAGGGTGTTTTCGCGTGTAACGCCGTTATGCAAGTTCTGCAACACGAGAACAAAATCAAAGGGTAAAAACGATTTCAGATGCCCCAAATGCGGGAGAAGGTATAATACGCCCGACTATCATGAGGTTAAGAGAGAAATTTCTCCAGGGAAATACGATGTTCCTGTTGTAGCGAGACGGCATCTTTCCATGCCGTTTGAAATAGAAAGCATGTTCAAGACAAAAATTAATGCCTTAGAAGCCTGAATGGAAGCTTTATTCTCCTTGCAAATTCCCCATCGATCTCGTTCCTATCCCCTACCACTATGGATGATGGGATATCCACTTTATAATCTTCTAATACTTCGCTAAAGAGACCGGTTTCGGGTTTCCTACAGTTGCAGCTATCTTCTGGCTTATGAGGGCAGTAATATATGGCTGAAATTACAATACCATTTTCCTTGAGCTTGTCGTTCATGAAATCTGAAAATTCCTTAAACTGGCTTTCTGTAAAATAACCCCTGCCTATACCTGACTGATTTGTCACAATTATTATTCTAAATCCATCATCCTGGTATCTTTGAAGAAGATCAACTGCATCGGGGTATATGAAAAGATCCGATGGATTGTGGCAGTAAGGACAATCCTTGTTAATTGTTCCGTCCCTATCTATAAATAATGTCTTCATTTCCTCCTTATCAGTCTTGTATATTATTTTCATCTAACACCCCATAATTTAAATGCAGTTTATCTATTTCGCTCTCAATACTCTTAACACTAATATAAACCCTTCTTCTAAGCAAGAAAACGTAGATCGCTAAGATTATAGCAGAGACCGTCATAATACCCCAGATATTTTTAATGAGATATGATAATAGATGTTGATACCAAGTAATCTTATGCATAATTATAGAGACCGATATATCTGATCCATCCACGATTATTCTAATAGAAGATTGAGCGTATCCTCGTTTTTCAAATACGGCTGTGTAAGTACCATTTGGAAGATCTATTGAAGCTGTTCTGCCCCTGAACGTGTAATACCTAGACCCCAAGCTTAAATTGAAGCCCTTAATGTTCGAAATTATTGATACGGCATAGGTAAATTGCTTCATAGTATAGTTTAGGCTTTCCGAGCCATTAACTTCTATGAGGATACTTAACGGTCTGTAACCTGGCGCATAGGCTAAAGCATAGTATGTCCCATTTTGAAATTCCATATCAAAAACTTGTCCTTTTGTTGACATGTTGTTAATTTTTAAACGTACCGGAACGTTGAATGACAGTGTAACTGGATTTTTATATGCTGAGGCATTGATGTAAATAGTTGCATTTTCTGTATATAATTCCACTGTTTCACTATGTAAGAAATAGAAATTGCGGTTTCCAGAGGTCCTTACGGTGTATAAACCGTAGACTATTCTTAATACGCTTCCGTTTTTCACGTTGTAAGCTTCTTTGCCCAATTCCAGCGTCAAGTTGCCTGTATAGTTCTGCAAACGGATTGTAACGTTAGATTCCTTTCGTACAAGCTGTATCGTTAGGCTCAAATTGCTGCTAAGAGTGACTGTATCAAAGAAAGTTGATGTATAATTCGCGTTTCCAAGTCCAATAATTTTGTAAGTACCTGTACTTAAATGTAGGGTGTAGCCTGGATGGGTTATATTTACAACTCTTCTATCTATAGCTATGGTGAATGGATAGATCGAAGGTTCCGAAAATATTGATACAAAATAAGTGAAAGGTGACAGAGTGATCATCACTATTTTCTGCCGCCCAGAGATATTAAAGCTAATCGTTGTATTGTAGTATCCTTTAACTGCGGATACATGGAGTGCGTAACTGCCGTTCTGAAGGTATAATACGGAATTATTTTCCACGAGGCGATCCTGTAAATAGCCATACCAGCTCACATTTAAGTATGAACGAAATATTACCTCGTAAGTGATCGGCGTTGCCTCAATCGTTATATTTAGTATAGCGCCGTTCACTGAAAATGTATGTGTATAATTAAGTGAATACGCAGAATCGTGCCAAATCGCCAATGCATAAGTACCATTGGGCAGATAAGTATAGCCTGATTCGTTCACTATATCGATGCTCTTATTTGAGATATAAGCTACTGCCGATCCTGTGTAATTGCCAACTATATGGAAATTTACACGATATACCAAAAATAGAGGTTTCAGGTTTATTACGTAAACGCTTTGCTTCAGCAGGTTATGCATATTATCTCCGTAATTGACAACAATAGTTAGATTTCTCACAGCCTTGCTGCTATGTAGAATCATGCTATATTCTTCAGAATTTTCCGGCTCAATATTAAACGGAATATCATTGTATATTTTTTTATAGGACGCATTTCCGGAAAATATTTCAAGAGTTCCGCACGCATTTACACCGTATTTATTTTCCAAGTAAAGTTTTAAAGATAAATTAGTGAATGGAACTAGATAGGAATATTCGTAGCTAAAAGTCAGGTTTACGTCATCGCTTACGTTAACAGGAAAATCATAGGCATATAATCCGATATGTGGAATTGACTCATTAACCGTCACAACAACATCGTAAGATCCGGGATCGACATTTAAATAAAAACGGAAAGTTTCGTTTTTTTCTGTGCCGGAACCTATGTAAACTCCTTCCTTTGAGGCGATCAATACATTTGTTGTTTTGTTCTCTATATATAAGTTAAGTGAGACGTTCCTGCTGGAAACATAAGAATCGGAAAGTAAAAAAGTAAAGTTGTTCCATGCGCCTGAAACAAGTTTATTAATTGTTCCACTGATGGATATTAACGGCACTTTGTATGTGACGTTGAATTCATAGGGCAGGAGTGTAAGATCTGGAAAGGGCTTAATAGAAAAATACTCGAATGCACTGTAGACCTTTGCGGCATAATTTCCGTAGTATTTGAATGTGCCATTGTATATCCACACAAGAAGCGGATTACCTAGTACGTATGCATCCATAAAAGATTCGGTTTCAAGAAGACTTTTTGGTTCCTCATAACGTGTTAAATTAGAATAAAATACATTCTTATCTTGCCCAAAATAAAGTCCGTCTGTAGAGTTCGTAATATTAGTTTCCTCAAAATAGTAGGTGCGGGAATTAAACGATATTATCGGGCAGCTCTCTATATCGCCATATGATGACGCAGAGCTTATGAGGAATACCGTAGAATTATAGAGTGCTAATCCTGTCCTCCTATAATTTCTCAAGTGGTAATAGATGAACGGTGATCCGTTGGTTAGAGCAAGGAGAGAATGCGAAATTAAGGCAGTAGTGTTTTTAAAGACAATGTTGAACCTAGATTGGCCGTAATAATCATATGTATCGTTAGAACGTTCAGAAAGGCTTACACCGTAAAGCCGTACATTCGAGCTACCTTCGGAATATGTAAGTACTATGCTGGGATCAAACACCGGTTTAGAGAGATCGAATTCTGCAGTTTTATTTGCCAGTACAGATGAATTCGAAAAATGGTACATAAAGTTCTTGCCAGATACATTTAGGCGAAGATATGCGCTTGTGCTATTTGTTGATTGGTATTCAACGTTCAGCACCACCTCGTTTACAAAAGCTTTGACGTAGGTAATGCTTTTAAGATCGATGTTCCCACTAAACGGCTGGTAACTATTGTTGAATAAAGCCATGGAAGTAAAATTCAGTTCATTAGCGATTTGCTGACCAAATATGCTTGAGTTTGTTATGGATACCATTGAATTAAGGAAGTTAATGCCTATTACCGAATTACGGTTTCCAATTCTGCTTTCATTGCAACTAAAATCCGATCCATAAACGTATATGCTTCCGTTCATAAGAAATACCGAGCTATAAATATCTAGGGTACCGTCAATAACAGATAGATTTGCCTCCTGAGAGTATATAGTTGAACTTATCAATGTTAGCTTCCCATAAATCCTTATTGATTGACCAAAAAAGTAAAAATTTTCATTAATTATGTCCAGTGTTGAATTTGCATTTACTGTCATGTTTCCGTAGAAATAGTAGGAAGAATGCGTTTCCGCATCACCTATGTTTGAACTATTAATGCCCTGAGCAGAACTTATCCCTAAAAATAAGGTCGGGACGACAAGCATTGCGACAATTAAGATATGTATCAATTTCATTATACGCGATCCATCATTTTTATTTTTATATTTCGATAAAATGTTTCGAATTGGCTAATTTAAGCATTTCATAAGTATTTTATGATGGTATATCCTGCATTTTAATAAAGTGTTGTTAATTATACAATAGTTGTTCATCTTAACACAAATAGATGCGAATCTAGATTCAAAAAGGTAATTAACTATCTGATGTTATATCAAGTATGGGTTTTATAGAAGAGATCAAGTCAGCATTGGGCAACTACGTAATAACTGAGAAGAAAGATCTTATACCATATATGAATGACGCTTCCTATTTTACCGGTGAAATGCCAGAGGCAGTCGTGCTGCCTGGATCCGCAGAAGACGTTCAAACTATAATGAGATTAGCCTATAAATACGAAAAACCAGTGGTTGTAAAGGGTGGGGGATCTTCATTAACTGGATCTTCCATCCTAAAGGAAAGTGGCATAGTAATGTCGATGCTAAGAATGAACCGTATATTAGATATAAACTTGAACGACAAATGCGTAACTGTAGAGCCTGGCTTGAGATTGAATGATCTGCAACTCTATCTGGATAAATACGGGCATTTCTATCCACCTGATCCAGCCAGTTCTATGGCTGCAACTGTGGGTGGATCAATATCTACCAACGCAGGTGGTCTGCGTGGCGTAGCTTATGGCGTGACGAAGGACTGGATCCTCGGCCTTGATGTGGTACTTGCTGACGGCACGATGGTAAAATTCGGAAATAAAACATTAAAACGGACACTTGGCTACGATTTAACTTCCCTAATGATAGGATCAGAAGGTACTTTAGGAGTTATCACCAAAGCGTATCTAAAAATCTGGCCAAAGCCTCAAAAAGTTGCAAGGCTCGTTGCTTTTTACCAAGACATCGAGAGCGCTGGCAGAGCTGTGAACGAACTGAAAGTTTCAACAATACCAGAGATGGCAGAGTTTCTGGATAAAATATCCCTGGATTCCGTTCCGGAAGCCATAACATATCCACCAGGCACAAAATATGCGCTCATAATCGATGTGTCAGGGCCACCTGAACTCTTGGGCAAGAAGAAGACTGAAACGGAAGAGCTATTGAAGAGGTATGCGATCTCTACAAAAAGTACGACTGATCCAGCAGAAATGGAGAAGATATACAGAGCTAGAAAAGGACTTTATGCTTCGATACTTAAATTAAGGAAAAGCGAAAAGGAATATATAGTTATAGGGGACATAGTTGTGCCGGTATCCGAGCTGCCTACATCCTTAAAGGAGATAGAGAAAAAGAGGGATGAAGACGGTGTCAGGGCTGCTATATTCGGGCATATAGGCGATGGGAATATACACGCAAACATATTCGCAGATTTAGGTGATAATTCGGCGATGGACAAAGTAAACAGATTCATGATGGACCTCGCTATGGTGGCAGTGAAGCACGGAGGTAGCGTCTCTGCTGAACACGGCATCGGGATAGAAAAGAAGCAATTATTGATAGAAGAGATGAAGTACAACAACAATCTGCGTACGCTAGATATAATGAAGGCGATAAAGCAGGTGTTCGATCCAAAGAACATCTTAAACAGGGGTAATATCTTTGAATGAGATGGAACTACTCATTCAGGAAGCCGGAAAATGCGTAAATTGCGGTTTCTGCGAATCAGTGTGCCCTACGCTCCCTGCATCCAGTTTCATAGCCAGCATCGGCGCAAGGGGAAGAGTAGATATTGCAAAATTCGTCTACAAAAACGGCACGGTAATTGATCCATCGACTAGCTTCTACTCTTGCGTAGATTGCTACGCCTGCGTAGCGGTATGCCCGGCTGGCGTCAATGCAGGCAAAGTCAGTGAAATAGGAAGGCAGATAGTAGCAAAATCAGGAAACGCCCCTGAAGTTGCGAAGATGATAGTCCAGATAACTATGCTGTACAAGAATCCCCTGGCAGTTAGGGAGATGTGCGCTAAATGGGCTACTGGTATCGATTTTGATAAAAGTTCGACGATATTATACACTGGCAACATGTACCAACTTATGGCTTACTTAAAATCTTTCTCCCGGGTTAGGAAGATGATCGGAAGCTATGACGCTAAGTTCGCTCGGCTAATAAGGGAGAGGCCCTCGTTGATAAGGGCCCTAAGTAGAATGTACGATAGGAAGATGATGGATCAAATGAGCATTTACTTGAGAAATATAGTAAACGCTCTTAAGAAAGCCGGAATAAAGTTCGGGTATCTTGGAGAGGAAGAGCCTTATCCAGGTACTTTCATCTATGACCTCGGCTTTATGGACGACTTCGTGTCGTACGCACAATACGTCTCGAATTTATTTAGGGAACACGGCGTTGAAAGGATAATAACGGTAGACCCACACACATACGAGCTTCTAAAATATATATATCCTAGGTATGTGAAGTTTGATTTTGATGTAGTTTACTACCTTGAGCTCATAGAACCAAAGAAGCTCGAAGGCAGGTATGCTGTGCATACTCCATGCCACTTTTCCAGATATTTCGATTTCACATCGTTCATCTCTAAATTTATCGACGTCTCTCCGGACACAGGTCAAACTAAATGCTGCGGCGGCCCAGACGAACTTCTATTTCCTCAGATATCAGAAAATATTTCACAGAGGCGCTTTTCCGAATTAAAGGCTGAGGGGTTGCCCATCATCACTGCATGTCCAATATGTTATGCTAATCTGGCAAAGGACGACACTGTATACGACATTTCCGCTCTCATTTGATTGAAATCCCCATGATACATAGTGCATTAGATATGGCAAGTAAATCAGCATTTCTAAGGATTATATCCCAACTCTGTATTTCTTGTTATAGGTTTTACGATCCGAAAATGAAATCGTTATTTTAAGTCCGGCATCACGTATTTTTATGGAAATTCGCGCTTCAATGACTTAGCACTTTTGAATATTATTGATTCTCTCTCCGACTAATAATTTTTCCAGAAATGTATTCATAATATTTTTTATATGACAAACAGATGAAATCAAATAATTTTTATTTAGAATAATCATAGCCCGCTATGGAAAATTATTCAGATCAAACCCCTAATAAGATGACAAGATGGTAAATGCATACTATAATAGCTACGTATCTGGGTTGGTCGCTTGATGCATTTGATTTCTTCCTTATAACGTTTGTTATGCTAGCGATAGCCAAAACCTTCAATGTAGCGTTAATAGTAGTTACGTTGAGTATAACACTAACTCTATCGATGAGGTTCATCGGCTCACTATTCTTTGGCCCTATCGGAGATAAATACGGGAGAAAGATAACTATGATAATAAGCCTGCTTTTCCTTGCATTCTTTGACACCCTTGTTGCATTTTCACCAACCATAACAATATTTCTTATACTGAGAGCATTGTACGGTTTCGGTATGGGAGGTGAATGGGGATCTGGATTTGCCCTTGCAATGGAATCCCTCCCAGCAAAGGCTAGAGGTTGGGTTTCCGGCTTAATACAGGGCGGATATCCAACTGGTTACCTTCTCGCAGCCGTAGTTTATCTTGCGATTTATCCAAGATTCGGCTGGAGGCCTATGTTCTTCTTTGCGGCCCTGCCAGCCATTGCAGTTATCTACATAATGCTCACAACAAGGGAAAGCCCCGTGTACGCAGAGTACAAAGAAAGAGCCTCCTTTAAGAAGACATTGACTACCATAGGGAAAAACTGGAAACTGTTCGTATATCTTTCGATACTCCTCATTGGAATGAACTTCGTTTCCCACTCTACTCAGGACCTTTATCCTACGTTCCTGGAGCACCAGCTCAAATTTTCTCCTACATACGCAGCTTCTATAGCTATAGCGTATAACGCAGCGGCAATAGTTGGAGGGATCTTATCAGGCATCATATCTCAGAACACTAGGCTCGGCAGGAAGTGGAACGCTGTCGCTTTTTTGGCTGTTGGTATAGTCATATCACCGCTTTGGGCCTTTCCACAATTGTTCGGACATAGTTCACTTATATACATGGCGTTCCTGGCCCCAGTTGTTATGCAGTTCATAGTACAGGGCGCTTGGGCGATGCCAGGAGTATACATGAATGAGAGATCACCTGCTGAAGCTAGGGCAACCATACCTGGTGTTGCCTACATGGTTGGGGTTATGGTAACATCAACTGCCGCCTCCATAGAAGTTGCGGTATCATCGATGTTCTCCGATAACTATTCCTACTCTTTGCTTTTACTGGTGCTTATAGTTTTCCCATTAACAATGGTTGCTTGGGCATTGGGAAAGGAAAGCAAAAACGCCAGGTTGGACGTTTCAAGTCCATCCTGAATTTATTTAAAAATTCTGGACTAGGTCGTAAATTAATTTATTAGGTTCTAGTTCCTTTACATGTAAAGGTGAAATCTTGGACGAAGACTATGTAAAGAAGCAGGAAGCTACCATAAGAAATGTCCTTGTAAAGAACCTAATGGAAAGTTACGTCCCTTTTCCTCTCGACAAAAAGATCGCAACACAATGGGCTTACGCCATAAATGTTCCGAGAGGTGGTTCGACAATTATTTACACATCTTACATGTATCAAATGGCGAATGTATTCAAATCATACGAAAAGTATGTGCCTACATTTGGTTCCCTTGGGTCTTCAAAAATAATAGCTTCAATAGGAGCAAAACTTATAAAGCCGAAGGAAGAGGATATAAAAAGGTTCAATGCAATACTTCAGAATATATACAGAATAGTGAAGAGAAGTAATGAAAATATAGGGTATCTTTACGAAGAGGAGCCTTATAGCGGATCTTTACTCTATGAGCTTGGGTTCATGGACGAATTCAAAGAATACGGCAAAAAGGTATTTGAACTCTTTAAGCAGCATAAAGTATCAAACATAATAACAATAGATCCGCATACCACAAATACTCTAACAAACCTAAAAAAATACATCGGCTTTGATATTCCGTTTACTCCCTATTTAAACTTGATAAAGGAAGCGAAAGGTACCGGAAAATTCGTCCTTCATGATTCCTGCCTATATTCCCGTTTCCTCGGTATGTACGAAAGCATAAGAACGACGATAAGATCAGCCGGTGTCGAACTAGTAGAGGATCCCACGGTCACTGGAAAGGGCGCGGGTTTCTGCTGTGGTGGGCCAGTAGGGCCGCTTAACGATAAATTAAGCAATGAAATTGCAAAGGCAAGGGCTGAAACACTAACATCCGTGAATAAAGATGTACTCGTAGCGTGTCCTCTTTGCTATGCAAACTTATCCGAGTTCTGTAATGTTAAGGATATAGCGGAGGTGATTGCATGAATTGGTCTCAAATAATTTCCCTCGTTTCAGCCGGAAACTACATGGAAGTGGAGAAGATACTTCAGGATTATCCTTACATAGTCGACATGGCGGATCACCTAAGAGAGCAGAAGCTAAAGGTCATCGCAAATCTAGACACGTATGTAAAAAGAACTATGGATAGCGTAGAGAAACTTGGCGGACATGCCTATCTAGCAAAGGATAAAGACGAGGCAAGAAAAATAATCGGGGATCTCGTAGGAGAAAAGAAAACCGTTGTTTTTTCAAAGACAAACGTAGCATACGAAATAGGCCTTAGGGAATTCTTGCAAGAGAGAAATAACGAAGTATGGGAAACAGATCTAGGTGAATACCTAGTACAGATATCACGAGGATGGCCGACACACATTGTTGCACCTGCACTGGATATGACGAGAGAAGAAGCAGCAAAGGCCGTGAAAAAGATCGATCCTAGCATAAATGAGAATTCAAAAATAGAGGATATAGTAGCGGCGGTTAGGAAGTTCCTAATGTCGAAGTATGTTAAAGCTGACGTGGGGATAACTGGCGCAAATGCAGTTGCTGCTGACAGTGGATCCGTAGCTCTAGTCGAAAATGAAGGGAACATAAGGATTGATACTGTTATGCCACCGATGCATATCGCCGTTACTGGCATAGATAAAATAGTGCCCACAATGAGAGATGCGCTCGACGAAGTGATGGTACAGGCTGCATACGCGGGGATATTTCCGCCAACGTACATAAACGTGACTTCCGGCCCGAGCTCCACAGCCGACATTGAACTTAGGCGAGTATCTCCAGCTACTGGACCGAAGGACTTCCACCTTGTATTAATTGATAATGGAAGGCTTGAAGCGAGCAAGAATGAAGATCTGAAGGAAGCCCTGCTTTGTATAAAGTGCGGCAGGTGCTATTTTTCGTGCCCCATATATAGGACGCTTGGCAAGGAGTGGATATCCACAAAATCGCCGTACAATGGGCCTACAGGCGTTATGTGGAACTACATAACAAACAAGGATCCATGGCCTGCTTCATACTGTGTTCATTCTGGGGGTTGCAAAGAAGTTTGCCCAATGAAAATTAACATACCAGAGGTCATAAAATACATAAAGTTTATCGGATCTAAGCAGGTTGGAAAATAGAAGATCCATCCAAATGCTCTATATCATTATTTTTGAAGGATACATAATTATTAACGATTTTTTTACTCCAGGAAGACCGTAGTAATTGATATACCAGAAAGGCATCACTGTTTAATTTAGCATTTTATTGGAGGTATCAATGAGGGACATCGAGATACTTAGAGACGTTTTTCTAAGCGATCTCTACTGTGTTTACCTTCGTGACATTAGCGCAGTGGTAGTGTCAGATCTCCATCTGGGTTATGAGGAGGAGATGAACCTTCACGGACTGTTCCTGCCTAGGATGCAAAGAGATCACGTTACGCATATCATGGATAAAATTGTTGAGAGGTACGATCCTGAAAAAATAATAATAAACGGAGACTTTAAACAGGAGTTCTCAAAAAACCTCCCAAGTGAATGGGACGATATTATATATTTCATAAATAGATATGATGATAGAGATCTCATATTTGTGAGAGGAAACCATGACAATTACCTTGCCACAATACTATCTAAGAAGAACAAAGAACTTCTGGACTACTATGAAGACGATAGATATTTTATATACCACGGAGACAAAGATCTCTCAACAAAGAAAATAACCATTCTTGGACACGAGCATCCTTCGCTTGTACTGAGGGATAGAGTCGGCGGGATATACAAACTGCCAGCTTTTGCCTTCAATTTTAAGAAGAACGTAATAATAACACCGGCAATGAGCTTCTTTTCATCCGGAACAGACTTATCACAGTCATTGCTTAGCGAAGAACACTTCACGCCTTCACTAAAGGGCATGAAGGCCTCCAGCTTCAGGATTTTTGCAATAACTGACGAGTTCGGTCTCGTAGACTTTGGGTATCTCGAAGACCTTCGTAGCTCTGAAGGGCAGCAGACACGATATCGTTGAAATTGCTTGAGAATGATTCAAATAATCTGTTGAAATCTGAGTTGCCCTGAGATCTGGAAACCGCTTTGAGTGTCGTTACAGGTACGTTAAGTATTTTGTTTATTATTGAATGTGCAAGAGCTTCAAGATCATTTTCGTTTACCTCTGGATGCATTTTCCTGAATTTCTGTATCTCCATGGTTTGAACCACGGAGGCAAATCTATAGAATTGAGAGAATATGTCGTCTATCATTAGATCCTTTATCTTGTTCATCGTTGCTTTCATTTCGTTCTCTATAAGTATTTCAGCCTGGTTTATCTTCTCCTCCCGTAACATCTCGTTCTTTTTTGAAATCTCATAAATTTCGTCCAAGGTTATTACATTATTTCCGCGTTCAATGTTAGGCGGATTCCCAAGATCTATGAAGAGTTTTCCAGGCATCAATGATCGTTCTTCCACTATTGGTGTCTTCGAAGAAGTTGCTGTTATTATTACGTCATTATTCTTTATCAAAGAGTCTATATCGTTTATAAGTACGTACTCGTATTCATACTTTTCAGCAAAAGCTCTTACGTGATCTATATTCCTACCGGCAACTGTGACCTTGTACTGCGGGTATGAAAAATAGGGAGCAATTTCAGATGCTAGCATTCCGTTTCCTACGAGAAGTATCTTATTGCCACCATTCTTTCGGACAATATCATATACAATCGATGGGATAGATACTTTCCCCTTGCCTATGCCTGTTTTTGACCTTACAAGCTTGCCAACACTTATGGCACGCTGAAAAATTAGGGATAGAAACTTGTCACTCTTCCCCATAGAAGAAGACTTTTCATAGGCTTGCTTTACCTGTTTCAAGACTTCGTTTTCACCAATACTCATTGAATCTAATCCTGCAGCAACGTGAAATAGGTGATTTATTGCCATATCGTCAGAAATTATGTTATAACCTTTTTCCTGAACATCGAACGGGTCGCCCCTATAATAAAGCTCTACTCTGTTGCATGTCAAGAGTATAACGTATTTTTCTACTCCATGATCGTCCAATATACGTGACCAATAATCATATCCATTAATAATTGCCCTTTGAAATGATTCATTATTTCTTTTAAAGTCCCACGAAATCAAAGTAACTATATTCATTAACAACCAAATTATATTCAATAATTTAAAACGTTGTTTTTATCGTATGGCTTTAAAATATCCAAATACTTGCGGCCGCTATCTGGGAATACTGTGAATATCTTCTTAAATTTGCTCGAGAGCTGCTTAGACGCGTAAAGATTTGCACCCGAAGATATCCCTATAAGCTCCCCTGTATTTACGTAATGATCGAAAACTTCTGCAATGGCATCTGATTCCTTCACATATAGGAAATCATCGATGTAGCTGCCGTAAAGATCGATCAAGCCTTTGTTAGAAGTCTTCTTTATATCCCTTAGCCCAGGGATGTGGGAATATAGCGATGGCTGAACGCCTATCACCTTTACTGATGGGTCTCTTTCCTTAAAGTATCTTGCTATGCCTGTGATCGTACCACCCGTTCCTACTCCCGCAACTATTGCTTCAGGCATCCCTTCCTGATCTAGCAATTCAGGTGCTGTACTGTAGTAGTGTACATCGCTGTTGAGTGGGTTCGAATGCTGATTTATCCAATAAAAACTGCCTGAAGAGGCTAATGACCTTGCTTTTTCTATGCTCCCCTCAGTACCAAGATCGGGAGGCGTAAGAATGAGTTGAGAGCCATTTTCAACTATAATTTTCTTTGTTGCCTGACTTGCGTTTTCTGGCAAAACAATGCAGGACTGCAAGCCCAACATAGAGGATATTGTAGATATCGCAAGGCCAGTATTTCCTGATGAGGCTTCTACTATAGCCTTACCTTCAAGTACACCCTTGGACTTAAGATAATCCATTATGAAGAATGCCGGCCTATCTTTGATCGACCCGAACCTATTCTCCCATTCTATCTTAGCGTATATATTGCCATTCGCATCGATCTCTTCTACAGGCGTATTTCCTATATGCGCAGCCTTCATGTGGTCAAGAATCTTGGAAACCATATCTGGCCCTAATTCTGCGTGCATCATATTGATCACATTACATTTTGTACGTTATCCTTTCTGATGAATCTGAGTACAGCAGCTAGGCCACCGAAAGCCTGCTTCAAGAGTTTCCCCTCATCGCTCTGATCCGAGATAATCTCCACCTGGGCTCCAGATTCCTTTGCTAACTTATACAG
The DNA here is from genome assembly GCF_000011185.1 of Thermoplasma volcanium GSS1. NCBI lineage: Archaea > Methanobacteriati > Thermoplasmatota > Thermoplasmata > Thermoplasmatales > Thermoplasmataceae > Thermoplasma > Thermoplasma volcanium. Next base: position 577,290 of record NC_002689.2, on the reverse strand, counting down.
ATCTTCGATCATGTCATCTTCGCCGATAAGCTCAAGAGGCGTCCCATCTTTGTCGCAGACAGGCCATTCAGAGGGTTCCTCAGAAAACGTCTTTTCTTCTCCGCATGTAGGGCACTTGTAAGTATATTTGACTCTCCTTATGCCTTCTGAGATCAAAAGCAGATCAACCATCTTTTGCTCAAGTGCATCCCTTATAGCTTTTTCTCCGTATACTGCAAGCCCTCCGTCCGGTTTTTTGACTTCTCTTAGGAATCTATCCATGAGATCCTTTTCTCTGGATATTTTCATATCTTTTATGGATTCTGAGGCTTTTTCAACAAGTTCCCTTAGACCAGATTCATCAGTATATCCAACGTCGAATAAATCCTTGATCTTATCTTTAACCTCATTCCTCAGGTAGTCCTTCTCAAAGAAATACTCTTTTGTAGCTCCCGGGCCGCCAAGGAAAATAGCACGTATTTCTTTTATCCTTGGTATAAAAGCATTGTTTGCGATTTCACCTACCTTTTTGAAGAATTCGTTTGCAGCAATTTCAATAAGCCTCTCAAACCTTCGCGATGACTGACCACCTTGATGGTGCTTGCTCGGAACCTGAGACTGAACATTTTCAACCACTTCGATCCTCGTACCGTTAAGGAAACCTACCGTAGCCTCTTTTCGATCTATAACAATGAGCCCATAGATCTCCTTCTCATCCAACATTGCCTTTAACATCTCGGTATGGAACTCGGAATCGCATTTATACATAAACGTGGTTATTGGCTCTGGAGGCTCAATTATCTTCGTATACATCTCAGTCTGGTCTCCCCTTGTGGCTATATGGCCCACAAAAAAAACTAGGCCGTTTGGTGGAGGAAATCGGTAATACTTGAGCCTTGACATAATGGATTCTATCGCTGCCAATACGTTCTTTCTCGTTGATTTTGATTTTATGTTAGAGGATGTCGAATATTCATCACGCAGATACGCTACTACATCAGATATCTGCTTCTCCGGAGGTATATAAAGCGAAATAAGCTCAGTACCTCGCCCGTGAAGCTTTGAAAGCTCTTCCAAGGCCCTTTTAAATTCATATCTTCTTATCTGTTCATCATCTGCCATAAAATACACCTCTGCAGTATGTATATTAGTTTGCAAAACAAAAGTTGCAAAATTTTGCGACTTCGTCAGTTTGTATCCAAGGCCCAGTGCAGATTGGAATTGTTATATTCAAATATGCGTAATATCTCAACGACTGTGCCCCGGTGTACATGATATGACCTCTGCACCCATCATAGAATATCTACTGAAATACAGCAGATTAATTCCAAATTAGGTACCTTATTCCCTATTCTACTATTTAACATATACTTTTCTATGGTACTTTTATAGAGTGTTGTATGATTACTGACATACTATCATAGCTAAAGCTTCGGATGTCCTGGGATCACAGTCGTCCTAATCGTGGTCAACGTTTACACAATTGGACACTCGGATAATTTACTATCCCTAATCACTATGCTTCCATACCTAGAGTACTCTTTCGATGTTATTTCTAGTATCCGCATAGGTTACGAATAAGTATGTTGCACAATTCAATACGCATGGGTTATCTCTCATGATCTTGTAATACTGCACCTTCAGGGCAATCTCCTGAACAATGTATTCAGACCTAACAGCCTTGATCACCTCTCCCATGGTTCTCTTCAAGCCTAAAAAATAGATCACAACATTCCACCTTTTTCCGTACTGGACAGATTCCTTCCACTCCTCCTCATATGTCTTCTTTATCAGTCTCACAATACTTGCCCTTGCTTGAGAACATCCACTCCGTGAAGATGCATTCCTTCCGGGATGTATTACTTTCCTTGATCTAAAGTCATTGAATATTGCCTTTGAATCATAACGCCTCTCTCTGAATATCTTTGCTATACGATCCTTTATGGATTCAGGTATCTTCCTTCCGACCATTACGTCATGAACATGATCATCGGTGATGTTGAATAACATCACGGATGGATATAATCGCATGTAACTTATGCCATTCCTTTCTCTTTCTGTTCCATTTGTTTCCCAGATAGTCACCTCGGATTGTGATCTTGAAACCTGTGGAATCAATGGCACATTCCACAGGTTTTCAAGTGGTTCCAAGAAGTTGTGGAACCACCTTCCTGATCATCTTGAATATGCTGGTGTAGCATGCCGACCTCATTCCATTGATTCTGGAGAATATCCTGGCAATTCCTTCCAGGGATCTGAACGGTATTCCGTATACTTCCCTGAGTTTAGCATGAAATGTAATGAATGCATTTGTAGCAGTGAATGCATGTCACCTCTTTCTCTAATTTAGCCACACAATTTCAATCTTAATATTACTATAGCATAGGATTTAGTACACATCTACCAACGCAATAAACGCACTGATTCATAAATCAAGTCAATATTCATTGTTCCTTCTCGGTTTGATCTATCCTAATGTTTCTTTAGTTATTTTATTTTCTGTATAATAACCATCTTATTGCTGGTTATAGCGTATGATCAATTTTTATTTTTATTCTTCTTGTTGTATAATAAATGGACTATCTTTTGCAATAGAACAACTTTTATACTATCAATAACGCTCTTAATGTCGACTATAATCAGTGTTCACATAAACCCAATCAATTAAAATATATTCTAGGTTAAATAGCCTTGACTCATTTTATTATAAATTTTATTCTCTCCATTTATGAATAAATACATCATTTCAATATTTTCTCGAGAACGTATTATATATTTAAATGCCAATTTTTTATCCCATTTATCGTTTCTATACTTTCGTTTCATAATACAGCTTTGTGGCAGTACTTTAGACACATTTTTAAAAATAGCTAATTTTCGCCTCTTAATAAATTAATTTTTCTTAATTTGATGTTTTTTATCCTTCACTATTGTATGCTCATAAAACTAAAGTTAACTAGTATCATTTTTAAGTAAGTTGTCTTTACTCATCTATCACTTTGAGTGGGCACCTCTTATTTATTAGAATTTTTCCACGATAATTTAATTTAATGAAAATCAATAAGGCTTTCCATAAGCGATAACCCAATTTAATTTTTCCAATTTAATATGATTAGTATGGGGCCGTCCGGATTTGGACCGGAGTTTCCAGCTCCCGAAGCTGGAAGGATACCAGGCTACCCCACGGCCCCAGTAAACGCATAATAGTTGCATATAAGTATGTTTTTTATAAAGGGAGAAACACAGCAAAATCCATAAAGGTTTCGATATGCAAGCACACTCGTATGTTCCTCATTTTAAGCATAGCTGACCATATAGAATTACAATTGGCAAAATTAATGCTTGTAATGATAATAACCATAAAAAAGAGGGATGATAGGCAATGAATGAATCGATCGTAATATCGCTGGGTGGATCCGTCATATCTGGAGATCCTATAGATGCCGATTATTTGCAATCCTTCGCAAAAATACTTGCGTCATCAAAGTTCAAAAGGATAGGTATAGTAACAGGTGGAGGAAAAACCGCAAGATCCTATATTTCATTGTTAAGGTCTCTTGGCATAAACGAAAATATGCTGGATGAAATAGGAATATACGCCACAAGGATGAATGCCCTTTCGTTGGCAAGTCTGCTAAAGGGCGCAAATCCAATAATACCATCAACGGTTGAAGAGGCCGTAAACCTGATGTCAGAGTATAGATTCGTAGTCATGGGTGGAACTGAGCCAGGGCATACAACAGACACTGTTGCAGCTCTGCTATGTGAAAGAAGTGATACTGATACACTTATTAATATAACCTCTGTCGACGGAGTTTACGATCTAGATCCTAATAAGTACAAAGATGCAAGGCGTTTTGATACACTAGGCTACCGTGAAGCGATTACTCTTTCTACAGGAAGTTCTGTAGGTGCCGGCCCAAACGTGTTCATGGATATTACGGCGCTAAGCATAGCTATGAGGTCAAAGATAAAGGTTATAGTTGCATCTAGAGACCTTAACAACCTTAAAAATATTTTAGAGGGGAAACCCTCGGTATTTACGTCTATAGAGGAAAAAGCGTAGGCGATGAGATGATGAAAGACGCAGTAGTGATAACAGTTGGGAATGAAGTCCTTAAAGGCAGGACAGTTAATACAAATGCCTCGTTTATTGGGAACTTTCTGACATATCAAGGATATAGAGTTAAGCTCGGCTTGACTGTTATGGATGATCTCGAAGATATCTCCTGGGCTTTTAAGACTGCCATGGATCGAGGCGATGTAATCGTCTCATCTGGCGGCCTTGGGCCTACCTTCGACGATATGACTGTGGAGGGCTTTGCAAAGGCCATAGGATCTGATAACAAGTTAAACCAAGACGCACTTGCTATGATAGAGGAAAAGTACAAAAATATCGAGATTACCCCTGAAAGGAAGAAGATGGCAATGATGCCTGAAGTATGCAAGCCTATCAGGAACCCTGTAGGTACAGCCCCAGGCCTATTGTGCAGTGTAGGTGGGAAGAAAGTTGTAATACTTCCCGGTGTGCCAATGGAAATGCAAGCGCTCCTGGAATCAATGCGGGATTCACTCGCTATTGAAAACTCATGTTATTTCGATGAATCCATAAATATCACTGGAATCATGGAGAGTACATTCGCACCTTACGTTGAGAGGGTTATGAGGGAAGTGGACGGAGTTTACGTGAAAAGCCACCCCAAAAATATTGAAGTTGTAAATCCATCGTTGGAGATAGAGGTATCAGCCTATGATGTATCTCAAGAAGCGGCTAGAAAGAAAGTAAAGGATGCAATAGCCAGGATCAGGGCATATGCTGAAACGATTCTAGACAGCAAGGACAAATGACAATGGAAGGTAACGTATAAGGCCCGATTAGCCTTAAATATACACTGCGTATATTTTCTATGCATTGACTACACTAAAGAAAACAGTTGCTGTTGCTGGTACCGTAGCGGGTGGAGTTTTACTAGTATCTTTGTTACAACCTTTCTTTCTGGGCCATATAACCCAGATAGATTCGTATTTTCTATTTTCTGGTGTTGATATTAAATATTTGCACTTTGATCTTTTAGTTGCTTCGATAGTAGTTGTTATTTGGGTGATAGATCTCTTTGTTTCTATAATCGACAGAAAAGAATTGATCACACCTAAACCTATAGAAAGTACGGAAGAGGTATCGCATAAGCATGCAGAATCTACGTTCACTGAAGTGAAGAAATGGCCTAATCAGTTCGAGTATTCCCAGGCTTTTCAGAATCCCGGTTACTCTTTTGCGCGGGAACTTTCCGGTGGAACTGTCATAAAAAATCCAAATGTAAAGATGACCGGAAACATGATATATTCATCAGGAAATTACGGACTGATTTTCAAGATCGAAAAAGAATCGAAGTACTATGCCATAAAGTGTTTTACTAAAGGATCTGACCTTCACAAGAGGTATTATGAAATTGGCAAACACATAAAAAGCAGAAATTTGAGCTGTATTGTGAACTTCGAGTATTTGGAAGCGGGGGTAAGAACTATGAAAGACCCTTCCATATATTATCCTGTTCTCAAGATGGATTGGATAGAAGGTGATTCTCTTTACACTTACATAAAAAGGAACTTGGATGACGGCAAAGAAATAAGGAGGATAGCAAACGAATTCGCAAAGAGTGTGATTCTTTTAAAGAAAAACCACATCGCTCATGGAGACCTTTCAAGCGACAACATAATGATATCAAATGGAAAGGTAATATTCGTTGATTACGACGGTATGTATGTGCCATCGCTCAAGGATCTGCCCTCCAACGAAAACGGGCATGAGAATTTTCAGCATCCTTCAAGGAGATCCAGCGATTACGGCGAGGACATGGACAATTTTTCTGCCCTAGTAATATATACATCTCTCTACGTTCTATCACTTCGGCCTGAAGCATGGAAATTCAATGGTGACGATCCTGATGCTTTGCTCTTTAGGAAGGATGATTTCCTTCACTACGAAAGATCTGAAGTCTTTGATTACATCAAAAAAATGGGAGGAAAATCTGCTAAGTTAGCCTCCTTGCTCATTAAATCGCTGCAAGATGGAAACGTTAACGCTGTAGAACCAACTAAATTTTATTCTGCGAAATAATTGTAAACGTAATATCATCGTTCTTAATCTTCTTCTTCTCTATCAGATCATCAATAAACTCTTTTTCATGGCCTTTGCTGTTAAGGAGCGTCAGCCACGGATCGTTTTCTGCATTCTTTAGTATCCAGTAGGATAGAGAATCTGTTGCCATTACAAGTACAACGCCATCAGTCTGGCCTTCAAGGAAATTCACCCATTTGATTTGCCTCCTTGCCCTCAAAACTGGATTGCCTGTCCAAACCAGCTTTGGGCTATTTCCAAAATCACTTAACTTGGTAATAGGGAAGCTTCTATAGCCTCCTGAAGAAAATACAAATAGGCATGTATCACCAACCGCAACTGCACTAAACTTTTCATCAGATACGACAAGACCAAGAAAGGTAGAGAGGGCCCCCATCATTATTTTATTTTTTACGAACCACTTCATTTCCTTCCATGGCAGTTTGCTTTGCCATTTGCTAGCTGCCTTTTCTACTAAAGTGTCTATTTTAAGTATGTAGTCTCCCGAAACAAATTCATCAACAAGTGCTTTGGCCCATATGTTTGAGAATACAGATTCTGAAGAGCCGTCTGCCATCGCAAACCTGCCAGTGTTAAGGTCATATGCGAAGGCGTCTTCATATTCGTTTTCAGTGTTTCCTATCTTTGGCTGATGATAGGAATAAAGATACAGCATCGCGAATCTTCATTCCATAGAACTTATTGCTCCCCTCGTACCAATATCGATGAACTCAATCATCTGCTCAAGTTGAGCGTTAAAAACGTATGATCTAGATCCATCTCTAATATCCGGAAAAGCCTCAATAGCGTAATTTATATATTTCGTAGGAAGTATGCTAGACATCTTAAAAAGGGACCTTGCATACATATCATTTGGCAGCTGATTCTCTGAGTAAGGAAACGAGAGAGGAGCAGCGTTCTCGGATGATATATGGCAGTTCCATATCATAGGATTCCCGTCGTCTGTCTCCATTTCCATTATATTTCTTGCTACAGGATAAGGATCCCCATCGGTAGATTGGCCATCAGTTACGTTTATAATTATAGGCGGATACGAAGACGGATGCTCTGAGACCCATTTTTCGACAGCCTCCTTTGCCATATTCATCGCCTTAACCATAGGTGTATCGCTGTTCGCAACAGCTTCGAACCACACTCCGAATTCGTATTCAACGTCCGCTGTACCTCCAGATCCGTCTGGTATCTTCATTACCCTTTTTTCCGTCCTTATGGGGTTTTCGGCTAGTTTCGAAACAGGTACTAGATCATCATCAAGTAGATAGGATGCCTTGCCTTTCTCTCCCCCATAACCTATCACCCCAACGTAAAAGTAATCACGCACCCCATCGTTCTTTGTGCACCTCATTATTAGCTCTCCGATCTGTCTATTTATGGCATCTGCAGCTTCTTTGGCCTTTGATTCACTTCCACCAGCTATCTTCCTTACCATGGATCTCGATTGATCGACAAGAAAAAGGAAAAGGCCAGGATTTCTTCGACTTATCTCTGCGTCATACATTATGAAAACAATTGTCTTACTTTAATAAATATTTCGATCTATTCATTGGTTCTTGATCTTAAAGTAAGGATTCTTAGTACCAGTCTCTTTGTACACAATCTGGCTCGAATCGTTAAGGAGTTCGTTTACTGTAGTCTGATCGAAATCCATATGCTTCAACCCGTTCCTGTAAAGCAATGCGGTCTTTATGACGTCAGACGGCAGTCTGAGTATGTCCTTTACATAGGATGGCATCATCCTGAGGATAAACTTCTGGGCATTTAGCATTATCTGGTCTTTGAAGCCTACAGCTCTAATTGAATGGAGCCTGTCGTGTAGCCACTTATAGATATAGAAGGTATAATAAGCATACGCCGTTAAGGCTTGGATTATCGCTGGATTCACTTTAGTTATAGCAACAGGGGTCAATATGTCGTACCTTGACCAATCTAATGTGAATATTTTTTTGTTTCTCAATGAATCAAGAAATATTCGGGTTCCAGGCAGCGGTGTATACGTACTAAATTGAATGGCATCTATTCCCGCCCTTGCCAATATCCTTGAAAATTTTATCGTTTTCCTGATGTCGGATATCCTCTCGTATGGAGCACCGAGCATCATGCCTCCAAGCACAACGACATTATTTTCCTCTAAAACTTTGACTGCTCGGATAGATGAATCTGTTATTATGCCCTTATGCATTGCCTTAAGTACTTCCTCACTTCCAGATTCAATTCCAAGGAAAGCAATAGTTAGACCCGCCTGGGCGGCCTTCTTTATTAAGTCTGGGTTCTTGGCGGTGACATCTGCCCTCATCTGAACTATAAATTTCAATCCAAGATCTTCTTCTATGATTCTATTAAACAAGTCTTCTCTCTGCTTTACGTTAGGATAAACTATAAAAATATCATCTGTAAAGAAGACCCACTTGTAGCCTAATTGCTTTATTATCCTAAGCTCTTCCATTATTCTTTCGTTTGATTTATTGCGCCATTTGTTACCCCACGTTGGAGTAACAGAACAAAAATCGCAGGCATACGGACATCCCCTTGAGGTCTCTAACGTTGCCACGCTGCCTTCACCAAAAACCTTAAATGTATATTTTTCTGGTTCAACTAAGTCAAAAGCAGGGATTGGCAATGAATCAAGGTCATCAATAAGTTCTCGTTTTTTCGTTCTAAATTTTCTTCCATTCCTTTTGAAAACTATGCCTGGAATGTTGTCGAAGTCTATTCCGTCCTTGTAGTGTTTTAGAATTTCCCTAAAAGTTTCGTCTCCTTCGCCGAGCACTATCACGTCAAAACCGTTGTCAAGTAACTGATTTGGTACAAAAGTAGCCTGATGCCCACCGGCAACGATCAGTGGATTGTATATTGACTTAACTTGCGTTGCCAGTTGCTGAGAAAATGAATGCGCTGCAGTCGCGTGAAGAGTGATTCCTATAACGTCGGGTCTCCATCTATCAATATAGGCAACCATTTCGTTTAGCGTTAACTCATCTGCCTCCATGTCAACTATCTTGACATCTTTTATGCCTACTACTCTAGCTTCACCTGCAAGATCCTCAAGACCGAGAGGTGTTGGCAGGAACCCGAACTTTGTGGTGTATCCGCTTCCTGTAGGGTTAAGGGGTTTTATAAGTAAAACCTTCATAGCTAAATAGTATACAAGAATATTTATGCGTTGTGAAAATGTTTTTACTACACAATGTTAGATGTAGAATGTAGCCTTTATTATTGGTTATGTTTATCGATTTAGCATTACGGCTTTTTTTGTCGTCATTCTTTGCCGTATTAACGATAGATGCATACAACAGGATAAATATTTGTACAAGGAGTTACATCCTTGCTAGTTTGAGAAACATCCAATTCAATTTCAGAATATGTATTAACATGTATGATAGGGCACCCAAGATTTCTAAATTTTGGCCAATGCCAAAAATTTCTTGAGATTTGGACCACTCTATATGATCAACATAATTTACCATCCATAAATTCAACCTTTGAAGAACAAGCCGCCGACGGGGTTCGGACCCGCGACCTCGTGCTTACCAAGCACGCGCTCTACCAGGCTGAGCTACGACGGCACACAGATAAAACAGAAGGAGATACCACGCTAATACATGAACTTTTCAGGTACATTGAGACTTAATCGACAAATAGCTTATTCAAATTAGAAACTCAAACGAAAGGTGTGTGTTATAGAAACTATAATCTAATATAAATCCAACCTTCTGATATTTTCTTCACGAGTTCGTATATTCCAGCGTTAACTACCGTAACACCTAATATAAGTGAATCCGAATCCATTCCTTTTGCAATCATTGAATTTCTGCAGGCAACCACATTTATACCGTTTTTCAAAAGGGCATATACATCTTTATTTTCTGACTCTGCGCTTAGTACAGTTATTGCATCCACATGAAAAACGACTTCTACTTCTATGGATGGATCTTCACGCAGCAAATTCATTAGGTTTCTGACTACTTGGCCAACCTTTGAAGGATCAGTTACGTTCGTTATTACCTTCATCTAAATTCCCCTCAATGGCCTCTTTTATCCTTCTTACTATGCCCATAAGTTTAAAGTATTCTCTCTCAGTGATCATAGATCTGCCAATTATGCGTCTAAGCATGACTTCTGCATTGCGCATTTTATGCGCTGGATATCTGCTAAGCTTCATAATATCTAGAATGTTACTCATAAGCAATACTTCGTGTTCTGGCTTTATTGATTCGTGTTGTATCATATCTGAAGGTACGTAGCTCCTATACATAACATAAAGTACTATGGCTACAGCATGCGAAAGGTTATAGACAGGATAATCTGGATTACCAGGTATATATATAAAATAATTGCAAAGATCAAGCTCCTCGTTTCTCAGACCATCGTCCTCTCTGCCGAATACGAGAGCAACTTTCCCTGTTTGACTCTCCATCTGTTTCCAGAATGTCTCTGGGTCAACCGGTAATCGCCTGAAACGCTTAAGATTCGAAGAGGCCGTGCTCGAAGTGCCCGCTACGATAGTAAACCTATGAACGATCTCTTCAAGTGAATCCACAATCTCGGCATTTTCCAGTATCTGCCTCCCGCCCATGGAACGTGCGAATGCTTCATCATCAGGTCTATTGCCTACAATGATAAGTTTGGATAGGCCAGAATTTTTCATCGATCTGGCCACTGCACCTATATTTCCCTGGTATTTAGGCTGGACAAGGACCACCCAGATCCTGTCCGCAAGGCCATCAGTTTTTTGCATTTGTTTCTTCTTGCCCGCTTCCCTTCGCTTCTGCAGGCGTTTCCCTTTGTTCAGCAGCTGGCTGCTCAGCCGTAGTTTCCGTCTTATTCTGCTCCTCTCCCTTTCCCTTTTCGTACTTTTCAGTTATGAGTATATCCAGACCTGGTATATACTTCCTAGCGGTGTTGACTATAGTGTACTTTGCGTCAAGCCACGCAACGCTAAATTTTGCATTTTCAGGAATTTCTATCCTTATGCTATCATCGACTGATACGTTAAAGCCCTCTGGATCGTAATTATTTGCAATGATGGCTTTCACTTTTTCAGCCGTATCTGTTATTGTACCATTTATCTTATACTTATAATATACTTTCTTTCCAGCCCACTTGTGGTTGTAATCAACTAAGACCCTGCCAGGAGTTACGGAGATTATCCTGCCTATTTTTCTGTTTATTTCAACTTCCATCCCTACTCTAGGATCTATGTTTAGGCGCTGGAATTCACGCATTGTATGCACTTTGATGTTTGATGGTAATCTTTGTCCGAAAGCGTCTTCAGGTGGTATCTCAACCTCTAGTTCTTGGCCTACCTGTGCATTTTTAAAGCTTTCGTTTATCTCTTTGAATAGGCCCTCCTGGCCAACGATGACAACTATATCACCATACTTCTGCTTCTCATCATATATATTATTTTCTTTAGCGAGCTCTTCCTTGCTTGTAGCCACAAGCTTTTTATCGTCTCCGACCCTCATTTCATACTCGATCTTAATGAAATCTCCTGTATTCAAGCATTTCACCTTTGTTTTTGACCTCATAACCTAGTAGTATTTTAGGTTTTTCCTTCATTTTTATATATAAAATAATGATAATAATCTTATTACCGCACTCATATTTAAGTTTATCTATCGTAAGAACCAGCAAAATAGTTTTCGCATGAAAATAATCACGTACATGACTTTTGCCAAAACTTCTCTGCATCAACTACGTCACATTTACATAGCTGCAGGTTAATACTTTACCAATGGGTAATCATAGAGTTCTTATGGGAAACCAGGCTATTGCGTTCGGAGCCCTTAAAGCAGGGGTCGAAGTTGCAGCAGGTTACCCTGGAACACCTTCCACTGAAATTATAGAAACATTAAAGGGGCTTAACGACTCTGTTTACGCTGAATGGAGCATAAATGAAAAAGTAGCCCTTGAAACCGCATATGGGGCTGCTATGATGGGTTCAAAGGCTCTCGCTGCAATGAAGCATGTGGGCATGAATGTAGCAGCTGATCCGCTTTTCAGCAGTTCATATACTGGTGTGGATGGGGCCCTTGTAATTGTAAGTGCGGATGATCCGTCAATGTGGTCCTCCCAAAATGAACAGGATAATAGATACTATGGCCTTCACGCTCTAATCCCAGTGATTGAACCGTATGATCCGCAAAGTGCCTATGACCTCACCATAAAGGCATTCGAGATCAGCGAAAAACTTCGACATCCTGTTATTCTGCGAACTACTACTAGGGTAGGCCATGTAAGATCTCAAGTCAACTTTGAAAGAGATGGTCAGAAAGAAAAAAAGGGCATAGAAAAGAACCCTGGGAAATACGTTATGGCTCCTGAAAATGCCAGGAGGGACAGAGTTGAGCAGATTGATCGCTGGAATCAGGTATCGGAATACATAGAAAGACTAAATGTACTTGAAGACAACGGTTCAAATACCCTTATTATAGCGAGTGGAATAGCCTATCCTTATGTGAAGGAAATCACTGAAGAAGAAGGCCTCAACGCAAATATCTTTCGTCTTGTTACTCCGGTACCTATTCCGGAAAAATCGATCCTAGATTCAATGACAAGGGTAAAGAAAGTGCTTGTAGTTGAGGAAAACGATCCCGTTGTCGAGCTGCAACTCTCTCAACTCATGGTGAAAAACGGAATTATGAAAGAACTGCATGGAAAGGATCTCGTATCGCCTATAGGCGAACTTACTCTGGAAAAGGTAAGAGGAGCTATAATGGGCTTTTTCGGAAAGGAATATGTGCGCAGTTATCCAGATGATGTTTCGCTGAGGACAAGGCCCCCAGCACTATGCCCAGGATGCCCCCACAGATCTTCATTCTACGATATTAAAAAAGGCCTCAGCAAAGTATCCATGCAAAAGGCATTCTTTTCAGGTGATATCGGATGTTACACTCTTGGTGCGCTGCCCCCCTTTAACGAGCAAGATAGCGCTACAAACATGGGATCTAGCGTTGGCATAAGCAATGGCGTGTTCAGGGCTACAGGCCAGATACCTGTATCCATTATAGGGGATTCGACATTTTTCCATAGCGGCCTGCAGGGTGTTGCCAATGCCGTCTACAACGGAACACCAGAAATAATAATTGTCCTAGACAACAGATCTACAGCAATGACAGGCCAGCAACCTAGCCCATCAACGCATATATCCATAGAAAATGTGGCAAGGGCGATGGGGATTGATTTTGTCGACACATTCGATCCATTCGATGTAAAGGAGGGTTCAGACGCAGTCCAGAAGGCTGCAGAATACGTTAAAGAGAATAAGAAGCCCGCCCTAATTGTGGCGAAAAGAGCATGCGCGTTAGAAGTCCTTGAAAAAGTCGGGGATTATACCATGAAAGCTGAGGTAGATCTTGAAAAATGCACCGGATGTTCGATATGCTACGATTTCTTTACATGCCCATCCATACTCCCATTATCCAATAAGAAAGCGTTCATAGATGACAGCTGCATAGGGTGTGGAGCCTGTGTTGAGGTTTGTCCTTTTAACGCAATAAAAGTTAAAGGAAATGCGCCGAAAGGGTGGATAGAAGCATGGAATCTCTAAACTTACTTATTGCAGGCGTAGGCGGCCAAGGAATAATTACAATGGGAAAAATGCTTGCTACAGCAGCAGACTTAGCTGGCGTAAAGGTAATTGTTTCTGAGACACATGGCCTCTCGCAGCGTGGTGGATCGGTGGCAGTGCATGTGAGGATGGGAAATGTTTATGCTCCGTTAATTGAGAGGGGGAAAGCGGATTATATTATCGGATTGGAGGCAAGTGAAGCTGTCAGAAATCTATCGTATGCCGGACCTAATACGAAATTTATCATAAATAAGAACTTAATTAAGCCTGTATTGCCGAAGGTGATGCCTGCAACTCTCGATGAAGTGTTCGAGGCTCTGAAGGATTATCAGGTCTATCACATAGATGCAGAGACTATCGCAGCTGAATCTGGGAATAGAAAGGGGTCAAATGCCGTTCTCTTAGGATATATGTATTCAATAAATGCATTTCGTACATTAAAAATATCTGTAAACAATTTTTTGCAGGCTATGGTATCCGAAAGCAACAAGGCTTGTTTCCGCGCTGGCATAGGTGTGAATAGGCTGACGGACCTAACAAATTCGCACTAAAACTATTTTATATATTTTCGATCTCATGCCCGAGTTTTGTTTTCTTTGTTTCCAAATAAAACTTATCGTATGGCGTTGGATCGCTGAATATTGGTATTCTTCCCTTCACGTTGATTCCACTTTCGATGAGCGATTTTATCTTTTCTGGGTTATTTGTCATTATGTATATAGATTTTATCTCAAAGTACCTTAGAACTTCTGCAGCAAAACTATAGTTTCGACTATCGACAGGCAGTCCTAGCTTAAGATTAGCTTCTACCGTATCCGCACCCATATCCTGTAGACTGTACGCTTTTATCTTGTTAAGGAGACCGATACCTCTACCCTCTTGCCTTAAGTATATAAGCATTCCGTATTCCTGTCTGCCAAGATACCTCAGAGACTGGATCAGCTGATCTCTGCAGTCGCATCGAAGTGAGCCAAGGACATCGCCAGTTAGGCATTCGGAATGTATGCGGAGAGGTACATTTTCCTTTCCTCTCGGATCACCCCTTACAATAACTGCGTGATCCTTATTTTCGTCGTTGACAAACGTATATATACGGAAAAGCCCAAATTCAGTAGGCAGCTTTGCATTTGAATAAAGCTCTATCATTGATAGTCGTTCTAAATCTTCAAAGAGTATAAAAACTTAGTTTATCATGATTTAAAATTGCTTCTATTTTTATATAAATTATATTACTTAAAAAAGTTTACAGCTTTATTACCAGTAGAGTTGATGTCGAATATTTTTTTTGTAATTAGAAATAGCTCTTTATACCTAAATACATATAGATCTGTTAACCCGTCCGCTGATGTGACGCTATTGGTTATACTATAATATTGAACCGGATCTATGCTAAAGCGCAAATAAACGTTCCTAGGCCGTAAACTCCTGAGAGAAAATGCAAGCGATGTTCCATCGCAAGAATGAATTATTTCGTAGATTGTGCCTGGAAAATTTTCTACGGTGTCGTCAGAAGAAAGAATTAGCCTTCTACCGTCGTTAGATACCATAACAAGCGATGAGTATGCACCCAGGAGGCCGGCAGCAACAACTGCTGGATCAGGCACATATATTAATCGGCCTGGAACGCCTTCTTCAAATTTTACAGTTTGCTTCTCACCATTTAAATGTATCCCTGAAGGCATAATGTGGGCCGAATACTCCGCTTCTTTTAGCGAGCCAGTGTATACTGTGAACCTCGATAATACTCCATCAACAGATATATATTCTCTTTCTCCATCTATATTAATAGTGCTGGCTGGCATCCTTGGTGGTAGATCGAAGATGAAGGCTTCTGCTTGGATTTTTTCCATTATATCTAATGGTGAAGGTTTTAACTCAGAGATACTGGAAGCCTTTGTTCTTAATGGATCAGAGAAAACTATATGGGCATCTCTTATGCTATTTTTATAAAAATCTGAGTTTACAAACTCAGACTTACATCTATAAGCTATGGAGTTCAGTAGAGACATCAAGTATCTTGATCTATCAACTTCGATGCCTTTACATCCGTATTCCAAGCCAAACATTATGCACTGCATGCCAGCCCCGGATCCAACGTCAAGCACAGGCCCGTTTATTCTGCTAGCTCTGTATCTCCCTATATTCTCTGGGGTGGAATACATAGCTGAATATTTGTCAAAAAATAGTTTGTCCCATTTGCTGTACTTCTTCCTAACCCTTATTCTGGCCCTGGCGAATTCTGATACCACTGAATCAGGGACGCTTACCCCGCGGTCGATCTGCTGTATAGCATATTCGATTTGGCTGTTCAGCTTATTTCTGAACGCCTCGTCGTAGACAGCCCTCTCCAGTATCTTCTCCAAGTGTTTTGACATTCAGCATCGTATCCGAAGAATGTTAAATATACCTTCCTCATAAACAACTTTATTACCCGTATTCAGATCTTCCTGTGTGATTGAACTCACATATTCCGGAGGCTCCATACTTATAAGAGGTTATGAAGGTGAATTGCCACCAGATATCGCTATCTTCGATAACAGGATTATGTGTTATAGAGCACTGGGAATGAACTACGAAAAGGTTGCTGAATACCTCAAGTCTAAGGGTAAAGAATTCACTGATAACGTATGTAATTGCCCTGATATAGAAGTCAAAGCAAACATTAAATTAAGGCCATACCAGAGCGATGCCTTGGATAAGTGGGCATCCAGTAATATGCGTGGAACCATAGTCCTCCCCACAGCAGCTGGAAAGACCCACATAGGTATAGAGGCCATAAATAGAACGAAAAAGAAGACGATTATACTTGTACCCACAATAGATCTACTCACGCAATGGAAGCAGAAGATAAAGGAGCTGCTTAACCTGGACGCAGGGCAGATAGGCGGTGGTGAAAAGGAAGAGAGGGAGATAACTGTCTCAACTTACGACTCCGCTTATTTAATGGCAGAGAAATACGGCAACCATTTTGATCTGATCATTGCAGACGAAGTCCATCATCTGGCATCTGAGAAGCTTCGTATGATAGCCATGATGTATACTGCAAGGTATAGGCTAGGACTTACAGCTACATACGAGAGGACTGACGGCCTGGAAAAAGATCTGGAATACCTTATGGGAGGGAAGATATTTGAACTTGGATACGAGGAAATTGATGAATACCTAGCCGATTACAAAATAGTGCGTATACCAGTTGAGTTAGATGATGATGAACAGACTCAATATGAAAAGTATCATTCTATCTTCGTAAACTATCTAAGAAAACATAGAATGGCAATAGGCGGATCATGGGATTTTAATAAATTTATTAGGAGCTCTTGGACACCAGAAGGGAGAGAAGCGCTTACTGCATGGAGAAAATCAAGAGAAATTGCTATGAATCCAGCAGGGAAGATCGAGATGGCCCGCACGTTAGTTGCGCAACACAAGAATGAAAGGATAATAATTTTTTCTGAGGATACTGAAACGACCTATAGGATTTCAAAAGAGTTCCTGATTCCAGCGATTACCTACATGACTTCAAAGGATGAGAGATCAGAAATACCGGAATTGTTTAAAACCGGTAAATATAACGTAATAGCAACGTCTCGAGTCTTAGACGAAGGGGTAGATTTTCCAGATGCATCTGTAGCTATAGTTATGAGCGGTTCTGGCAGCACAAGGCAATTTAGGCAGCGCCTCGGCAGGATACTACGGCCATCGTATGGAAAAAAGGCAGTAATGTATGAGCTCGTAACATCGCAAACTGCAGAGTTTGGGGCATCAAGAAGGAGGAGGAAAGGTGTTCCCTCTAGAACTACTAGTAGCGAAAAAGACTGAAAACGGTTCGATAAGACCCATAGTTATCCCACCTGACAGCAAATGGCCTGCAGAAAACGTAATAGATACATTTCGTTCATCTATTGGCTTAAAGCGCCGTGAGCTATACGAGAGAATCAAGGATATAGAATACCAGGCAAAGAATCCTAAAACGGTAAGATCCATGGCGCTGCTGCTTGAAAGAATATCGAAATTCCGTGATAGCTTTCAGGTCCCGAGTTCAGAGGTAAGGCGCTTCCTCTTTTCACTAGGGCCGGCAGTGAGACCAGAGGAACGCCATACACTTGTTGAGATGGCTGCTAAGCATTTTTCTGTAGGCAAACAAGAGATAGAAGACGCCCTGTACGGAGATATAGAACCTGAACAGAGGCTTATCTCCGTGCCAGATATAACTCCCGATTGGCTGGTAAGAAATTACAACCTGGAACAGATAGAAACACTAATTTATAAGGCGAAGAGCATGGTCGTCAAAAAGTTGAGCAACTGGCTGCCATTTATAGATGCAATCAAGGAACTCGGCCTTATGTTCGAAGCATTAAACGAAGAGGGCTTGACGGTAATAATAGATGGGCCAAACAGCATCTTCGGTGGTATGGATAGATATGGGTCAGCGCTTGCTCAGGCCTTTTCACTATTGGCAGGTTCCTCGAGTTGGTCAATTTCAGCAACTGTTAGCATTGGTGGAAAAGATTACTCCGTCCAGCTCGATCAATCGCTGAACTATTACCTTCCGGAGAAAAGAGAAGGGATGTTAGATAAGACTTACCCGGAGCCAATAAATATCGATGGGAGGCTTTACTTTCCATCTTCTGTGATGGACATAGATGGAAAGAAGGTATACGTCGACATAGTTAGAAATGATGATATTAATCGAATACTGAAAAGAGATTCCAAAATAAGAGCATCCGGATATAATTGGATCACAGTTTATATCGGGCCTTCAAAAAACTGGAGCAATTATCCTCTACGCTTTCGTTCAAAGATCGACTGGTCTCTCGTGCAAGCCTATGCCAGGAAAACTTTACCTAAAGAGACAAAGGCGGATTATGTGATGGCTGCACTGTCTAAACTATATCCTGATATAGATGCTATAATAGACTTCCTGGACAGCAACGGACTTCCTTTAAGCATCGTGGAAAAATATGGGTATAAGGTATCGTGGAACGGCATAGTACCCAGTATTGAAAAAAGTTGATTTCGATATGCAAATGTATGTCATTATCTGGCAAAGTTAATGAATGAATAGGTAATACATTCGTTATATGCTTAGAAAACTCATGCATGTTGGCCCTTCAATGACATCTTACGAAGTACAGCTTGAAGGAGTCAGAGAAAACGTCGGTTTTGCTTCGCCAGAGTTCCTTGAAGCTATGAGGAATTCCCTTGAAGGCCTAAGGATTGTTGTAGGAGCAGATAATTCGTATTTGCCATTCATATTGCCTGGTAGCGGTACGGTAGCAATGGAATCAGTTACTTCGATATTGCCACGAAAAGGAAAGGTTCTCGTAGCCTCTAATGGAGTATTCGGGAATAGGTGGAAGCCGATCTTAGATGCACACCGGATGGAATACGAAGTACTTGAGGCTGAACCTGGGAAGTCAGTTGATCCTGCTTCTATAAAGGATAAGCTCTCATCTGGCAACTTCGCATCTTTGGTCTTCACCCATGTCGAAACGAGCACAGGCGTGAGGGCAGACATAGAGGAAATATGCAGGAAGGCCAGACCGTTAGTGGATAGAATAGTTGTAGACGGAGTAGCGAGCGTTGGTGGTGAAACGTTAAAGGTTAAGGAATGGGGCATAGATGCGATAATAACGGCGAGCCAAAAAGGCCTTGCCTCACCGCCTGGGGCTGCGCTACTAGTAGTTGCAAAGGATTCGCTAAATAACACTGCAGGTGACGGCTATTTCTTTGATCTTAAAAACTGGGTAGAACCTATGAACACGTATCTAAAGGGTGAAAATGGATACTTGTCAACCGAGCCAGTAGGAGTTGTTATGGCCCTTTCACACGTATTCAATGATATTAGGGCAGAAGGGTTAGAAAATACCATAAAAAGGCATAGGGTTTTCTCTGAAGCGCTCAACGAAGGATTAGAAGAGATTGGTTTGAAAGTCCTAGCAGATAGGGAGCACTGGAGCAATACAGTTACTGCAGTTGTCGCAGAAAGATCTGACGACATAGTGAAATTTGCATTGTCCATGGGCATAGAATTCGCGACTGGAGTCCATCCAAAATTAAAAGGAAAATACTTTAGGATTGGGCATATGGGGTACTTTAACTATTACGATGTTTTTTCAGCTTTATCCGTCATCGAGCGATCAGCGCTGCGTGCTGGCATCAATATAAAGTTAGGTTCAGGGTTAACTAGGGCTCAGGAGATACTCATCAAGAATGGGGTTTAATTCTCCTATTATATTTTTTGATGTGAAAATATCAAAGGGCAATTGAAATTCACAGAAACCAAGGTTTAGGTGCCCAGTTCGTCTGTTTGATAATAAGTGAGGATTATGTTGCTTGATTCCCCGTAAGATAACTGTAAATTTCTTTGTAAGTCCTAATGAGAGTTACCTCGGTTATGCCCGTCTTCTTAGTAACATACCTCTGTACTAGTTTTCTGTCCTTAAGTATTGACGCCAAATAAAGAGCCGAAATCGCAATAGTGGATGGCGATTTTCTCATAAGGCTTACTTGCGAGGCGATTTTATTTGTAAGTGCAATAGCCTCGTCCCGCACATCGTCGTCTACGTTAAGCGATTCAGCATACCTCTCTATAAAATCTATCGGCCTGACTGCCATATTTTTGCCGTTTGTATTTTTGACCACTAAGCTCTCCGTCCTCCATATCCTGGAAGGATCTATTTTTAACGCCCTAGAGACATACCTTAAGGTAACAGGAGATGGGCTGGACCTTGACGCGACTAGAATACAGGCAGCAAGTACCGCAGTGCATCCGCGGCCCCGCGATATGCCATGCGAAACATTATCCAGGTATATATTTAGTGCGTTCTTCATTACTTCTAAGGGTATTTCATCTATAAGTCCTGATCTTTTCAATGATAGCGCGATACGATTCAAGTTTTCATTTCTAGAGACGTTGTTTGGAATCTTTGCTCCCTTGTACCTCCTTAACTTAGCTAAAAAATCATCAACTAATATATTTCTTTCTTGGCCTTCTATCACATATGTATAACATTTTATTGATATATAAGCTTAGTGTAATTATTTAACATATCATTTATGCGAACATACAATCCTTAACCTCCAGAAACATGAGGCATTATCGCGACCGTATCCCCTTCTGCGATATTGTAATTCTGATCGACGTACTTGTAGTTAACAGCTATCAACGTATCCTTTGGATTGAATATATTCTTGTATTTCTTCATAACTTCATTAATCAATGTACCAACATTGGACCCCGGTGAAAGTTCGAAGTACTCTTCATCCTTGCCAACTTTTTCTTTAAAATATGCAAAATACCTAACTCTTACTTTCAAGTCCAACACATCCCCCTGTATTATTCCCATAATTATGCCTTAAAGATATATATTTTGGCTGCTAATCGAAACGGTAATCCGCTATGTATTTTACTTAGTAGAAAATGTGGTAGTTAATGGCCCAGTCAGAAATTTCAAAAAGAGAAAAGGGTAGAGCCCTAATCACTGTTGCAAATAATGTAGCTGGCTTCAACTTATGGAAGAGGCTAGTTGAAGAGGGGTATGATGTTGATGCTATCCTCCCCAGCGAAGATAAGTATAATCTCCTCCTCTCCGAATTAGTATCACGCAAAAATAAAAAATACGATTTCATAGTTAACACCGTAGACAGGCACGATTATGCAGTAGTAACCAACAAAATGCTGAAATGGCTCTATCCAACAGAAAAGATCATATTCATATCCAGCGATCTGGTTTATGAGCCAAGGCCAGGAAAGAAGAAGGAGAACGATAATGCGTATCCGCCAACAATGGAAGGAAAGTACTTTCTAGAGGCGGAATCGGCGCTGGATGTAAATTCGGACTTAGTATTGAGGGTGGGGCTCGTCACTGGAAGATGTGTCCCTAACATACTTACTAACACCATTAATCTTTCAAGGGCAAACATGAGCATAGACCTCAGCGGCGCAGTTGTGAGGAATTTTATAAGCAATGCAGATCTATCGGAATACATCATACGGTTACTCGATAAAAACGGGATATACAATGCCTCAGCAAAGTCGATGACACCAAGAGACTTCGCACTTGAGCTGTGCGCAAAGATAAACGTCAATTGTAAACTAAGGAGAACTACTGATGACAAAGTATTCGATTATTCCATGGATACAACGAAAATAGAATTGACTACAGGCTATTACACAAAGGACATATTTGCAAATATTTCTTCCGGCCTATACTTGCTGGGATAACAGTAGCCTGCATTGTAAAAGCAAATATTTTTTGATTTTTAATTAGAATTTCTTAATCCATAGGCTTAGCTATTCTTCATGCTAAGATACAACACGTTTAGGAATTAAAAATTATGCGCTTGGTAAAATTTTGGCAATTGTGAATTGGATTAATCTATTCTATTTTAAGAGATTATTTCGCCTATGTCGTCTGGGACACTATAACCAGGATAGTTCTTAATTCGGTCTTTTAGCCCTTTAAGGTTCTTTATGAAAGCCTGACCGTACTCGCTGTCATAGAACTCCTTTGAGATAAGGATATCGTAGTTTTCTTTGTTTATATGGGTATACTTTAAACCAAGTTTGATAGCGTAGTACTCAAGCGTTATGCCAGCATCCGCCCGTCCTTGTTCTACTGCTCTGGCAACACCAGCTTCGGTGTTTGTCTCCCAGAGATACCCTTTCATATTTTTTCTTATACTTTCGTTGTTGCCTATAAGCTCCTCTATGAGATCCCTTGTGCCAGATCCTTTATTCCTATTTACAAACACCATTCCTTTATCCAATATCTCCTGAAAACTGGATACTCCAGTTTTCGATACAAAGCCACGATTCCTCAAGTAACCTCTTACTAGATAACTCACATTCCTTAGATCGTTGTCATAAACAGATATGTTATAGACGCCATTTTTAAGGATATGTATACCTGATACGTCAGCTTCACCTGCCTTTATTGCTGAGATTCCACCCCATGCTCCAACATTTACTATCTTCGCGCTTTTATCAGTTTCCAATATGACTTCATCCAGCAACGGATCGCTGCTTCCAATGCATATTATCTTGGCCTGTGGTACATCGAATTTGTAAAATTTGACCTTTTCATCCCGAGAAACGTATTTTTCATCTCCTGGGATTACCATCAGTCCGTCAGCGTATAACATCCTACTAATAGAGCCTGAATTACCCATTATAGGAAAACCGTAACCCTTTTTTGTCAACACGGCAGGATATATTGTTTCTTGTAATTTTTCTGCGTTGATCCTGAATGGAACCTTGACCTCAATACTGTTATCGTGTTCAATGCCATAAGCACTTAAAAATCCAGGAATAACTATATAATTTAGTACCACTGCTGATGAAAGCGGAAATCCTGGCATACCAAAAAACGGATGCCCGGATATGAGCCCGAAGAACGTTGGCTTTCCTGGCTTTATGTTTATCCCATGGAACAGTATCTCTCCACCCAGTTCTTCTACTATTTTGTAAAGCATATCATAAAAGCCCGCGCTGGTAGACCCTGAGGCCATTATTGCATCGTATTTTTTTAGTCCGTCATTAACAAGTTTGGATAACTCATCTTCATTATCCCTAGCTATACCAATAAACTCTGGATCGATTAGGCCTGTCGTAGCTAATTTTGCCACAAAGTAATTGCTGTTAGTGTCGAATATTTCACCATACTTTAATTCATTTCCAGGTTCTATAACTTCATTTCCAGTGGATAGTATAGCGATCTTCATTTTTTTATAGACTTTAACCCGATCAATTCCGGCTGCAGCAAGCGCACCAATCGCTTCTGGGGATATCCTTGTACCAGCCTTGAGGATGAGATCACCAAGCGATATGTCTGTACCAGAGTATGATATGTTCTCACCTGGATAAACCGATCTAAATACCTCTACTGTTTGGCCAGATGCCCTTGTATCCTCTACCATAACTACGGCATCTGCGCCCCTAGGTATTATTGCTCCTGTAGCAACATAAACACAGCTTCCAGTTCCCAGTGATGGCGCACTTCTGTCTCCCGCAGCGACGCTTCCAATTAGTTTAAGACGATGCGGATTGTCTTCTTCTGATCCCTCTACATCAGAATGAAATACGGCATAACCATCCACTTCCGATCTGTCAAACGGAGGTATGTCATATTTTGAAAAGACATCCTCTGCGCTTACATAACCAGCCGAATCTGAAATTTTTCTGTCCTCAAATACTATCCTCTTCGATATTTCTTGCGATATTATCTCTTTAGCTTCATCAGACGATACCAGCTTGTGGAATATCTTCATCTCGCTCACCCAATTAATTTAACTTCTACCAATTGCCCCTCTTGATAGCCTTCAACGTTTTCATCAATAATCAGATAGCCGTCTGCATTTATTACCGAATTGATTATGCCAGAACCAGTTGTCCTCAGCGGGTCAACATAGATTTTCCCATCTTTGTTGGATAGCCTAACCCTTACAAACATCTTCATGGCTTCATTGTTGAATATAGATCTTGTAAGTTCCCCCTTAACGATGTTAGGCCTCGTTTCCTTTATGGAAAGCCAGTTGAATATGAGCGGTCGAATCACGTTTTCATAGGCTATCAAGGCCGCAACAGGGAGACCAGATATAGTGAAGATAGGCTTATCATTAACTAAAGCAAGCCCTGTCGTCCGCCCAGGCTTCATTCTGATCCCATGAAATATGATCTGGCCAAGATTTTGGAGAATACTATCCATTAGATCTGTTGAACTCGGGCCTGATCCGCCAGTAACGATTAACAAATCCCCCTCAAAGGATCGAATTACGTTGCTAATTTTCTCTACATTGTCTTCGACGTTTCCCAGGAAGACAGAATTAAACCCATCTCGAACAATTAGGCTTTGAAGCATTGGAGCGCTTGCGTTCTTGACTTTACCTGAAACTATCTCGTCTCCCGTTGATAGAACTCCAATTTTCAAATCGAATACATTAACCTTTTCTATTCCGGTCTCTATAAACGCTGGGATATGCCATGGCATTATTCTTTGGCCTCTGTCTATGATCTTATCGCCTGTCTTTAGATCTTCTCCCTTGCGTCCTATATTTTGAAATTTTTTCACTTTGCGAAATATAGCAACATATTCACCTTCTATCTCCGCGTCTTCCTGCATAACAACTGCATCCGCACCTTCAGGTACCTCTGCACCTGTAAATATTTCAGCGCATTGGTTCTTTCCTATCCGTATATTATTTGCATCCCCAACGTGGATACTTCCTACAAGTTTTAATGAAATTGGATTGTTCAAGCCGGCACTTAACACATCTTCGTACCTTACTGCGAAACCGTCCACAGCACTTCTATCGTATTGAGGAAAATCTGAAGGGCTCAAGATTGGGATCGCAGAATACATACCTGCAGATATATCCGATCTTACCTCTTTCATGCGTACATTTAAATTTAATTTTGAACCAGCCAAAAGGGCCTCGCTATACTTCTTCAAAGTTTTGAACTCCATCTAAATCTTAGATAACAGAATCGAATATCAGGATATCGGGTCAAAGCCTCATACATATAACAAGAACTGCGATTATGAAAAAGCGCTGCCTTATAATATATAAGTAAACTATGCGGATGTCGGGATTTGAACCCGAGGCACGAGCTTGGCAAGCTCGCGTGTTGCCAGGCTACACCACACCCGCACTTAAGTTCGAGATAATTTCGGCATTAAAATACTTTTTGAGTCAAGCATCACTCTGATAGACTTTCGACTAGTATGCCCCAACGATCCATCAGCCTGTTTAACGCGTAAGAGAGCGTCTCTTCAGCAGTAAGAGAACCATCTGTCTCAAAATGGAATATGAATCTAGAATCGTCTTCCTTAATCTGTACGCCATCGCTCTCGAAGAGAATCGACAAATCGTTGCAGCCGTAATCATCTGTGAACACTATCGTATTTTCATCCTCTGATAGCAC
This sequence comes from Thermoplasma volcanium GSS1, assembly GCF_000011185.1. Taxonomy (NCBI): domain Archaea; kingdom Methanobacteriati; phylum Thermoplasmatota; class Thermoplasmata; order Thermoplasmatales; family Thermoplasmataceae; genus Thermoplasma; species Thermoplasma volcanium. Next base: position 551,676 of record NC_002689.2, on the reverse strand, counting down.
TGACTTCGGACAGCGTTCTTTGATCTTCGCCCAGTCCTCGAATAATTTCTTATTAACTTCAAATTCTCTATGGTACTTGTACGCTACACCAGACGTTACCTGCCATTTGGCATGTTCTTTTGCGGTTCCGAGGATCGCCTCTGCGGTTATGAGTATAGCTTGCTTTGCCCCTAGCTTAACTATAGGTATATCGGGGTCTACCGGAACAAGATCCGGATGGCTTATAGCCTGTATATCCCCTGACATGACTGAAGCCGGCCCAATCTTGTTTATGGAATACGTTACAGTACATAGAGAACAACCTTTGCCGCCACAGCTACATTGATCCCTGAAATTCAATGAAAGATCAGTCTTAAGTGGTATCAAGCCAAGGCGATGAGCAACCATTTCATCGAAGAGGGGTAATGATGAGTCATACACATTGCCCTCAGCATCCCTAATCTCGCCGTGGTGGAAAGTTACATTCTCTATTGCAAGCTTAGGTATATCATTTATAAGCGTTCTTCTCAAGGCGTTTGCTTGGGATGGTGTAATACCATCGATCTCGAAACTCATATATTTATCTGAAAGCTTGAATATTTTAACTTCCATCTAAACCCTTCTCCCTCTCTTTCCACCCTTCTTCTTAGTTCCATCGTGTGGAATAGGAGTTACCTCTTCAATCCTTACTATCTTCAGGCCTGCCCTCGAAAGGGCCCTTATTGCTGCTTGAGCACCTGGGCCGGGGATTTTAGATTTATTGCCTCCTGGAGCTCTTACCTTTATGATCAGATCAGTTATTTCATGCTCTTTTAAAGTCTCGGATACCATATCGGCAGCCTTCATGGCAGCGTAAGGGCTAGCCTGATCCCTATCGTTTTTTACAACCATGCCGCCAGATACCATTGCTATTGTCTCAGCGCCAGTTGGATCAGTCACGTGTATTATTGTATTATTCTGTGATGCGTATATATGTGCAATTCCCGTTTTATTCATCCTGTTCACCTCCATCTTCGCTTGCAGCGGCTTCCTTTTCCGCTTCCTCCTTCACCCTCTCAGCTGGAGACAAAAGAGCCTGCCTTATTGGATGCAGTTCGTTAGCAATAGGGGAGTTCTCATAGTATGCTATCGTATCTTCATACTGGGCCTCTACAAGCATACCTGGAACAGTTACCCTCCTACCATTGACCGTAATATGCCCATGAGTTATAAGCTGCCTCGCCTGTTTCTCACTTAAAGCTAAATTTTTCTTAAAAACAATGGTCTGAAGCCTGCGATCTAATATGTTCTCCACTGTAAGCGACAGTACGTCATCTAAAGTGGCTTTATCTGACAAAATCTTATATCGGCTTAACCTTTTTATCATCCTTTCAAGCTGCTTCTGCGCATTGGCATCGCTTGCTCTGAGCCTAGCTCTCAGGTATCTTGCTTGCGACCTTATGGAGGATAGCATGGCCTCGCTCCTCCAAATTTCTCTTTTGTTTTTCAAGCCGTACTTTACCAGTATCTTATTCTCTTCATCTATCCTGTCCTTCTCCCAAGGATGCCTTGGAGTAGAATATTTCTTGTGGTGGAATTTTGGGTCTCCCATGATATCACCTTTACTCTTTCTTCCTCACTACACCAATGCTTAAGCCTCTCCTGCCGTTGGAGCGCGTCCTTTGACCCCTGACCTTTTTACCTTTTTCGTGACGTATTCCCTTGTAAGACCGTATCTTCTTCATCAGGTTTATATCTTCCTGAACCTGTACATCCAGATCAGTGGTTACAAGGTTAAGATTCTTGCCAGTTACAGGCTCCCTGCGGTGATTCAGAAGCCAGTCCGGAAGATCGTACTCCTTGTTTTCCACATACTCCTTCAGTTTCTCTATTTCATCCTCCTTCAGTTCCCCTATTTTCTTGGTCGGCTGAAGGTTTAACCTTTCCGCTATCGCGTAGCCCAGCCTGAGACCTATCCCCTTCAGATCCGAAAGGGCAAGAGGAATTGGGCGTTCTCCATTCAGGTCCTTGTTGGCTATCCTGACTATGTATTGGAAATCTTTGTTTTCATCTTTTTTAGCTGCAGGCTTAGCAGCCTCCTTATCACTTTTAACATTGTTTGCTGATGCCTTTCCCATTAGATCATCCTGTTCGTTCGATATATATTATCGTCATATTAATCTTACTAAAAATATGTGACAATTCCGTCGTGATCGAGATTATAACGGAGAGCCACTCTTAAGCTCCGCTGACCTCTTCACGCCGGGTATTAGTGGAATGAAGAATGCAGATATAACGCCGAATATGATCATAATCCACATAACGCTTGTCAACGTAAAATGCAGATTCAGGAAAATTGACATTACTGCGATGCCTATACCGCCCCCTACAGTGTTACCGAGACCCCATACGAGTCCGTTGGCAGTCGTGCTTATGTTATTTGGGACTATCTGGTTTACATACCCCATTAATACTGGAAATCCAGTGAAAGCCATAAAAACGAATGCTGCATAAGTCACAGTATCTAGAACTGCATTGTCCCCAGAAAGCATAAAGAATATGAAGAACAACGTTGATAATATCGTTGTAATTGATATCGACCACTTACCTCCGTATTTTTCAGTTAGCCTCCCGAATACCGGCTGCCCTATAACAGCAGTAAGAAAACTTATCGTAAGAATATAACTCATCAGTATTTCAGATTTTACGCGATCCAATACAAATTGTGATATGTAAGTGGTAGTACCGGTAAGAAACATCGCCCTTATGAATATCATAGCAACTATTATAGCAAGAACTCCCCTGTACCTTAAGTAGGTTTCTTTGTTTGCTGCAGAACTTGCCTCTCTGGATCTGTTAGGTATTTCACGCTTTTTAAGAAAAGACAGGCCAGCATATATAACGACTCCTGCAACAAACATGTATGTGCCTGCTACGAAGAGAGCATAAGCCTTACCAACAAGCAGTATGAGCGGTACCAATATGACAGGCAAAGCTGATCTACCTATACTTCCAAACGCCCCATTTATTCCTAAAGCTGATGCTGCTCTTTCTCCATAAGTAACGTTAAGTATGGAACCGCCTAGCGGATGATAAAAGGCTTGCCCTATGCCTAGAAATATTACGGCTATCAGCATGATCCATATTACGAAAGAAGCTGAAAGGAATGAAAAACCGAAGAGAAACAGTGAAACACCAAGTATAAAGATGCCTAGCATCATCAAACCGCGGTATGCCCTTGTCTTGTCTGCATAACGCCCTATAGGAGTACTTAGGAATCCGCTTATTATGTTATATATAATTGCTATTGCTCCAAGCAAAGCCAAGCTTATTCCAAAATACCTATGGTAATACGTGATCAACACAGAAAACAGGAGTATATTAAAGTCATTTGTAAAGTGGCCTAAGGAAGTAAATGTTAAAGCTTTAATTCTCTCCGGTCTTCCAAACTTCATAGAGCTTTCCATTGGAATTACACCTCCTTACCGATAAGTTATTTACATATTTAAACCTTATCAACATCATGCTAATTAAATTAGGATAATGCTAATATCAGAAACTATCAAGCCGGAACTGGACAGACTTATTATAATACTTTACGTATGTATTGATATGTTCAAGTATCCTATCCCTTGAAAAGTCATGAACAACGCATAGGAACTCTTCAATCTTTTTTGGGTCTGGTTTTCCAAATACGTACTTGACGTCAACAACGGGCGGGTTCTTGAAGAAGTCTATGATCTCGTCCAAATTTTCTATATTTTTACCAATCTTGTTTAACACTGCCTTTATATTCCCTTCCTTTTTAATTAGGGCGAGGGCTTTTTTAGCCCCTATGCCTTTTATACCTTCATTGAAATCCGTTCCCACCAAAATTCCTATTTCGATTAACTGATCCTGGTTTATTCCATTCTTTTTCAGTACTTCGTCGAGCATCACGTATTCAGGATAAACCGTTCTATAAACGTTCTTCCGCGGTACCTTCCTCCTGCCATAGATAGCAAAATTTCGAAGTATTTTCTTGGCGCCAAAGAGTAGGCAATCGTAATCTTGAGATATCACACCATCTGCATCCTTCCTAGTCATATAGGATGCCTGGGCCTCTCCCTCGGATGGCGCATCAACGTAAGGTATGCCCATGTAAGTTAAAAGTTCCTTCGTGTCATTCACGATCTGCGGCGTAATATAGTTTATTCTAGAATAGTACTGCTTTAAGTTTTCCTCTCCCCGAGAAATAGCCTCTTCTAGTTCAGCCTTGGCCTTTTCCTTTGCTAGCTGCCTAATCTCAAGCGTCCTATTTTTTAAAGGGCTGGGCTTTCCATCGAATACGAAAATTGGTTTAATGCCGTTTTCGACCAGGTTAACGGTTCTATAAAAAATGCCATAGAGGTGGGATGTTACGTTTCCACTAGAATCCATGAGCGGAGTCCCATCGTACTGCCTGACGTTGCTCAGAAGTTGGTAAAGAATATTGTAGGTATCTATAGCGAATACTTGGTTAGCCTGATCCTTTAGACTAGTCTGGTGAGATACAACTATGTCAGAAATATCAGTTCCCATTCTTCACCTCGCATGATATGCCATCCTGTACTATACGGAATTCTACCGAATTTCCCTCCTTTACAGAACGGTGTTTCATGACTGTCATTTTTCTCCTTCCATCGGGAAGCCTTTCCAGTCTGTATATGGCTTTCATAATGTGATCTACCACATAGCCTCCGAACGGAAGGATGTCGCCATTGGCTATGTCCTGATATATTTGATTAGTTATAAGAACAGGAATTTTCCTCTTGGCTGCTATGCTCGACAGCAAAGAAAGCTGCCTCTGGAAATCTATCACCCTTGATTGGTTATCTCCTGTCCTTTCTAGTCTAAAAAACTCAGAAAATGAATCTAAAATAAATAATCCATATGACGCATCCTTCTCGATGATCTTTGAAAACTTTGTTATTGCTACTTCTTGATCATCGAGTGAGAATACTCTGATTACCTTTAATTTTGAATTATCAGCTTTGCATATGGAAAGAAATCTCTCAGACGAAAACCCCTCTGAATCTATAAATACAACTTTTTTCCCAAGCCTCAAAGCAGAGCAGGCAGCAAGCATACACACGTTAGATTTTCCTGACCCACCTTCTCCAAATATTTCGGTTATAATGCCGGCTTCAAGGCCACCGTTGGTTAGGCCGTCTATGCAGGCCACCCCTAAAGGTAATTTCTCAATTTTTTCCTGCAGTGAAATTTCCTCCATCAATATTCATATAATTACTTGGTATATTTTTATTTCTTATCGATGGGATAGGCAAATCTTGATCGATCCCTTTAATCGGTACATCTCCAAACGTCCCAGGCTGTTCCATACAAACTTATAAATGCACTTAATTTATGATATCCGTTATGCCCGCCAAGACGTGATATCAATAAATAGTATATCTAGGCTTTAGACAGCTGAAATAGCAGAACTACGATGTAGTCTCTGCTAACGAACGTAAGGATAAGCAAATGTATGCATGTTTTTAATAGGTAAACTCAAAACGATAGTTCTCAAGCCATATTTTCAAACCTTTTTAACGTATCCTTATGTAGCGTTAAGGGTACAGCAAACTGTTATATCCATTCTTAAAATGGGGTGTTATGATTTTTGATAAGATTTTTGAATACGCTAGAGAAGCTGATACGGTTCTCATCTACAATGCTGGAGAGCAAAACCGGGATCCAACTTTTACTTATATTACTCAAACAACTAAGGGGATATTCGAAGGATCAGCATTAATTGTAAAAAAGGATAAGGCTACCATAGTAACCTCGCAACTTGAGGAAGAAGCAGCCAGATCAACGGGAATGGATGTTTACATTTTCAAAAATGGAACAGAATTTCAAAACATCCTTCGCGACTTGCTAAAGGATGTCAACACAGTGGGTCTTAATTATAACTCGTTGTCGCTCTCATCCTACAAGATGTTCTTGAGGATAATACCAGATAAGGAATTTCTTGATGTTTCAGCAAGTATCCTAGAGGCAAGGAAGGTAAAGAACGAGGAGGAATTAAAGAAACTCAAGGAGGCAGCAAAGATTGGAAGTGAAATACTGCCAGACGTACTCAATGATCTAAAGGAAGGTGTAACCGAGTATGAGGTTGCGTCTAAGATAGTTTATTACATGATGAGGAACGGTGCGTCTGGCCCCTCTTTTGATACTATTGTGGCATTCGGCCAAAATGCCTCCATGCCCCACTATTCACCTGGGAAAGCAAAACTCAAGAAAGGAGATTTCGTTCTAATGGACTACGGTGCAAAATATGAAGGCTACTGTTCTGACATAACAAGAACAGTGGTTTTTGGAAAAGCTAGCGAAGAACAGAAAGAAATGTATTATACTGTAAAGAAGGCCCAAGAAGCCGGAATGAACGCTATTCGTAGTGGAGCAAACGGCAAAGACGTAGATGCCGCAGCAAGAAACGTAATCGATTCAACGAAGTACAAAGGCAGATTCATACATAGCCTAGGACATGGCGTTGGCCTCGAAGTGCATGACCATCCTGCACTTTCACCTAGCTTAGATCTCCCGTTAAAGGAAAGTATGGTTGTTACTGTCGAACCCGGCGTATACGTTCCTGGCGTAGGTGGAGTAAGAATCGAAGACGACGTTGTAGTTAAGAAAGATGGATTCGAAAAGATAACTTCTGCACCAACATACGAACTAATTGAGGTTTCATGAGATTCCCACCTCTTTTATTCTTCCAGGATTCCGAGGCCGTGAAGAGAATAGCAAATTCTGTTAGAGGGACAAAGGACGACGATGCTGAGATCAAAGATCATTCCATGCGATTTATCCGAAATGCCATATCTGGCGACCAGCAGAAAGAAATTCTCAACGTGGATATGCTGAGGTATATAGCATGGGTTTTAGTAGCATTAAATGAAAACATAGTGACCGCTAGAACAGTGATAAGAGAGCGGGATGCCGTTGAAGATGCTTTAAAAAATCAGCAGCCTGAAGATATTGAAAATTTCGCAGATGACCTAAAAATAAACATGAAATATAACCGGGATCTTGAAAGATTCGAAATTGGCGTATTCGACTTTGTAAAATATGCAAGTAGAGTGACTGGATCCCAGTACAGGCTCTCAAATCAAAGTGTAATAAAAGGCATAGTATATTGCCAGAAAGATGTGGCAATTAAGATTCTAAGAGAATCTTTTGTTTCGAATATGTTTAAGGTAATTGATTCTATAGATCAAACAACCGCATCGCCCGTCTTGTCCGATCAAACTGATTCAATAAATGAGCTTCGTGAGTTTTACAAAAAATCCGTTTATGCAAAGCTCACTATCGGCAGAGGCAATACAAAAGCGTTTCCTCCGTGCATGAAAGAGATAATAAGGAATCTTCATGAAGGCATAAACGTACCGCATATGGGAAGGCTAGCTATTGCAAGTTTCCTACATAAAGTTGGCTATACAGAAGATGAGATAGTTGAATATTTCAGGAATGCGCCTGACTTCGATGAATCTATAACAAGATACCAAATAAAGCACCTATCGGGGGAAATTTCCGGAGTAGAGTATTCCCCCCCAAAATGTGAGACGATGCGATCAAACCATCTCTGTTTTATGGATGATGACAAACTATGCCATCAGGATTGGATGAAGCATCCGCTGACCTATTACGAAGTCAAAAGCAGGAGACTAGGATAATTTCTTCTCTATCAGTTTGAGTATGCTGGTTTTCTTCAAATTAGAATCTAACACATACATCTTACTGGGTTGCCATGGAACTCTCGGATATCTACATTCTCTAACTTCGTAGGATATACGTGCCTCCTCCAGAATAGATCTGAGCCTTTCCTCGGTAAAATTCTGCAATATCTTTTTTGGAAGGCGCCTCCCTTTGGATCTTGGGAGGTCCTTGTTAAAATACTGGAGGTACAAGGCACAGCGCATCGATCATCAGTTTAAGAGTTTTGCGTTTATTACGCCATCCTGCCCTGGACGTGAAGTAACAATAGCTTCTCCGATTTCTGTCGATATTATTGTTCCCTTATTTATTATATTCCTCTGGACGTAATGGCTGTTTGCAGGATTTTCTTTTACCGTTATTATCTTTACTTTCTTTATCTTCTTTTCGTGGATATCGTACACATTCGCTGTATCTGCTGTGAAGAGGATGGCTTTAGAATTTCCTCCCATCGTCCTTATTACCTTCCTCTCAACTTTTGTCCCAAGCTTCGTGAGCGTTGGCTCCCTCCCGAGCTCAAATCTTCTCTTTTTCTTAGCCTGCTTTAGGTTACCTCCAGTCGGTTTCTTTCCTGATTTACCTTGAAATATAGTCATAGATCCACCTTTTTCCCTTATCTCATACCCTATTATTATAGTTATTCATAGATATCAATAAATTGATATCTAATTATCGATATCCTTTTAAACTTGCTATACATACAAGGTTATGAAAATTGCAGTTGCTGTATCGGATAATAAGGTCGGCGGCCCTGGGGAATCTCAGTATGTTTACATATACGATGTAAAGGACGGCAATGCTGATCTGCTAGAAAAATATGAGAATCCGGCTATGCACGCATACAGAGCTAAAGGCTTGCAAATGTTGGCTTCCGCAATAAGTAGAGGTGTAGATGCCATAATACTAAGCGAACTTGGACGGCCAGGATACAGCTATTTGAAGGACCGCATCAAGGTTTACATAACTCCAGAAGTAGAAGTCGAACGAGCTATTAAGGATGTGATAAATGGGCGTATACCAGTAGCTACTGCGCCTACGCATGAGCACGGCATGCATGAGCATCAGTGATCAAGAATAATAGCAGAATTTCTCTTTTCCAATATTCTTGCTATGTCCTCAGAAAGGTATACAAGATCATTAGCGTGTAAAATATAATTCCTATCAGCTTGTGCTATAGGTGGCAAATCCTGCGTTATCATAACTAACACATCCTTTTTCTCTATTTCTTTCTTTTCGGTTTGTGCCTGATCCTTAATGGGTTTCTCTTGTGAGGTAGGGTTGCTTGGTTCACTAATAACCATCGGCTTCTCAACTTCAGTAGTAGTGGTCTGATCCTGGTTTTCTTCTACAGCTATATCCTTTAACGTTGGTAGGAAGCTATCATATTCGCTCATTATTAAGTTGTGTATCTTCTCTATGAACCCTCTTTCCTCTTCAGTCAGGACAGATATTATCTCGCTGTTTATATCATATATAGCCTTCGATACTATCTTTTCGTATCTTCTTTGAAAAAATGACCTAAAATCAGACTTTATGGTCTCTATAAGCCTCGTAGTCTTCATGTACTCTTGTATATCCTGCTTCTTAAGTTGCTGATCTGCCTCTACTTGAAGCTCTTTTATGACTTCTCGTACCCTGCGATATAACGCCTGATCTATTGCCATTATTTTCCTATGGCTTTGCTCCGCGTACATCGCACTTCTGAGATCGGATATGAGCCTCTCAATATCTGCAACCTTTATCCTAATCACCCACTAATATACCAATAGTGCATTCTATACGTAAATGGTAATGCTGTAATAGACTCTTTATGATCTAGGTTTTCATCTTATACATAATTTCTAACAATATATTTCTTCCCCTCGATTACCAAATTTTGTTTATTTTGACCTTATTTTTACAATTTTCGTAGAAATAAATATATGGGCTCAGCTAGTTTAATGTTAAGTCGAAATAAAGAAATTAAGGCTTTGGCTTCAAGCGTTAAATAAACCTAAATACCAGAAATGAAGCGGCTATAGCTGCAGGTATGGTATATAAAGCCGTATACTTAGCCGTCTTAACGGAACTAAACACGGTTGATACAAGGTTCTGGAAGTTATTCTTTTCTCCCATCCTAACTAGGGCATATTCAGTCCCCATGGCAATCTGCACATCTTCTACATCCTCCTTGGCCCTTTTAACTGTGTCCGCAATTATATCAGATATTTCTTCTATTGAACCGCGCGATCCCAATGGAAAAACGTCAAGAACGCTAGCGTTAACGTAATGGTTGTCCGTAGTATATATTTCTAAGTTGGAAACAACGTTTTTTACCTTTTCGCGGGATTTCCCAATTAGTTCTGTGGTTACATTGTTGGAATCTGTTAACACTACAGCATCAAACCTATCAGCGGTCTGGAATACAATGGCCTGTATACCAAGTTCTGCGAGACCAGGTACTTCACGGTAACTTCTAGCGTAACCTACCCTTGCAGGGTACTTAGGATCGTTTCTTAGAAATTCCCTTTCGAAAGCCTTTATCGTAGTAGAACAATTCTTTAGCTCTGGAGCTTTTTTCGTAAAATTATTCTGTGCATCTATAACAGCGAAGTCATCCGCACCACTTTTCTTCAAGTGTGAAATCACCTTAAGGCCCTCCTCTAGCGATACATCATCAAATGGAGTCTTCTCGGGTACAATTGCACCAAATCCAAAGTTACCAAAGCGCTGCAGATAAACTACGTATTTTCCAGCCACCACTTTCCTAGCTCTTGATATGCGGTCAGTAAAAATCATCTTTTGTGATGCAGCTCTTATGGCAGCCGCTATATTGTCTATGTCTTCATCCCCACGGCAGTTGTTATCATTGCTTGTTGTAGTATGAAACACCATTAGATCGCCAAATTCAGGCAACCTTTGTGAAAGCCTAGCAGGCAAATTGCTACTTCCTAGAGTTCCAAATGGGCCAGGGTGTATGTATGGAAATACCATTGTTACCTTTATGTCACCATTCTTCTTCCTAACCTGTATTATTTTTACAGGTATTTTGCGCTCAATTCTGTATATATGATCGAAAAAGTGCTTTACTGAAATATTTGATTCCAATCTTTTTCCTGAATTTAAGAAAAATTCAAGAATTTTTGATGGCGATGCTTTGTATTTTTTTACGAAGCTGTTTGTTGACCTTCGAATCAAGAAATAAGCGCTTAATGCATAAATAAGCGATGACAGGATAAATGGTACCACGAGAATATATTGGTTCTTAAAGAAAAATAAGAAAACCAAAAGCATAGAGTACACATAATTCATTGACGGTATTAGTTCCTTTATACTATCATTTGGATAAAACACATAGAATATGAGGAACCTAAAAAGCGTGGTCGATGAAACCGCCAGCAGCAACGAAACATCGATATCTCTATATGCATGAATAACGAACAAAATCCAGAAGAACACACTCCATATAACCAAAGAGACAAAGTTCAGGTAGGCGCTCCTTTTAACTGGGAATATTATTCGACTAAATTTTGAAAAAATCACGTCAAGAAATATGGCTAGAAGATAAGTGCCTACAACTAGGCTTACAGAGATGTATATATTCTTGAGTATTAAATAATCAAGCGCTGCTATCGTTGCTATCGGAAATATGAAGTACTTGTAATTGACTGATTTCTTGACGAATACGGAAAGATCGTCTATGCTTCTTGAGCTTTTTTGAGTGTTCAACAATAGGATAACCGAAACCAGTATTTCTTTTTTTATGATGTGGGTATCATTTTTACTTGGAATTAATTCTACAAGTAAATTATTGATTAGTAATAATTTTGTTGCAGTATAGCAACTTGGTGATACGAATTTAGGTTATCCAAGCTTCTCTACCTTATATGAGTGTATAACGGGATTAGAGAGTATCTTATCGGCTACCTGTTTAACTTCCTCCTCGTTCCCTGCATCAAAATAGTAAACCTTTGAAATGGATACATTGCTTATTTCGTGATATCCAAGTATATTTAAGTTTTTTAACAGCGTCAAAGCCTCAGGGTCTTCTACGCCTGGCTTGTAGGAAACTTCGACTTTAAACTTCATATTAAGGTATAACTAGAAGATATTAAATTATGCTACATCGTTATTCTAATTTTCAATAATATTTTTTTAATTCGTCCGTTACATTCTACAGGTGAATCGATTGAAAGAAAGAACTGATTACGAAACCTTTCAAAAACTAGACATAAGGATAGGCAGGATCATTTCAGTAGATTCTTTTCCGGAAGCTAGGAAACCAGCCTATAAGCTAAAGATATATTTCGGAGACGACATCGGTATATTGAACTCTTCTGCTCAGATAACTAACTACAAACCTGAAGACCTCTTAGGCCGATTAGTTGTTGCTGTAGTAAACTTTCCTCCAAAAAGAGTGGCAAACTTTATTTCACAGGTACTAGTTCTCGGATCCATAACGAAGGATGGGGTAAAATTGTTATCGGTTGACGAAGGCGCTGTTCCGGGGGATTATGTTGCATAGATCGAGAATAGCATAAATTAATCTATGATAATATGTTAAATGCTATATGCTGAATATCACGGAGGATGAGATAGATTCTATATCGCTGCTGAATAATCCACTTAAAGATCCCTCAAAAAGATCCATTATAATAATCGATCATAGTAGAAACGATCGATCGCCTATTCTGATTGGATTGCAAGGCTTCTTTGGTACTAACAGAAGCTTTATGAACCGATACTTCAATAAAGTTGATTTCATTTCAGTACTAGAAAAAATCGCTGAAAAAGCCGAAAATGACGGCTTCATAATAGCACTGCCTGATACAATGACTTCACTTTATGGGAACCAGTACATAAATTCACCAGCGGTTGGAAACTATGAAGATTTTATTGTATCTGATGTGTTAGAGTATTTGTTTAAACGTTATGGAAAAAGGCCTGTTGGGCTCTTTGGAAAATCTTCTGGAGGTTTCGGGGCCTATACGCTTGCAGTAAGGCATCCAGACAAAATATCTGGCTTTGTCGACGTAGCCGGGGATTCCGGATTTGAATATTGCTATCTCCCAGATTTTCCAGCCGCAATCAAATATTTTAGAAGATACGGTGTTTTAGAATGGTACACCTATGTGAAGAGCAAAATGAACATGTCGCCAGAAGACATGAAAGTCGTGAATGTCCTTGCAATGTCTGCTTTTTACAGTCCCGATCAGGAAGCAGAGATGGGTATCGGACTCCCATTTGATACAAGGACTGGGCTTCTGAAATATGACGTGTGGGATAAGTGGAGGCGTCTCGATCCGGCATTCAATATATCGAACAATATCGACGTCCTTAAGGATATGGCTGTGTTTATGCAGGTCGGCTCAAGGGATGACTTTCACATAGATATCGGAATGGAAGCAATGCACAATTTTTTGGAGAAAAATGGAATAGTCCACTTCTTCGAAACCTACGACGAAACACACTTCGACCTTGACTACTTATATCTTAAGTCGCTGCCGCTTTTGATAGAGTTGATCTCAGATTAATGTTTAATTTAAACATACGAAAAAAGAAAATTAATTAGAGTAGATAGTATCTTAATACGATGGACAAAATTTGTGACGTCGTAGAATGCAGCAATGAAAGATTTAAAACTGTGCCTGCGGAGCTAGCAAAAAAGGTATTTTCCCTCAAAACCGACAAAACTAAAGTACATTTATGCAAGGAACACTACAAGGAGTACAAGAAAAAGACAAAGGAAGAAAGAGACGTAGATCGCGCCGACTGGATTTAAATCAATTTCGTGTGCCATGGATGAAGAAGGGGCGTCTGTTGTAATAACAATTAAGAATGAAGCCAAAAATATACAGAAATTGCTTGACAGCCTATTCAACAATGATTACGAACATTTCGAGGTCGTTGTAGTAGATGATATGAGCAATGATGGCACCGAGGGCATCGTGAAGAAATACGACAAAGTAAAGTACATAAGGACAAGGTGTTCCAGGGGCGAAGGCAGAAATATAGGCGCTATGAATTCTTCATTTGAAAACATACTTTTCACGGATGGCGACGCTATAGTTTCAAATGGCTGGATAGGCGGCATGGTTTCCGTATTAAACAACGGATTCGAAATTGCAATAGGAAAGACAGTATATACCGGAAAGAAAAGGTACATACAGGATAGAGTAAAGATCTATTTCAATGGCATAGAAATTACTGCTCCTTCAGTAAATTTGGCATATAAAAAGAGAGCTTTTTTCAGCCTAGGTGGATTCGACAAGAGATTTGTTACAGCTGAGGACATAGATCTTAACCTCCGTGCTGCTATGTCCGGATTCAAATTTGGATTCTGCAATGAATGCGTAGTCTATGCTAAAGTAAGAGATAGCTTTATATCGTTTCTTAAGCAAGCTTTTTGGAATGGCTACGGAAGGGCGCAGCTCGAGGAAAAACACCCGGGAATGCTTAAAAAGACGGATATAAGGTTAGGCCACAACTTCTATGATTTTATGCACATGTCTGCAGGGGCTGCAGGTTACCTGTTATATAAGTTAAGATGAGAATCCACGGAGTAAGCCCCCTTCTGTTCACCCTTTCGGGCTGGCAACATTCGACTAGTCGTCTCACCCGGCCCTAACGGCAGCTTCACAGGGCCATTTTAGACTTTCTCCACCCAGGAAGGCTTCCCATCGGATCTCCCAGAAACGTCTCCCCTTCGAGTTCATCCTTTACTGGGAACCGTTGATTTCTTTTGCCTTTACCATTCCTCTCGGAACACTGGCTTGCGCCAACTGGGCCCTGCCGAGGAGGGGGGACTTTCCTCACCTTACGGCGTCAGTTGCCCTCGTGCTTTCTCATCTGCTGTTTCCAGCAGGTATGAATTATATTCAAACTTTTAACCTTATGCAATCTTATAATAAAGAAGAGGCGATACTAAGTTCTCTAGCTTTAGACAAGTCAAATCTAACGCTATGGGCATCGAAGGATGAACGGACGAAGTACTGATCGCCATCTATATCGACAACACAGAGATAGTAATCGCCCTCTTTCACGCACCTAGATGAATAACCGTCTTGAGCTGGGATTACTGATGATATTCCAACTTTGTAGTACTTGTCGTCAATTTTTATTATATCTCTGTAGTCAATTAGTGAGTTCCCTTCGTAAGTTTGGAGATCATCGATTGATCGTACGCTTTCGATTATAGTTCCATTGTACATAATTGATAAGGTATCAAAACCAAGTTCTAGATCCCTTGAATTGTGCGTTACATAAATATAATCTATTTCGTATCTATCTATAAGATCTAGGAGATTCGATATAAGCGACATTCTAGACCTTTCGTCCTGCATAGAGAAGGGTTCATCCATGAGCAGGATCCTTGGCATAGAGACAATAGCCCTGGCTACTGCAACCCTTTGCTGCTGACCACCAGAAAGCTGATATATGTTTCGTTCCAATAGATCCTCAAGGTGCATTACTTTTACGACCTCCTTGAATATTTCTGGATCTCCCTGCCCATATTTTATGGAGATCGCGATATTATCCATGACCTTATATTGCGGAAAGAGCAGTAAATTCTGGGGGATATACGCAATGTGACGCTTCCAAGGAGGCATATTCGTGATGTCATTTCCGTCAATATCGATCCTTCCAGATATCGGATCAATCAACCCGGCAATAGTCTTTAGGAACGTTGATTTTCCTGATCCATTTTCACCCATTATGAAGTTGTGCCTTCCCGAAAGCGAAAGCTCCTTGATGCTAAGCTGGAACTTTCCTATCTGCACCTTCAAGCCTTTAATACCTAACATGATAGCTCTCTACCATCTTGAATATGCCAGTAACTGCAATCCCAGTAATTATGAGTATGGCCGACGAAGCTGCTGCTGGACCCAACCCATATCCAAGCCATTGCGAATATATAAATACGCCTGCTAGTTTTACGAAGCTAGGAAATATGTAGTATGCTACAATTAGTATTGCTCCGACCTCTGATACAGATCGAGCCCATGAAAGGAGGAAACCTTTCATCATTGGCCTAAGCAGCAAACGCATTGATATTATAACGAAACTCAGTGTTTCCCCCAATCCAAGCGTCTTAGCCACGTTCTCGTACTCCATAACATCCTTCTGGTATGCAATGCCTATCTCTCTTATGGAATAAGCAGAAGATAAAAAGAAGAGGGTAATGATCACAGCAAAGAGTGTCCCATCAAATGAATATCCAGGAATATATTTAGCAAGCAAATGGCCAATTGGCATGGTCGGCTCGAAGGTTATAAGCATAATTATTCCAACCACGCTGTGCGGTATCATTATAGGGATCTCGACTAGGCTATCAGCGGCTTTGTAAGCGGGGCCCGTATGCCTGGAAATAACATACGAATACGGCAGGGAAAAGAGAACAGCAAGAAAAGCTACAACACCGCATATGGCGTAGGTGTACTCTATGCTCGGCAATATGCCTGAAGAAAGATCAGCTGTTATCTCGCCAATTGAAGAATAGGTAAGCGCCCTTATTATTGGCACGAGTATTATCAATATGTAAAGCAAAAATATTGGGAAAAATAGATAAATTATTTTAGACTTCATTTCACTCGTAGGCTGAAACCGGCAGATAACTAGGTGGCGGAGTCACAACCGCCTGAAGCTGTTTCGGCATGTTCGATATATTAATGCCGAATGGCTGAGACAACGGGTCGAATCTGCTCATGGCAAGGTAATGCTGGCCCATTTGAGTTATGAGATCGTATACGTATTGTACCGCGTATGGGCTTGTGTAGTTATTTATTATTGTCACGCTATACAATATAGGTGCTCCAGGGAGATTGCCCACGTTGTCCCACGCTGGACCGCTTTCATTTATTTGTTCGTAAAATTGATCTATAGTTTTGTTAAGACTGCCAAGGTTTATCCAAATAGGAAGGCCATTTCCGCCAGTCGCGCTCTTATAGTAGGATAGGTTCTGGTTAATAGCCTGTGAAACATATGTTAGAGCGTAATCAGCAGCACCAGAAGTTAAGTATCCATCCAAACCTATCTCAACGGTTGTCAGTTTTGTCGTATGGTTTAGATACTTTGAAATGAAGATCTGATGGTATAGGGCAAGAGAATCGTTAGCTTTGTAGCCAAGTTTCTCGAACCAAGTGTTGTATGCTTTGTTGTATTGTAAAAATAAGCTTTCGTTATGGTTGAATGCCATTTGTACGAAAGGATCGCTCCAGTTCGTATAGAGGATCCCTGCTAGTTTCATGGTCTCTATAGCCTGGAAACCGCTCGGGTCTAAGGAAGCGTTTGAGGCGGCGACTATAGTACTATTTTTGGTTATGTTCTCAAACCAGTAGGGCCAAGAAGGATTTATTGCGTATTTGGAGTTTGTCCAGGTGATGGCCATCTCATTGGCAGAAAAGACGATCTGCCAACTTGCATAATGCGTGTTATTTATAAGGTTCTGGTAGAGTACAGGTGCAGAGGCAGATACAAAAACACTATACTGTTTTCCGGCTTGGACTTCTTTGGCACCTGAGATCGAACCAGAAAACGTCATGCCTACTTTTATCCCAGTTAAGTTATTAAATTCTGGGTTAAAATCGTTGCCTAATGCATATTTCAAAGAACCTGCAGCGAATGTATTGAGCTCCTTGGATTGCTGTATTGGTGCCGTAAATCTACCAGCGGCAAATCCAACAACCAAACCAATAACCAAGAGTATAACGGCAATTGACAGCCATTTCCCGCCGGAAGGAGTAAAAGAAGGTTGCATGTCGTTGAGATAAAAAAGAAATGTTTAAATTTTTGCTGTGTCCCATGCTGACATAAGATCTTCTGATTTTATGGTTATAGCCTGAGTAGCGAGAATTTTCAGAGCGGCTTCGTGCATGTCTTTGTTAGGCGAAGAAACACCATCTTGTATAACTACAGGGTAAAATCCTCTATTCCCTGCAGACCTCGCTGATGATTCTATTCCAAATTCTGTCGCTATGCCTGTGAACAGTATTGTATCTATTCCAGCATTGCGCAACATCAACTCCACATTCGTTCCGATGAATAGGTCTGCTGTGTTCTTATTTATAACGATATCGCCCTGTTCTGGCGCGAGCTCTGAATATATTTCGGCTTCCGGTGACCCAGGTTCCATAAATCTTACTTTATCCGGATCACTTACACCGTATCTCTTCATCATGGAGTATAGGCGATAGCCGGATTCAAAACCTGGAGGCATTGGAGTTATTTTTGTGTAGATAACCTTGACACCTTTTTTTCTCGCTGACTGTATAACATTTTTTACAACGCCTAAGAATTCATTTTTATTAAATATAGAATTCACAAGCCCATTCTGTACGTCCCATGCTACTAATACAGTATGTGAAGGTTCAACTATCTCTTTCAATTCACGATAAAGTCTTGCAACCATAGCTTAAAATGATTTCTTAGTATATATATTGCACTAAACTATTTTCAACTCAAAACACAGCTACTGCCATTATGCGATCTCCATCTTCTAAATCGATCAGCTTCACTCCCGATGTAACGCGCGATGTCTCTGGTATTTCGGAGGCTTTTATCCTTATAGTTTTCTCGTTCATGGATACGATAATTACTTCATCGTCTTCCTTAACTGGAATTGCCTGGCTGATCTTTCCAGTGCGCTCAGTGTCCCTATATACTAGCACCCCACCCGATCCGCGGTGGTGTACAGGAAACTCCGATAAGTTTGTTCTCTTTCCGAAGCCTTTCTCCGATATGCTAAGTATATCTTGGCCTTCCTTAACTACGAACGCTGTAACAACATAATCTTCTTCGCCTAGTCTCATTGATCGCACACCCATAGATGATCGCCCTGTCTCTCTAACCTCAGAGGTGTTAAAGACCGAACCCTTACCCTTGGAGGAAAGTACAAACATGTTCGTATCTGTATCAATCGTAGACGCAGAGACTAGTTCATCGTCACCATCCAATGTAATTATTTTAAGCCCAGAACTTTTTGCATCAAAGACAGGATCTGCAGGCGTCTTCTTAACAAATCCATTTCTTGTCACTAGTACGAGATGTTCGCCTCTGTCAGCGGGTGCTTTCATTACCTCAGTCACTCTTTCATTCTGCTGAAGTTTGAGGAATGCTCCAGCTGAAACACCAAGCGAGGTTCTGCTCTTCTTTGGTATTTCGTACGCCTTAATCTTGAAAACTCTTCCGCCACTGGTGAAGAAATATATAGTATCGTGTGAGAAGCAGTGTATAATGCTTTTCACGGTATCGGATATCTTCATAGATGTGTTGACGCCTTTTCCTCCCCTACGCTGAGATCTATATTCGTCGATAGGCACTCTTTTAACGAGGCCTCCGTAACTCAACATTATAACAGATTCTTCGTTTGGAATTAGGTCTTCAGTCGATCTCTCTCCTATCTCCTTGAATTTGATCTTTGTCCTACGCTTATCCCCATACCTCTTCTTTATTTCGTCGATTTCACCTTCCAGGACTTCGATCCTCTTCTGTTCGCTTTCTATTATTTCTTTTAGATCGGCTATCTCCTTTTCTATGCTTTTCAGTTCGTTCACTACACTCTCTCTTTCCATGTGTACTAATCTCTGCAGCCTCATCTCAAGAATAGCTTTTACTTGCCTATCATTAAGATTAAAAGTTTTCTTGAGTGTTTCAGAAGCCTTCTGCACATCATCCGAACCTCTCACAATTTCTACGACTCTGTCTATGTTGTCTATAGCTGTTAATACGCCTGAAAGTACATCGTGCCTTTCATTCTTCTTCTCAAGCCTATATCGTGACCTTTTAAGAATTACATCTAGCCGATGATCTATGAATTGGTCTAAAAGCTGCTTCAAGTTAAGAAGCTTTGGCTGATTTCCGACAAGTACTAGGTTTATTATGCCTATGGTCGTCTCTAGATCTGTATGTTCGTATAATTGATTCATAACTAATGGCTTAAGATCTTCGTCCCTAACTCTTATGACTATTCGTATACCGTTCCTGTCACTCTCATCTTTTATGTCTGTTATATCCTTAATAATGCCATTCTTTGCCAGGTTGGCTATTGATTCTACCAATACTGACTTATTCACACCATACGGCAAGCTTTTTATTATGATCCTACGTTCTTCAGAGGTATCAACTTCACCTTGCACGATTACCTTTCCCTTTCCTGTCCTATAAGCTTCAATCAGATCCTTGCTGTAAAATACTATTCCCCCGCCTGGGAAGTCAGGCCCTTTAACGATCTTTAGGAGATCGTCAACGCTGCATGATCTATTCCTTAGCTCGTATTTAATGGCATCACTTATCTCCGATAAATTGTGGGGCACCATGTTCGTTGCCATACCCACAGCTATGCCCGAGCTTCCATTTACTAGAAGGTTTGGAACCTTTGAAGGAAGGTATTCAGGCTCAGGCAGGGTTCCGTCAAAATTTAACCGGAAGTTAACTGTTTCCTCATCAATATCTTCCATCATATCTTCCGCAAACTGAGTTAACCTGGCTTCTGTATACCTCATCGCCGCCGGAGAGTCCCCATCTATGGAACCAAAGTTGCCTTGTCCATCTACAAGCGGATACCTAAGGGAAAAATCCTGTGCCATTCTTACTAGTGCATCGTATATAGCCATATCCCCATGCGGATGGTACTTTCCCATGGTTTCTCCAACTATCCTTGCACACTTTTTGTACGGCTTATCATGTGTAACGTTCAATTCCCGCATAGCATACAGGACACGCCTTTGGACAGGCTTAAGGCCGTCCCTAGCGTCCGGTATTGCTCTGCTCACGATAACACTCATTGCGTACTCTAAGTACGACTTTTTTATCTCAACTTCTACTGGCCTCTTCTCCATAAAAAAACACCTTACAGATCTATGTTCTCAGCATAAACCGCATTTTCTTCGATGAATCTTCTCCTTGGCTCAACTTTTTCGCCCATAAGTATTGAAAATATGCGTTCTGCTTCTTCAGCATCTTGTATCGTTACTTGAACCAGCTTTCTAGTCTTCGGATTCATGGTGGTATCCCAAAGCTGCTCTGGATTCATTTCACCTAATCCTTTGAATCGTTGTATTATTGCGTTTGGACCGAATTCTATGCTCAGCTTATCCTTCTCTTCCTCCGTATAAACGTACCTAACATCTTGCCCCTTCTGTATCCTGTACAATGGTGGTTCGGCAAAGTAGACGTTTCCGTTTTCTATTAACGA
This sequence comes from Thermoplasma volcanium GSS1, assembly GCF_000011185.1. NCBI lineage: Archaea > Methanobacteriati > Thermoplasmatota > Thermoplasmata > Thermoplasmatales > Thermoplasmataceae > Thermoplasma > Thermoplasma volcanium. Next base: position 530,810 of record NC_002689.2, on the reverse strand, counting down.
CCTGGCATAACGGAAGAAGAACGTTAGCAACAGAGTTCTTATGTGAGCACCGTCTACATCTGCATCAGTCATTATTATTATCTTCCCATATCTCAACTTCCTAGGATTTATGTCTTCCTTTACTCCGGTGCCGATCGCAACTACAAGATCCTTTATTATTTCGTTTTCGACAACCTTCATGTCTGATGCTTTTTCTACATTGAGTATTTTTCCCCTCAAAGGCAGAACAGCCTGATATTGCCTATTCCTTGCCTGCTTTGCAGAGCCTCCAGCTGAATCTCCTTCTACAATGTAAAGTTCAGTATTGTTTGGATCATTTGAAGAACAATCAGCAAGCTTTCCCGGAAGCCCTCCGCCTTCAAGTGCAGATTTCCTCCTAACAAGCTCCTTCGCTTTCCTAGAAGCTTCCCTTGCTGCAGCTGCCGACAACACTCTAGACAATATTAAATCAGCTATATGCGGATTTGTTTCAAGGAATGTTTTCACGAATTTTGATGTAATAGACTGTACTATTCCTCTAACCTTGCTGTTGCCAAGCTTAGCTTTAGTTTGACCCTCGAACTGTGGGTCCTGCATTTTAATGTGGAGTACGGCTATTACACCTTCTTTTACATCATCGCCTGTTATGTCGTCTACACCCTTTATTTTACCATTAGATCTGGCATAATCCTGTATTGCCCTCGAAAGGCCTTGATGAAAACCGGCCACATGAGTGCCCCCCTCAGGTGTACTTATATTGTTCACGTACGATTGGAGTATTTCCTGAACATCGGTGGTGTAAGTAAAAGCAAATTCAACGATGTAGTGATCTACCTCTTCCCTCCAATACAGAGGGTCAACTATAAGGTTCTTCCCTTCGGAAAGATGCTTTACTAGTTCGACGATGCCACCTTCGTAATGCAGAGTCTCCAAAGATCCTGTCCTTTCATCTTCAAGCGTGATCGTAAGCTGCGGATTAAGATATGCCAGGTCAGTAACCCTTGCAAGTATAGTTTCCTTTGAAAATTCAGTTGTCTCAAATATTTCAGGATCAGGATAAAATTTTATTATTGTACCGTGCCCTGGATATTTAATATCTATTCCAAATTTCTCAAGAACAGATTTGTCTTCAACGGTCTTAAGGCCTTCCTTTGGTATGCCCTTTTCAAACACTTCGTAGTATATGTGCCCATCCCTCTTCACTACTGCGATCAGTTTTGACGAGAGAGCATTGACAACATGAACGCCTACTCCATGGAGCCCGCCAGTTATTTTATATACTTTCTTATCGAATTTTGCACCACTGTGCAGTTCTGTGAGTACTATTTCTAGCCCTGGTCTGTTATATTTAGGATGTATGTCTACAGGTATGCCCCTTCCATCATCCTCAACTAGGACAGATCCATCTTTTCCTATCTTAACATAAATGTTGGAACAAAATCCAGCTACCGATTCATCTACGCTATTGTCCACAACCTCGTATACTAAGTGATGTAAGCCTCTTGTATCGGTTGAACCTATATACATTCCAGGCACTTTTCTTACAGCTTTCAACCCTTCAAGTATTTGTATTTGGGATGAGTCGTAGTTATCGTCTGTCATATCCTCTCCATATTGGTCAAAGACATATAACGTTAGCGCTCGAAAACTTAAAATTTCACAAATTGCAGAAATAAATAGTTTGTAAATTATAATTTTTACTTTACAGTTAAATACTACGCAAGAATTATTGTACTATGCAGATTGAAGATCAGAGGAATATAACGTGTGGCGGTGATCCCTTCAATTATTTGAAGAGTACTTTGAAGGGCCTATCATTTCAGTTAGAGCCTGGACAAGACGTTAAGCTAATAGTCCTTAAAGAAAAATTCCCATTTGACCGCAGCGTATACGATGGGTTGGCAAGGACGTCAAAATTTAAATTGATAGACGTTCAGGAGGAGAATGGAGAAGTTTCTATAATACTGAGAAGAACTTGAATTTACAAGGGAAATTTGTCTTTATTACCAGGTATACTATTTAATTTTACCGTAAAATAAGCTTTAGTTTTAATATTCAAATTCAGAGTGCAATTTCACTATGGTAAAGCATATTCAATTTGAAAGTGACACAAGTTTAAATATATGCCATTAATATGAGAAAAAGGTGTATTTATGGTAACAAAGCCAGCAAGAATGTATACACGTATTACCGGTCCTGCATATACTAGGAAGGAATTCATGGGAGGTGTCCCCTATCCAAAAATAACTACCTTCGTGCAAGGAAATCAGAAAAGAGACTTTCCAATAGAAATGCAGCTAATTGCCATGGAATCCTGCCAGGTTAGACATACAGCTCTGGAGGCTGCCAGGGTTTCAGTAAATAGGAGGATGACAGAAGCTGCTGGCCTCGATAATTTCTATCTTAAGGTTGTTCCTTATCCTCACCACGTATTAAGAGAGCATAAGATGGCTACTGGGGCAGGAGCTGACCGTATATCAAGCGGAATGAGGGCTGCGTTCGGAAGACCTGTAGGCACGGCAGCGAGAGTTTACCAGAACGATGTTATAATGATAGGCAGAACTGACGAAGCGCATGCCCACGAGTTGAAAATTGCTCTCAAAAAGGCAGCTATAAAACTACCTACGCCTTGTAAAGTTGTTATAACAAAAGGAAAAGAGATAGCTGGGGCAATTGGTGTTTAATTTTTACTTATTTACTTCTATAGAATAATTTTATTAATTAAATGTGTTCTTTATAGTATTTTTCTCTACTTGCTATGAAAACCTGTAGTAATTTTGCGGCAAGCATAGATGTATTTCCGTTATCGTATAGCGGTGAGAATTCAACTATATCGAAACCAACAGCTTTGTAAGAAAGCCGTTCAATAAGGCGCCGTACATCTGTATCAGCAAGGCCAAATGGTTCAGGAGTACCTACAGCTGGTGCGTATGCAGGATCTATGCCGTCCATGTCTACGGATATATACACCCTTCTACTCTTCCTATCAACTTCTTCTATATACTTATCGATACCGTTCTTCTTAACATCAAAGGATGAAATAAAGGATACCTTCCTAAAATCTGGATCTTCAAATTCTTCCCTAGAAACAGATCTTATCCCTATAGAAGTAATCCTTCCTTCTCCCAACAGATCCAATGCTCTTCGAGTTACGCATGCATGGTTGTATTTGTTGCCCATATACGATGATCTGAAATCCGAATGCGCATCCACAATAACAAGATCCACATCTTTAGGAAGAGCCCTTACTGCACCAACGGTTATTGAGTGCTCTCCGCCTAGCATTATTGGTATTTTTCCATCGCTCATCACAGCAGAAACCACACTTTCAACTGTATCTATCACATACTCTACGTCTTCCGATTCTTCCATATCCCCTAGATCCGCCATGCCAGATGCTAGGAGATCGATCCCATAGGAATATTCGTATGATTCCAAGTTCACGTATGCTCCTCTTATAGAATCCGGTGCATACTTTGATCCACGTCTATAGCTAGACGTATTATCAAATGGGATTCCAAATACAACGTATTTTGCTTCCTCATAGCCGTTTACAGCATCCGCTATCTTTTTAAGGCTAAAAATAGATCTTAATTCTGAAGCATGATCTTTCTCACGCCCATTGCCTCCCAATACGGCACCTCCATTCCCGGCTTAACTTTGTCAGCTATTTCTGGATCAAGCGGGAGCACGAATGTTTCGAAAGTTTCGGAATCCATAAGCTGAGCTTCGTTGTTCATCACAGATAGCACCTGCGCATTCTTTTTTTCTATTATAGGTATCTTCACTTTATGCTTCACTGGATATACAACACTCCGTTTCTGATTATCGAATACCCCAATGGCCACGATTCTACCCTTTGCTTCGCCGTGTTTACCTGGTTTAGACATCGTTATTTCAACTATTTTGCAAGGTACATCATCTATGAGTATGTATCTGCCAACTTTAAGTTCTCTAACTTCTGCTTCTTGCCAGCTCATTAATATCTGCTCGTAATTTTATTACCCTTTAAATACTTTCCTTAGGATCTAGCAAACCAAGATGCGAATTTTGATTGAGATTGATATTACCAAAAAAATAAGGATGTTGTTATCTTCGAATTAAAGATCAACTTTTTCCCTGAATTCATGCGGAAATGGATATCTCTTCCTGAAATCTTCCGCGATGAAGGAATCTGAAACAAAGCTAGCTCCATTGTGCTCTAGGATGTATGATATGAATTTCTCGTGAAATATCTGCACCTCAGGGTTGCCGCTAGTATCTGGATGTATATTTACTGGAAATATCGCATACTCGTATTCCCTGTACACGTAATCAAAGGCAGCCTTCCAGTTCTCAAGTACTTCTGAGAGTGACATTGGTCTTTTTCCAGGCACATGCTTGTTAAAGTTGAAATATGTGCCATCGTTCAGGAACCAGTTGATCGGTATCTCAACAAAATCAATCTTTTCACCAAGATTCATTGGCTTCATCCATGTTTCTGGCAATTTGGAATAGTCCACTCTTGGCCAAGATCTACCTGTCGAAGCATAAAATGGATGAAAATCATCGTCCTCTAATCCTCTTGCATATTTGTATCCATGATTCATAAGAATACGCATAGTATTCACTGATTCCTCCCACTGCGATGGAAGGTGGCCATATGGGTTGTGGCCAGTTATGTCTTTAACAAGTTCTGCTGTTTTAGCAATAACCCGTTCCTCTTGATCATAGCTCATCGATGGCGCATATTCGTGCAGGTACCCATGCGTGCCAAGTTCATGACCATCAGCGTATATAGCCCGAACTTCATCAGGAAATGTTTCCATGACTATACCAGGCACATACCAGCTAGATTTTATACAGAATTTACGAAACATCCTCAAGAGCCTTGGGATGCCTATCCTCGCTGCCAGTATGCCCCTAGACATATCATGGAACGATTCGGAACCGCCGTATGCTACCCATCCGGCTATACTATTAGCGCTTACGCTATAAGACACGAATATTTCTCTATCCATATGGGCAGATTATTGCATCGCATTAATACATTGTCCACTTTATGGATTGAGATTAATATTTAAAAAAATATGATTTTATACACTATTTATACTCGCCAAAACCGCAGATTTTAGCGTATAAATACGAATCCTGCCAACTAAAAAAATCAGTCTGAAAAATTCTATGAACAAATAACATAAAACTTTAGGCAGCTAATGCGCCGCGGGGGAGATTCGAACTCCCGATCCACAAGGGAACCAGATCTCAAGTCTGGCGCCGTACCGCTGGGCCACCGCGGCTTTATCTTCTGAGACGGCCGTTTGCCCTTATAGAAGGCCTGCTCTTGCTAGACCCCTTCCTTCCAGTGCGAAGACCTCTGACTTTGTAGCCAGCAGAAGTAAGACCACGATAAACTCTACCGGTATTCTGAGGCTCAGATATCCACGATATGTGGGGATCGTTGTATATGTTTGGATGTGATTTATCAACTAGGATCACTTCATAGTATTTGTAAAGGCCGTCTTCTCCGACATAGTATGAGTTTAAAACTTCCAAGTTAGGGTACTTATCGGCTGCCCTCTCCTCAGCGATAAGCTTTAGGCTCTTTTTTCTAGTGAGTTTGTTATACGCAAGACGCCTTGGCCTGCGTCCACCCATGATCTTTTCTCTGTTGCTTCCGCCTCTCCTTACGCGCGACCTTACAACTATAAAGCCATCCTTGCTCTTATAACCAAGGGCCCTTGCCCGGTCGATCCTTGTTGGATGATCTAACCTAACAACGGAAGGGCCGTGCCTCCAACCAATCATCCTACTTTTCTCTACATCGTATATCTCTGACTTTTTAAGGCTCTTCCATTCTTCCCTTATTTCCTGGTAAAGATTTGTAAATGACATTAAATTCGCCTGACTTACCCATAATTATTACGCTGTTATATAAGTTTGCCTTCCATGCCATAGGGTTCAGCTAACTCTCAAGTACAGCCTCCTCTCCCTGCGTCAAGTTCAACCTTTCATAAACCGTGTCCCTGAATCCTGCGTTCACCTTAAACATAAGACGGTAGAACCAGACATAGTTGAGGGATTCAACTCCGCTCATGTGTAACAGTAGACCTATCTTCAAAGAAACTGCATTTAGAGCGTGCCTCCTTTCCTTGGATCTTGACATGCTGTTTATGTAGGAAGGGCTATGGAATTTCACGTATTCATGCTTCGGATTTTCTATATAGTAAGCTAATCCTCCAGCGATCTCCATAGGAAAGGTCATAAGATCGAAGTGCCTTTTTCTCTCTATAGCCCAAAGGATATGATCAGCGAAAGACAGCTGTTCATAGGCTGAATTAAGATCAGATATATCATCCGTCTTCGATGGAAGGTTCTCTTCGACCCAATTGATAAAATAATCGCTGTCCACATCGGAACCATATATAGACTTCAACGTGTCATCGTAGTTTTTCTTAAATGCCTTGTCCACGAGGTAATACACGCTCTCAACTGTATCTCTATCATTGTTCTGGCTTATGCTAGACTGCGATACTGCTGCTGCCTCCACATCATTTATTATACTCCTTATATCCGGTGCGTTCTTATCTATTATAGAATTTATAATATCATCTGGAAGCGAAAATCCCTCTTGATTGATTATCCATTTTATTCTATTCCTCACATTTTTCTTAAACTCGTTGTAATTTCTATCTAACCTTCTAGCATAAGGTTTGAACTCTATGGATTCGGAATTATTTATTACCTCAGATGAGTAATTCTTCTTCCTAAATTCGTAAAAATCGTTCATTGTTATTATTACTGGATTCCGCGTTTCTTTAACTATCTTCGATAATTCATATACTCCTCCTGTATCGCCACCTCGCTTTGGGTTGTTGCTCTCAAATATATTGTCCGCCTCATCGATAAGAATAACTTTGCTTGGCTTTCTGAAATCACTTGCGCCTAGGTCAGCGTAAAGCGAGGCCATCAAAGCGGTAGCTTTCATGCTCTCCCTGTTTCTTTGTTCAGATGCATTCATTTCAACAACAGGAAGACCGAAAGTGCCTGCAATTGCATATGCTGCAGAAGTCTTACCAGAGCCCTGAACACCATACAATATCAATGCCCTCTTTTTAGGGCTGCCTTCCTCCCACGCATCGATCCAAGATTGAATCTTCTGCCTTATTTCTTCACTTACAATAAGGTCTTCAATTCGTTTTGGCCTATACTTATCGGCCCATTCCATTAAGACACCTTTGACCCAGGTTTAACTTCTCCGTCTACAGTAAGGAGCTTGACGCCTTCTTCGTTATCTACTGCCAATAGCATACCCTGGCTTTCAAGCCCCATGAATTTAGCCGGTTTCAAATTGTTCAGAATTATTATTGTTTTTCCTATAAGATCTGATGGATTATAATAATCTGCTATGCTAGATATTATTTGTTTCTGTTGATCGCCAAGATCTACAACTATCCTCAACAGACTCCTAGACTTTTCGACCTTTTCGCATGAAACAACCTTCGCAGCTCTGATATCAAGCGTTCGAAAGTAATTGATATCAACTTCCATGTTTGGTGTAATTATAATATAACTTTAACCTTTGCCATTTTGATTAGGCTATACTATTTTCTGGCATCAGCTTTTCTATGTACCAATCTGCGTCAAACTGCATTATATCATCAAGGCCCTGGCCTACGCAGGCAAACAGAACCGGTTTTCTCAAGTCATGGTAAATCGAAAGTATGGAACCGCCCCTTGCGTCTGTATCTAGTTTCGTTACTATAACCGCATCGAAACCCACATTTTCATGAAACGTTCTTGCCTGGTTTATTGAATCTTGTCCTGCAACGGCATCCAGGACGAGAAGTGTAATATCTGGATTTGAAACCCTCTTTATCTTCTTCATTTCATCCATAAGGTTCTTGTTTGTATTCATTCTTCCGGCTGTATCGACAAGAACGTAGTCTATATTCCTTGCTTTGGCATGTTGAATAGCATCAAAGGCAACGGATGATGGGTCACTGCCCTTTTCATGTTTAATTACTTCAACACCGATCTCTTTGCCAATCATAGAAAGCTGCTCAATAGCACCTGCCCTAAAGGTATCGGAAGCGGATAATACAACGGACTTTCCCTTTGATTTTAAGTACTTTGCTACTTTCCCTATCGTTGTCGTCTTACCTGTGCCATTTATTCCAAGGAACATTATTACGAACGGTTTTTTATTCACATTTAATATGTCTGGCTTAGGTATCGCAAGGATCTCTTTTATGGAGGCGTAGAGTACATCGTTTAGTTCACCTGAAAAATCTCTGTCCTTTAGTTTGTTCCTTACTAAATTTCCAAGGTATTCTGCAGTTTCTACTGATACATCTGCCTCGATCAATTTTAATGGTATTTCCTCCGCAGCTTCATCAGGATCGATTTTCTTTCTTGAAAATATCTCTACAAGTTTTTTCTTAAATTTTTCGAACATCTTGCATCATTTTATATTTCTTGTAGCTTCCGTAGTATATACGGTATTGTATTGATCTACAAGGGTACGCCTTTGATCCATTAATTTCTGTATCGACTCTTTTAGGTTTTCTATGTTAGCCTTAAGCCTTTCTATAGTTTCCGATCTTTTTTCAGCTATATATACGCCAGAGCCGATTGGGACTATCAAATCGCTGTCCAGATCTAAATTCCCATTAGCAAATATCCCCGATCCAACAGATATAAGCCTCTCCTTACTCTGTCTCAGTTCATCACTGCTAAGTATTTGTATCGTGGTTTGCACTTCCAATACCATTTTATTAATTGCATCTATCTGTGCATCAACTGATGAAATTAGAGATTCTATGTAATTCAATTGAGCCTCAACATCTCTTGCCATTTATCTACACCTCAAACAAACGTTTGCTTTCCTTCAATGCTTCGAGTACTGGCATAGCTTCACCACTTAAATAGCTTATGAGTGCCCCTCCGCCTGTTGACGCATGATCTATCCTGTTTGTCAGACCAAGCTTGTCCAGTGCGCTAAGAGTATGCCCTCCACCTGCTATGCTAAAGGCCTCTGATTTTGCTACAGAAGAAAATATCTCCCTAGTACCAGATGAATACGCTTCGATCTCATATATACCCATTGGGCCATTCATAAATATTGCCTTAGCCTTATCAATTATTTCGGAGTATTCGACCACGGTATCGAGTCCAATGTCAGCAAGTATCTGATCGTCAGGAATCTTTCCGTTTGCGGAGACCCTTTCTCCTGAAGGACTTAAAATGAAATCCGACGGTACCAGTATCCTATCACCAAACTCGGAGAGCAGACCCTTACACTTAGCGATCAACTTCTCGTAATCTCCGTTATTTTTTATTATGAAGTCCCTGTTCTTCTTTCCAATGTCGATGCCTTTGGCCCAAAGGAATGCGTTCGCAACAACACCGCCGGTGAGTATTTTATCAACGAAGCCGGATTTCAGGAAATTCTCTGATACAGCGATAGAATCGTCGATCTTTGCGCCGCCTAGTATGGCTATTTTTGGAGATTCGTTTAGATGCCTGAACCTATCGATCATTGTAACCTCTTTCTCTATAAGCGCACCTGCTATGTTTGGCTTTATCCTCCTGAAACCTACAAGGGTGGTCTGTGCCCTATGTATTGCGGCAAACGCATCTATAATATAGTAATCGAAGAGAGTAGAGAGACCCTTAACTATGTTTGAATTTTCCATCGATTCTAAAGTCGTAAGGTCAACTTCTTCTGAATAGAACCTAGCGTTTTCTAGCATTACTATATCTCCCTCATTCATTGATTCAACAGTCTTGTTTACAAGTGATCCGAAGAGCTGATCTACAAACATTACTTTCTTGTTCAAAATACGCGACATGACCTGCGCGTGCTGCCTCAGCGACGTAAAATCATCCTTTCCAGGCCGGCTCTGATGGGCCACAATAACGACCTTTGAATCTCTTAGCTTCCTAATAGTCTCGACATGGGCCCTAAACCTATCTGTACCCATTATTTCTCCAGTTACTGGATTCACAGGTGAGTTTATATCAACCCTTAGATATATAGTCCTTCCTGCGAGATCGAAAGAATCCATGAGAAAGAAATCAGCCATGATCCTTAATATGGACTATTATTAAATTTATTTTTATGGCAGAAAAGTAATTTAATGAATTGATCTTACCAGTGCATGGAGTTGCAGGGTCTAATAACGGCGGCTGGTCTTGGGACTCGTTCAGGCGCCTCTCAGTTCTACCGGAAGGAGATGTTCTCAATATATGACGCAAGGGATGGGAAGGTAGTAATCAGACCAATCATAGATTGCGTGATATATAGAATGAAGATTAGCGGTATAGACGATATTATAGTGGTGCTAGATCCGAAAGATGAAGTGACGAAAAAATATATAGAGTTAAGCTATCCCGACGTTCAAATTGCCTATCAGACTGAGAAACGCGGTTACGGGGACGCTGTTCACTCGGCGCTCCAATTTATACACGGCCCGTTTCTCCTTAATGCTGGCGATGGCGTACTATTTGATGACAATACCGAAAAGAGGATAGTGGATTCGTACAAATCAGGGAATAGGCTTATCGCCTTCAAAGTAGATGACCCAAGGAGATACGGTGTAGTTGAGATGGATGAGAATGGAAATATAGCAGGCCTAGAAGAAAAACCAAATTTGCCTAAATCCAACCTAGCCTTGGCTGCAATATATATATTGGATAAATCCGTCTTAAACGAAATAGATACAGGAAAGGCAAACGTAGAGCTAACTGACGCAATCGATAGAACAATAAAAAAAGGCGTCAAAAGCGATGTAATCGAAATAGACAGAAGCGAGTGGATCAGTGTGGGATTGGCTGACAGATACGCAGACGTAGTAAGTGAAACACGCATAAAAGCTCTAAGAAAGATAGGGAAATTTTAGAGATTATACGCAGATTTCTTCCAATAAGTGCGGGGCATTATTACATTGCGCAAATTCATTAATCGTTCCTTAAACTTGTTGAGATCATCTATGGCATCATATATCTCTGATTTTATATCCTTAGTCCGCTTGTAACCAAGAGCCTTCAGTTTTTCGTGCTCTGGATTATAGTAGTGTTCTTCTTTTTCAACCCTCGGATTATCAACGTGTACTATTTCAGGTTCTTTTCCAAATTTCTCCTTATACAGATCTCGAACCATTTCTGCTAGTTGATTGACGGAATATTTCTCATCAAACTGGTTAAATACCCTATATTCACCGAACTCAGGCGGATTCTCCAATGCTAACGTAAGGCATTCGATGCTGTCGTTAAGGGAGAGAAATCCTCTCGTCTGCCCGCCCTTTCCGTATGGCGTTATAGGCTCGTTAATTATGGCTTCTGCCGTGAAGCGATTTAGGGCAGTCCCATATACCTCGTCTATATCAAAGCGGGTGTAAAGTCCAGTTTTCTCTATTTCCTCAGTCCTTGTGCCATACACGACACCCTGCATGACATCGGTGACCTTTGTCCCCCAAACTTTGTTTGCAAACATCAAATTGTTACTATCGTGCACCTTTGTCCAATGGTACCATGAACTTGCGTTTCTAGGAAATGGAAGAACATCTTTCCTACCGTGGTATTCGATTTCAAAGAAACCCTCCGGTATATCTATGTTCGGTGTCCCATATTCACCCATAGTCCCTAACTTTAGTATGTGGGCTTCTGGCGTAATATCCTTTACTGCATATATAAGATTCAACGTACTCACTATGTTCTTTACCATTGTTTCATTGGCTTCTTTCAACCCGATCATAGAGTAGGGGGCCGAGCGCTGTTCGGCGAGATGGACTATAGCATCAGGCCTCACCTCATTGATTACCCGATAGATAAACTTTGGATTTGTCGCGTCACCATAAAAGAATCCTATACCTTTCCCAAATTTCTTCTTAATTACCGAATTCCTAAAGGCAAATGAACTTATAGGCAATGCAGAGTCAGAACCGACCTTTTGAACACGTTTCCTTGTTATGAAATTATCTATGCCGTAAACGTCATGTCCTCTAGTAAGCAGCCTAAGGGCAAGGGGAAAACCTATGTAGCCATCTACCCCCATTATGAGTATCTTCATGATTATTGTATTGAAGAAGCAATAAAAAGCTTTTTATGTAGAGTTGCAGTGAACGTAAACCAAAGCTGTGATTTTTTATGATAGAGACCCGATCCTTAACCAAGGTCTACAAAAACGGAAACAACGCGCTAAAAGATATATCGTTGGACATAGGTTCTGGCATAACTTCTGTAATAGGCAGAAATGGTGCTGGAAAAACCACTATGATGCGAATATTCTCAACGCAGCTAAGACCTACAAGCGGTTCTGTAACGATTAACGGTTATGATGTAGTTAAGGAATCCAACAAAGTTAGAAAAATTATATGCAGCATACCGCAGGAAGCGTCACCAATAGGTGTATTAACACCGCTTGAGCAGGTAAAAATGTACTTAGTTGCAAGGGGGCTTTCTATTTCGTCTGCTGATAGAGAAGCCAGGATTGCACTCTCCTCAGTGGGCCTGGAAGAAAGCATGAAAGCGCCTGCAGACACACTTTCCGGCGGCATGAAGAGGAAGGTATTCGTTGCTATGGCTCTTTCAGCAAATGCAGATATAGTTTTTTTGGACGAGCCTACGACCGGACTCGACCCTATGTCTAGGCTTGAAGTTTGGTCCCTCATAAGGAACCTGAGATCAGACATAGTCCTTACAACACACTACATGGAAGAGGCTGCATCGCTGTCTAAGTACATAATAATGGTAGACCACGGGACTGTTATAAAAGAGGGAACGTTGAAAGAACTCCTATCAGAATTTGACGGCCTAATAAGAGTGGAATCTAGGCAGCCGTTGCCAGATAGTTCTCCAGTAGGCGGGATATACATAAAATATGTAAATGCTTCGGAGGCTAACGAGTATATAAGCATGGGGTGTGATGTAAAGAACATTACATTGGACGATGTTTTCATTAAGGAGAGGATATATCTTGAACCTTAGGTACATTTCACTGTTCGCTTGGTATTACGGTTTCAGAGCTGTGAAGCGCGGGCCATCCTACCTTATATCTGCAATGAGCACGCCTCTTGCCCTTTTATTCTTAATATTCATTATTTCACGGGGCAAACTATTAGACTACGCACTTGTTGGCGGCTTTATAGGCCTCGTGTCATCTGTCTCCCTATCGAGTGCTGGAGATGCCGCTTTTCTTAGACTACAACTAAGAATACAGGACCTATTTGTAGCAACATCTATCTCTCCAACGGACTACATGTTCGGGCTTACGTTAAGTTATTTTGTTTTTTCTATTCCTGGGCTTGTAGTCTACGTGATACTTGGCATAATATTCCATGTTTTCACATTCATAGGCGTGCTTGTACTTGTAGCAGTCCTGATTCTTTTAACTATATCGACCAGCTCAATTTCATTTATAGTATCTGGTCTTATCTCACACGTTAGGAACGTGTGGGGGATTGCGGGGATACTATCCGTTGTTATGACCGTACTACCACCTACATTTTATCCTTACTACATAATACCCAAGGCTTTTCTCTATGCATTGTCTGTATCACCAGCCGCATCAGCAGCAGTAATCGTCCAGGGCGCATTCGGGCTGTCACCTATACTTATGCAAATGTTATACATATTTATCTTAGAAACTATAATATATGCATTTCTCGGGCGCGTAATGATAAAGTGGCATTCGGAAGAATAGATAAGAAAACTATTTTATAGGATTTAGATACACCGAAGTGAATGATATAGTTGAATTCCTCAAGGTGTTCATCCCTCTCTTCATTGTTATAGACCCGTTTGGCAGCTTAGTGCTGTTTACATCAATGACTTACAATTTTAACGAAGGAGAAAAAATGCGTGCTACAAAAGATGCAGTTGTATATGGTGGGATAATACTCGTCATGTTCGCTCTTGCGGGCCAGTTTATAATATATTTCTTTGGTATATCCATAGAAGCGTTAGAGATGGCCGGTGGGGTCATCTTACTGCTGATGGCCGTAGAGATGATCATGGAAGGAAACCGTCCCAAGACTTCAGGATCAGAAGTTACCACGGATCTCGATATCGGTATAGTTCCGTTTGCTACGCCTCTTCTTGCAGGCCCCGGGGCCATTTCTCTTGTTATAATACTAATGAAGGGCCCATTAATAGATAAGATATTCACTTTCGTATCAATAGGAATAATATTTCTCATGGTATACATATTCTTCAAGGAGGCTTCAATAGTCTCTAAATTCATAGGAAACAAAGCGATGAAGGCCGTTTCAAGGATATTCGGATTGCTGCTGGCTGGATTTGCAATACAGTATTTCATAGATGCAGTAACTGCCCTGTTCCTAGTGCACTAGATTTACATAACATCACAGCAGTATAAATCTAGGATTGCCACCGTCCTTAGAAAATAACAAGTATTTTCGCTATTATACTGGAAATACAGAATAATCAGTATTTTTTCAGCAAACGATAGTACACGTATCCGCCAACGGCCTGTATTATGCCACCTATCTCGACAGGAAGAGGCGGGTAGTAATCCATCAGAAACCCAGCTATTCCTGACGTAGACTGTGCGATCCTTGAAGGTGCACCCTGTATGCTAGAAGCTGTCCCGAGGTCCTCTTCTCTAACACCCTGAATATTGACAACGTTTCGGATTGGGGTACCAAATCCTGCAACAATAGTCCTCACTATGTATATCGCAGATGCAAGATAAAAGAGTGGGGAGAGTGCCATAGCTATAAGGAGCAGGCCCTGTGCGATCCTTGTAGCGGAGCCTAAGTAAACTGCACTTTTTCTCTCGATCTTAATATGGCCAGCAACGTAAGATCCCAATGCCGTAGTAATATAAGAAATAGTAAAAATTAAGCCGATCCTCGATGGAGATGCACCATACCTTATTTCGAACCATGCTGTAATAAGGGCCATGGAGAAGCCTATCGCGCTTCCGTTTATTATATTGGTAGTTATCACACGTGCTGAAAATTTCAGCGTTTCTCTTCTAAGGAATTTCGTTGTTTTGTTCTGTTTCCCATCATATTTTATTAATGAAAGTGAAAGAAATGAAACTAATATTAACAGGAAAGATAACTTGTAGAGGAGTTCGAATGCACCGGCGTTTCCAAAGTACTTTGATACGTAGGCGTGAGAATAAAGCATAAGGCTGCCGCCTATTGACGAGATTGAGGCAACAAAGGTTATGTACGCCATTTTAGAGATCCTCTCGCTCTGGTCTTTCCAGATCCTGGCTATGTACGGTGTTATGCCCACGGAAAATGAGCCACGCATTCCACCTGATGCTCCCACACTTCCTGAAACTATAGTTGCTATTACGATTAGATCGACGCTTTTTGAAAAGGCAAGGAACGTCGTTGCCACGAGGGCGGGAAGCTCACCAAGCATAAGTGAATACTTGTATCCTATTCTGTCTCCAAGCATACCTATGCCTAAGGAGAATGAAACGTTTACTAAGGCTGTGCCTACATAAATGATCCCGATGTTTACTATTGAAACGTGAAGGATAAGCAGATAAAGTGGTAGAGATAGCGCTACAAATATTATTCCGATGCTCCTTGCAGATCTGGAAGTTAAAATGAGCCTAAACGAACGGGCGTATCCAGCATCATCACTCGTATTCCCCGTGTCCATTGATTTTTAGAGTATGGATACCGGTTATAAAAGGTTTATAATGCAAAAAATCTACATATAAAGTTTCTGGAGGAGAATTGTAGGAGATGTCAAATAGGCAGAAAATACAAAACGTAAAAATTTGTTATAATGAACTAAATGCGTTGAATTTAATAAGATAATATAGTATGTATAGGATTATAGTTTATGAATATTGCTTTCGTTATAAATCCAGTGGCTGGGCTTGGCGCTACGTTGAACCTGAAGGGGTCTGATGGCCTAGCCTTAGAGGATGTTTCTAAATCTATCTCCATCGTTAGGTCGCACAGGTTTCTTAAGAAGCTCGACTTTAATGGGCTACATTTTTTTGTGCCATCGGGTTGTATGGGTGAGTCAGAAGTAAGTATATATACCAAGGAATATGATGTCATATACACGCCTTCTTCGCCTACTACCAGGCAAGATACAATAAATTTTGTCAAATCTATAGAAAGCGCCGATTTGCTGGTATTTGTTGGGGGAGATGGAACTGCGAGGGACATACTTAACTCACGTAACGACTTACCTGTTATTGGCGTTCCAGCTGGTGTAAAGATGTATAGCTCTGTATTTGCCATATCTCCGGAGCGTGCGGCAGATGCTGTCAATCAGGTTGCAAAGGGCAACTACAGGATAGATAAAGCAGAAGTTGTTGATATAGATGAGGAGCTATACAGAAAGGGCATACTCAGTGTAAAGAGGTATGGTCAACTTAAAGTACCGGAAGCCCAATATATAGTTGAAAACTCAAAGGCAGAGTATGACATTGCTGGAGCTGAGGACATAGCAGAGTATGTGATCGAGCATATGGCAGATGAGACTTATATCATAGGGCCAGGGAATACGTGCAAAACAATCGAAGAGGAGATGGGAATTAAGAGCAACGTACTTGGCTTCGATATTTTAAGGAACAAAAAACTGATTAAAGAAGATGCGTCAGAAAGCGAGATTTATGAAGCATGTTCGGACAAATGCATGCTAGTAATATCACCTGTGGGTGGACAGAACTTTCTCTTAGGGAGAGGTAACAAGCAGATATCAGACAGAATCCTAGAAAGAGTCGGTGAGGAAAATTTAATCGTTGTTTCTTCACCTTCCAAGGCAGAGCACCTGAAGTATGTTTATATCGATACACAGATACCTCTATGGTCGAACGGATATGTAAAAGTGCTTGTAGGTTATGGCAGGTACAAGCTCGTAAAGGTCATAAGATGAAGAGGCAATTTAACTTCACGATCAGCTGTACTTTCATGAAGTCAGAGTCGATGCAGAGGGAGGCGTGGTAATAAGTGAAAATCGCGTACTTTTCCGACACCTATTATCCTACGCCAGATGGTGTTTCAACCTACCTTAAAGACGTCAAAAGGGGGCTAGAGAAAAGAGGGCATGAGGTGTACATCTTTTCGCTTACGGGAGATCCGCATGAAAAAAACGTCTTCATACCACGTACTGTGCCCTTTCCTCCATATGATCAGTATAGAATGCCTCTCATCCCATTTCCATTCAGGGAGTTCAAAACTGCAGTTGATATTATGCCGGATGTGATCCACCTTCATAACGCCTTCTACATGAGTTCTGTGGGTTATCTGGTGGCTAGAAGACTTGGAAAGAAGCCTATATCCACATTCCACACGGATATAGATAAAATGAGGGAAAGCATAAGGCTGCCATTCTCCGACTTAATCTTCGACTTAGGGAAGAGGTACAGTATTTATCTCTACAGAAAATGCAAATTCGTTCTTGCTCCGAGCTGCCAAGTCAAGGCTTATTTAGAAAGGTGCGGCCTTAAAAATATAGTTACTGTACCTTTATTCGTAGATACGGATGAGCTTTCACCAGCTAAAGCTTCAAATAAGCAGGACATAATATTATATCTTGGCAGGCTTACAAAGGACAAGGGGGTCTATAGAGTCCTAGAGCTAGCTAATGAAATGAAAGGGACTGGATATAAATTCATCATCGCAGGCGTAGGACCGGAGCTTGAAAGGATGAAGGCTTACGTAAAAGAAAATGATATTAGTAACGTAAATATTTTAGGCTACGTTAAAGAAGATGAGAAAAAGCAGCTTATGGAAGTATCTAAGTTCTTTATCTATCCGTCTTCTGCAGATACTTTTGGCATATCAGTTTTCGAAGCGCTTTCAATGGGTTTGCCAGCCATTGTTTCAAAGGAGTTTCCTGTAAAGGAAGACACGAACGCAATAGTATACGAAGATTTCTCGAACATCAAACACATAGCAAATAAACTATTGAACATTGATCAAGCAACATATTCCGAAATGTCAACTTCCGCTAGAACGCTCGCCATAAGCAAGTATAGCATAGACAGGCATATAGATCAGCTTCTTAGCTTGTATATGAGCTTAGTTGATCATTGAAATTGCCAAATATATTACATTTTGAATAAATCATTCATATTTCAATGCATGTATGATGGGTTCTTACTGCTAAACGTTTTAAACCGATGTAATATGCCTTTGCAATGATATATCGACACATCAAGATTAGGGACATGAATGACGATGACTTAATCAACATGAGCAAGAGGCACGGCCTCTCGCTATCACTCGATGAGATGAAAGCTGTGAGAGATTATTTTATTAAGGAAGGCCGTGATCCAATAGATGCAGAAATACACGCGATAGCGCAGTCATGGAGCGAACATTGCTCATACAAGTCATCAAAATTTTATCTGAAAAAGTACCTCACAAACTTGAAAACAGATTACACAATATTGGCTATGGAAGATGATGCAGGTGTTGTTGAGTTCGATAAGGACTACGCCTACGTTTTGAAGATGGAAAGCCATAACCACCCGAGTGCTGTTGAACCTTATGGGGGAGCTGCAACGGGTATAGGCGGGATAGTAAGGGACGTTGTATGTATGGGAGCACAACCTATCGCGCTGGTAGATTCTCTATTTATGGGCGATGTGGCTTCACAAAAATACGACGCACTGCTTTCGCCAAGATATATATTTCAGGGAGTTGTTGGAGGCATAAGAGATTACGGGAACAGGATTGGTGTACCTAATGTGGCCGGATCGGTCTACTTTGACCAGTCATATAACTCAAACCCGTTGGTAAATGCCGGTTGTATTGGCATAGTAAGGAAGGACAGGATAGTAAGATCGAAGTCCTATAAAGCAGGGGACAAACTCCTTCTTGTAGGAGGAAAGACAGGTAGGGATGGAATACACGGAGTTAACTTCGCCTCAGCTACCTTAACGAGGATTTCAAAGAGCAGCAGAAACGCAATACAGCTTGGCAACCCTATCGTAGAGCACCCTATGATGAGGGCTGTGCTTGAAGCTAACGAACTGGGTATAATCAAAGCTATGAAGGATCTGGGAGGCGGCGGCCTTTCTAGTGCTGCCACTGAGATGGTATTCGCTGGTGGATTTGGAGCAGAGATATCCCTAGACGACATAAAACTTAAAGACACCGACATGTCCGGATGGGAGATATGGATAAGCGAGAGCCAGGAGAGGATGCTCGTAGAGGTGCTGCCTGAAGACGTTGAAAAGATGAAGGAAATAGCAGAAAAATGGTCACTTGATTTTTCGATCCTCGGGACAGTAGTTGAAGGAAAGAAAATAACTGTTAGATATAAAAATAAGAAGATAATAGACATGGACATAGAATTTCTCGACAAAGCACCAGTATACCAGAGACCGTTCGAAAGAAAAAATATAGAGAAAAAAGTATCTATACCAAGTGAACCTGAAGATCTCAACGATTTCGCCTTAAACTTTGTTTCCAGGCTGAACAACAGTGCAAGGTTCAACGTTGTTAGGCAGTATGATCATACAGTACGTGGTTCCACCATCGTTGGCCCATTTTCAGGAAGGCCTAACTTAGAGACTCATTCTGATGCCACCGTAATTAAGCCTCTAGAGGATTCAATGCGAGGACTTCTAATAACCTCTGGTTCTAGGCCAAACTTTGTATCTATAGATCCATATAATGGTACGCTAGAAACTCTGTCTGAAGCTGTTAGAAATATAGTGTCGACAGGTGGAAAGCCAAACTCAGTCGTTGATGCACTAAACTTTGGGAATCCGGAGAGGCAAGATATAATGGGCCAATTTGTTGAATCCGTCAGGGCGATAGGAGATTTTTGCCGAAAATTCTCGTTGCCTGTAGTGGCTGGCAACGTTAGTTTTTACAACGAATTCAGAAATAAAGATATAATGCCAACACCAACTATAATGATGGTTGGTATCATCGACGACGTGACCAAGGCAAGAACAACCTACTTTAAGAAAAATAAGAGCCAGATAT
Source organism: Thermoplasma volcanium GSS1 (assembly GCF_000011185.1). Taxonomy (NCBI): domain Archaea; kingdom Methanobacteriati; phylum Thermoplasmatota; class Thermoplasmata; order Thermoplasmatales; family Thermoplasmataceae; genus Thermoplasma; species Thermoplasma volcanium. The sequence continues at coordinate 510,903 of NC_002689.2, read as the reverse complement.
ACCTTGTTGGAACACCATGCGACAACCTTTCTGGAAGTGAATACGCCAGAATGAACAACATATTTGATGGCTTCCTGCCAGCTCCTAACCTCTCCGAGCTTCAGCTTGAAATAGAAAAGATCGGAAAATTCTCGCCCTACATACTTTCGGCACACGACGTATCAGATGGAGGCTTATTCATGGCCCTTGCCGAGATGTCATTTGGAAGTGGAATAGGCTTCAACATCGATCTTGGAAACGTATCGGCTTCGCGATCTTCAGTGAAGCTCTTCTCGGAGTGCGGAAACCAAATAGTGCTTGAGATTGATCCGATACATGAAGAAGAATTCACTGCGGAATTTAAAGATTTAAAGATAGTGCGAATAGGAGAAACTGGAGGAGACCGAATAATTATCGACGAATACGGAATGAATTTGGTGGATCTGCCTGTTCAAGATCTCAGGGAAAGATGGGAACATGGGCTGGACGCATACATATGAGGTGGTAATTTGAACGAATTGATCAACCTGCAAGAGTATATAGAGAATAAAAATGTGACAGTAAAGCTTGAGTACAGGTTAAACTACGATGCCGAGAAAATATGTGGATACATCGCGGTCTATGAAGGAGATCCTAGTGATAAAGAAGACCCATTTGAAATTTATAAAGAGATCCTAGACTGCAATTTGAAAGAAAACGATGTCAGGAAAATGTTTGAACGTTTAATCAAGGAAATAGACGACGGTTCAATTGAAGTTTAAGGCTTTAGGCAGTCACTTCGATTGTTACCTCATCACCGTCCTTGAGATTGAGTTCGTTTCTTAGATACTTGTCAGATATAATTTCAACAACATCAGTATATACCGTTCTTTCTGGCATTATTAAAAAAGAAGGCACACCGTTTGTCTTACACCTGAAGGCCTTCACCGATCCAAAAGTCCTATCCTCAGTCCTGAAACCCTCTATGTGTATGCCGGTGAAGCCCCTTAGCTTACGTAGCTCTGGGATGCTTGATGGATCAACTTTTATGTTTAGAGTACCGAGGTATGGTATTATACCAAGTTTTTCCTGGAATTGGATTATGTATTGCTTTCTGGAGATGTAATATTTGCCTTCACCCATGCCTGGTACTACTATGCCGGTCATTACTATATTGCTCTTTATAGATAGTATCCGAGAAAGCTCAGCAAATTCAGTATAAAGCAGGTCTAAGCCTTTTTCTGTTATAGTAAGAAGTTGGCCACGCTTTGAGACTGTTCGAGTAATATACCCCAGTTTTTCAAGGTCTATTATTATGCGGGAAGCTGATTGCTGGCTTAACCCAAGCATATTGGCTAGTTTTGAAGATGTAAGATAGGCTTTGTTTGAAGAGTCGGACGCTTCCTTTATCTTCTTAATCGCTCTGTAATATTGGTCTGAAGTATCCATCCCTACGGTATCACCTTCTACTATTTTTCAATCATTGTTAACTCTACTATATCGGTTATAATAAAAATTCCTGTACAGACTTTGAATATTTTGTATTTTCATTAATTTTATTAGATATACATAAATCCAATTTAAGAACTAAGGAGAAATCGACGGCTGAATCTTCATGATCGAAGTAGAGACAGATTCAAGGTGCCAGTAAAATGGATCAAGAATATCATTGAATCACATTCTGCAAGTATTAAAATCAGAGACGTTCAAAGACGCAAAAAAGGTATAAAGGATCGCCCCGAATTCTTCATTCCTAGTAGTAAAGCCAAGAAACCCTATTTAGAAGTCGAATAGAATAGAAGCGACAGCATCACAATCGTGGATGGCAGCCATATCACTGCAATAGTAAATGCACACGAATGTGCTGTCTGCAAAACCATAATTGACTGGTATTTATTCCTAACAGGAGCTTATTAAAAAGATTATAGCGATATTATAATGAAGCTGCTAGTTCCTAATGAAGCTACAGTGAAAGGCTTTATGGACAGGCTTACCAAAAATAGTGTCTAGTTTCAACAGCTGAGGAAAAGAACGTTTTCTGAGAGAAGCGAAATTACAAGTCGCCAGGAATATGTGGTCAAAATAGCCCTAACGCTTGGATTTTTCAGCTATCCTAAGAAAATAAACCTTGAAGACCTCTCCAAAAGACTGAACGCTTCCCATGTCACATTTGCCTAAATGCTGAAGCGAGCTCAAAAAACATAACCTCTTCTTACTTCAAGAAAAGAGAAGGGTAATCTTACTGCAACTACTACGCATTAGAAGTTATTTTAGGTGATTAAATGAAAAGCCAAAGCGATATAGAATACTATTGCCAGACCCATAACAAGTACTTTAAAGAAGAAAGAAGGCTTCAGGTTCACTCAGCAAAGACGCATAATCCAGAAAATACAGTAGTAAAAATGGAAATGAAGATGGCGATTTTGATGTTGTCTCCCTATTATCTGAAATCAAAATCTGTGGCTTCTTTAACCTAATATTTTCGATGTTTAGAAAGAAATACAAAGATGACCATTTTAAATTGAGCGATGATGAATTAGCCATTATTGACGGCGCTTTTGCTGATGTCTTAGGCGCATAGCCTAGATTCATATTAAAGAAGATTTCCAAATTCTTGCCAATTGTGCATGTTATAGTTCCTGTGGTCCTGAAGCGTGTTACCTATGTAGTTGAAGACGGCGATAAGCCTAAAGAAAACAGAGCCCAAGAGGTGCAGACAAGCAAGGCGCAAATAAACGAAGTGCTATTTGAAAGCAATTGCTTGGCTAACCTAAAAAAGAGTAGGAGCTTTTGATGATTGCGTAGAAAAGGGCTTATAATGGCTGGCGAGAAGAAAATTAATTTTGAAAATTGCCATTAAAGTTGTTTTCTCTCAATTCGAGTATGCGGAAGCCGGGATTTGAACCCGGGTTAGGAGCTTTTTCCCTAAAAGTTGGGAAGCTCCTGTGATGCCAGACTACACTACTTCCGCACAAATGCTTTTGCGGTAATCATATTTGCGATTTAAAATATTTCGGTTTCGAGTTGGAAAGTATGCGTCAGAAGGGTAGATCCTTTATCTACCCTTATTTCCCTTCCTGGACTTTACCCCTGCATATACTGCTATGCCAACCACTACTACAACTATAACGGCTAGTACCGCTACAGTGACGTAGTTGAAAGTGAAAAAGTCTGATAGCTGCTGCTCAACTGTGGGAGATATTCTGACGCTAGTGTCGTAGACTTTGAAAAATAAGTAGTTCGTGTTATTATAATGCCAAGATGCGTACAACTGAATAGGATACTGACCGGAATGGGCGGCGCTAGACGTATCGACAACGAATACAACAAGAAAACTCTGCCCTGGGACAAGCCTTGCTATAGTTATATTGTTGGCTGTCAAGGCAAGCAGTGGATTCGATGACGGTGTATGTATTGTTAATATAGCGGGATACAATAGATGCACGTTTATATCGTACATTGTGCGGTTCCCTTCATTAGTGATGTTAAAGTAAAGAGATGACTTGTCAACTCCTGGCTGCAAAGTTGTCTGGGAGTACGATACGAAAAGCTCTCCTACTCTATGCACATATATAAGTATAGGGAAAACTCCGCTGCCAATATGGATATCTATCTCTTGGGTTCCATACATCGATCCGGAATTGATTAAAAATGTGAAATTGAATTGACCCGATGGCAGGTACGAAACGTTGTATCCATGCGACAGGACAGTGAAGTCGGATGATGTAATAAAGATAGAAGTATTTTTAGCATAAGTATTCCCACTGTTCTGAATACCTATTTTAAGTGAGATGAATTTTTCATTTGTGTATACGATCGGCGGGTCAAAGAAATAATAAGTGAGAGACAGTTCCGAATAACCGTCTAACTGCAGATTAAACGATACGTTGTGATATGCACCAAGATATCTCAAGCTTAAATTCTGAACAAATACGCCGTTTGTAGCGTTATTCTTTACTGAAACGATAAATGTGACTGGCACTGCTTCCCCAGGAGGAATCACAGCCAGTGTGGTATTTTGAGTGTAACCGTAAATTGGACCTTGCGGAACATAAGATATGGAAACGTTCTGAGTGTACACGTTCCCATTATTTTCCAGCATCACGGTAAGAGGCACGAACCTCATCCCGGATCTGCCTGCCATGGGATTACTTTGAGTACCGAAAAAGGAATTTAACACCAAGATACTCGACTTCCCTAGAATAGGGACAGAAAACGATACATTCTCAAAAACCGGAATGCTAGAGTACAATCCGGAAACGTACAATGCTTCCCTGTAAAGACCGTCGGATGCGTTTGGGTTAACGTTTACCATTTGAACCAATGTAACCGGCTTCCCTGCTGGCAAATAACTAAAATTGTACTCCGTTGGCCCAGGGTTGTACCCGTAGGTATTGACGTAACTCAAAATACCTTGATTGTACTTCGTCACATTTATAAATGCAGTAACACTCGAAAGGTTGGCTAGTGGGACGAATGTAACGACCAATGGTACAAAAGTCATCCCTGGAGCTACAACCTCTGATGAATTAACAGTGTACCACGATACTCCAGATACCTCTACAATAGGGGTACTCCCATATGAAACTGGCATAACACTGCTTGATGCAAGTAAAACGGCAGCTAGCAATATTATCGAAATATACTTATAACGCATCGCTTACACCTCCAACTACAACGTTTTTCATAAACATAGAAAGAACTAGAGCTACTACAACAAATATCATACCAACCATGTATATGCTATCGTATGCCGCTGAAGAAGGAAAAGAAGAAAATATTGGGATAAAGCCTAGGCCCGCAAAATTTCCAGGAACTACGCCGACGAGGGAATATGTTACGTACATTGTTTCGAAAACACCACCAATTGCAGGTGCCAACGAGGTTCCAATGTTCCTGAATACAACGTTCATACCGGTACTTTCTCCGGCCTTCTCCCTAGGAACAGACACTAGCAATATATTGATTATGCCCACGAATATGAATGATATTCCCATGCCCATAATAGATGCGTCTTCAAGGATCGCTACTATCGATGATCTGTTATAATAAAGGCCAAAGTAGCTGAAGAACAGTATTATAAGACCTACAATTATGGCAGTTTTTGGGCCTCTGTTCGTTGTCAGTTTAGCTGCCAAGGGTGCGAAAACCATGTTCAGCACAGCGGCTGGAAGCAGTATAAGTCCAGACTCAACTATAGTTACGCCGAATCCAGCTGGTTCTGGGTCTTGCAGCAACGGCGGTACGGAATAGAATAGGAAAAACATACCAGCCATGGCAAATAAGCCTGCTATATTGGCAAGAAGAACGTTCCTCGTTTTAAGCAGCGACAGGTTTATGAATGGTTCAGGTGATCTTTGCTCCAGGTAAACAAAAGCAAAAACTAGAATCAATGAAAGGGCAAATAGAGAAATAATTGATGCCGAAGACCATCCCCAGTATTCGCCCTCTGATAGGCCTAAAATAAGCGAGACAAGGGCTATCGCCAGCATCGAGACACCTATGAAATCCACTGTGCTTTTTCTTCTTGATGATTCATCGTGAAGATAAATAGCGGCTACTGCAAGAAGAATAAGTGCGACCGGTATAGAGGAATGATAGGACCACTGCCAGCCATAATTCTGTGTTATCCAGGCCCCAAGCACCAGCCCTATTGCTGCCCCTCCAGAGAAAGTTGAGCTGACTATGCCTTGAGCTAGTGCGAGCCTGTTTTTCGGCACCTGATCATTTATGAGGGCAAAAGAAACAGGAAACATGCCCATACCAAGACCCTGAACTGTCCGTATAATTATAAGCTCTTCAAGCGTCTTTGCGAAGCCACCAAAAGAAACTGCTATTGAATAAACACCGGCTAGAACTATAAATATACGCTTCTTTCCGTACATATCTGCAAGCCTTCCAAATATCGCAGAAGATATTGTTCCAGAGATGATGTATGCCGTTATTACCCAAGAGAGCTTATCGTAGTTCGTATCAAAGAACGTAACTAAGATTGGCAGTGCAGGTGTTATCATTGTTTCTACGTACGTGACAAGCAGGCCTGCGAAGGCCGCTATAGCTATTGTCCTGGTAGAATGTTTAACTTGATCCATCTTGTGCCATCTCTCCAAATTTTGCTACTAGGCTGCCTATCTCATCTTTTTTTCCGTCCTTGTAAAGCCTGAAAACCACTTCAACCATCCTTATGAATGTGGGCATTAGCAGACCAATGGCTGTTCTTAAGGCCTCAGCATCTTCGTCACTAGATAATAGGTTCAGATAGAACAGGGCATTACCCATACTTTTCTCCATGATCTTTTCCTTCAATTCCCTACCAATGTTCTGGATGTTCGTAACGTAGTTCTGGCCCTTTTCTGTTGCGTAGTAAAGCTTCTTGTTCCCTTCCATTCTGTATTTTATAAACCCACCATCTAAAAGTTTCTTTATTACTGGAAATACCGTACCATGGGATACCGTTGAATAAAGATCAACCCTTTTTGAGATCTCGTAAAGCGTCATTTCCCTTCCTGAAAGAAGGATCAGTATCCTAGTGGCGTAGGTATCCATATGTCGATTTCGACATATGATCATACTATTTAAACATAACAGTTCACCTATTATTATAAAGCCTTTCAGATAACGATATCTACGAAACATAAATATTAAGCTTGACATGAACCAGTATGTCTATTGCAATATCAAATGCCATCATAGTTACCCAGAATGACAATAGAGACGTTTATAGAGGGAATGTAAAAATTGATGGGAACAAGATTCAATATGTTGGCAAAGACGAGGTTGATGGTGACATTTTAATAGACGGTACAAACAAGGTACTGATGCCTGGCTTGATAAACACCCATGCACATGTAGGGATGTCAGCTTCGAAGGGCCTATTTGACGATGTCGATCTTGATTCTTTTTTAAAAAAGACGTTTGAGTATGATTCTGATAGAACAAGCACAGGCATATTCAATTCAGCGAAACTAGGCATGTACGAAATGATTGGCAATGGGATTACTGCCTTTGTAGACCTTTACTATTCTGAGGATATAATAGCTAAAGCTGCGGAAGAAATCGGAATAAGGGCCTTTCTATCATGGGTGACGCTTGACAAAGAGTTGACAACACAGATCGGAGATCCTGTAGAAAATGCTGAGAATTTTATAAGGAATCATGTTGGAAATAAGTACGTTGTACCATCGGTGGGTGTACAAGGCATATACGTTGCAAATGACGACACGTTCAGGAGGGCTATGGATTTAGCTGAAAAATACGGCACTATACTCCACATGCATCTTTCAGAGACCAGAAAAGAGGTATACGATGCCGTAAAGAAATTAGGAGAAAGGCCGATAGAGCATCTCCATAATATAGGTATTCTCAACAAGAGAGTCTTAGCTGCCCACTGCGTTTGGGCAACCTACCACGAAGTCCGTTTACTTTCTAAAGATGGCGTTAACGTATCGTGGAATTCGATCAGTAATTTCAAACTGGGCACCGGAGGTATACCGCCGATACCAGAAATGATGCGGGAAAACGTAAATGTAACCATTGGAACTGATAGCAACGGTAGCAACAATTCGCTGGACATGTTCCAGGCAATGAAATTTTCAGCTATATCTGTAAAAAATTATAGATGGGACGCATCTCTTATGAAAGCGCAGGAGATCCTTGACATGGCAACCAGGAATGCAGCTCGTGCTCTTCAACTAAATGCGGGATCCATAGAAGTTGGCAAATTAGCTGATGTTGTTTTACTGGATGCTACTATACCATCAATGATCCCGACCAACGAAGCAAATGCTGTAAGCAACATAGTTTATTCATCTAGCCCGCAAAATGTAGATACGGTTATTATAGACGGGGAAATAAAAAAAATTAACGGAAAGATCCTTGGCTTCCATAGCAATAAATTTACAAATTCAGAGTTCAAGTAATCGCAATAGGGAATAATTTAGAACGTAAAACAATGAGAATATTGTTTCGACAAATGCCGCATCTAACTTCGACAAATTTTTATTGACATAGTCACTTCACATATATGGACATAGAACTGAGGGAAAAGATAGCCGGAGAAATAACACTTTCAGATTCGCCTGCAGAAACTATAAGAAAATGGCGTGAGGAATTTAAAGTATCCCAACTTGAACTCTCAAATTTTCTCAACCAGTCTCCGTCTGTAATAAGTGATTATGAAACGGGGAGACGAAAATTTCCCAGCATCGCCTCAGTAAGGAAAATAGTAGATGCCTTAATAACTATAGACGAAAGGAGGGGAGGATACGTTATAAAGAAGTACAAGAGCGGAGTACCTTCAGATGCATTAATAGATATAAAGGATTACGACAGAGATGTCCCACTTGAAAAAGCCATACGCGCGATGAACGGCAAGAATGTATCGCATGTATCGGTGGAGAGAAATATACGAGGTTACACAATAGTAGATGGTGTCAAGGCGATACTTGCTTTTTCATATTATGAATACAGTAAATTGTATGGCTGGTCTAGTGAGAGAGCAATATTCTTCACCGATGTAAAATTTGGAAGGAGCCCTATGATAGCTATAAGAGTACATCCGCTAAAACCAGCGGCTGTCGTATACATACAGCCAGACAACGTGGATGACCTTGCCATAAAACTGGCAGATATTGAGAATATCCCCCTCCTCATTACAGAGATGAGCCCTGAAGCTGTTTCCCATGTCATGAGTCAGTTAAGATAGAATTCTCATTATAATTAGCCTCCTCTTTCATAAACAAAAATTAACATTTCATTATGCGATGCTAATCTCATGCCAATACCAAAAGCCTTAACAATTGCGGGTTCGGATAGCGGAGGTGGGGCAGGCATCCAAGCCGACCTAAAGACGTTCAACTCCCTTTCGGTCTTTGGGATGTCAGTAATTACTGCTGTTACAGCTCAAAATTCTTATGAAGTTTCCGGTATATTGCCTGTGCCACCAGAATTTGTGAAACTGCAGATAGACACAGTCGCTAAGGACATAAAGGTGGATGGGGCCAAGACCGGCATGTTATTCTCGAGCGAAATAATTAAAGTTGTAACGGGATCGATAAAAGATTATTCTATAAAACCTGTTATAGTGGATCCTGTAATGGTATCAAAAAGCAATGCTAGGCTTTTGAGAGAGGATGCGATCGAATCGCTAATAAAATATCTTTTACCGGAAAGTACAATAGTTACACCAAATATTCCAGAGGCAGAGATTCTAGCAAGTATGTCCATATCCACAATAGAGGATATGAAGGCTGCAGCTGAAAAAATAGGTACAGAAATTGGCTTGAAAGTACTAGTTAAAGGAGGACATTTCAATGGGCCGCCAATAGACATATACTATGATGGCTCAAATATCCTCAAATTTGAAGGTACAAGGTATGAAACTAAAAATACACACGGTACAGGCGATACATTATCTTCAGCTATACTTTCCTTTCTTATAAAAGGATACAGAGAACAAGAGGCGATAGCGTTGGGGAAAGAATATGTGGAAGGATCAATAAGGAATTCGTTCCCAACAGGATCAGGCTTTGGATCGCTTTGCCACTGGTGGCGTTATGGTGAATGCCATCCATGATGCTTCTATACTTTGCATAATTTTACAAAAATAGTCCTTACCGTAATTTAAATGGGCTGTTAATTTTATTTAAAAGTACGGAATTGCTGAGTCGCATCCTATTTGTATATCGGCTGAAATGTCACACCATCATTTTAGCAACCCATCATATATTTTTCTATAGCTCTTTAGGAGCTTCTTAGTTGTTTCATGCGAAGGGGTAGATAAAATGCCAGAGAGCTCTTGATCTTCCACTATAGACCCATTATCCATTACCAGTATTCTATCGGCAACATACAGAACCTTCCCTATGTTCTGGTCTATATAAATGATTACTCTTCCTTTCTTGTTCATCCTTAAATAGTTCAAGAGGAACATTGAATTATATGAATCCAACATAGAAAATGGTTCGTCTAGGATTATTATGGCTGGATCTGCGATCATGGCTATTATGAAGGCCAACCTTTGCCTTTGACCGCCAGAGAGGTCTTCGACTATCGAATCACGATACCTGCTCTCTGGCATACCTAGATATGTCGCAATTTTCCATGCTTCTTCTTGTACTATGTGAATAGATTGAGCTGCAGTGTCTATGTGCCAGCCAACAGTCCTTAGTGGCTCCAGAGAGGTGTATGGGTCCTGAAATACGTACCTGACAATACCTGCGTAGCTTTTAAGATCTGCAGGTTTCATCCTCGTTACTTCTTTGTTTCCGTAGTATACAGATCCGGAGTCTGGCCGATCATAGAGCACAGATATGTTGGCTAACGTTGTCTTACCAGACCCGGATGGCCCTATTACACCATAGATCGTTCCCTCATCGAATTCATAAGAGATATTTTTGAGCGCTGGAATATCTACCCATTTAAATGCGGATGTGCGCCTCTTATAAACTTTTGAGATATTCTCAATGTATAACCTCATACTAAACCACTGGATTCAGGCACCTGTATTTGTGGCCCTCTCCGAACATGTTTATGTGAGAATCGCATCCTTTTATCTTATTTTTGCAATATATGGAGTAAGGGCAACCATTCTCACTAAATTCTGTCATAGGAAACTTGGGGAACCGATCTCTTGTTTTGTGTGCAGGCAGCATATTTATAAATTCGTATGTAAAAGGATGTTTTGGCCATTTCGATAAATCATTGGGTGTTCCGTTCTCTACAATCCAACCACCATACATTATATAAATAAAATCAGATGCATAAAATACAGGCTCAGGACTGCTTGATACAATTATGAATGAGGAACCGTAGTCCTTTGCGAGCTTTACTATTATGTTAAGGATGCCTTCAGCAGTTATTGCATCCTGTGATAATGTTGGTTCATCCATCAATACAACTAGATCACGCTTCGCCATTAAGATAGACATAAGCAAGACTATCTTATGTCTAGTACCGTAACTAACTTCGAATGATTTGAGCTTCAGCATCGATATATCCAAATCGATTAGTTTAGCTATTTCCGAGACTTTGTTTATGTCGTAAACAACGTTATGTTGCTTTAGTATCTTCTTTACCTGATCCTCTATCGGCCATATGATATCCAAGGAATCCAGAGAATTTTGAGGTACGTAAATTACTGATCTCCTATAATTTTTGGTATCGCCAGGCATGATGGGTTTTCCATTAAAAATTATTTCTCCAGATTTTATGTGGGTCTCCAAGAGTATGGATTTAAGAAGCGTTGTCTTTCCCGATCCTGACAAACCAGTAATTCCAACAATTTTGCCACGATTAAGTTCAATATTTATGTTGTGTATAATGCCGATGTATTTTTCATTGGTGAGATATCCAGCGTTTAGATCCTTAACGGTAAGTATTGGCAGTATTTCTTCATTCATGATGTTATCTCTCAAGATCCTCTTCCTTGACAAGGTTTACGGTCTTTCCAGCATTCTTTATTACGTCTGGCTTTACCCGCCCTAGAAAAACAATGTATATTATCATGAAGACTATGTAAACGACGATCGCCTCAACTGCCTGTGTTATCGGAAACACAGGCGGTATTATAGATTCATATAGTACAAATACGAATATACCGGTAGCAACGGATGGAAGTAAATAATGCTCTATGGGATGCGTTATCTTATGCAGACCGTAGTGCTTCTCTTTTAGCCTTCTAAATAGTGTCATAACTGATGTGTTAAGAAGCAGATGTACCGATATCAAGCCGACCAATGCCATTGTAGATAGCAGATCAAAGGAGTATTCGAGTATTAAATTGACTTTTTCGATGTTATGAGACGTTATCAGGTATAATGGTGCATACCCCATTGCAACCTCCACTAGGAATGGAATAAGCATCGCCGTTGCTATCGATACGACTGCAATAAAGATAAGAGCTACATAAGGACTTCCAAATCTCTTGCTGATCTTGGAGAACTTTTCTGGTATTACGCGGTCCCTTGCCATTGCAAAATAAACTCTGCCAGCATTTGCCTGCATTGCAACAGAATCTGAAAAAGCGGAATTAAAAGCTACAAGCGATAGCAGCAATCCACCTGTTATTCCTGCGTACATCGTCGCCACTATGACTCCCGGTATAGCTGAAGTTGCAAAAGTTGCCATATTTGTCGTGCCCCACCCTACAGTAAGGGCGTAGGCTACTTCTGTCAATATTGCACCAACAATCAGAAGTCCCAAAACGAGTGCACGGGTGATGGATCTATGTACTTTCACCTCTTCACCCAGAGGTGCAGATCCTCCGTAGCCAATGAAGCTTGTCAATCCAAATATCATTCCAAGCCCTAGACCGGCAAACGGCCCTCCGATAGGCTTGAACTCTGAATAGTATGAGGACCAAGCAAACGGGTTGAATACCTGTATCGTATTATCTGGAGAACGAAGAATTATTATAAGACCAAGAACACCAAGAAAAGCGACTTCAAAAATAGAGGCGTATTTAACGTACTTCATCTGCGGCCTAATACCAAGTATCGCTAGGATTATGGGTGCAACTATAAATACCGCGATGAAAGGAATCCATATCCAAATTGGCAACGTTATATGAAAGAAATATGACATTATCCCTGGGAGCAGTATACCAGCAACATATACCGGTATCGCGGCCGTGCTTACAGCTTGATACATAACGTATAGGAACCCAGATAGTACAGCGCTCCTAGCCCCAAGAGCTGTGGATATATATCCGTAGTATCCGCCTGCACTGGCATGATGTTTAGAAAGGTGATAGAGAGTATTTACTTCCAAATACATTGTTAATGTAGCTATTAAAAAAGCCAAAGGCGTAAGGACGTATGCAAACATTGCTGCTGAGGTCATGAACGCTACAGTATCGCAGGCAGGAGCCATAGCCGATATCTCTTCTGCTATAGCTCCCCATGTGCTTACATCACCATGCAACCTCTTTGATTCGTAAGTGGTATTCCCAACGTTCATTGCCCAGTAATTATTTCGTATTATATAATATTTCCATAATGCTAATTAATTTAGGCTTATGCTAATAATCACACCTCGCATTAAAACCCTTATTATGCTGGTTAGCATTCATCCAATAAGCACGCGGATGGTGATGTATTTGGAGAATCCTGGGAAATTAGATAGAAAATTTTTCACCGAGAGTATACTTCGTTACACTGGATATAGAAGACCTGAAGATAAGGTTCCACCAAAGAATGGAGTTGATACTGGCATTATAAGCATCGGTAACGGAAAGGTAATGGCTGTGACAACTGATCCATTCTATTTCGACCCTGTGTTTGGTTATGAAGATTCTGCTTGGTTTGCATACCACATATTGGCCTCTGATATAACCACGGCGGGTGTTTATCCCGAATATATGACAGTAGATCTAAACCTTCCCATTAGCATTTCTAATGAAGAGATAGCGAGAATGTGGAAGACTGTACATGAAGAGGCTTATAAGTACAAGACATCGATCATAACGGGGCATACGGCTAGGTATGCAAATACAGGATTTCCAATGGTAGGCGGAGCAACCATGTTTGGCTTCACCGATGATGACAAATATGTAACTACAGCTATGGCAAGGCCAGGTGACATTATGATTATGACGAAAACTGCAGGCATAGAAGCAGCATCATTACTCACTAGGATTTTTCCAAATCACGTTAAGAAAAACCTTGGTGAAGATAAATATCGTTACGGCTTTGAATTGTTCAGGAAATTAAGCACTGTGGATGAGGCAATTCAGGCTATTGAATTTGGAACAAGAAAAGCGATAACCAGCATGCACGATGCCACTGAGGGAGGACTACTTGGAGCAGTGTACGAAGTCGCTGAAGCCTCTGGAAATGGCGTATCAATCGACAAGGAAGCTATACACGTTGACGATTACGTAAAGGAGATACATTCCCTATTCGGAATCGATCCCTTAAGATCCATAAGCGAAGGCACGCTGCTGATGACTATTGATCCGGAATATGCAGACGAGTTCATGAAGAGACTCACGAAATCAGGAATAGACTCTTATGTAATAGGAAAGATGACAACGAAGGATGAAGGAATTAAATTCAAGGATGGATCAGAGCCAATAGGTGAACCGGAAAAGGATCCTTTCTGGTATGCCGTTGAAAAATCAATGAAGATGGGGCTTTCATGAATGAAAAAAAGCTTAGAGGGCTCTATCTCGTAACGTACGACTACTATGGTGCCGAGTTTTACGAAAAGATCATCGATGCCATAGAGGGAGGTGTCGACATACTACAGTACAGGGACAAAACGAATGCATATTCAGTTAAGCTGCAGGTTGCGAGAAAACTAACATCTATTGCTGCAGATTATGGTATACCATTTTTCGTTGATGACGATCCTAAATTAGCTAAAGAAGCTGGTGCAGATGGAGTTCATATAGGTAGAGATGATCCTCCAATTGAGCAAGTTAGGGACGTTTTCAATGGCCTAATCGGAGTATCAACCTACGGAAACCTCGAACTTGCAACTGAGGCTGAAAAAAAGGGCGCAAGCTATGTTGCATTCGGCTCCTTCTTTCACACCGATACAAAGAAGGACGCAGGAATTTACGATATAAAAATACTGGAAAAGGCAAGACATTTTGTGAAGATACCAATTTTTGTCATAGGAGGCATAAATCTAGAAACTATAACAAAATTTTGCGGCTATAGCATAGATGGCATCGCAGTAGTTTCAGCTATCCTTGCAGCTGAGAACGTAAAGAAAGCAGCCAAGGAACTAAAGGAGAAAGTTGAGGATATTATCAACGGTCGATGTTAAAACATTATTATAAATTAGAGATTATTTCTAGAAATGCTTATATAGAAGTTTATTTTTACTCTGTTAGATAGCTATGATAGCGGGACAACCAATATTCATTCTTAAGGAAGGTACAAAAAGAGAGAGCGGCAAGGATGCGATGAAAGAGAATATAGAGGCAGCAATTGCGATTTCGAACTCTGTCAGATCCAGCCTTGGCCCAAGGGGAATGGACAAGATGCTGGTGGATTCTCTTGGCGACATAGTAATTACCAACGACGGTGTTACAATTCTCAAAGAGATGGATGTAGAACACCCTGCTGCCAAAATGATGGTAGAGGTATCTAAGACACAGGATTCCTTTGTTGGAGATGGAACAACCACCGCAGTGATCATCGCTGGCGGCCTACTACAGCAGGCTGAGGCACTTATAAACCAGAATGTACACCCAACGGTCATATCTGAAGGTTACAGAATGGCTTCTGAAGAGGCAAAGAGGATCATAGATGAAATATCAACAAAGATCGGCAAAGACGAAAAGGAGCTCCTTATAAAGTTGGCACAGACATCACTTAACAGCAAAAGTGCATCTGTAGCAAAGGACAAACTCGCAGAGATATCCTATGAAGCTGTTAAATCTGTAGCAGAGCTTAGGGATGGGAAGTATTACGTGGATTTTGACAATATACAGGTCGTAAAGAAACAGGGTGGTGCAATAGATGACACTGCGTTGATAAACGGAATAATAGTAGACAAGGAAAAGGTCCACCCTGGAATGCCGGATGTAGTTAAGAATGCAAAGATTGCCCTCCTAGATGCCCCACTCGAAATTAAGAAGCCTGAATTTGATACAAACCTCAGGATCGAAGACCCGAGCATGATACAGAAGTTCCTAGCGCAGGAAGAAAACATGCTCAGAGAGATGGTTGAAAAAATTAAATCCGTGGGTGCCAACGTTGTAATTACCCAGAAGGGAATAGACGACATGGCCCAGCACTATCTATCGAAAGAAGGGATATACGCAGTACGCAGGGTAAAGAAGAGCGATATGGACAAACTCGCAAAAGCTACAGGCGCGACAGTTGTCTCAACTATAGATGAGATTTCGGCTAGTGATCTTGGATCCGCTGACAGAGTAGAACAAGTCAAAGTTGGAGACGACTACATGACCTTTGTTACTGGCTGCAAGAATCCGAAAGCGGTAAGTGTTCTAGTTAGAGGCGAGACTGAACACGTTGTTGATGAAATGGAGAGATCCATAACTGATTCGCTGCACGTAGTTGCCAGTGCTCTCGAGGATGGAGCCTATACCGCTGGTGGTGGAGCAACTGCAGCAGAGATAGCAGTAAGGCTCAGATCATATGCACAGAAAATAGGTGGCAGGCAGCAGCTTGCAATTGAAAAATTCGCAGATGCCATCGAAGAAGTGCCCAGAGCCCTTGCTGAAAACGCCGGATTAGATCCTATAGACATAATACTGAAGCTGAGAGCTGAACACGCAAAGGGCAACAAATATGCTGGTGTAAATGTATTCAGCGGCGAAATAGAGGACATGGTTAACAACGGAGTCATAGAGCCAATAAGGGTGGGCAAGCAGGCCATTGAATCTGCAACCGAAGCTGCAATAATGATACTCCGCATAGACGATGTGATTGCGACAAAGTCGAGCGGTTCCTCTTCGAATCCACCTAAGTCGCCGTCTTCTGAGTCCTCATCAGGTGAGGACTAAAATTTAATGTAATACATTTTTAAAATTATTTTTGTTACGATTTAGTTAAATATAGGTTCTGCATGCATTATCCGTGAATAACCTCTACGCTGACATATACAAGAAGGAACATTACGGGCTTGTCGGAAAGCACTCTGCCGTAAAGGTATGCCACTGGACAAAAGATGAACTCTTAGGAGGCCAAGGCTGCTATAAAAACACGTTTTATGGTATAAAATCACACCAATGCATACAGATGACACCAGCCTTAAACGCATGCACAGAAAACTGTGCTTTTTGCTGGCGCTTTCAGGGTTTTGATTCCATGCATATTTCCGATGAAGATGACCCTGAATTTATACTTGAAGAGAGCATTAAGCAACACCTGAAGCTAATATCCGGATTCAAGGGAAACCCAAAGGTATCTAAGGAGATATGGGAAGAGGCCACACACCCAAAACACATGGCAATATCGCTTACGGGCGAGCCAACCCTATATAGCAGGCTTGGAGAGCTTATAGCAGCGGCAAAGAAGAGAGGCATAAGCACGTTCCTTGTTACTAACGGCACTTTGCCAATGGTTCTTGAAAAACTCGATCCTTTGCCAACACAACTATACGTAACTGTAGCTGCACCAAACAAGCAGATATTCAATCAGCTTCTTCAGCCATCAATAGGCAATGGATGGGAAAATCTAAACAAGACACTTGAACTATTGCCAAGCCTTAACACAAGGAAGGTTATAAGGCATACCCTCGTTAGGGACGTAAACATGCCATACGTTGAAGAATATGCTAAACTCGATAGTAAAGGAGATCCAGATTTCATTGAAGCTAAGGGTTATGTACACGTAGGATACTCAATAAGCAAGCTTAGCACTAATAATATGCCTCCACACAGTGAAATACTAGAATTTTCTCACAGCCTCTCCGAAAAACTTGGATACCAATTTGTTGCAGACAGAGTAGAAAGCAGGGTAGCCATGATTGCAAAAGATCCGTCCAAGGCAAAGATAGATTTTTCTAACATTTAAGATTATTTCATAAGCGAAGCTATGGATGATGCAGCTGTATTTATATCTGGAAAATCAAACTTGAATCCGGCCTGAATCAACTTCTTCGGAATAACTTTTTGACCTGACATAAGTTCTCTGTACATCTCAGATCCAAGTGCGATCTTGCCTAAGAATTCCGGTATGGATCTTATGTGGCTACCAAGACTTTTTGAAAAAGCCTCAGCAAACTCCTTGAATGTGACTGGCTGAGGAGACGACATATTCACTGGCCCAGCGATACTAGCGTTTTCTATAACGAACTCTACAGCCTTTACGTAATCGGCGTAATGCATCCACGATACGGGTTGCCGCCCGTCACCAAAGTACATTACGTTTTTTGACTTTGGATTGATGAGAGCAGAGAGGAATCCGCCCTTCGGACTTAAAAAGTTTGCCGTTCTTAACAATACTGTCCGGCAAATCCCATCTGCCTGCATCGCTTCCTCTTCCCAGGATCTTGCAAGATCAGCCAAGAAGCCACTTCCAAACGGATCTTCTTCTGTGAGTTCCTTATTGGTATTGTGACCATAGAAACCTATGGCAGATCCAGATAGAAACGCGGAAGGCTTCTTTTCTAAGTTTCGTATGAAATTTACCACCAGCCTTGTTGTATCTATCCTACTTCGCACTATCTCTTCCTTAACTTTTCTGTTCCATCTCTTGGATGCGATGCTATATCCTGAAAGGTTAATCACGACATCACATTCCTTAATTTTGTCTATTTCGTCCAATCCGATAATATGCGCCTGACCTTCTTGTCCCTTCGCCGATCTTGACACTATGTAAAAATCGTGAGGCAACGATGAATATATGGCTCTCCCTATGAGTCCTGTCCCTCCAAATATAACTACTTTCATGGAACACACAACTATTAAGAAAAATAAAATAGTTTGTGTTATGAGAGTTAAACAATATTTTATAGTGTATTTATGATATTCCAGAGTGATACTTTCATACAGCCCACTCCGTATAACATTTGGAGGCGGTGGAACAGATATAGAGCCGTTCGTATCGAAATACGGTGGTGCGGTAGTCAACGCAACTATCGACAGAGGTGTAACCGTAAGGTACATAGACGACGGCTACCAGACAGAATTATCATCTAGAGACTTTGTTAAAAGCTATATAATAAACATGCACGGCCCAAGTACAGTATCTAGTAGGATGTTAGATTACCTTTTAAGAAGCGGCCTAAGGACTGGCAGAATAATAATGAGCGGTGACGTGCCGCCCGGTTCAGGGCTCGGATCCTCAAGTGCAGCCATGTCAGCACTTGTCAATCTAACTTCGATAATAAGAAAAACGAAGTACAATTGGGAAAGTATTGCCAGGGAATCATACAATATAGAAAAGAATTATTTCCACATAGTTTTGGGGTTACAAGATCCATATGCAATTGCACTCGGTGGGTTCAAGTTCATGGAGTTCAACGGCGATGGTGTAAAGTATGAGATGCTTGACAAGTATGGGGACTTCACATCTGAATTAGAAAAGAGAATTATCCTCATATATACAGGCCATACTAGGCAGAGTTCAGAAGTACTTATAGATCAGGTCAGAGCGGCCACTCAGGGCGATCAGGAGACCACGGAGAAACTTTTACAGCTAAAAGAGGTTGCCTTCAGGCTTCGAAAAGCAGTGATCGATAACGATTACTCCGAATTTGATCAGGCAATAAATTACGGCTGGGAAATAAAGAAGACCCTAGGGCAAAAGACTACGAACAGGCGTGTAGACACCATAATAGAGAGCGCCTTGAAGAACGGAGCATCCGCAGCAAGGCTGATGGGCGGCGGATCTCAGGGATTCATCCTTGTTCTTTCAAGACCTGGAAAGATAAACGAACTCCAGAGAGCAATGATGAATGCTTCTAACTTTGTAGTAAGGACTTCGTTTGACAAAAGGGGGACAAGGCGTCTATTTATTCGCTGAATCCCTGAATATAATATTCTTCACGCTGTCAGGGAACCCATCTACTTGGGTATACGTATCGTCTGGAGGTACACCAAGATAGAACGCTGTCTTAAACGGCTTATCAATCGGGTATTCCACTAAATAATATTGGCCTCCCATATCCTGATATACATGCAGAAGTGCCACATTCACGTACGGCATTACGACGTTTTCCGAAACGTCAAGGAAATCACGTAAAACCCGTTCTTTCACCCATGGCGAGATAACAACCATAGACGATCCGGCCATGATGCTATCTATTAAGTCGTTTAGCTTCCTAGCTAAATTGACGACTACTATGCTAAAAAAATGGGATAGGTAAGTGTATTCACTTACATTGAGGGTGTGATGCTGTATGGCGTCCATGTCTAATACCATTATTGTACTCTCCCCGAGAAGGCTTTTCACAGCATCTCTATCTACAGTGCCGTCGTATATAGATATAGTTTTAATTCTCAATGTAGGTATATTGTATAGGATTGATTTATATTTTTACCATGTTGCCTTTTGTATCCGACAACAAGTTGCAGTTATTATTTTTTATTGCTGGTAATATATTTAGTTCATATTATTAAAACAAAGTGTCAAACAGTACCATTATTATTTAAATAATCATTGATCATAATAATCTATCTAAGGCAACATTTTTCATATACAGCAACTATCGAGTTAGATAAATAATATCAGCATTATCTCTAAAAACACAAAAGATTAAATAACAAATGTGAGTACTATTTACTATGTTTGAGATCCCAAGACCATACTCACTACACTTGGGCAAAATAGCTGTACCCATGGCTGAAGGCCGAAGCTCAAGGCGCGTCCTTCACATAGCTATGGCTCTTGCAGACGTATTTGGATCTGAGATAAGTGCCGTAACGGTGAGGGATCAGGCCAAAGATATAATGTGGACAAATAAGATAAATGTCGTAACCAACGCTTATAAAGAAGGGTTAGCTAGAAATATAAAGATAATACCAAAGATCATAACAAGCAGCGATGTGAAGTCAGCGCTCATCAACGAAATAAACAGGCATTCTTATGATCTAGTGATAATAGCCTCTGAAAAGAGATCGATAATAACAAGAATAACTTCTGGCCCTGTGTCAAATCAGGTTATAAAGAAGGCAGAATCACCTACTGCACTTGTATCTGTAAAAACCCAAAATTTTCCTTACAAATCGATCTACATACCACTCAGCGAAACCATAAACACAAGGAGTGCAGTGGCCTTCGGCCTTACGTTAAAAAAAGTTATGGGGGCAAAAGCAGTGTTGGCTGACCTTAGGGCGTTTGATTCAAATCCTACACATAGGTTCAGCTATATTTTCGACTATATGAATGAGATAGTGTCGAACTTTGGTGACAACGTAACTGTTATAAAGGGTGGAACAAAATATGACCTCAAAGAATCTGTCCTAAATGGGGCAGCAAGCACAGGTGCAGATGCAGTTGTGCTTGGAGTAAAGGCCGGTGAAAACGGAAAAATACGTGTTAATAGCATTATTAAAGATCTCATGAAAACAGGAGACTTTGACAGTATACTATTCAAAAAATAATCCTTCGAATTTTCATGGCGGAATTGAATTTAGGGATTTTATGTACCCATTATTCATTAGGTACTCTAAGATATTAACGTTAAGGTACATTATATTGACGTAATAGGAACCGAAAAACGGGAAGTTCTGCGTTGTATACTTGTTTACAAGATCGTTTAGGTAATTCTCCCATAAAGATACAGAATTATTGGTTATGCTGTGAAGTGCGATTGATATTCTTGGTATTTGTATTAAAGCACCCTGTAAAGGTATATTCGGATCCAAGCCAGAGGCAGAATATGAGAGCATTGCATAAGGGATCTGAGATGCGTTTATTCCGGGGTTATCCTTCAGAAACTCATCCAAATATTTTTCTGTGAGGTTTAGCACCTCAGGGTTCCCTAAGGAATAGGGGTATGAGCCTGATTCACTAAGGTTATAGCCTATGGCAGAAGGCCTTGGATGGAAGAATATTGAAGAATTAAAGGCTTCAGCCAGCAAATAGCTTCCATATACCTTACCATCTATCTTAATTGGCTGGCCCTCGGACTGGTTAGGCAGAGCCTTCTCGGTGATCAGCGAAGTAACGGTAGGGAATAAAAAGCCCAATACGAACAGGAATACGAGCGAAATAACCAACGCCTTTAGTGGACTCTTCACCATGTCACCCCCCATGCAATGAGCAGCATATATATGAGCTTAATAGCTATAAAAGGTGTAATAACTCCCCCAATACCATATATCATAAGGTTGCGCTTTAGCATCTCAGAAATTGATGTGGGTTTATAATGTACTCCGCCTAATGCCAACGGTATCAAAAAGACTATAATGATAGTATTGAAGATCAAAGCTGATGTAACTGCAACTATGGGATCTGTCAAGTCAAGGATATTCACGAGAGATAAACTTGGAAACATATAAAATATAGCTGGTATTATTACGAAATACTTCGATATATCATTTGCTATACTAAACGTTGTTAGCGATCCTCTAGTTATGAGTATCTGCTTGCCAAGAAATATTACATCCATAAGCTTTGTCGGATTGCTGTCTAAATCGATCATATTTGCGGCCTCTTTTGCGGCCTGAGTACCATTGTTCATTGCCAGCCCAACATCCGCCTTAGCCAAAGCTGGTGCATCGTTCGTCCCATCTCCGACCATGGCAACCATCCTCTGGCCCTCCTTCTCCCTTATCACAACGTTGTACTTGTCCACCGGCTTAGAGTTGGCAATATATTCGTCGATGCCTGCCTGGGCCGATATGTATTGTGCTGTTACCTCGTCATCGCCTGTGCACATAACCGTCTTTATGTCCATGTTTTTAATCTCGGATATTCTCTCTTTAATGCCAGGCTTTATCAAATCCTGAAGTTCGATGACACCAGCAAACTTCCCATTGTGAACAACAGGTATGGCTGTACCTCCTCGCATAGATATTTCCTTGCATAATGCTTCTATGAATTCATCTGCGACTTGGAACTTCTCCTTTAAGGCCTTAAGGGATCCCTTTATTACAGTATCGCTAGGAGATTGTATACCACTGAATTTTGTTTCAGACGAGAATGGTATGAACTCATAACCCTTAAGATCGTCTTTGCTTATCTCTGCTCCTTGTTTTTTTGCCAGTTCGAAAATCGATAGGCCTTCCTTAGTCTGATCGTAGTATGATGACATGGCGGCAAGTTTTGCAAACTCTACGTCTGATATGCCCTTGTTCGGATAGAATTTTACAGCTTTCCTTTCTCCTATGGTAATTGTTCCGGTTTTGTCTAGGATTATAGTGTCTATGTCTCCAGCGTTCTCTATTGCCCTCCCACTCTTTGCAATTATATTGTATTCGGATACCTTATTTATTGCAGCTATACCTATTGCCGGCAACAGTGCTCCAATTGTTGTTGGAATCAGAGCTATCAGCAAAACTATGAGCATCACAATATTTGCTGTCCTTCCAAAGTAATGTGAAATAGCGAATATAGAAGCAGTTATTACGAGGAAAATAAGTGTAAGACCTGACAAGAATACGGTAAGCGATATTTCGTTTGGAGTCTTTTCTCTAGTCGACTTTTCAACGAGTTCGATCATCTTATCTATAAACGTGCTGCCTGGGTCTGCTGTAGCCCTTATCTTTAGTTTATCTGTAACAAGCCTCGTCGATCCAGTAACGGTATCGCCGATTACCTTCATTACTGCCCGTGATTCTCCCGTTACGTTAGATTCATCTACGTAGCCTGAGCCTTCAATTACTTCTCCATCTATTGGCACTATTTCGTCTTTGTAAATAATTATTATATCATTCTTTTTCAGTTCGTTCGATCTCACATCGACTATATTTCCATCTTTTTGTACGTGAGCAATAACATCGGTCTTGAATTTCTTTAATGAATCAGTTATTGCTTTACTCTTTCCTTCGGACAAAGCAGTGCTTATGCTTGAAAAAAACACAGTAAGGAACAACAACACAACTACTGCAACATAAAAAGATCTATACGTACCAGTGTATGGCACGCCGAAGAAACTGGGGAAAATGTATATAAAAATAGATACAAAGAGTGATACTTCGGTTAGAAACATTACTGGATTGTGAAGGAGTACATCCGGCCTCATGTTTTTAAGTGTCAACTTTAAATCTCCATAAACCGTGTAAATTATGTTCTGGTTCACAGAATCGCCCCCACAATCAGGCTAAAATCGTGAGTCCAAGATAGAAGCGGCCCAAGTACTATTATAGGGAAATAAGATAGAAGGCCAATTATAAGCATTGCAGATATTAACAGAAGTGCAAAGACTGAGTTGCTTGTATCTATCGATCTTAAATACTGAACCTTGGCTTTCTTAATAGAAAAAGACTGCGCTATAACAAGCTGGAACCCCATCAATAAGTATCTGCCAAGAAGCATAATAACCCCGTCCAGATAATTAAAGTACGGTTGATTTGTTAAGAAACCACCCATCTCAGATCCGTTGTTTGAAGCTGCTGAAGCAAATTCATAGAGTAATTCAGTTATTCTCGAAGAGTTTGGATTTACAAATGTAGAGCTCAGGTGCGGTATCATCAGCGTTATCCCCAACGGAATTACAACAAGGAGTGGGTGCGTGACTAGTGAGAGCGTAGAGTACTTTATTTCTTTGGAGCCTATCCTGAGGGACATCAATTCTGGCAGCTTTCCAACCATAAGCGAGCCGATGAAAACTGTGAATATGATATACATAAATATATTGAGAACTCCTGTTCCTACTCCACCTAACGGGTCATTTAAGAGTAGGCCTATCAAGACGCCAATTATTCCGGCAGGAGTGTAAGAGACGAGGGCTCCATCAGAAGCACCTGTAGAGGTTAGAGTTGCGCCCACAGCGAATATGCTGCTCTGAGATACTCCGATCGCAGTCTCTTTCCCAAGCATATTTCCAGTATAGTATCCAATGTGCAAGAAGGGGACGCCAACGTATTCGCCAAAGAAAGCGAAGAGGCCGTCAAAAACAAAGAAGAACATAATCACATAATAGAGCATCCTTCCGAACTTTCTATCTTCAAATACGATACCTAGTGCCATGAGGGAGCCTAAGGGTATAATTGTGAACGAAACAAATTCAAGCAAATTAGTAAACCAGTCCGGATTCTCAAAGGGAAAGCCAGCATTCGCACCGTAGAATCCACCGCCATTTGTTCCAATATTTTTTATTGCTTCAAGCGTAGCTACCGGCCCAAGCGGTATGTTCACGGTATTATTCGTAAAAAAAGGCGTTACAGATATGAATCTTTGAATTGTTTCTGGTACTCCAGCGAGTATGAGTATTATCGTAACAAGTATAGAGAGGGGGAGTATCAGATCAAAAATTGATACAAGAAAATCATGATAAAAATTGCCTATTTTTCCTACATCTGTGCGGAGACCCCTGACAAAAGCCATTGAAGCTGCAAAACCTGTACCAGCAGATAAGAACATTAAGCCGGTGATAACAAAGGTCTGGCTAAAGTAAGACAGCCGAAAGGGGTTAGAGTAGTGCTGCAGATTTGTGTTTGTCAGGAAGCTAACTACTGTGTTGAAGTCAAGTGAAGGGCTCATGCCAGTCGCATAGTATGAAAAAGGCAAGTATTTCTGATACATTATAACGAGAAAAGATATAAGACCGGCAAAAAAATTGAAAAGAAGAAGATTTATAAAATACTCCTTGAATTCCATTTGATGATTCTCGCTCTCCCCTATAATTTTTTCGAAGAATGATATTACAGAACCAGTTAGTTTTCTCAGGAAAGTTGGCTCATCCCTGTATATCTTAGCAATATAGAATGATAGGACGTAGGAGAAAATTGATGTTATTCCAAGGTATATGAATATTATTATAACACCTGAGACAGCTCTCTCCGTAGCAAAGAACTTCGACCAGAAATACACATCCTCTGCAGGAAATATCATATCTTTTCTGCCTCTAATATGCTATATATAAGGTAGATCGCCATAATCAACACGATCGTGGAAAGTATGATGATTGAGGCAAACATCTTTCCGTTAGATTAGTATATGATATTTAAATTTTACACAATAACTTAATATAGATAAAATTTCCGAAACAATGAAATGAAATATGCATTACTTTAAAGATTTTGCAACGTACGGCCCTAGGTCTTCATATCCTATCTTCCTGAAGTACTGCCTTACTCCTATACCGCTTATTACCAGTATACGATCCAAGCCAAGGTCATCCCTCGCTATCCTTTCTGCTTCTTCCATTAATCGCATGCCATAGCCATGATGCTGCCAATTCTTTAAGTCTCTGCGGCCTACCGGCACCTCCTGCCCGAACACCTTGAGCTCACGAACTATTGCAGATCCAAGCATCTCTTGTCTATGCGCCATTTCGGATGGCTGTCTCAACCTTACGAAACCAACTATATGATCGTCATCGGTCACATAGGAGATAAAATATTCCGTGCCCCCTGCAGCCTCATACTTGTCAACACTAAGATGGATGTTTTCAACGCTTCCGTTGTAATGTCCTATTTCACGGTACCTTATCTCCCTAGTTTTTGTACCTTCCTTCCTAATTCTTTCTTCCACTAGGTTCCTTAGATCTGATCTCTTAACACCGGCTACAATAAACTGAACAGGTATGTCTCTTTGTATCCTTTGCACCCTTATCCACGGCGGCATCATCTTCATGAAGTCAACTATTAATTCGACCGTCTCTTCGGTTGTATATGGCCTATACTTTCCATTTTTCCACAGGTTGTATAGAGCCGTGCCCTTTGTAACCAGAGTTGGATATATTTTCAACATATCTGGCTTAAAACGTTCATCGTTAACCATAAGCAAGAATGATTCCCTATCTAGTGAAGGGCTTGAACCATACATACCAGGCATTATATGGTATACGATCTTAAGCCCTGCATCTCTGGCGAGCTGTGTGGAACGGGCTATGTCCTCTACTGTATGCCCCCTGTTGTTAATGCGGAGTATGCGATCGTTTATATTTTGAACTCCTAATTCTACCTTAGTAGTCCCGTAATTCAGGGCATCATCTATCTCCTTCTCAAAGAACCAGTCTGGCTTTGTCTCAACAGTAAGGCCTATGCATCTATGTTCACTCGTCTCGTTTATCTTTATTGCCTGATACAGATCGTTGGATATGTATCCGTTCATAGCATCCAGACATCCCTTTATAAATGAATTTTGATAGTCAACAGGCCTTGCAGTGAACGTGCCGCCCATTACTATGAGGTCTATCTTTGAAGTATCGTGACCGATAGTTTCCAGTTGCTTGATCCTGCTAAAGGTCTCCATGTACGGATCGTACCTATTGTTCCTTCCGCGAAGGGCTGCTGGCTCAAATCCAGTATATGATTGTGGTGAATTGTTGTCTACTCCGCCTGGGCAGAAGATGCATTTTCCATGAGGACAGCGATCCGGTGATGTCATAGCTGCAACAACAGAAACCCCAGATATCGTTCTTGTAGGCTTTCTCCTCAACATGCTCTTTACATCGTCATCGAACTCGTACGAATTTAAAATTTCAACATCTCCAGGAACATAATCAAGATGGTACTTCCTAGACAGCTCTACCTTTAGATCTTCGAGTTCCTCTTTGCTTTCAATCTCGCCGTTTAACAGTTTCTCCCTGATTTCGGAGAAAAAATCCATGCAACTCAATTGATAATCCGTTAATAAGAATATTCCATAAACCATCACCAATTTATAGGATATCAAAGATTATCACGCAACAGATCGCACTAGGGAAAGCAATTTAAGAAGATAAGCAATTACAACAAGTATGGATATCGAAGCTGTGGATATGATAGTACCTAACGATTCGAACATAATAGTTGGTTATTCTCATTTCATAAAGACTGTAGAAGACCTCAACGAGATAGTACATACAAGCATGCCAAAATGCAGATACGCGATTGCATTTTCCGAAGCAAGCGGTGATCGCCTTATCAGGTACGAAGGCAATGACGATGAACTTGTCAACGCTGCGATAGAAAATATCAAGAGAATATCTGCTGGGCACACGTTTGTGATATTGCTGAGAGATGCATATCCGATAAACATACTCAATGCAGTAAAAAGCTGCCAGGAAGTAGGTGGTATTTTTGCAGCTACAGCAAACAGCCTAAAGATAATTATATACAAGGGAGAGAATGGGAATGGCGTACTTGGCGTTATTGATGGCATGTCTCCAGTAGGCGTTGAATCCGATGACGATAAGAAAAAGAGGAGGGATCTGCTAAGGAAAATAGGATACAAACAGTGAAGGGCCCGTAGTGTAAACGGATATCACAGGGGCCTCCGGAGCCCCTAATCCGGGTTCGATTCCCGGCGGGCCCGTTTAATTTATCCCGGAATTTCCCCTCGATTGCCTTTATTTTAAGAACTTGGCCAATTAGACATCCTCGCTGATCCATTCTTTATTTATATTCGTATTTTTTTATTTGTTTTAATCCATTAGGTTTAACCGCATACAATACGTGCTTTGATCAGTATAAAACCGAATCAAGCCTACCGAATTTTAATCACATATAGGCAGGCATTTACGAATGAAATACAATTTATCTGATCGCTATTTCGATGAATACCTCTTATGAAGAATTAAAACATTAACAATAAGCGTGATTAAATGAAAACGTATATGCGGTTTATTAGTTTTATCTGCAATTGGCCAAAAGACGTACTACGTTTTTTCCCCTTCAAAGGACTGAAACTATCAATCCGCTTGAGGCAAGCTTTTCAAGCACACCCTTGTATTTTCCACAATCGAAGCTCTGAACGCCTTCTCGTTCGTAGGATGGACAAGGAGGAAGGAAAGCAGATCCTGTTCGGTACTTGAACCTACGTAGAAATCGTTAACGATCTTGCCTGACAAAACCTAAACACGTTCCGAACCAAAGCTCATATGAATACACTTGGAAAGTCTCATGGATGACTGAATGGCCTGGTATAGAGACCCATTTCCCTGCTGATGGGCGTGTTGGAACGTATATTTAGGCTTTTCTAGGGTTCAAAAGTTTAATGAACTTCGAGTTTCCTACAAAATCGTAGCTTAAGTTGCCAATCAGCATAGTTTCTGTTACTAGAGTGCCGCTGTACTCTTTAGGGAAAGCAAGTATACTCTAATTAATTTGCTACATAGATATTGCTATATAAGGCCTATCCTAAGCCCTCTATATGCCATTCGTTATGCTGTCTACTTTAAAAGACACCCAGTCAAATTCCAGGAGATCACGTTTTATGTTTTCCCTATCTATAAGGGATGAATTCGTAATTATGGCTGTCTTTATTCCAATTTTCTTTAGCCTGCGAACTTCGTTCATTAGATTAATGCCCTGCGTTGGTTCTCCATCCGATACATACGTTATAAAATCTATTTTATGACAAGATGATTTAGCTTCCTTCACCTTTCTATAGACACTTTGGTAAATGATTTATGGATCATAAAAAAGATCGATGAACTTCATAATGTATTGTTTCGCCAAATTGGCAGTAGACAAAGGAATATATACTCACCTTATAATTTATGTTGTTGATGTCAAGGCTTTTACCAAGCCTTCTTGAGAACGGTGCGATGGTAATGCGATCAGCATCATAGTATCATATTCTAACTAATCTCTGCTTGATATGTCCAAAGATGCAATTTAGTTCGCAGAATCGAATAAACAAAATTATGATAAATAAAATTCTATACCCAGAGAGTATATTGCTTTATGCAGTGGCTTACTTTTCAGTGGCTTGAGTTTATCAGGGAGTATAGAGAAAAAGCAAAGCATAATCTTTCGAACAGCGGTATGCCAGAACCCGACTTGAAATCGCTTGGCATAGATACGTCTTATGAGCACTATCTTGATGCTGCTGGGGAAGTAGAATACAGGTTCACTGAGGCTCTCTCAAGAAGACTTAGGGTCGATCAAGACCTAATAATACCAACTGTAGGCGGTACTGAAGCAATATTCATCGCCTTGTCGCACCTTTCTTCCGTTTCTAAGAGGATACATGTCCCATTGCCGGAATATGAACCAATGTTCCTCGTGCCTGAGTCCCTTGGCATTGAGACCTCTAAAATAGAATCCAAAGTTATGCCAGGGAGAATATCCAAGAATGAAAGCATTGCTATGACTTTGCCCAATAACCCTACGGCCCAATATTCAGATCGTATATCCTTATTGGATAACGTAATCCATTCTGAAGGTTTGATTTATATAGATGAGACGTTCAGAGATTTTTTGCCGTCCGGTACACGGCCTACCCTTTTTGACGGATCTGAAACAATGGTAGTAAGCGGCACTATGACAAAGTTTTACGGACTTAGCAATCTACGCACTGGCTGGATAATATCCTCAGAGCACAACGTAGCTGGTATGAGGAGAATAAAGGATTTGACGTCGATAAATAACGCCAGCTTTTCGCTATATATTGCGGCACAAGCCATACAAAAATGGAACTATTTTAAGGAAGCTGAAGACAATCTAATCAATAAAAATCTACGAGTTGCGAGAGAATACTTGGAAGGATTGCCGGGCATATCGTACAAAGAACCTGAAGGGGCACCGTTCATATTTTTGAGCTATAGCAAAAATATAGAATCTGTAAAGCTTGCAAAGCTAGCTGTAGAGCGTTATGGTATACTCTTCGCGCCTGGATCGTTCTTTGGGGAAGAACACCACATAAGAGTTTGCCTTACATCCAACAAACCTGAGGAGGACTTTAACGTTCTGAAAGAATTTTTAAAGAAAGAAGCGGTGTAGTGTGATGATTTCCGGTCTTAGATCATCGTTTTCATTTTTTACACTTGTGCCCTCTAGGCAAAAAGATATTGGAAACCCAATTACTTTCTTGCCTCTGGTTGTTACGGTGGGTGCCCTCATTGGCGATTCGATCTTGTACATAACTTGGCAATTTTCTCACCTTATTGCATCTTTCCTTAGCATATCTTCGATCATTATTTACAACGGCCTAAACCATTTTGATGCTACTGCCGACTTAGGGGATGCACTTATGGTCA
Organism: Thermoplasma volcanium GSS1; assembly: GCF_000011185.1. Taxonomy (NCBI): domain Archaea; kingdom Methanobacteriati; phylum Thermoplasmatota; class Thermoplasmata; order Thermoplasmatales; family Thermoplasmataceae; genus Thermoplasma; species Thermoplasma volcanium. The sequence goes on along the minus strand of NC_002689.2, from coordinate 480,447 downwards.
GGGATAAATCCCGCATACCAGAGGTTATTAAGGATCATCATGTAGGGGCAGGTGGTATTTTCGCAGTAATTTTTGTTTATGGAATTGCAGTTCTTTCTTTGGCGCGATCTACCCTATATATAGGCCTTGTCGGTATTTTGATCGGACAAGTAGTTTCTGGATCATCAATGATGATCTCTCTGATCGGTTCGCAACCTTTCGTTCCAGGCCTTGCTGACTATTTTATTAGTTTATTTAGAAAGCATAGTGTTGGTTACACAATAGAATTCTTAGCTATACCAATAATAGTTTCATTCATATTTTCTCCTCTTTATGTTGTAATTGTAGCTTTGAACCTTTTAATAGTGCAATTGACAAAGACAATGATATCGAGAAGATTTGGAGGCATAAACGGTGATGTGATTGGATTTTTAGGCGAGTTTTCTAGATCACTATTTATTTTTATGTTGATAATAATTGCACATTATAACGTGGCATCAACATACGACATCTTTTCAAAAATGCTGTCATCCTTTACGTCATAGGGGACGAAGGGATCAACCATTACAAACTCAGGAAATTTAGCAATGAAATTAGAATAGTCTGACTCATCATCATATATAAGGGCCGCAGTACTGCTATCTGGCTTCAAACCGCATGAACTTATTGCAGAATCGATCTGTGTTGACGCTGAAACGAACATGAGTATGAGTATGCCTTCATTGTTTACTCGAGACCCTTTTATGTACCTTCTTCCTGCCCTAGAGATTGCAGATAGGATCTGCGTTTGGGATAATAAACACCTGCCGTCTATCAATTGAAATAGATTTTTGGTTGATCTAATAAAACCTACAATTTTATTGATATCTATCTTATATTTTATTTTGAAGTAGACCACTTTATGCGACATTCTGCCCAGCACGAGTTGATGCTACTGGTTTCTGCGGCTTTATTATCTTTGCGTTGTTGATTATGCTTGCTATCCTGTCAAATAGCTTATCTTTCTCAGGGGAATTGACGAGTGCAACCTTTAATACGTCTTCTATTGTCCTAGCCGGTATTATCTGTATCCTGTTAATGTGTTCTGCGTCAAGTATAATGTCGTTATAGTTCAGTTCTGGCACTATAACCTTTGCCATTCCTGCCTCTATAGCCGCCTCTACCTTGGCAGTTACACCGCCGACAGGAAGTACGTCGCCCCGGACACTTAAGGAACCGGTCATAGCTACGCTCTGGTCAACCGGTATATTCTCTATGGCAGATATAACTGCAGTAGCTATAGATACGCTAGCCGAGTCGCCTTCTACACCTTCGTAAGTACCAACAAACTGTATGTGTATATCCATGTTAGATATGTCTTTCCCAGTTATTTTCTTGAAGACAGCAGATACATTCAATACGGCCTCTTTAGCTATGTCACCTAGTTTTCCCGTAGCAATTATGTTGCCTGCACCTTTATGTTCTGCAGGTGTAACTTCTGCAACGATCGGCAATACGACGCCAGTATACTCGGCCATACCAGTATCTGCACCAACAACCGCAAGCCCGTTGACCATTCCCACTACACTGCCTTCGGTTCTAAATGTTTTGTAGATCTTCTTTATTTCAATTGATTTATCCGCAATCTGCTGCTCGAGTGGCTTTGAAAGGGCCTTGGCTGCTATGACATCCGAAGCAGTAACAATATTGCGTTTCTGCGATACCGCAATGTCTCCAGCTACCCTTACCAGACCGCCAAGTTCCCTAAGCCTTAGGGTTAGCTTATTTCTTCTGCCTGATCTCTTTTGGGCCTCTTTTATGATCTCTACAATTGCTGACTTATCGAAGTGAGGTATCTTTTTGTCCTTTTCAACCTCTTGGGCTATGAACTGTACTAGTTTTTTCCTATTTTCATCGTTGTCGTCCATGTAATCGTTAACAACAACCTCATATCCATACCCTCTTATCCTGGACCTTAAGGCTGGATGCATATTCCTTATGGCATCATAGTTGCCGGCAGCTACAAGAACAAAGTCACACGGGACAGGTTCAGTTTGTACCATAGCGCCAGCACTTCTTTCACTCTGGCCAGAAATGGGGTATTTTTTCTCCTGAAGTGCAGTCAATATGGCTTGCTGGTCTTCCGGCCTAAGCAGGTTTATTTCATCGATGAACAAAACCCCTTTATGGGCTTTGTGTATATTGCCAGCCTCAACCCTTTCGTGAGCAGGTGTTTCTAAACCTCCAGACTGGAATGGATCGTGCCTCACATCACCAAGCAAGGCCCCAGAATGTGCTCCTGTAGAATCAACAAACGGTGGTTTATCTGTAGATGAATGCGAAACTAAGAGTTTAGGCACCATAGCCTTTTCGTTTCTTATAACTGGGTTGAAGGCCATAGCCATGTATAGAAATGCGGCAGCCATTATGGCGAAGAATATTAGCGTAATAGATCTTAGCACTATAGCCGCTATTATTCCCAAGAGCACTACTGAAAATATCACAAACATTATGCTTCTAGACCTATCTCTTTTCTCTCTTTCAGCTTTGATCTGATATTGTCTAACTATCTCCTTACCCTTCCCTGCTGGGACGGTTTTAATCTTCGGCTTGTTGGGGTCTTCTGGGTTAGGGAATACCAGTATATCCTCAAGCTCACTCTTTGGAAGAAAATCCACCATCGACTGAGCGAGCATAGACTTCCCTGTTCCTGGCTCTCCAATAAGAATCACGTGCCTCCTCTGCAGGGCAGCTTTTTTTACAATTTCTCCTGCCTGATCCTGCCCTATTACCTGATCGAAGAGAAGTTTTGGCACGTGAATATCTTTCGTGGTTTCAATGTCCAGCTTGCTGACCCACTCCTCTACGCTTTCTATGTTTTCTTCCACGTCTTGATAATCAAAATTTCATAAATAAGTCTTTCCTAAATAGGAATGATTAAAATGTTGGCAAATCTAATGAAGAAAATTGCGCCGCGGTTGATCAAACGAAGCAATAGAAGACAAGTAATTCATCAAAACAATTTGTTGCTTAAACTTCGACAATTATAATATTATTATCAAAGAAATATAGAATTAACCTATTTCAACGGTAAATACCTTCTTATCGTTGAACATCACTTTCATATTCCTTACTTCATCAACAATTTCAGGGTTTATCTTAAAGTATTTGAAGCCATTCTTAGATTGTTCAACTATGACTAGGCCAAGCCCAATCAGGCTCTCTTCTCCTGTATACCTTACGCCTAGACCTTCTAGGCAACCTTTTACGTTTGAGGGGTCTGACTTTACTGCCCTCGATATCTCTGAAAGGTAAGACCTGTAGGGATATATTGACAATAAGTAGAAAAGAACCTTTCTCCTAAGTTCGCTTCTGTTTAATGATCTTAATATGTTTCCATCGATTATCGGTTCCATAGATGAAAATGCAGTATACAGTATATAAATTTTTTTAGTATGTTTAGATGCATGTCTGACATAAAGATAACAATGCGCATCCTACTTTAATTTTAGATCCTGTTTTTCCTCTGTATTGGTACGCTCAACTATGAGGACTAGACCGCTCCTATCCACTATCTTTACAGGTTCACCTTTGTTTATGGGCTTACCATCATTGCTCTTGGCTTGCCATTCAATACCATCAACAGAAACCCATCCGTGCGAATTTATATTGGAAACTGCTTTGGCACTTCTCCCTATAAGGGATTCAGCTCCTGTCCAGCGTCCCCTGAACTTTATGGTCCTTACAATTCTCCTTATATAAAATGCCAGAAAACCTGCCACAATTACTATTAGGATAGAAGTAAGAAGATCAAATGTAGTAAATGGTGAAGGCGAGTATCCTGGGTTCGATGAATAATAGGGACTTGCCAGCATGAATGTACCAACGAGGCCTATAACAACACCAGACAGCAATGCAAAACCGTGACCCATTTTAGCCTCTAGGAGTATAAGAACCGAACCAAGTATAAGAAGAAGAACCCCGACAAGAGATGCCGATATCAGTTGCAGTCCTAAAAAGCCTAGGACTAGCAATGCTATGCCAATGACCGTAAGCACCACACTCCCATGATATATGTCAAGCATTATGGCTACGAAGCCAAGCAATATAAATATTCCGTCAACGTAAGCGTTACCTATAAAGCTTAAGAAATTGTCATATGCAGATGGATAGACTTCTACGAGAGGATAATTCTGAAGATGGATAGAGGCAAGTGCCTCGCTCAGCGAATTGTAAATACCGTTAGATATGCCTATCTTGTAGGCCTCTACATCGGTATATGCTGTATTATTACTCACCATAGAAAACACAGCTGTTGTGTTCCTGCCGTGTTGCTCCGCAAGGCTGACCATGTATTGCTCCATTGCACTTGTAGTGTGCTGCTGCTCAAGTGAAGTACCAGCAACTACGATAGGCGTAGATGGCCCTATGTACGAACCATTGCCCATAAATATGTAATCACATGCCATGGCAACATAGGATCCAGCAGAAGCAGCCATCCCATCAACAGGCACATACGTTATGGTTATTATCCCTTGGTTTTCGACAGATGAGATGGCTGAAACCATCTGCATCATATTCTCCAATATGCCTCCCGGAGTGTTCATATAAATAACAACAGCAGCTGTAGTCGAATTAGATACACTCGATAAAGTACTCGTAATCATATTGGCCGATCCAGCGTCTATCTCTTCATCAAGATTTATTACAACTATATTTTTCTGAGGAGTAGCTACTGAATTTCCAATTCCCTCTACAAGTAGAAGCGATAATATGAAAATGACAATTATTAAAAGTAATGCCTTTGCTGAATCCACGTATTAACAATTTAATGCTTCCTTATATATGTACCCATATAGGAAACTTTCTCAATGATATGGTTTTTAATTTCTTTGTCAAATTCTCTCCTCTTTAGTCCATCTTCTTTTATCTCTGTGTTTAATGCATACACAGTGAAATAATATCGATGCGGCTTTCCAGGCGGTGGGCATGGACCCCTATATCCCTTTTCCCCGAAATCGTTGATTCCTGCCTTAACGCCTTTTTCGTTTAATATAGATGAATCTATCTCCATTTTGCTTAAAGGTATATCGTATATAATGCAGTGAGTAAATAAACCGGACGGTGCATCTGGATCGTCGACAACTAAAGCGAGACACTTGGCTTCCTTTGGGACGTCCGTAACAGACAATACGGGCATTTCGTCTTCTCCATCACAGGTGAATTTAGTCGGTATTGATGATTCGTTTTCAAAATCTTTTATGGAGATTTTCATATTAATAATATCTATAATAACTTATTAAGCTTTTCCTGGAAGTGTAGCTATCTTGCTTGTCCTCTTAATAAAGCTCTCGCTCATAAATATGTACAGCAACCCAATTACACCTGTGGAAGTTGCTATAATTATCCAAAAAGTGAAGGTTGTTTTTTGATAGATGAATAGAAAATAGAGACCGAAAATAGTGCCGAAGAAACGACCGAAGCTCGTGAGCAAATTGTATGAACCAATATAACTTCCTTTCTTCTCAGCTGGAGCTAAAGTCGTTATTATAGTTTGAGTAGTAGGAGACATAAAATCCTCACCAACGGTAAATATAAACATAGCGAGGAGAATGTATAGAAAAGTCGGAGCAATCCCTAGTATAACGAAGCCGATTGAATAATAGATCGTACCGATGCCACGCCAGAAGACTGGGTTGGACCTTGAAGACATAAGTCTTAGTATTGGCATCTGTAGGGCAATGACAACTATACCGTTCAACGAATAGAGGTAACCTATGTCCATTAATGGTAGGTTCTTGAGGTCGAAAGCGTAAACGGTTAGTGTTGGGCCGTTTTGCCTTAGCGTGAAGCCTAAAAATACGCCGACAAGCGTAAAGAGGAAGAAGAAACGATCTGTTTTAAATATCTTAAGTTTTATCTTTTCCGCTATTGCTCTTGCAGGTAGGAATGTTTCACGCACATTGTAATATAGTATAAACAGCTCTATGACTGTAAAAATGGATGCGAGCAAAAAAATATAAGAAAAGTTTATGCCAGCCAGAAATCCTCCCGCAAGTGGTCCAACTGCTGCACCTAAGTTAGCCATTATTCTTATAAGAGTGTATCCTGATAACCTCTCGCTTGTGCTGGTAACATCGGCTACAGAAGCTTCTATTGCAGGGTACTGAAGCGAATTAGTTATTATCGTTCCGTACCAAAATATTATCAAAAGAATAACGGACATGTGCAAATAGACCGTTGTAAACATTAAAAAATAGAAAACAGCAGCCGGTATTGGGATTACTATTAGGAAAAACCTCCTACCTATCCTGTCTGTCCAGCGGCCTGAATAATACTGGACGAAAGCCATAGCTATGGCAGAAGATCCAAGTATTAGGCCAGTTATCAGAAAGCTGATACTATATATCTCGATAAAGATTAGCGGTAGGAAAATAAAGGAAGATACTCTACCTGAGGCTCTTATGAGCCTAGATAGTGCGAGATAGAATACCCTTCGATCAAGAGTTCTAAAACCATAAATATATGCCATAATTTAGCACTAAATGACTGCACACTATATTAAAATAGTGAAAATAGAGGGCAATTGATAGATACTATCAGATATCTCACTATCTTTATATAGAAGAACAAATATACCTGATGGATGTATTCACCTTCGTCATCAAATTACATTAAGGATCCTATAAGCACTGAAATAATAAAGTCAAAGACAAGAAATCTGAAGAAGAGAGCTGAAGAAGCCATACTTTACCGTAGCATTGCTGAACAGTCCAGCAGAAAATTAGCTGAGATTTCAGAAGCATATAAACATAAGCTCGCCGATATGGAGAATTATCTTAAAATAAAAGACAGGGAAACTGAAATTATCAGAAAAAATGCCAATGAGAGTCTTATTAAGGACTTTCTCCCAGTGATAGATTCAATGGATGCTGCGATCCAAGCAGAAAAAGATAACAACCTAATCAGAATAAGGGATCAGATGCTCAGTATACTCTCAAAATATGGTCTCCAACCCATAAAAGCCGAGGGAGAAAAATTTGATCCCTACCTGCATGAAGCTATCGGAATGACTCAGGATGGCGAAGATGGCAAAATCAAATACGAAGTTCAAAGGGGTTATACCCTTAATAACAGTGTATTGAGGACATCTAAGGTAATTGTTGTTAAAAGGTGATGAATATGTCGAAGATAATAGGTATAGATCTAGGAACAAGTAACTCTGCTGCTGCTGTCGTGATCTCTGGAAAACCCACCGTCATACCAAGTTCTGAAGGGGTCTCGATTGGCGGTAAGGCATTTCCAAGTTATGTAGCTTTTACAAAGGATGGGCAGATGCTGGTAGGAGAGCCTGCTAGGAGACAGGCGCTCCTAAACCCAGAAGGCACAATATTTGCTGCTAAGAGAAAGATGGGTACAGATTATAAATTCAAAGTTTTTGATAAAGAGTTTACTCCACAGCAAATTTCTGCCTTTATACTTCAAAAGATAAAGAAGGACGCCGAGGCATTCCTAGGAGAACCTGTCAACGAGGCTGTTATAACCGTTCCTGCATACTTCAACGATAATCAGAGGCAAGCAACAAAGGACGCAGGAACAATAGCCGGCTTTGACGTAAAAAGGATCATCAATGAACCAACGGCTGCTGCCCTCGCTTACGGAGTCGACAAATCTGGAAAGAGCGAGAAGATCCTAGTCTTTGATCTAGGCGGAGGCACTCTCGATGTCACGATAATTGAGATTTCGAAGAGGCCGAACGTCCAGGTACTTTCAACTTCTGGAGATACCCAATTAGGCGGTACCGATATGGACGAAGCCATCGTCAATTATATTGCTGATGACTTCCAGAAAAAGGAGGGCATAGATCTAAGAAAGGACAGGGGCGCTTACATAAGGCTTAGAGATGCAGCCGAAAAGGCTAAAATAGAACTATCGACAACATTATCAAGTGATATTGATCTACCGTATATAACGGTAACAAGTTCTGGACCAAAGCATATTAAGATGACGCTTACAAGGGCTAAACTTGAGGAGCTTATTTCACCGATAGTAGAAAGAGTGAAAGCACCGATAGATAAAGCCCTTGAAGGAGCAAAGCTCAAAAAGACCGATATAACTAAGCTGCTTTTCGTTGGAGGCCCAACCAGGATACCATACGTCAGGAAATACGTTGAGGATTATCTAGGTATTAAAGCCGAAGGTGGTGTAGACCCAATGGAAGCCGTGGCTATTGGAGCGGCAATCCAGGGTGCGGTACTTAAGGGTGAAATAAAAGATATTGTTCTGCTTGATGTAACGCCGTTGACACTGAGCGTTGAAACTCTTGGCGGCATTGCCACACCAATAATCCCAGCAAACACTACAATCCCAGTAAGGAAAAGCCAGGTATTTACAACGGCAGAGGATATGCAGACCACTGTCACAATACACGTCGTACAGGGAGAAAGGCCTTTAGCAAAAGACAATGTCTCTCTTGGTATGTTCAACCTAACCGGTATTGCACCTGCGCCCAGGGGTATTCCACAGATTGAGGTTACATTCGATATAGATTCAAACGGCATACTTAACGTCACTGCAGTAGATAAAGCCACTGGAAAGAAACAGGGCATAACTATAACCGCTTCCACAAAGCTCTCAAAGGATGAAATTGAGAGGATGAAAAAAGAAGCTGAACAGTACGCAGAGCAAGATAGGAAAATGAAGGAACAGATCGAGACTTTAAACAACGCTGAATCATTAGCATACAGTGTTGAAAAGACTCTAAACGAGGCTGGTGACAAAGTGGACAAGGAGACAAAAGATAGGATACTTTCGGAAGTCAAAGATCTAAGAAAAGCCATAGAGGAAAAGAACATGGACAACGTCAAGACGCTTATGGAAAAGATATCTAAAGATATACAGGAAGTAGGCACAAAAATGTACCAGTCTGCATCAAGCACTACACAGACAGGCAGTGGAAACCAGAACTCTTCAAAACAAGAAAATGATAAGACCGTTGATGCGGAGTACAAAGAGAAGAGTTAGAATAATCGAAGAAAGATAGAATGGCAAAGGATTATTACAAAATACTTGGCGTAGATAGGAATGCCTCTGAGGAAGATATTAAAAAGGCATTCCGTGAGCTTGCAAAGAAATGGCATCCTGATCTACATCCAGATAACAAGGCAGAAGCTGAAGAAAAATTCAAGGAAATCAGCGAAGCTTACGAAGTCCTTTCGGACCCTGAGAAGAGGCGCATTTATGACCAAACAGGGTCTGTTGATTTTGGCGGCGGAGGCAGCAACTTCAACTGGGATAACTTTACTCATTTCAGCGACATAAATGACATATTCAATGAAATCTTCGGCGGTAACTTTGGATCCGATTTCTTCTCAGGGTTTGGCAATAGACAGTCTACGAGGAACATCGACCTCGACATGTATACGAACCTTGACATTTCACTGGAAGAAGCATATTACGGAACAGAGAAAAGGATAAAATTCCGGAGAAATGCTATTTGCCCAGATTGCAAGGGAACTGGTGCTAAAAACGGGAAACTAATAACTTGTCCAACCTGCCATGGCACAGGTCAGCAGAGAGTAGTTAGAGGCCAGGGCTTTTTTAGAATGGTAACTGTTACGACTTGCAACACATGTGGTGGTAAGGGTAGAATACCTGAGGAAAAATGCCCAAGATGCAACGGGACGGGTACGATAGTCGTAGACGAGGATATAACTGTTAAAATACCAAGGGGTGCAACAGATAATCTGAGGTTAAGGGTCTCTGGAAAAGGTCAGTCCTATGATGGCCGAACCGGGGATCTCTACGTTATCCTAAGGATAAAACAAGACAAGAATCTACAGAGAATTAACGACGACCTATTGCTCGACCAAAAGATCAACTTTGGTCAGGCGGCGCTAGGTGCAGACATACCTATACAAATATTCAATGAAAAATATAACCTAAAGATTCCTGAGGGGACCCAACCAGGAGATGTGATTAAAATAAAGGGCGCTGGAATGCCACACTTAAATGGGCATGGTTCAGGTGATCTTCTAGTTAGAATTAATGTCGAAGTACCAAAAAGGCTAACGGCAAAGCAGAGAGAACTCATAAGGGAACTTTTCGATATAAAGGAGAACCACAAATCCTGGTTCCATTAATCTTAAGCAAAATTAATTATTATCTTATGAATAAGGTTTAAGTTTAAATATAAGTTGACTTAGCAAGCATGTAAAATATAATAGTAATAATATAAGTCCAGTTAAAGGTGATATGTATGTATATGATGGTTGAAGATAAATATATAGCAAGAATCCCTCCGGATATGCTTGGTGAGGATTACGATAAGGCCGTTGAGGAAGTAACTAAGCGTTCCCTCGAGGGGAAGTTAGTAGATGTAGTAAATGAAAAAACGGGTGTAAACGAGGGGAAGTATCTTGTCATATCTATCATAAGCACAAAGGCAGTCGGCGAAGGCTCAATAGTTCACGGCGACGGTGGCGTATATCAAGAGGTAAAATACAGTGCATTAGTATTCTACCCCGAAATGCAGGAGATAGTGGACGGAGAGGTTGTTTCTGTACAGAAGTTTGGCGCATTTGTGAAATTCAGCTCATTCGAGGGGCTTCTCCATATAAGCCAGATTATGGATGATAGGATAGACGTAGATCTTGAGAATAAGAGGTTTATAGGAAAAGATACAAAGAGGGATCTTAAGGTTGGCGACAAGGTAAGGGTAAGGATAGTGGCCTTAAATCTGGCTTCGTCATCTGTTGAGGATAGCAAGATAGGATTCACTATGAAGCAGGTCGGATTAGGGAAGCTAGAGTGGTTGGAAAAGGAGGCACAAGCATGAAGGTACAGTATAGGGCCTGCAAAAAATGTAAAAGGCTAACACCTGAGAAAACATGCCCAATTCATCCAGATGAGAAGACTACAACTGAATGGTTTGGATTCCTCATTATAACAGAACCGGAATTTTCTGCAATTGCTAAGCGTGCAGGAATATCTGAGCCAGGTATGTATGCTATTAAGGTCAGGCAGTAAATATATAATTACTGCTGAGGCTAGGGAAGAAATAAAGAAAAGAAATGGGAAGCTAGTAACGATAGATGAGATGGTAGAGGTCTCCAAATCAACACAGTTGGATTCAGTTGGGGATGTGACTACAACGAATCTAAGGAGAGCAGGCGCGAAATTATTTCTCCAAATTGTCGATTTAAAAACAAAGAGAGGAGAAAGCATATTTCAACACGAAGAAGGATCTATAACTGTAAGAAACGACCCTGGAACTATATCTTTCGATCTCATAGAAGCTATAAAGAGTTCGATAGAAAATAATAAGCCGACACGGATAGAGGTCATCGGTGAGGAGGATCTTGCTGTCCTTCCGATAATTTATTATTCAAAGAATAATACGGTAATAGCCTATGGCATACCCGATGTTGGTATGGCCGCCTTGACAGTTACAGATGACCTTAGGGATCACGTAACCGAGGTTATTGCCAAGATGGCCATAGAATAAAGGTGAATGGTATGGTTGAATTAGTAATAACTGAAAAGAGGGACAATCCTATCCTAAAGAGGAAGGAATTGAAGTACACGCTAAAGTTTGAAAACGCAAGGACACCTTCTAGGGAAGAGATAAAGGAAATAATTGCGAAGCACGAGGGCGCACAGAAAGAGCTTATCATAGTGGAGAGCAACAAACAGCTTACTGGCAAGCACGAAATTGTGGGATATACAAAGATATACCAAGACAAAGCCAGTGCAATGCTGTATGAACCAGACTACGAACTGATAAGAAACGGGCTAAAACAGAAGGAAGCAAAATAAGGGGTGTATGAATGCAAAAGAGAGAACTATACGAAATCGCGGATGGAAAACTTGTAAGGAAGCACAGATTTTGCCCAAGGTGCGGCCCTGGAGTGTTTCTTGCTGAACACGCAGACAGGTTCACCTGTGGTAGGTGCGGCTACACAGAATTTAAAAAGGTTAAAAAAGCAAAATCATAATTCTTCTATCTTTCTAGTTATATCACCTGCCATTTTCTCTATGCTTTGAATATTTTGCCTTTTTATTTCAGCTAATTCAGGAGAATCTGCAGGCACACCTAGTACATTAACAAGGTTCTGCAGATTGGAGTCTAATAAAATCGATAGGACTCTAAGGTTTTCAAGCTTCTCCTCGCCCAGTTTGTTCCTTTTGTCTGCAATAAAGCAGTCATAGTGAACTGAACCTTTCTTAGTAAATGTGAATTTTTCCCCGGTCTTAACTGGCTTTTCGCAAACATAGCATTTGTATTCTGCCATGTTTCACAAATAGCAGATTCAAATTTAAATGTTTTTAAATAATAATTATTTTATTCTGGAAGCCTCAGCACTCATTCTTGCCAATAGTTTAACAAGGTTCTTTCTAGATTGATCACCGATTTCAATGTGTTTTAGGACATCTTGATAGAACTCGATCGCTTTGTCATAATCGTATACGTTGACAGGCTTTGGCACCCCGTCTTTGCCGCCTAATGCGAACGAGTATTTTACTGGATCCTTGAAAGAAGGCTTTTCTCCGTATACTATCTCCGCAAGGAAGGAGAGGGCTCTTATGGTGCTTTTTCCAATGCCTGGGGCCATGTACACCTGCTCGAAGTCGTCTACATTATATTCGTAAAGATTCCTGACTTTATTCCAATTGATCCTATAATCCATCCTTAGCTCAGGCATAACAAATCCATCGAGAGTAGCTTGTTTCTCGCCAGGGACATTCAAAAAGGACTTCTCCCGTATAACGTCAACTATACCTTTCCTATTCCCTTCACTTTCTTTAGCCGATAAGTCTAACGTTCTATCCAACACTAGCTCAGAAGAGATGCCGTTTCTGCCATCAATACCTGCAAACGTATTGCCTAAGGTCCAATGATATCTCCTTGCAGATCGCAGCTGAGTATTCATGCCCTGCTGCACTACGGCATGGGTACCCTTTGAAGAGACCACAAGAAACTGCAGGTATATATCAAAACCATCCTGCAAAAGATTGTTATCGATTTTAGCTACTCTCTTTGCATCCACCGATAATTTGTTGGATTCACTTGCTGTAATAAACCCTAAGGCTCTAGCAGATTCGAGTTCATCCTGCATACTACCCATTTTCTTTCCCTTTCCGCCACAGATTACGATCTCGCCGGGTCTTTTGCTGAAGTAATCCTTCAAAGCGCTAAGTGCAAATACAGTAGTACCGCTAGAGTTCCAATCGAAGCCTATAGCTAAGGACATAGAGTGGAACCAGAAGGGGTCTGCGATCCTCCTTATTAGTTCTTCTACACCGTAGTTCTCTATAACGAGCTCTGAGAGCAGGCCAGAAAGCTTTACTGCCCTGCAGTATAAATATTCAGGAGGGTGCCCATAATGGAGCGGCAGTATAGATGTACCTTTTCTTTCCAATATTAGACAATTTTTTTGCGATTAAAAATCTTTTCTTAGAAAAAGTTCTTAACGTTAATTTATATATTATTTTTGATGCAGCGGGATTTTTACAATTTAATATTTTTCACAGGAATAGCAGCTATCATATGTGCATGGTTAACCATTGCTATATCTATACATTTTAACCCGTGGTTTAGGATAAATGTAAATGCACTCAGTGATTTGGGTGGAGGAAACTTCATCTCAAACGGACATCCTGCTCCAACATATCCGTTCATTTACAATGGAGGATTAATGGTTACTGCTCTCCTTGTATTTTCTTTTTCAGTCCTTTCTATATCACACGTAAATTCAAAAGTAGAGATAATGGGGCTATCCTTCTTTATAATATCGGCCCTATTCCTTGCTCTTATAGGTATCTACCACGAGGGCACCTATCCACACGCCTTTGTTTCAATATGGTTCTTCATATTGAGTTCGATATCATTTGTAACGATTGGTATTGGTATGTATTTAGTTGGAGACAAAAAATTTGGCATTACAATAATTTTAATAATACTCGCATCTTGGATCGTGTATTCTTCCGTAAGATGGGGTTCAGTGGCTGAAGGTGAGGTGTTTGGCATCTCTGTCATAGACATAGTAGTATCGATATACCTTGCAAACTTAGCAATTGTAAGGGCGAAGAAAGTACGCCTCAAAACTTAATAATAAACTCGCAATATAGGTATTAAATGAAGTGTGTAGTTTGTGGCAGAAATGAAGCTGTTGAGCATGGCATGTGCAGCAGTTGCATTTATGATAACACAAACGTTGAAAATATCGGCCCAGTCAGCTTGGTATTCTGCCCAAAGTGTGGATCTATACGCATAGGTAAAAAATGGTACAGGGATAGCTACGGCAATAAGCTGTTGCCGATGCTGCTTGATGAAGTTAAATGCAGCGACGTTAATGCCCGGATTTCAGGCGATGAAAAGGGCATATTCTTCGATGAAAAGAATAAGCAGATAATACTTCCGGTTACAATAAAAAGAAGCAATATGAAGGACAAAATTCAAAATGTAGCTATTCCTTATTCCGTTACTTACATAAGCTGCCCAACTTGCAACAAGATAACTGGTTCATATTTTGAAGCTACAATACAGTTAAGGACAGTAAGCACAAAGTATGATAATATACTAGAATCAGTCCTTGAAAGTATCGAAGCTATTGTCGAGAAAAGAAAGAAGGAAGATGCTGAATCTTTTATTTCAAAGGTGGAAAAAAAGCCTGAAGGGATTGACATATATTTAGGCAAGAGGACTGACGGCGATGTAGTTTCATCCTTTGTCCTAGATCATTTCTTTTCAAGCATAATAGTTACGAAAACGTTGGCTGGAGTAAAGGATGGAAAGAAGTTCTTCAGATTCACGTATTCGTTGAGGATACTTGATGCTAAGGAGGGATCGCTCCTTTCTGTAAACAGGAAGAAGTATATACTTACCGCCATAAGGAATAGGCACATAGATGTGATTGACGTAGAAACAGAAGATAAGACAAGGATAAACAGAAACACGTTCTTTGTAAACGATGGAAAGATCGTCACCAAAGAACCACAAATGAGAAAATTCATAGTTGTCTCAAGGCAGGGAAATGAAAGCCTCCTGATGGATGCACAGACTTTTAAGATGATCACGGTCAAAGGCACTCCAGAGTCTGATGAAGTCTATTTATTCACATACAAAGGAAAATACTTCATGTGACAGATACTTCACCACATGGCCAAATAAATTGAAGTTTATAATTGAGTTAGCTATATTGGTATATGCGAGCACGGTCAGAGTGGTCTCCCCTCAGGGAGGTCATGATACACAGGCCATCCATAGAAATAGAGTATGCGATGCTTGCTCCGAGGCCTTTTCTATTCGAGAGAGTTTTCAGTGTAAAAAAAGCCATTGAAGAGCACATTAGGCTTGAAGAAATTTTACGGGAGAATGGAATTAAAGTATACAGGCTTGAAGAAGAAATAATAAAAAAGGCTGATTATGATGCAAATTTCAGGGAGCTTTTACTGAACTATGTCAGGTCTATAGTACATTTCTATGGCAGGATAGAGGATATAAGAAGGGCAGAAAACGAATTCGCTGAAAATATCAGGCAAATAGACAGTAAAACGCTTCTTGATTATCTCATACTTGAACCATCTATAGACCTTAAAAACGACTATGAAAACTCAGGCAATTATCCTACTGTCTACTCGAATATACCGCTGGCTAACCTCTATTTTATGAGGGATCAGCAGGCAGTAGCTGATTCCGGAGTGATAATTGGAAATATGAAGAGAGAACAGAGAAAGAGTGAATCTGATATAACCAGTTTCGTACTGCTGAACGTGTTTGGCGAAACGGACGCCTTTAAAATGCCTCAAAACGCACATTTTGAAGGGGGAGATTTCATGCCCGCAGGCGATTTCGCATTTATAGGAACTGGATCGAGGACAGATTACAATGGCGCTTTCCAGGCATTATCTTCAGGAAAAATAGACTGTGACGAGGTGCTAGTTGTTGAAAATCCAAAATACGAATTTTCTCAGGAGGACAATATGGTGAACATGCATCTGGATACTTACTTTAATTTGGCTGGCGATGGTATTGCCGTTACATCCACATATCTCGCAAAAAGGGCAAAAGCACGCGTTTACGGGAAAAAATCAAGGAGCAGATACGAAAAATTAAGCGAAACTAACCTTTACGAATACTTGAAGGAGAAGGGTTTTAATTTCATAGACCTAACAGTTCCAGAACAACTTGCCTATTCTTCCAATTTCCTAACAATAAGCGATAGAAAGATAATATCTGTTAACGTGGAAAGTGTCATAAAACGGCTAATAAGCCAGAGGGCATTTGATAAATCAACTGAAGAAGTAATAAAAACAGAACTGAGTAAAATAGGAGAAAAAATATTCCCAAATAGAAAGGAGATAAAAGATTTTGGAATAGATTTTATAGATGCAGAGTTGATAGAACTAACAGGAGGATACGGTGGAGCTCACTGCATGACTGCAACTCTCAATAGGAATTAATGGCAATAGCCATTAATTTTTTTGATCCGAATTGTAAAAGTAATTATTGTATTTCGATCTATACCATACTGCTGTCATTACTATAGTTACTATGGCGAAGAATCCGGTTATTGCCACTGAATAAGGGTTAGGATCGTATCCCTTGTATGTGCCCGAGGTCAACGCAGCCGTAATCACGACAATAGCCACCATGCTTAATATGAACGCTTTTATTCCACCTTCATTTTTTCTCTCGGGTTCCTTCTTTCTTCTTTCCTCCATAGTTGTGTTTAATTTTTCTTCATTAATTTCACTTGACATCTCACTTACCTCCTGTATATTATATGAGCAACAAGAAGCAGGAATATTACTACGAATATGAAGAACTCCAAGCTGCTCACAGCCATCTGTAAATCACCACTCAATATGTGTCCTGAGGCACATCCGTCTGCCATCCGTGCACCAAGCAGCATCAGGTATGCTCCTGAAAAAGCCCCAGCAGCCCTTTTGATCTGGCTGTTCCCAAATCTTTCCTTCCAAGATGGAGGTATAACATTACTGAAAGCCTGGAATCTCCTTGTGAAGAAGATTGAAGCGAGGAATGCACCGAATAGGGTACCTATATCACTGAATGGTTCCCATCCTATGGTGTGTACAACTATTGTGCTGTACTGCCAGTACCCAGCCGGAAGCCATATCTGAGCAACAATCCATGAATATGTAGTTGATTCTCCAAATATCTGGTGCAGAAACATCTCAAGCACTACGGTAAGACCTATAATGATCCCAACAGACAGCATAGTTACGCCGAAGAGTTTTGATGAAACTGTCCAGTGATAATTTACCTTCTCTGGTAAATTGTTTTTACCGATAGGCATAGAAGTTCCTTCCATCAAGAAGTTTGCTGTCTCTATATACTCCTTTTCTTCCTCTGCATCCAGTTTATAATTTTTGTGTGTGGAAAGGTATGCACAACTCTTCCCTTTTCTATACCTTGGAAGCGTATATGCTATAACGAACATTATGATAGCCCAAACTATCGCTATAATAAAGCCTAATTTTAAGTCAGTACCGACTTTTCCACCGAAATAAATCTGACCAAAGTTCAGGTAAGTTGTAAGCCAATGTCCAAAACTTGTTTGATAAATCAATGTCCAGCTTGCAGCACCCAGAAGGCCACCAAGCACAGCGTATATTGCGTCTCTCCTCCCTTCACCGAGGGCCATCCAGACGGTACCCGGCACGTAGCCAGATATGGCTATACCAGTACCAAATATTATCCCACCGAGAGCAACACCGATCACGTAATCTGGCTTTATACCCCAATGGAAAGACACTCCTAGAGCTGAAAGCCCATATAGTACTATTGCACCTGCGCCTATTGCAATTGCGATGCAGCCGATGAATAGCCTGTCTTCCCATTTTCCAAGTCTGATGAGAACTTCAGGGTTAGAGATCCCCCACGCCTCAGCCAATCCGCCAATAATCATACCAATGAATAGGCCGATCCACTCATATGCTGTCACACTTATCATTTATATTCCTCTGCTTAATCACCTAATAATTTCATAGAAATATTTAAACTTATCATATCTGTACAGAATATTCATAAATATGATTATTTTATGAATAATACACATTTATAAAAAAATTGCCTCGTTGTTCCTTTTAGTTAACACTAGAACGAATTTTCTATAATATTTCAAGAACATGAGGCACAAAGATCTAAAAACATAAATTCATAAAGATAAAGAAATTGTAATATATTACTATAACTGGGACACATGGTAAAATTTTTTATAGGCTGTTCTGGATGGTTCTATCTTCACTGGAAAGGCAGGTTTTATCCTGAAGATATACATACGAAGTATTGGTTCCGTTATTACTCGTCTCGATTTAATACTGTAGAACTTAATTCAACATTCTATCGTTTTCCTTCGGATAAAACAGCTTTGGGTTGGTATAATTCATCACCGGAAAATTTCACCTACAGTTTAAAGATAAATAGATCCATCACCCACATTAAAAGACTTAGGGATACCGATGAAGAAATATTGAAATTCTACAACGTAGCAGGAAAGCTTAAAGAAAAATTAGGATGCTTATTGTTCCAGTTTCCGCCCTCATTTAAATATAGCGAAGAGAACGTATCACTCATTGCGAAAATCCCATTATCCAAATATTGCAGGGTATTGGAATTCAGGCACAAAAGTTGGTTCGATAAAAAAATATTATCTTCATTGGTAGATAATGGATTCCACATAGCAACGGTAAGTTCGAAAGATTTGCCGTTCCTATTGATCCAAGATGTTATCATATATATGAGAATGCATGGGGATACAAACGGATATGCTACGGATTATCCTTTAGAAAAACTGAAGGATATGCTCAATAGGATCATCGATTTATCGCCAGATTATGCTTACATTTACTTCAACAATGATTACAATGGTTATGCGCCAAAAAATGCAGAAGAGATTAAATCTCTCCTCCTTTCGAAAACTTGAATATTCATTTTTTTCTAAGTTCTCTTGATATTTCCAAAGCCATAAAGATCAAAAAAAGGATATCGTTCGATCTCATTAACTTTAATAGGCCTAGTACCCCTATATTCTTGTTTTCATCTGCAGCTTTATTTGATTTTTCTATTACCTCCGGAAGATTCTTAACTATCCTAGCAAGTTCATCAAAATAATTATCGTCTATTGAACTCAATGAAGCTGCCAGCTTTGAAAGCTTCTTGAGCCCAGTAGCTATATCGTAAATGTCCATCCTAGCTGTGAGATTGAAAATTGTATCATAATTCTCAACGAGATACTTTAACGTCTCAGTCATTCCTGTTTCTTGCATTGACTTAAGAAGATCTATAGTGGGTTTCAATTTGTTAAGTTCTTTACTTATATCATTAATATCCTTCTCTTTATTTTCATCCATTCAAATCACCTATTGCCATATATGGACGAAAGGAAATTCACTTCATATAAATCATGAGCGAATCTGAAAAGAGGATCGTTCCCTATCATCCTACACTCCGGAAACTTTACGCTTGGATCTGTTAATTTGGCTGAAAGATCACAATACGAAAATACCCCAGAACTGCCTGTCGCTATTATACACACGGCATTCTTATTGTAGTCTATAAATGGATAACCAATTATATCCTCAGCTATAGCAGAGGAAGCTGTATCTGCCTGAAAATGGGCAAGTACACCTGCCATACCTATTTGTATAGTAGGAGCTATTACATCACCGATTGCGAAAATGTCATCGTATTTCGGGTTTCTAAAATCCTTTAAATTGGTTGAAGCCCATCCATTTTTTGATCTGAGATATTCGTTATCTTTTATGAATGATGGTGGTGAATGTGGAGGAGCAACTATTGAAAGATCAAATCTCAACCTATCGTCATCTTCAAAGACAGCTTCCTTTTTTGAAGCATCAATTCCTAAAAGTTTCTTTCCATATAATCCACCGATCGATCTTTTTTCCAACATTTTTGCAAATGGATCAGACAATCCAGGCCCATACATCTCCATGGGTTTAGATACAGGATGAGCAACGGTTATCTCAACCTTATCCCTCATGTTCTTTTTTCTAAAGTAATCATCAAGCAATAGGGCCATCTCCCAAGGCACTGGCGGACACTTGTACCATTGTGAGGACACGCTTATGAGTATCTTTCCTCCGTTGAACTCTTTTATTTTGGCTCTCAGCTTAAGGGAATCTTCCAATGTCCATACGCTATCTGTAGCTTCTATGCCTTCAAAGGAATCTTTTTTTATATCTGGGCCCGGAGACATAATAAGATAATCATAACTATATTTGCCTTTTAAAGTATTTACGATCCTGTTTTGTGCATCAACAGATACAACTTCATCCTTTACTGTTTTTACATGCCCACCATTTAGAAGGTTAAAGTCTCTAGATAAATCTTTTACTCTTTTCTGACCTATTGATAAGAAAATGTAAGACGGCTGGAAATCTGTTCTTCCCAATTTATCGATTATAGTTATATCAACATCTTCGTCTTTCAACACTCGCCTAAGTTTACTAAGAGAAATTCCGCCCCCAGCTCCAGCCCCTATTATGACTATTTTTTTCGCCATATGAATGTTTATTGATTTTCAGTTAATATTTATTCTCTTTTCATAATCATGGGAAATTACATCCTATATCTTTGGGTACTTATCGTGATAAGATAATAACGATTTTTTAACGACGTCAGAGCAAATAATAGAGTTCTAAAAATTAAAGAGTATCGACATAGTTATAATTAATTTTCATGATTATATTAATATAAAACATGTTATATTAAAAATGGAAATTCTAATTTCAATACTATACGTATTCCATAGTTAAAAAATATAATTTTTATGAAGGTTTATAATATTATTTTGTGTAACCCTGAGAGTTAATTTTGAGATGCATAAAGTATCTCAATGTAACCCAGGCTCCCAGAAGTACAAAAATCATAAAGACAAAACTAGAAATAGCCATCTGGATGTTGCCGCTAAGGATGTGCCCTGAGGCACAGCCGTTCGCCATACGCGCCCCGAACAATACCATAAAGGCCCCTAGGAAGGCTCCAATTGGCCTGTATTTTGGGTTGTGGCTATGGCTCCATATCTTTGGAACTTGAGGTTTGAATGCCATATATCTCTTAGATATCAATGTCGCTGCGATCAAACCGCCAAGGAACGAGCTCAGATCAGTAAATGGTTCCCACCCAATTTCGCTGAATGGATGGTTCACAGGAACACCATTAACCATGTGAAGTCCACCGAATAATTGGAAATATGCGTTTGAAGCTGCCCAAGTCGGATTGGCGAGATACGATAGCTGAGCTCCAATCCATGAAAATGTAGTAGATTCTCCAAATATTTGATGGAGTATTATAACTGCAACAGCAGTAATTGTAAAAGCAAGCCCTAGAGGTATAGTCATCCTGGCGTTTTCTTTGCTGCTTTCGTTAATAAGTTTTGTTAAATATCTATTAGCTTTTGGATATTTTTCAAAGTCCTCGCTTATGACCAAATCGAAAGTTATCGTCTTCTCACTTTTGCCCAGCATATGATAACCGCATGAATCCTTCACTTTACTTTTTGGGTATCTTGGAAGCAAAAGAAAGACCAGTAGGAGGATAATTCCAAACACCAGACTGACTGCAAAAACACCAAATTTGCTTGATATACCGGCGACTGATGCCCAGGTAATAGGACCAAAGTTTAACGTATCCCAGAAGAACCATTTAACATTTCCAAATATTATAGACCAAGTAAAAGCACCTAAAAGGCCCCCAAAAGACGCATATATTGCATCCCTCCTTCCTTGACCGAGTGCTATCCAGATGGTTCCAGGAAAGTATCCTGCTAGTCCTACTCCGATCCCAAATATGAGGCCTCCTATCACTATGCCAGGAACGAAGAAATCCTTTATACCGAAATTTGGATGCGTGAATATAGCTACAAGGTAGAGAATTATTGAGCCCAGGCCAATTGCAAACCCAAAACATACCATTAGGAATCTATCTTGAAACGCCATTACTCTAAACAACGTATCAGGGTCAGTAAAGTTCCACAGTTCCAGAGGGATAGCTAATGGAAAAGCCACAATTAATCCTAGAAGCAATGGTGCTTTTGTTACGTGGAATAAAACCTGCATTATTATTCCACCTATCAACAGAGCCAATGCAAGTATTAGCAGAGCGTAGACTGATTTCCAGAAGAGAGATTTATCCCGTTTG
This sequence comes from Thermoplasma volcanium GSS1, assembly GCF_000011185.1. NCBI lineage: Archaea > Methanobacteriati > Thermoplasmatota > Thermoplasmata > Thermoplasmatales > Thermoplasmataceae > Thermoplasma > Thermoplasma volcanium. Next base: position 458,303 of record NC_002689.2, on the reverse strand, counting down.
TAAGCATCAGAGCTAATATTTATAGAACCTATATTTTCATTCATGTAGCTTACCAATATATAAAAATTTATATGTATATAAACAAATTTATTCTATGCAAAAAATAATGAAAATAATAACTCGTTGCAAAAATTTTATAAATTACCGCAGTATAAATAAATATGCTTGAAAACTACGGAATAGCAATCCTTGAACGAGAAGGTGAATACATTATAAAACCCTTCTTCTCAGGAATTCCAAAAATTTCAACTTTATCCATCATTTATGATAGAAACCTTGAATATGAACAAGCAAGAAAAGAAATTTTAGATTTTTTAAAATTATCTGGAATAAAGACTGAATTTGTAGGGATAGGAGATGTAAACAACTTCTTCCAAGTCTTTTTAATACTTCAAAAAATATGCAAAACAAAAGGTATTCCGAGATGGATAAATGTATCATGTGGTTCAGGTCTAGGCGTATCTGCACTCACAATTCATGCCTTTAAACAAAATATACCAATGGTTATCTATGACAAATATATTGATAAGACCGTTATGATAGAGGCCAAGAGATTAAAAAAAATCAATATATACAATAATAAATACATAACTTTAATAAGAGAAATAAGCAAAGATCCCAAAACAATAAAAGATCTTTCAAGATCATTAAAAATAGATACTTCTACTATATCTAGGAGACTAAAGAGTCTCCTATCACTTGACATGATTATGAGACTAGGTAAAGGTACAAGAAATTATCCTTATTTATACAAACTAAATGATTTTGGAAAAATTCTATTAATCTAAATATTTTGTTTTATTAATTTCGACCATTGTACGTAGCGCAATGTGCCGAATCTTATGTATTGTCTGCCATCTTTAATCTATGCGTTGAATAGACTTATTATATTATTTATTTTTCAAATTATTTAAGTAGAGCTAATTCACAAAGATAATCACTCGGAAATCAATTCGCCCAAATATGAATTTAGAAAAAGTTCATATGGAAATGTAAGGTTTTAAGGGGACTGCGATTTGTACAGAAGAAGACCTTTCAAACATAACAGCGGTATCAATGGACATGTGGGATCCGTTCATGTCATCCACAATGGAATATGTTCCGGAGAGTATTGTCTATTATCTGTGAATATTCCTGGGCATGCTTTGCAAAGTTTGATGCAAGATCTGTCCCTTTTATGGCCTTGTATCCAAGATAATTCTCAACCAGTGGGGCTTCTGCGGTCAGGCCGCCTGCCACACTCTGGCCCAGTATTACAACCTTCAGGCCGTACCTTGCTGTGTAAACTGCTGCAGACATTCCCGGCGCGCCAGATCCTATTATCACAGCATCATAATCACGGGCCTCTATCTTTTGATTTGACATCGATAAATTGAATTCCATAATATCGAATCGCATTACATAAGAATATGGCGATCTGCCACGAGAAAATCGCCTCTGAGAGACCAAATCTGAACCTGCTGTGGGAGATCAACTGATGAGACTCGGAATGGGGATGAACAGCACATCAGATTGAACCAGTAAGGATCTGGCAGTCTTTAAATAGCAAAATAATTATTATTCCGGATGTCCACATATCTGAAGAGGGTCAGTTTTTCTTTTCGTATTGTGCCATCAGATCATCCGGATTCTGCAATTTTGGCCTCATGACAAAAACGAGAGACAAGCCTCGCCCCTTCTAGGGGCCGGGTAAGTTTTTTAAACTCTGGAATACTCTAAGCGTTGTGGAGCTAAAATCGACGAGACACGTAAAATATCTGTGCAACTACCACTACCTATGGATCCCAAAATATCGAAGAGCTATACTAACTAACGAGGTAGCTGAATACACTAAAGAGGTTTTAAAATCAATAGCAAAGGAGCTGGGATGTGAGATTATAGCCTTAGAAGTCATGCCAGACCACATACACCTCTTCGTAAACTGCCCACCAAGATATTCGCCATCATATCTAACAAACTACTTCAAGGGGAAGTCTGCTAGACTAATACTGAAGAAATCCCCAGAGCTAAGGAGGTACAAAAAGCTCTGGTCTAGAAGTTATTTTGTATCGACAGCTGGCAATGTGTCCAGTGAGACCATACAAAGATAGAAGAACAGTGGGTGAAGGAAGGTGAAGAGGGCTAACGCGGTTAAACTAACCGTAGACAAGAAGACGCACGAGAAGCTCAAAGAACTCGCTGTCGTTACTGCAAAATGCTGGAACGAAGTGAACTGGTTAAGAATGCAACAGTTTAAGAAAGGGGAGAGGGTCGATTTCTCTAAAACAGAAAAGGAGGTGTATGAGAAGTACAAGCAAATATTAAAGGTTAACACACAACAGGTTGCTAGGAAGAACGCTGAGAGCTGGAGGAGCTTCTTCTCATTAGTCGAAGAGAAGAAGGGTAAATTGCCCAAATGGTTTAAACCTAGACCCCCAGGGTACTGGAAGGATAAAAGTGGAAAATACAAGATGTTAATAATCATTAGAAACGACCGCTACGAAATTGATGAGGAAAAGAGGATCATCTATTTGAAGGACTTCAAACTCTCTCTGAGTTTTAATGGAAAGTTGAAGTGGCGCGGGAAACAAGGTAGGCTGGAAATAATCTATAATGAGGCTAGGAGGAGTTGGTATGCATATATACCAGTGGAAGTCCAGAATGACGTGAAAGCTGAAGACAAACTAAAGGCTTCCATAGACATAGGAATAGTAAACTCAGCAACTGTCTACGTTGAGGACGGGTCTTGGTATATTTTCAAAGGTGGTAGTGTTCTCTCTCAGTACGAGTATTATAGCAAAAGAATAAGTGTCGCACAGAAAACCCTGGCTAGGCATAAGCAGGGAGGGAGTAGGGAGATGAAATTATTACATGAAAAAAGGAAGAGGTTTCTGAAGCATGCCCTTAACAGTATGGTAAGGAAGATAATGGAGGAGTTGAAGAAGAAGGATGTAGGTGCGGTCTTCACCGCCATGATTGCGTATATTGCCCTGATGATGATCCAGGACATGCTTTCTTGAAGGATGAGCATCCCGGAAATTATACGTCTTTCAAGGCATGGGATAAGTCTGCCCCTGAGGATCAACGAAGCAGGCAAAGCTTCCGTCAAGGCATAGCCGGAATTGAACTGCTTGATCCTCCCCCGGAGGGGAAGACCCTTACTCCCTAATTTAAAGAGCATATCACGATCCCTTCTCCTGAGAATAAACTTTTCCGTGTTTTCTCAAGGAGGCTTGACCTACATAAAATGGATCTGATCGATACCGGAAAGAGAATGCCATGCCTACGTTGCAAGTATTGAAGAAATTCATGCAATATTCTGCATGCTATGGTTTAAATATTGGAAACAGCTAAGTCAAGAGACAAAAACATGGCTGATAGAAGGGAACACGACGACGCCATAAGAAAACACATCTTTACTGAGCATGATTGTAAACTTTGTATGAGGAATGCCGAGAGATTACTTGACGATGCCTCGAATAATTCGCTTTCGATTCAGACTAGAATGGCACTGCTGGAACTATCATTTGAAGAAACTGCTAAGTCAATATTATTGTATTTTTATCTTCTATCACATGACAAAGGCCAACTATTAGTGAAAGGCAGCGTGGAAGAGAATTTGAGAGATATTTTTAAGAATCACAAGACTAAGATAGAAATAATGAAAAACGTAATGTCCTTTTTGGCTGAAAACATACCAGCCTTTGATATGGCTAGTGATTTAGACTATATTGAGCGAATCGTAAGATATGGCACAGAAGGGGAAAAGCGTGATTCAAGGGAGGCCAAAATAAGTATGGCAAGGCAGATTGCCTTGGACGATAGGTCGAGCATCATTAAAAAGATGGTCAAAGAGATTATTGACTTCCTGAATCTTCAAGACGTGGACTATTACAACGACCTAAAAAACAAATCACTGTATGTGGACATAGATCCTTCGACGGACAGACTCCAACTACCTCTCGAGCCTAAAAACAAGAAAATCATGGACTATATGGAGTTCTTCATAATTGTTCAGCTTGCTGATCAGTGGGATACCTTTGGCGAAAAAAAGAAAGTCGGCGATCTCATTAACAAGTACAGAAACCGCCTTAAAGTGCTCATAAAATAGCTTCCATTAATATTAAGTTGTATTGCCGCTTATTATTTAGTCAACACTCTCAAGAGAGTTAGCACCACCCAGGGTAACATTGCAACAGTATTTTATGAATAAATGGCAAATAATTAATTGGTTCATACCACATTTTTGGGGATGAATATTATTTCCTGAATTTTAGAAACTCACATCCAGATTCCCGCAGTGAAAGTAAATTGCTGTCTTGAGGTTCTCCAGATTTCTGTATCCATATGCCATCTTCTGCACTGTCGCGATCTTGGAGTTCAGTCCCTCTGCTATGGCATTGGTTATGTGGTGCCTGAAGTATGAGACAGTATACCGTAAAGATAGTTCTTCATCATCCTCGCTACAATCCTAACCGGCTCCAACCTGGCATGCGAGGCCCGCCAGTACCATTTCTTTCAGAATGATCGTGCTTCATCCTCACCAGAACAGTTCCACAGGTTCCTCAGATTTTCCTTTATTGCATATACCCTGGCGGTCTTGAGATCGGATTCCTTCAGTATCTCGTATCTCTCCCCGTACTTGTCCGGAAGGTTCTCTGGAGAGTAGAGCCAGAGACACCTTGTCTTCCTGAACATCTCCTTATACTCTGCCATCCTTGATTCCATCCACCTGACATCGTCAAGGGCCATGTTCATATGTTTCATGACATGGAACCTGTCGAACACGATCTTCGATTCTGCGTCCGTTACATTTGATTTCGTGGAGACTATGAATGGATCCCACATGTCCATGGGGGCTGCCTCAATGCTGCCGGAGGCTTCCTCACCTATGCTCCTGTAGTAAAGGTCCAGTGATTCCTGCTTCCTGTCCAGTGAGATGAATTCAACCGAGTGATCGTCATGGTTGAACACCAATGTGATATAGCGATGGTGCTTGCCGTAGTATTTCTCGTCTATACCTATCCTTGAGGGATGTGAGGATTTGCGTGCAAGTCCCCTATTCACTGCCCTCCTCATGATTCCATGTTCTTGAAACCATGATATTTCCAGGATCATGGCTGAATTCATGATGTCCATGCCCTTCATCATATCCAGGGTAAAGGCCTCGACCCAGACGTGCCCATGAAGGACAGCGGAATTGAATGGATAGGTTCTATCAATTCCAAATGGCCGATCGTCAAAATTATTTACTTTTCAAAATTGAAGACCTGCGGCACTCCAGATAAAAGAGTGCTGGAGTATTGGGAAGATGGCAAAATCAACTGGATGTCCTCAGGTGAGATAAATAAAGATTTGATATACGAAGTTGAAGGAAAAATTACTGAGTTAGGATATAAAAATTCCAACGCAACATCGTTGCCTGTAAATTAGGTTATGATCGCCCTGAATGGGCAAGGAAAGACTAAGGGTATGGTGGGTATTCTAAAAGTAGAGTCGACTTGCAATCAATCTCTTGCAGCTTTTAATGTCAACGAAAGAACACTGCATTATCGCTATTTATATTACTTTCTCAAGAGCAAATATAAACAAATGAGAGGACTCGTAGGCGATGATTTAAGAGATGGTCTTTCCTTATCAGTTTTAAGAGAACTCCGCATTCCAGTTCCAAGCTTGCAAGAACAATTCGCAATTTCGAATTATTCGGATAATCAAATACATGTTATTAAGAATATGATTTCAAAACAAGAAAAGATGATAGAACTTCTCAAGGAGCATCGTGCTTCACTGATTACCCCACGCAGTAACAGGCAAGATAGATGTAAGGGGATTAGTCAAGGAGGTGAACGAATCTGCCAGACAAACTCCATGAAGTTAATTTTGAAGATTACATAATGGAATATCTTGGCGAACATGGCTGGCTTATTGGCGAATCTTCAGAGTATGATAGGTAACTTGCACTTTATCCTGAAGATATTTTTAGGTGGCTTGAGGACACTCAACCTGAAAAGTTCAAAGGCTCCGGAATAAATGAACCCGATGATAGAAATGTCCTCCTTAAACGCATGGTGAAGGTGATGGACAGAGACGGTTCATTGTCGGTTCTCAGGCATGGTTTTAAGGATGTCTCGAGACAATTTGATGTGTGCCAGTTCAGGCCATCTGAATGGGAGACCATAAGGGATGCAATGGACATTGATACAAAGAGGATATGCACCTCCCTCATAGCTACAGGAATGAGGTACGCAGAGCTACAAAGATTCAGAGAGAACCCTGACTGGCTCGACGGAAAATTCATCTACCTGCACCCGTCACAGGATGCGGCGATAGAGGAGGCGAAGAAGGTGAAATTTTTTTAGAAAATACGTGGAAAAATGAACATAGAGTTCAAATTCCAGCTGAAGTGGACGTGATGCTCCGGCCGGGATTTGGACCCAGGTCGTCGGCTCGAAAGGCCGATATGCTTGTCCGGACTACACCACCGGAGCAACATAGGTTGATTTATAGGCAGTATATTTAACTTTTCAATGTATCATTTCTAGAGATGCCAATGTTTTTGATCATGCAAAATCTATTGTTGTACTTTATACCTGAGTATCCCAGCATATCCTCCAAATTTTTCTATGATTTCCCCCATATCATTGCTTGTGCTTACAATATGTATATCCGTACCAACGGATCTTGCAAGTGATAGCAATTCTCTGCCAGTCTCAGAACGAAATTTTTTATCTGTTATTATCAGATCTGAAAGAGCGCCCATCTCAAGGTACTTCCTTATTTCCTCTGATCCGTATATACCGCTTCCCCTCCTAAGCGAAGAAAGGAATGCTGACACTATTTCATTGTCTCTTGATATTTGTTCTTTACTTATCAGTTTCTTTCCATCTTCAGAAGATATGAACTCGTAAATCGCACCCTGATCCGTTCTATTCGATGAACTCACAGCTACTACTTTATAATTCCTTTCTTTAAGGAATGCAGAAAGTCCGTTTTTTGCAAAACCTGGACCGATCACAATAATTGGATACTTAAACTGTTTAATTGCATTTTCTATAGCAGAAAAATAGGAAGTTTCAGAATAGCTTGATTCTGAATATTTTCCTGATCTACCTGAGTAGATCGTTCCCATCTGCTGTATTCCGTAAGGATGGATTATGAACACGTTTGCTTCATCATCGTCTAGTGCTATCGCAAGGTATACAGCGGCATGCTCCTGCTCGGTTGCTTCCTTCAACATGTTTATGGAATCATCATCCCATACCTTTATCACATCTAGTTCCGTTTCTTCGCTAACTGTTATGGATTGGTATTTACCTATCGTATCCTCGGGGCCGTTGGTTACCTTCCCAAGTATCCTAAGCCGATTCTCAAAGTCTTGGAATTCTATCTTTTCAACTTCAATAGTAACCCGAATTGGTATTCGTTCTTTTTCCCTGGACCTTTGCATATCGCTTGATTCTTCTATCCTCCTAAACGTGACTGCGCTGATTTTATCACCGGGCGCAATTATGTTTTTAAGGTACCATAAGTCATCTAAGTTCTCGATTCTTAGCGTGTAGCGGCCTAGCTTTTCATCCTTATCAAGTAGCCTCATCTCCCAGCACCACTCTTCTTCTCTAAGCTTTTCAATTTCCTGTATATTTTCTTGTAATGTGTCCCTTTCCAGTATAATTTTCCGCAGAATTCGCATCTATAGAGGTCGCGATGGTTAAGGACATGAGGAGAGGCATATACTTTTACAAGTTTTCCGTTGCATACCGGGCAGCGCTTGAATTCCTCTTCAGTCCGTTTCCTAAAATGAAAAACGAAGTCATACAATTGGTCATCTATGTTAGAATACAGTTCGTAGATTGATAATGGATACCTTGAATAAAGTTCGTAGTCCTTTGTTATCAATATGCGCCCTTCATTTTTTGATACTTCAATTATTTCATTATCACTTACATTTCCCGCAGGATAATATACATCGTACCCCATCAGCCTTATCCACCTTGCCAGCTTTCCAAGCATCTGGTCAACGGTTAATTTAATCTTGCCATCTCTTGATGAGTTCGTTTTTAACACCGATAAGATCTAGTATTCTAGAAACTACAAAAGATACAAGATCATCTATAGATTTAGGTTTATTGTAAAATCCTGGTGATGCAGGAGCTATTATAACGCCATTTTCCGATAGAGAGAGCATGTTTTTAAGATCAATGGAACTTAAAGGCATTTCCCTTGGTACGATGATGAGCCTGCGCCTCTCTTTAATTGAAACAGCTGCTGCCCGAGTAATAAGAGTATCCGATATTCCTACAGCAATTTTAGATAAAGTTGAGATCGAACATGGCACAATAACCATAGCATCAAAAAGAAAACTTCCTGAACTAACAGGTGCAGTAAAATCATCATCAGAATATGTATAGCTTGCCAGGGAACTTAAGTATGATGGATCTTGATTCATCTCATACTTCATTACCTTTTTAGCATTCTCTGAAATTATTAGATGTACCTCATTTTGTCCTAGGTTTTCAAGTAGCTTAACTGCATATGGTATACCACTGGCCCCTGATACTCCTACAACTATTCTCATCCAAAATCATATCACTTCTTCCTATTAAAAACGTAATACAGCACGAAAATAGATGCAAACAGGGCCACTATTATACCTATACCAATGTATTCTCCAGTATAATTTGTAACCGGCTTAGAAAATGAGAATCCAGGATAGGCCCCAGCATCAAGAGCCTGTATGTTGGAATAGCCTGGTATTTGAGAAGGCTTGTTTTCAATGCTAAGGAAGGCCTTTGTCATGTTCGAAACACTTGGGAAGCCTATCGACGATAGAGCTACAACAAGCTCAAGACCAAAGGGATTCAGCCCTGTGTATGAAAGGTCGAATACTATAAGATCCTGCGTGGATACGTTTATCCAGTCGTACGAAACATAAGACTTGTTATCTATTATTTCCCCGAAAAAAGATCCCCATTCTGTACTCGTTATCGTGTAGTGTGTACTATCATAATAATAAGTAATGGACGGCAGCGAAGATGGCGGAGGTGGTAACGTTGGAGTACTTGCACTCGAAACGGCTGGTAAGGCAACGAATATAAGAGCTATGAACACGGACAATATTGCTAAAGCCTTCATTTTATAAGAGAATGAAAAATTGCTTTAAATATTTATTTATAGGACTCCCCTTGATTCTATTTTCTTAATATCTTAAGTTCGTTGCGATCTATTTGTCTGTTTTACCATGTAATCCGCTTACAACTTGTTTTCCGTCCATATCTTTGCCAATTTCTAATTTTCCAATTGAATTTAATTCTTTTATTGTTTTATTTATAGTCCTCTTCGTATATCTTAATCTCTTCATTTCCTTTATGAGTGCATCCAGCCTCTTGTCTTCTACGGAAATAAGCATATCTTTAAGCCGTTCAACATCGCTATTCCTTGTTGCAAGGTAGATCGGAATTAGGCCTATTGCCAAAACTGGTGAGATGAATAGGTACCCTATTGAAAAGTAAGACCTAGTGATCTTAAGGATACCATTATGAAAGGTTACCAAAACGGTTAATCGATAGCTTCCAATTCCGTTTCTGAACTCCATGTTCGTACCACCGCTGTAGTTTTTTCCGTCGAATAGCCAGTATATGTGAACGCCACTGAGTTTGTATCCAAGAAGGTATAGGGAAAACTGCGTTTCACTAACGCCAAAGTGCATAGTCAAGCGGTATCCATTCACATAAGGATAGTAAAATGCGGAATAGTTATAGATCTGGCTTTTATTTGAATTTCCGTATATGTCCGTTCCAATAGCAGATATCTTCAGAAGCGAATCGTTTACCACTAGATAATTGATGAAATCCGCTTCGCATCTCAAGCGAAGACCATTTATCGTTATAACTAGAGATGTCAAATTCTTAGGGTATGCAAGTATATGCAAATAATAAGAACCGTTAAGATCACGGTTGCTAATTTTAAGATAAATGGCTGGCGCATAGTTGGATAGGTTTGCATACAACGTATTATTGATCCAATTACTAGTTTTCGTTACGTAAGTAAAGTTTAGAACATAATGGCCCAGAGCAGGAAACATTAAAGAATCGTTTATCTCAGGGTAAATCTTTTCTTCACCGAGGAGGCCATAAGGCAATTTCACGTAAGTTTTGTTCGAATATACCCTGAAAACTTGTCGTGTAGGTATTGAATTATTAACGTAAAATAATATTGTGGAATTAGAAGACGTACCGCTATTTGAAATTGCTTGGATAGTCAAATTGTAATAACCGTTTTTTATCAGTAGATTGTCCGTGGAATTTAATGTTACTCGGCCATTATCCAAAAAATGTCCTATAGGGAATTTATCTTTTCCGTACGACAAAATTACTGATATATAAGCCGTAATGTTTGTGGAGAAGCCTACTTGGACTGTATCATTTTTGGAATTTCCATAGATAGAGTAATATCTGTTTCCGTTGAACTCTACATTTAATTTTGGTGCATAGGTTAATATGGTTATAGAACCGTTAAACACGTTTATGTTTCTGCCAAAGTACGTAGTACTGACGTCCACAAGATATATACCATTTCTTAGCGATAGGTTCTGAACGCCTTCCTTGGATACAGTATAAAATGAAGAGTTCGATCCCTTAATTAGTATAGAATAAGAGAGGTTATATGGATTCATACGGAGGGTTACTTTAGATGTGTTGAAGTATTCACCATCGTATATATTTATTCCTAACTTTGGGATTGAATATACAAAGTATGTGTACGTAAAATTAAATGAGAAACCATAGATGTCGGTTATCTTTATTTTAAACGAATTGGTTCCGTTTTTCGTTAAAATATAGGTGAAGTTACCAATATACGTATGGGTTTCGTTATTTATGAACAAACTAACATTTGATATTATCGGATCGCCAAATATGCTAAAATTAACAGCGGAATAGTCTGATACGTAAGATCCGTTTTCTATGGATGGCCTTATCGTTGGGAAATAGTTATCTACGAATATCTGATCTGATATATTTATGGAGTAACCTGCTATGTTTTCAGCGCAAAACTTCATTGTTTTACTTCCGTTTCCGATCTCGAGCGTATTAACTGTAAATTCTGAATTGTTTTCCTTTTCATCAGAATAATTACCAATTCTTAGTTGTGAAGTGTATTGCAGCGTGCTATTAACAACGAAGTTGAGGTTTTCTATCCCCCTTAAATACGAATAACCTGTATAGTTAGCTCGTATTGTGAAATTAGATAGTATATTGGAACTATTGTACATAATTACGATGTATCCGTTTTGCTCACCAACTAGATAGTTTTCGTTTACGAAGAAAAGATGTGCTGGCAATGAGTTGTCGTATATATATCCTGAATTTAGGAGTACTGTATCGCCGTATCTAAAGTAATTGTCTCCAGCCGTTAGTTCCTCTGGGTAAAGGGCCCCATCGTAAAATGAAAATGGACTGCCTGCGCCATTTTCAACCAATGATGAAGACCCATCAAATAGAAAGGTGATGTTGGAAGCTGAAAGGCCGATATTGTAGATATCATACGATTTAGATGAATAATTGTAGACGTAGATCTTGTTTTCGGTACTGTTGTAGTATTCAACTAAGGTACTGTTTGGATTTATATAGATAATTTTTCCGTAACCAGTTATTATATATACTGTGCCTGTACTATTGATTACTTGCAAGGTAGTCTTATTATAGACAATTAATTTGTTTCCGGCCGATATCCAATAATCATCGAGGTGTTCGTCGATCTGAACGTACTTACGTACATGTAGATTTATCGTATTAAGAGCTACAATCGATGAGGTATCTCCGGACAATAGTATGTAAAGTATGCCACTGGAAACGCAATATTGCTGAAAAGTAGAATTCATACTATACAACATAGAAGATCTATTATCCTCGTAGTTAAGAGAATATACGCCTGTGCTGTTCATCACTATAATAGAATTCAATTTTTCATCTAAATATAGAGGCGACTTGCTGCTAACTAAAAAATCTGTCTTTTCTTGGCTATAACTTATCAATTTTGGTGAGGCAACTGGAATTTCAGGAAGTTCTTTTATGCTGTACAATGTGAGATTTATTCCAACAGAGCCTATAAGTAAGCTCAGTGGACCGTTCACTAATCCGGACTGGAAGTAAATAGGATATGTTAAATTCTGGTTTAATGAAGCCAAAGAGAGGAGCGTAAAATTTCTATACACCGACAATGAAAGTGTATACGTTACGTTTTGTTTTAGCCTCATACTTGTTTCGTGAAAAGCCGGATAGTATTGATCAAACGGAGAATAGTATGTAAAATTAAAAGATTCTATTTCTCTACCTCCAGAGAAAATATAGAAGTCATTTTCATCGAGCCCACCTATATCCCAATAAGCATATGTAAAATTTAAGGCGATAGTCTTATTTTCTGCATTATTGAATGATATCTTCAGGAATGTTCCCTGGCTAAACAAATTTTCATAAGCATTGTCAGATTCATTTATGGAGTATATATTGAGACCTTTAACACCGTTTATTGATTTTATTCCTATATTAGTATCTTTAGTTTTATTTATTATAGAAAAGCTGTAATTACTCGTATTGGATGGAAATGAACCTGATGCGTATTTTTGGAAATTTAGATAAGACGAACTGTACGGTTGAGCACTTGCTGATCCATTTATCAATATGACCGTTGTAGAAATTATTATAACCATTAGAATAAATGAAATTAATCTATTTTTCATAATAGATGCATCACATTAATTACTTAAATTTATTTTTATAAGCAATGTATTAGTACATTAATATACATAAAATGCTCCGATTTATTTATATAGGACTATATCAGAAAACATGTCCCAGAAAAGAACAAAATAAAAGATATGGACATTATGTTCGCAATGTCTCATATTTACCAGAATTTCACTTATTTTTAGCCAAGATATGTAAATTTTACAGACTGTAATGATGAATACATTTATAAGATGATATAACTTACAAAAATAAATGATTAGAGTAGGTATAAATGGCTATGGAACTATTGGAAGACGTGTGGCAAACGCTGTCTCAAGCCAGGACGATATGATAGTTGTAGGCATAGTCAAAACGAAGCCTGACTACATATCAGAAGTGGCCTCCAGGAGATTCAAAATATTTGTCCCGGATAGCAGCTACATGAAAGCCTTTCAGGATGCCGGCATAAAGGTTGAAGGTACGCTTGACAACCTTTTAGATGATGCGGAGATAATAGTAGATGCGACTCCCGAAGGCATGGGTGAAAAGAATAAGCCGCTCTACATAAAAAAGAAGGCTAAAGCGATATTTGAAGGCGGAGAAGAGCCTGATGTAGCAGAAACAAGTTTTAATGCTTATTCAAATTACAATGACGCTATTGGAAAATCTTATGTGAGGGTAGTTTCCTGCAACACAACAGGTTTGGCGAGAACTTTATATCCAATTCAGCAAGCCTTTGGCGTTAAGCATGTTGAAGCTACCCTCATCAGAAGAGCAACGGATCAAAACGATAGCAGCAAAGGGCCCATAAATGCGGTTGAGCCAAGCTTAAAAATACCTTCACACCATGCCCCTGACCTAAAGACTGTAATGGGAAACATAGACGTGAATACTGTCGCCATAAAGGTTCCAACAACATTAATGCACGTACACGTGGTTCAGGTAGATACAGAGAAGAATGCATCAAACGATGGTGTGCTCGAAGCATGGAATAATTATAGGCGTATAATACATGTAAAGAAGGACGACGGAATAAAGTCCACTGCCCAGATTATGGATCTTGCTCGAGAATTTGGCAGAGACCGCTCAGACCTATACGAAATAGCTATATGGGAAGGCAGCGTTTCAGCAAAGGCCAACAGAATAAGTTATATCCAGGCTGTTCACCAGGAGAGCGATGTAATACCTGAAAATGTCGATGCAATAAGGGCAATGTTCAATCTAGCTGATAAGGAAAAATCAATTGAAAAGACTGATAAGAGTCTTGGAATAGAAAAAAGGGTGTATTGATGGAAGATAATGAAGAAAACAAAGAAAAGAAAACTACGCTTGAAGACCTCCCTGGAGTTGGCGAGGCTACCGCTGAAAAACTAAGGGAGAATGGATACGACGACATAATGGCCATAGCTGTTGCAAGCCCAAAGGATTTGTCTGATGTGACTGGCATAGGTGAAGGGGCCGCAGCAAAAATAATTGCCGCGGCTAGAAAATTTGCAGATATAGGCAACTTTGAAACTGGGGAGGAGATCCTTGAGAGGAGGAAAACAATACAGAAATTAACTACTGGAAGCAAAAACCTCGATGACCTCCTAGGCGGCGGGTTAGAGACTCAGGCAATAACTGAATTCTTCGGTGAATTCGGATCAGGAAAGACCCAGATCATGCATCAGCTTGCCGTAAACTGTACTATGCCAAAGGAAAAAGGCGGTTTTGACAGCGACGTGATGATGATAGATACTGAAAATACATTCAGGCCTGAAAGAATAATACAGATGGCGAAGAGCAAGGGACTCGATCCGGATGAAACGCTCAAAAGAATTCACGTAGCAAGGGCCTACAATTCACACCACCAGATACTATTGGCGGAGAAAGCCCAAGAAACTGCCAAGGAATTCAACATACGGCTGCTGATTGTTGATTCGCTTACCGCACATTTCCGATCAGAGTATGTAGGGAGGGGTTCTTTAGCTGAACGGCAGCAGCTGTTGAATAAGCACATGCACGATTTGCTGAGATTCGGCACTATATACAATGCAGTTATTGCTGTTACCAACCAGGTATCTGCAAGGCCTGATGTATTCTTCGGCGACCCTATGGCACCGATAGGCGGCAATATAGTTGGCCACACGGCAACTTTCAGGGTCTACCTTAGGAAGAGCAAAGGTGGAAAGAGGATAGCCAGGCTGATAGATTCGCCTTATTTACCAGAGGGAGAAACTGTAATACAGATTAGCGAGGAAGGAGTCAACGATGGGACATAAGCAACTATACTGATGTTATCGAATTATTTATCTAAGAAAATCAATATTTTAAAAGAACTGACCTAAAAAATGTTTAAGTAGATCAAGGATATTTTAATATGAATGTGGTCATATATATACGATAAATTTTCTAGGAGTCCTTCGCAACTGAAGATAGTGAAAAAGATGATTTCCACTGGAATTAAAGTAACGAAGAGTTTTGATAATGAGCCGGTATTGATGTGCGGTGATATTGAAATAAGGCCAAACACCTTGGCAAAAGCCGCAGAGACAGATAGAAGATCAGTCATAAGCGTGATCAATCGCATAGCAAATGATGATAAATTATACCCATTTTTTTCCCAGCTTGAGCCAGTTGCAAACCTCTGGAAGGCAAGCGTGAAAATGGGGCTAGGTGTAATAGAGATCATACCAGAGAGCGCAAATAAGCCAGGCATAATAGCAGGCATTTCATCAATAATAGCAAAGCACAACATAAGTATAAGGCAAGTTATAGTTGATGATCCTGAGATAGTTGAAGACCCTAAAGCCGTAGTAGTTACGGATCAGAAGGTGCCTGCTGAACTTATACCTGAGCTCAGGTCAGTAGATGGAGTAAAGGGCATAACCATCCTCTGAATTCCGCAATTAAAATTATAGCTCAAATATAGTTTTCAATACCATCTGGGTATATTATTTCCATGATCTTTCCTATCTTATCTATCAGCGCCTCAACTGTACCAGCAGTTACATTAACGTGCCCGACTTTGCGCCTCCTCCTTATCTCTTCCTTCCCATACCAATATATCTGGGTCGAGCTCATGGATAATATGGAATTCCACGCGTCCGTGCTAAGTTTTGTTCCTAATATATTTATTGAAGAAGATGGCCTGTACAGGATTGGCTGAGATATGGGGATTCCTGTTATAGCGCGTACGTGTTCCTCGAATTGTGATATTGATGAGCCTAGCAGGGTATGATGGCCAGAATTATGGACTCTTGGCGCAAACTCATTTATTATAACTTCGCCATTCTTAACGTAGAATTCTATGCCCATAACACCGACGTAATCCAGAGAATCCATAAGCTTCTTCGCTATATCCGGCATATTAGCAGGCATTATTGGGGCATAGTTGTATATAAATATGGCATTCCTGTTATAGTTGAAGGAAGGATCGTGGTACCTGAACGATTTATCTTCGCTCCTTGAAGCTATTATTGAGGCTTCATAATCAAAGTCAACAAATTCCTCTACTACGAATTTTTCACCTTTAAGTTCCTCGTAATTTCCGTTATCGTATATGGTCTGACCTTTTCCGTCATAGCCCCCGAAAGAGTTCTTAATCATCGCTTTGCCAAAATCCTTGGCGTATCTTACAGCTTCGCTGAAACTATGGGCAACTCTGTAATTAGCGACCTTTAGCCCGATTCCTGTCAAATAGTCTTTTTCAAGAGAACGGTCTTTCTTTAACTCTACGGGCCTTATTGAAGGCTTTAATTTGTGCTGATCCTCAGCATACAAGAGAGCTTCTTCAAGCACGTGCTCAAATTCATAAGTTACAACATCGCACTTATCAACGAATTCCTTATACTGATCGACAGAGAAATGGGCGTCTGCAATAAGAGATGCCGGACCGACTCCGTTAGAATCGAGGACAAAATACTTGTTTCCGAGCCTTCGACCTTCATTTATCATCATATAGCCCAGCTGCCCGCTTCCTATAATACCTACGTTCATCACGGGCTAATACCTTATTTCAATAAATATCTTGAGTAGTTTTAGCCAGTATAATGACCAAATAACAATGGAATAGCATAGTATTTTTTTCTTGTACTTAATAGTGCTAAAATCCGGACACGAATAGCATGAGACAAGCTGTAAAATAGCACGGATTATATCAACTTAGGTATAAAATTCTTTTTATACGTAGATTTAATGATAAGTTATGATCCTAGTTACCGGCTCATCTGGTCAAATTGGAACTGAGCTAGTTCCGTACCTCGCAGAGAAGTATGGAAAAAAGAATGTAATTGCATCTGACATAGTGCAGCGAGATACCGGTGGAATAAAATTCATAACACTTGATGTATCTAATAGAGACGAAATCGACAGAGCTGTTGAGAAATATAGCATAGATGCAATATTCCACCTCGCTGGCATATTGTCAGCGAAAGGTGAAAAAGATCCTGCGCTTGCCTATAAGGTCAATATGAATGGCACTTACAACATACTAGAAGCAGCTAAACAGCATCGTGTTGAAAAAGTTGTAATACCAAGCACAATAGGTGTTTTTGGACCTGAGACCCCTAAAAATAAAGTGCCAAGCATAACAATAACCCGGCCAAGGACAATGTATGGTGTAACAAAAATTGCAGCCGAACTTCTCGGGCAGTACTATTATGAGAAATTTGGCTTAGACGTAAGGTCATTGAGGTATCCAGGCATAATCAGCTACAAAGCGGAGCCTACAGCAGGAACAACCGATTACGCTGTTGAAATATTCTATTATGCAGTTAAGAGGGAGAAATATAAGTGTTATCTTGCACCAAATCGGGCGCTTCCGATGATGTACATGCCAGACGCTTTAAAGGCCCTTGTCGATCTGTATGAAGCGGATCGTGATAAGCTAGTGTTAAGGAACGGCTATAATGTGACTGCTTATACATTTACTCCGTCAGAGCTGTACTCGAAGATAAAGGAAAGAATACCAGAGTTCGAAATCGAATACAAAGAGGATTTCAGGGATAAGATTGCTGCAACATGGCCTGAGAGTTTAGATTCTAGTGAGGCCTCAAATGAATGGGGCTTCTCCATAGAATACGACCTTGACCGCACAATAGACGACATGATAGATCATATATCAGAAAAGCTCGGGATAGAGGGTAAACATGCCCTCTGATCTTATTTCCTTGTGATCTTATTTATACTTTCAAGGATATTTTTTCCCAATTAACACTAAGTACTTGTGTATTCAAAATCTTCTTTATACTTTTAGATTTCTAAAAGATCTCTGACAATATGCAATCTAATCGTAGAGAATAATTTATCGTATATTGTATGTAAAATTTACCGGTCCTGGGTTAGCGTCGATTTTTTTGAACGCATCTATCAAAAGCTGCACAGATTTTTCTAAACAGAAACTCGGCTGATGCGAAAAACTATCTGCAGAGTAAAGGATAACGATAATAGTTATACTTTCGTACCCCAAAACGGGTTTTCTTTTCTCTTTATTTTGATTATCTCTTCGAGCGTATCCATTATTTCCTTTTCCATTGGGGCCTTTCTTAGTTCTTTGACTACGCTCTCCGGAATATCTACATAGAGAACGTCGTCAGGGAAAATTTGCCTGTTCAGCGTTACGTTGTCGATGGCCACTGCCACCTCTGCAGGCGCGTCCTGATATCGTACGCTAACCTCATCGTTACGGATGCTCTTTATTGTGCCTGCGTATTTTCCATCCGATCGTATAAGATTGTCCCCAACTTTAATCTGGCCCGTTTCTACGCGGATCCCTACTATGACCGGTTTCGATGCCCTGAAAATGTACTGTGGAAGTATCCTTATCTTTGCCGGTACAGGCATCGCCTCCTTCCTCTTCTGGCTAAGCTGCTTTTTCCGCTCTTCTATCCATTTCTGCGTATCCTCAACGATCTTATAGATTATGTCACCCGTTATGACACCAACATCCGATGATTCTATAGCATCTTTTGCTTCCGGCAGTATCGACACATTAAAGCCAATTATTATGCGGTTAAGTGGATCCTGCAAGGTCTGTACATCCATCACATCTCTCTTCGTGATGTCGCCGACTGCAGCTGCACGGATCTTTATCCCCTGTTTATTCAGCTCATAACTTATAGCTTCAAGTGAACCTATAGCTTCTGCCTTGACGTATATACCGTTTTCGTCTAGGGGAATGTCTACCTTCGATGCTTCCTCGATCTCTTTCATGACTTGTTCCATGTTTCCTTTGACCACTATCAGAGGAGAACCCGATATAACGTCTAGCTTGTCACTGATAAGCACCCTTATTCCTTCGGCCGCAGAAACAGTCTCTACTTCTTTGAGGGATCTCTGGCTCTTTCCCGTATTTACGAATAGCGCCTTAACCTTAGTAGTTACCGGGCCTGTTTTTGTATTTACTGCAACGGTATCGCCTACCGAAATTGTGCCCTGGTAAAGTACTGCGTCAAGGGCTATTCCAGCAGATTCTTCACGCCTAACCTCAATTATAGTGGCGTGGCCGTTTATGTCCTTATATTCGATTTCACTTTCAAGGAAGCGCTGAGCAAGACCAGCCAAAACCATCAGTATCTCAGGTACGCCTATGTTTTTCTTTGCACTCACTGGTACTATGGCGATGGTCTTGGTAAAATCGGATATCCTGTCAAAGCGGTCTGAGTTAAGCCCGTATTCGTAGAGCTTGTTAACTATATTGTATATTCTGGCGTCGAGCTCGTTGACGTATTCCTGTCTCTGCTTCCTGATAAATTCAGTGAAAAGATTAGTCTTAACATCTGTAAAGAAGGGTATGAGATCGATCTTATTGGCAGCTATTATAAAAGGTGTTTTGAACTTTTTAAGTATGTCTATAGACTCAACTGTCTGCGGCATTATACCTTCATTAATGTCTATCACAAGGACGGCTATATCCGCTAAGGCTCCGCCCCGCGCCCTCATATTGGAAAACGCAACATGGCCAGGCGTATCTATGAAGAGAAGGCCTGGTATCTTCATCCCTTTATTGTTTAACTTTTCGGTGGCCTTTAAAATCTTGTTTATGTCAACCGTCGTGGCAGCTATCCTTTGAGTTATGCCACCAGGCTCTTTATTGGCTACAGCTGTACCTCTAATTATATCCAAAAGAGTGGTCTTGCCATGGTCGACATGGCCAAGAACACATACTATAGGTTGCCGTAATTTCTTTGCAGGAAGGCTAGTAGATGACTTCGTCTCCATAGGCCCATTCTATAATCTCATTATCACTAAAGAAGATAGGCATTTCATGATTATACGCTTCAAGCGAATCAGAAGCGTGTATTATATTCTTTTCGATGCCCATAGAATAATCACCGCGGATAGTACCGGGTTGTGCCTTCGATCCGTCAGTGGCCCCGCTCATTAACCTTACAATTTCAATCGCGTGGGCGCCTTCAAGTATCATCGCAACTATTGGACCAGAAGTTATGTAATTTACCAGATCATTGAAAAATGGTTTATTTTGATGCACAGAATAGTGGGTTTTAGCCTGGTCCTTTGTCATCTGCATGAATTTCATTGCAACTATCTTTAAGCCTTTTTCCTCGAACCTTTCTATTATCTTCCCGACAAGGCGCCGTTTAACTGCATCTGGCTTAAGTAAAACGAGTGTTCGATCCATTATGATCTAGTCCTCATCTTCTTGAGTTCGTGATATTCGTTAGTCCACCTTACGTATCTTGGAACCCTGTTGAGACCAATCATGTTCTTTTTGCACTTATTGGAGCAGAAATAGAGTATTGCTCCGTCCTTCCGTACGTACATTATGCCCGTGCCGGGTTCTATGGTTTTCCCGCAGAAGCTGCATGTCCTTGCCAACACAATCACCTTATAGATAGCTTCTTAGCTTCCCTTGCAGTCTCCATGAGCATGAGGATGTCGCCAACCCTTACTGGCCCGAGCACGTTTCTAGCTATTATCCTGCCCTGATCTCTCCCGGAGAGTATTCTCACTTTTACAGTTGTTGCCTCTCCAGTCATCCCTGTCCGGCCGATTATTTCAACAACTTCTGCTGGGGTCGCCTCATTAGGCATCTACTTCACCTTACTTCTTCAACTGTTCTACGGCGGAGACTATGGACTTATAAAGTTCCTCGTTCTTGCCGTAGTCAACAATCGACACCGATGCTGCAGATGCAATTCCAACTTTTGATCCAAGGTCTGCCTTCTTTTTGACGTATACATAAGGTACTTTCTTATCCTCACATAGGGAAGGCAAATAGTACACAACCTCAGGTGGGTTTACATCCTCTGCTATGACTACCAGCTTACTTTCCCCGCGTTCTATCGACTTTATTACTTCGTTTGTACCTTTCTTGATCTTTCCGCTCCTGAACGCACTTTCCACAAGGTCAAGAGCCTTCTGCGAAACATCTTCGGGAGTTTCAAACTTTACATAGCTTTTCTCCATTTCAATTACCTCCTTCACTTTTAAATCTTCTAAACTTAACCTTAATGCCAATCATATATTTATTTTATTTGAGGCCCGTTAGATACCTATGTATCGAGGGCAGGCTAAGGTTAAATGTTAGAGTATGATGGGATTGTGAGCTCATATATAACGCTTTAGAATTTAGCTTGTGCAACGTTATGCCCCATTGGGGAAACTTTATAAATTTACGTATAATAAAGGAAAATCTGCTGGGTCTATTGCTGGGATAGCCTAGCCTGGTAAGGCGCAGGTCTGGAAAACCTGTGCTCATTAGAGCTCGGGAGTTCAAATCTCCCTCCCAGCGCCTGAAAATACACTTGTCCTAAGGTCAATGAAAAAAAGTCTAAGAGTGATAAAAAAATTAGGAAATTTACTGTAAATTTATAAACATGCCTCCATCGGCAAGCAGCTCGGAGCCAGTTACATAGGTATTATCGTCGGAGACTAAGAAGAGAGCTGGTGCAACCATATCTTCTGGATCACCCAGCCTCCCTACTACAGTCCTTCTCTCCATGTATTTCCTTTTCTCTTCGTTAGAAAGATCGTCTTTATTTATATCAGTAGTTATTGTCCCAGGTTCTAGGCTATTTACGAGTATCCCATATCTACCAAGTACTATCGCTACTGAATGCATGAATCCATTCAGAGCTGATTTTGTCGTTGTGTAGTGAGTCTGAAATTCTCCTCCTACGCGTCCACTTATCGAACTCATTATTAAAATTCGACCTTTGATTCCCTTTTCGATCATGTGCTTGCTCACAGCCTGCGTAATAAAATAATGGCTCTCTACATTCACCTTCCAGACCTTTTCAAAAAGATCTATATCGATTTTGAAGAAATCTTCAAATGGACATATACCCGCATTGTTTATCAATATGTCAACATGTTCAAGTCTGTTATCGTTGATATCCATTGAAACTACTTTCCTGCAACCCACAGAAGAGAATATCTTTGTGGCCAGCAATCCTATTGTTCCCGCACCTATGACAAGGGCCCTATCATCAATTTCAGGTCCAGCCTGAAGTACGCCACGCAGGGCAGTAGCGAGCGGTTCTGCCAATGAAGCTTCAGGGATTTCCTTTATCTCGTAACAAGAGTACTCAGGGACGTTCACATACTCTGCAAAAGCACCTGGATAGTCCACACCAATCAGCTTCCTCTCAAGACAGAGTTGTCTATTTCCAGTCTTGCAATACCTGCACTTTCCGCATGTCACAAGTGGATTAACAGCAACGTTTTTATTAAGAAGTTTAGGATCTACATCCTCTCCTAATTTTACAACTTTTCCTGTAAACTCGTGACCCATTACTGAGAGTGACTTCCTCAACTCGTTCTGACCTACAAATGCTGAAAGTTCAGAGCCGCGTATGCCAGCATAATTTACCTTAAGTGTAACCCACCCTCTTTGCGGATCTTCCAATTTATTATCCTCAATCTCCATCTTTTTGATGCCAGTCAAAACAAGTGTTCTCATATAAGATCGCTACCAAGTACAATGAATTCAATAAAGGATAAAAATAAGGTATCGGAACTGTCCAAAAATTCATTCCTTCATTTCATTCATTAATTTTAAAAGTTTAAGATTGTTCATTGTTTTCTGTTCGGCCTTCCTGAGATATTCTTGAACTGTAGATTTTGACATGCCAAAGTATTCTGCTAGATCCCTGATGCCGACATGCCTTGGGATAGAATAGTAACCCCTAGACACTGCTTCCGCTATGATCTGCATCTCAGATGGTGTGTATGAAAGGAATGGAGAGAAAGCATAATAGAAGTTTTTAATACACCTCGCTTTAAATTGGTAAATTTTTCCTAGTCCATTAATGGAGTTCTTCAGTTCAAGGACTCTATCCGAAGGAATTATTGCGTACTTCTCCTCAACGCCTCGCCTGACTACATCATATTCAAAGATGCTCTGGTAATCATTTAAAATACCTTCTATCATACCCCCATAGACTTCGTATAGGTCGATAAAGTAGACGTTCTTTCGGAGTTCGCTAGGGCTATAAGCCATAACACGGTGAATTGTTTTCTCCCTGTTTATACGTCTTAAGAAGTCTCTAAACTCCTTTTTGCCTTGCGCCCTTATCTCAAAGAGCCCATATATATTATTCCTATCTTTAAGCGGAATTATCTTCAAAGTATGAATGGCTATGTTATGCTCTTTCGTAATACCAGTCCAGCAACCTTCGTGCTCCATCTTGAAGTATACCATCGAAAATCTATCATCTGGGCTGACAAAGGACGTTCGAGAGTTCATGGCTAACATATGATCAAAATATATATGAATAAGCATTATTATATCCTTTAAAAATATACATATATCATTAAATATCAAAACCTTATATAAGATTTTGACTGTATCATTGATTTTGGTATTTACTATAATTATATATATTAAAATAGAATTCACGTTGAGACTATGCGGTACTTTTTTACATTGAAAATAGATGGTACAAGAAAAGCAGAATATATCGAAAAGCATAGACGCGTTTGGGATGAAATGATAGCAGAACTTAAAAAGGCTGGGATACGTAATTACACGTTGTTTATAGATGATGACAATGTATACTGATACTGGGAATATGGTGATATTTCTACCGTTGTGAACTACCTCTTTAATAGAGAAATAGACAAGAAATGGCAGGAATACATGGGTAATATAATATTGGAGAGAACAGATACTTTCCCAAACAAATTTACGGAAGTTTTCCATATGGATTGATGACGCTTTAATTCAGTATTTATTAATATCAAATCCTGATACTTGCTTGTTATGAAATGCTCAAAGTGTAGTGCAGAAGCCATTTATTATGCTAAATACAATGGCTTATACCTATGCCGAGATCATTTTAATGAGATGATCGAAGGCAGGGTTAAGAAGGAGATACGAAAACAGGTAGAATTCCACGGTGATGATGTAACGATATCTGTTGCACTTTCTGGTGGGAAGGATTCGTCTGTTACCCTTTTTCTTCTCCACAAGATCCTAGGTAATAGGAAAAATATGAAAATAAAGGCCTTTACTGTCGATGAAGGTATAGATGGATATAGACCAAGTGGGCTGGAAAGTGCCAAGAGGCTTTGCACTAGCCTCGGAATAGACCACGAGACAATTTCATTCTATGATTCTTATGGTCTAACTTTGGATAGTATAGTAAAGACTAATCCAGTAAAAATACCATGCGCCTACTGTGGCCCGCTACGGCGTAAGCTAATTAACGAGATGGCCGATAAGCAGGATGCAGACTACGTTGCCTTGGGCCTAAATCTAGATGACTATAGCCAATCCATACTTATGAATGTAGCAAAAGGTGACTTTGATAGATTTATAAGAATGTCCCCGCAGACGGATCGCAAGGTAGGGCTGGTAAGGCGTATTGCTCCACTAAGGACCATACTTGAAAAGGAAGTTGTGCTTTATGCAGTGACAAACGACATACCCTTTGACAGCAGCTGGTGTCCATACTACAGCAGGGCACAGAGAAACGTGTTCAGAGAGGTAGTAAACAAACTTTCTGAGGAGAACCCAAGTACAAAATTTGCAATATTGAAGTTCTTTGATAGAGTTAGGGAGAATATCACAACTGGTCATGAAGAGGTGAAGTTAAAGAGATGCAAGATATGCGGGGCACCAACCGAGAGGGATGTCTGTACGGCCTGTTCTTCATTGCAGGAAGTAAATGAAATGATGGCAGAACATTAAAAATATACTTTAGATCATTGATAGTAGCTCTCATACACATAAATACCAGGGAAAATGTATTAAATATCAAACAAATTACCTGATGTTGGGGTTGTAGCTTAGACAGGCTATAGCACTCGGCTGATAACCGAGAGGTCACCGGTTCGAATCCGGTCAACCCCATACTACTTAAATTTGTGCGCAAAACAACAAAAATTATACCATTGATTTAAGAGAAAGTGGCTTCCATTGATTTTGAGGATGAAAAATAGTCAAAGATAAACGAGTCAGCGTTGTGGTCTCAGAGAAAGAGGATTAGAAGAGGTAAGAAGACCAATGTTTATTAATATTAGGCTGGAGAATTCTGATCTTTAGAGAGATAAATATGAAAGAAATGATATCTCTAAAAAACACAGTAAATATTTCATAACTAAAATAATAGAACACCTCCTTGAGATTAAATCTACTATCTGTTAGTTGCATTTCAATCAAAGTTCAATCATGAAATGATTTCAGAACAACAGATTATAAAGCCCCCGTGAAGAGCAGTTGGCAAACTCTCCACCTTGACACATCTTTCATCTAAATATTTTTGCTCCATACATCGTGCACTTAATCTGCCTCTTTCATCCTTGATGTTTCTTTTGTTTCCTTATATCTTACTCAGGGGCTTCCTTATACGTTAGCCACCACACATAACCCTTGTATTATTTTCATACTTTCAGGTATATCATCGATAGTAACTGGCGGCGGTATTATAGACTTGTCTTTTATTAATTCGTTGTCCGGCCTGCTTGCAGGAGTTTCCACTTTATACTTGTCAACCATCTGCAACGCTTTTATCATTCTGAGGATCTCTGATAAATTCCTCCCTATCTTAATAGGATAATAAAGTTTGGCCCTTACCACATATTTGCCATCTACGATAAATACTGTCCTAACCATAGAGGTTGCAGATTCTGCTTAGATGATTCCAAGTGCATTGGCAACATTTTCCATCGGATCAGCTATTACGCGGAATTTGACATCTATTTTCAAATTATAATGTATCAAGCTGAGCTATTCTATATGCGATATTTTCGAGTCGACACTAAGCCCTATTAATTAAGCGTTCAACCTTTCGGGTTCATCGTTTCTTCGAGCAAATGAGAAGAACTCAGTAGCACGTACGGGAGTGAAATCACCGAAATGGCTGAATAATACAAGCCATTTTCCGCTGTAATCGCCAGGTAACTTCATATTCCCTTTTATTGCACAACATCCATTCAAGAAAATTTCTCACCGATTAACGACGTTCACTTTTCCATCTTTATCAATACTGCACTGTAATTTGCATTAAGAATTTTTACTATGCTAAACAAATAGCAATTAATGAAATACGTTCAGGCAATGTATAATTTACCTTTAGAATAGTTTATGGAGATCGGGTTCCTTATACGATTGGAATTAGTGATATTCTGTCCAATTTTGTAGTACCTCTATAAACGATATTAATGGGATGTTTTTCCCTTTTTTTCTAAAATAAAGTTTTATTGCAATATGTTATCTGTTATACAAAGCCTCTAGAGTAGCCATTCCAATACTGTATGGCTTTTTATGGCTCACCCTATTGAAGCTCCATCGAAAAAGATTAAATCATATTGGAGTTTAATCAAACAGATGATTGATTCAAGCCTAGTCTTGGATGCAGAGACTATCCGGAATTTCGTAAAAAGCGTTAATGATGCCGATAGCATGGATAAAGTAAGGGCGGCAGTTTCTTCTTTTGCTGAAGAATTGAGATCCAAATCCTCTGAAAATGGCATATCAATAAGGGAAGATGTGCTTAAATCGATCCTACAAAGGATCGCCTCTTCACATACAACTGAGCTGGCAAGGCATTATGCTAATGAAGTCTACAATATGGCATTCATATCCAGAAAACTACCATACAGCGACATAGATCTATCTAGGTGGAGGGAATACGATTTCGTAATTACTGACAGCCTCTGGCTATTCGACAAAAGGGATTATAGAGGATCGAAACTTGGCTGGTATTGGGGAAACTTTGTACCTCAGATACCAAGGCAGCTTATTCTTAGGTTTTCACGCAAAGACGAATGGGTACTCGATCCTTTTAGCGGCAGCGGTACAACTTTAATTGAAGCTAAAAAGCTTGGCAGGAATTCTTTAGGTATCGAAATAAATGAGGAAGTATGTAAGAAGTCATTAGAAATCCTTAACAGCATAGATGGTGACGGATTTTCTACAGCTATAAGCGGGGATTCCGCAAGCGTCAATCTAACAAAAGTGATGGAATACTATGGCATACCTGAGTTTAACCTCGTGATAATGCATCCACCATATCACGACATAATCAAGTTTACAGATATTGGTGGAGATCTTTCAAACGCCAGAGACACAAAGGAATTCCTATCCATGCTGGGAAAGGTGACGAGGAATGTTTCCAAGTATCTTCAGAAAGGGCGATTCCTAGCACTCGTTATAGGAGACAAATATTCCAACGGCGAATGGATACCGTTAGGTTTCTATTCCATGCAAAAGGTAATGGATCAGGGGTTTAGGCTCAAGAGCACTATAGTAAAGAACTTCGAATACACAAGGGGGAAGGCCTCATCCTCAGATCTGTGGAGATACAGAGCTCTGGCCGGTGGGTTTTACGTCTTCAAGCATGAATACATCTTTGTTTTCCAAAAAACCTAGTTTTGATCCTGGCACCTTATTGCCTGCATCCTCAGGGCAGCTTCGAATACCTCTCTGCCTAGTTCCGTGAGATCGAAGCACTTATCTATTAGGCCCATAGCCTGAAGCCCAGTGCATCTATCTGGGCTGGTTTTGCGTACCTTTCGACTGCAGAGGAGTTCCAACTTTTCTTTACCGAGGACTTTAACATAAAGCTTCGGCGTTATTTCTTTTAACACTGCCTCTGCCTTCTTGTTGATCTGATAGTAGGTGTGGTGTTTGTGGACTTCTGCACTTTTCTTTAGCTTCGCCTCGGTCCTTTTTATAGAGGTGTTCGTGTAGTAATCAAGAAGGCCCATCTCTTTCAATCTTTCAAGGTACGCTCTCACTCTAATTTGCGGGATCTCAGTATACCTCGTTATGTTCTTAGCGTAATCCACATGCGCAACTGTAAAATGTTTCAAAACTCTAAGCATATCGTAATCATTTATCAGATCCATTATTTCATTTTCGTACTCCATAGCGATCATTTAAACACTGCTAATCGATAGAGTAGAATATGTCCCCACCGTTCTTTATGTGATTGTATATTGCGTTTCCAATGTCCGTAGTGAGCTTTATCCTTACTACCCCCTTCGAAGAGGAAAGCGCCTGCAGTATTGGCACTTCGCCTAAGTATATTTTTACATGCTTGTTTGGATGCCCAACGTCTATGTATATGATCTTGTTCTTTATCTCTACGCCAGCCTTCTCCCTTTCGCTTGATCCACCAGCTTCTTCCACATCTATCTTAATGCCAAGCTTTTTTTCTATTTCAGAGATGTTTCTCCCATTCCTTCCTATGAGCTTCGGTATGTACTTTGGATCCACTCTAACTATGGCCCTGCTGTCACCTACCATTTTTACTTCAACATCGTCGCTTTTCAGCACCTTCTTGATGTAATCCTCGATCCTGTCCACAGCAAGCCTTGATACAGAACTCTCGGTCTTTTCTTTAACTGGGACAACTACGATCTGCTCTCCGAAGCTGTAAATTTCGTATAAATCCTTCCCGGTTATTAAGTCTGACACAACTATAACGGGCCTGGCTAGATCTTCCTGGGTCATGCCGTACGGAATCTTAACTGTATATTCTGTACTAAGAACTTGTGCTACCTGCCCATTGCTTATGTATATTATCGTATCAATTATCTGTGGTATTAGACCTAGCTCTATCCTCCCAATGAATCTTTGAAGTGCGTCGATGGCCCTAGTAGCGTGAACTACGCCAACCATTCCTACTCCTGCGAGCCTTAGATCGGCATAGACTTTGAAGTCGTCGGTCACCCTCATCTCATCGAATATGGTGTAATCAGGCCTTACTAAGAGCAATATGTCGCCGGTCATCTCCATGGATCCTTCCAGCTCAGTGTACTGCGTTATATCCTTTGAGACATCGAGATCTCTCGGCCTTTCCATAGTTTTCACTATCTTGCCGCGTGCATTGAAGAATTCAGCAAGGGCCTGGACAAATGTACTTTTGCCTGCTCCAGGAGATCCTGCTACCAGTATGCCGTTCGCAGTACTTTCTAAGCGCTCCTTAACCTTATCGTTAAGTTCATAGTAATCTATACCCAGCTTTACGATAGGCCTTACAGCCGTGATCTCCATATCATCGGAAAATGGCGGCCTAGTAATAACTATCCTAATGTTCTTAAGCTGTACTACTGTGGCTCCGAGTGCATCCATTTCTATAAAAGAATCAGGTTCTAGCTTTCCTCTCTTGACTATGTTGCTGGCTATATTTTCGAGATCGTTTCTATTAATGACGTAGTCCAGCCTTTTATACTTAACGTTGCCAGGCTTGCCATCCTTCAAAACTGGATTAGTACCAGCCTTGAGGTGTACGCTCATAGTTGTTTCCTCGAAGAACTCTTCTATGTTCTTTATTATCTTTTCAGGCGGTGACAAATACTCCACGGTTATACCTTTTACTATGGCCACGTCCCTTTGTATAATATCGCCTGTAACAAGAGTGGCATCGTACTGAAAGGCCACCTGCCTTATCATTTCATCTATTTCGCCGCTCTTTGCCCTCTTTATTTGCCATTCCTTGGGCCTTTCACCTTCAATTTCTATAGATATCTTTCCTTCCGATTCCATCTTTCTAAGCTTCTTAAGTTCCTCAAGGGCAGCAAAGCCAATTGCCCTCCCCTCATTGGCCTGATGCTCTATCTCAGATAGCATGGCCTCCGGCAAAATGACGTTAGATCCTTCCCTTTCTGATATAAAAGCAGTAAACCTGCCATCTACAATCACAGATGTGTCTGGAACGTAATTCACGTTCAGAATATTATAGGTAACTATTTAATATTGTTTATACTCACCGCACGTGGACTACCATATTCAGGAAGAAAAAATACTCGAGGTATTGAAAGAGAATGTTTACGGCCTAAGAGGCAGCATAGCATTTTCTGGTGGCCTTGACAGTTCCCTGCTTTACGTAATTTCCGATAGAAATCTTGTTCCGTACACAGTAGGGTACTCCTTTTCTCATGATGTAAACCGTGCAAAATTTGTACTAAGCCTTTTAAACGGTTCCGGAAAATACGTAACTTTGGATGAAATTAACATTGAAAATTACGTTAAATATTTAAAGTCGGAATACCCAGACATAAATAAGGTTGAAATATCTTTTGAACTTGTACTCGAAATACTACTCGAAAATGTTGATTCAGACCTTTTAGTTACTGGTCAGGGGGCCGACGAGCTATTCTTTGGCTACAAAAGATCTGTCAACGAGATGGACAATTCGCTTCAGATGGAGAGGCTATTAAAGCGAACCATACCAAGAGAAAAGGATATGGCAAAAAGACAAGGAAAGGAACTTGTTACACCTTTCCTCGATGATAGAATATTGAAGTTAGCCAGTGAAATATCTCCGGCTTACCACTGCCTGTATGGCGGCAAGAAGGCCTTAAGGGAGATAGCTAAAATCGCCGGCCTCCCTGAAGAAGTATACGGATATAGGAAAAAAGCAGCGCAATACGGATCTGGTATAGACAAAGCGCTTAAGTCTGTATCTTACTTTGGGCTATTTTAGCACAGCTTTAAAACGAAGGTTTTTGTTTTAGAGTCTTTTATGGATTCGATATAGAATGGCATACATAGGTATAATTGGCGGCAGTGGCCTCTACGACTTGATGGCTGAATCGAAGAAGGTTGATGTTGATACTCCTTATGGCAAGCCTTCGGATCTAATAGAAATAGGTGAAGTAAATGGTGTTGAGGTAGCTTTTCTCCCAAGGCATGGCAAGAAGCACACGATCCCTCCGCATAAGGTCAACTATAGGGCAAATATATGGGCCCTACACGATCTAGGCGTCGAAAGGATAATAGGCTTAAATGCGGTTGGATCCCTAAGGGAAGATTACAAGCCTGGCGATATAGTAATACCGGATCAGTATATCGACTTTACAAAAAGGAGAGAACTCACATTCTATGATGGCCCACAGGTATACCATATTTCAGAGGCAGATCCGTTTTGTCCAGAGATGAACGAATTGTTTTATCAAACTGCCAAAAACCTTAAAATCCCCGTTCATAATACAGGTACGTACATAACAATTGAGGGTCCAAGATTCTCAACAAGAGCAGAATCGAAAATGTTCAGACAATTCGCTGATATAATTGGAATGACTCTCGTACCCGAAGTTGGGTTGGCGGGAGAACTGGCGCTATGTTATTCGGTAATAGCTTCCATAACGGATTATGATGTATGGTCTGAAAAGCCAGTAGATGCTCGAGAAGTTATGACTATTATGAAGCAGAACGATAAAAAGGTTAGAGACATTCTCTTCAACGCACTTCCTAGGATTGGGAAAGACAGGAAATGCGCATGTTCTCTTAGATTAGATAACGCTAAAGTGTGATCGAAATGAAATTGAAATTTTTGGGTGGTGCAGAAGAAGTAGGGAGACTAGGAGTAAA
Organism: Thermoplasma volcanium GSS1; assembly: GCF_000011185.1. Taxonomy (NCBI): domain Archaea; kingdom Methanobacteriati; phylum Thermoplasmatota; class Thermoplasmata; order Thermoplasmatales; family Thermoplasmataceae; genus Thermoplasma; species Thermoplasma volcanium. The sequence continues at coordinate 426,833 of NC_002689.2, read as the reverse complement.
AATAACGGACAGAAACACAAGTGTGATCGTGGACTACGGCGTAATACCGGATAAGCCTCCACAGTACCCTATGCCCCCTGAGCCTGTTGATGCAATGTTTATAACACATTCCCATCTGGACCACATAGGGGCAATACCTGTCTATTACCATAAGGGAGAGCCTGATCTGTACGCTACGCAGATGACATTGAACTGCATGAAACCGCTGCTCAATGATTCGCTGAAGGTAACAAATTTAGAAGGGTACCCAGCTATGTTCAACGAAGACGATATAAATACAGCACTAGCGAATATGAAGCCTGCGAGGTATTTCGAATCGTTCGATGTGGGTGACTTCAAAGTGACGCCTTATCCGGCTGGGCACATCCCTGGTTCTGCTATGTGGAAGTTCGAAGACGGAAAATCGATAACTGTCACTGGCGACGTTAATACAATAGATACGTACTTGATCAACGGCGCAAAGCCAATAAAGACAGACGTTCTCATCATAGAAAGCACCTATGCTGGGAAAAACCACGAAAGCAGGGAAGATGTAAGGAAGAGGTTCAGGGAAAGCGTAAGGGAGGTCATTGAAAGCGGAGGCAAGGTAGTAATGCCAGCCTTTGCAGTAGGAAGAACGCAGGAACTGATAATGACAATTGCAGATATGGGATACGATGTGTCCGTAGATGGCATGGGGAATGACATAAGCTCCATATACTTGAATACTCCAGGTTTCCTGAAGTCGAAGAGAGACTTCCTCAGGGCCCTTGGAAAGGTCAGGGAAGTAAAAGGACGCAGGATGAGAGAGAACGCCATTAACAGCGACATAATAATATCTACATCTGGCATGCTTGACGGTGGCCCTGTACTAGGTTATATCCAGAAACTTATGGAGGATGAAAAGAGCGCCATATTTGTAACTGGATACCAAGTTGAAGGCACAAACGGAAGAAGTCTTCTAGAAAACGGTACGATCACTGTTGCTGGTGTTACTATGAAACCAAAGATGAGGGTCGAATTCTTTGATATGTCTGCACACGCAGGGCATGACGAACTAGTGAGCTTCATAAAAGCCATAAATCCAGAGAAAGTCGTGCTTATGCACGGTGACCATAGAGAAGAGCTTCTGCCTGATCTTGAAGGCTATGACGTACTTTTACCCTATAACGGTAAAGAGTACGAAATCTAGTTTTTTAATAAATTGATATTTTTAAAATTCATCTTTATGGAGAATAACATTTGAGGAAAATGATAGCAGATAACCTTAAACCAAAATAAATAATTAATATTGTATTTTCACGCTTTTGATTTCCATATCTTTTCAAGTGGAGTCTTTTTCGTCTCCGGGGCAAATATTACACTAATTATGAGCGCAAGTGCCATCAGGATTGCAAATATGAATATAGAGTGGAAAACAGGATATAGTGGAAATACGACTATGCCCATTATTGCTCCTACCCTTGATACAGAGGTAGCGATACCCTGTATTGTAGACCTGTAATTGGTTGGAAACAGCTCTGTAGGATAGAAAAGCGTCGCAGCTCCGACCCACTGTTCAAATAGCACGAAGGAGAAAAAGAATGCCACAACCGGCAAAAGTGTGCTTATCTTCACAACAGATCCAAGAAGCAGCAAGAGAAACATAACGAATAGACCACTGATAGTTAGTATTCTCCTGCCGATCCTGTCGGCCAAAGGCATCGCAACTAGGTATCCCAATATAGCACCTACCGCAACTATCATACTGCTTTCTGCTATTGCCCTAAGCCCTGCCGTGTTAAGGACATGAGAAGCTAGACCAAGCTTGTCTATAAGCGTAGGATAATAGAAACCTATACCGTAAGATGCAACATCGAAAAGGAACCACACAGAGAGGACGAATATAGTGGAAGCGAGAAATTTGGAAGAGAAAAGTGAAGAAAACTTTACAGATTCTTCCTGCTCTGCCTCTGCCTTGCCTTCTTCGACATCCGGCTTCCTTCCAGTAAGATCTTCAACTACCGACTCTGCGGATTTCGTCATGCCATGCCCGATGAGCCACCTAGGAGATTCCGGTATTCGCATCCTAAGGAATATTATAGGTATGGCAATTACTCCGCCCACTATGAACGTGTACCTCCAGAAGTATGGGGTAAACGCAAATGTATAGTTCATCACAGCTGAGAAAAATGAGCCGAGCCAGTACATGCCGACCATACCGTATAAGAGAGTGCCCCTCTTCGAGACAGGTGAGAACTCTGATACCATAGTAGAGCTTATAGGATAATCGCCGCCTATACCAATGCCGAGCATCAGCCTACTTATGAAAAGCATCGCAAAATTGGTGGCTAGGCCAGCGGTTATGGCGAAAACAACGAATAGAAGTAGGTCTATGCCGAATATCTTTTTCCTTCCAATCCTGTCGGATAGCCTTCCAAGCAACGGAGCGCCTATTATCATTCCGATGAACGCAGACACGTTGACCAAGATATAGTCTAGTTTTCCAAAATGAAGCTGTGTTGGCATCAGCAGTATTGCCATTGTTATGACCGAAAGATCGTACCCATCAAGGAACATCCCCATAGATGCAAGTATCTCTATCTTCCTATGGAACGGTCTTATTCCCATTCTGTCCATATCATCAAAGAAACCCATCCAAATACCTCCTATGTTTGTACATCCCGTTCCACTCCCTGTAGACGGGTATTGAACTAACCTAATATACATATAAACATCAGTAGACTATATATATAGATTTCTGTATTTTCATTCGTTATTTGCCGATTCTCTGCAAGTGAGAAAAAAAATATAACCAACTTATAATAACCGATCATGATAGGCGCCATTCTTGCAGGTGGATACGGGAAAAGGCTAAAGCCGATCACTGATTCTATCCCAAAGGCATTAGTAGAGATAAAGGACAACTACACTATAATGGATCGCCAGCTATTCGATTTTAGAAATATAGGCGTAAAGGAAGTTTACATACTTTCCGGTTATCTAGGAAATAAGATAGAGGAAAGGTATGGCGACCTATACAACGATATGAACATGTATTATTTGAGGGAGGAAAAACCTCTCGGTACACTTTATTCGCTACGTAATTTGCTGGACAAAAGATCGGATGATGACATCATCTTAAGAAATGGGGATACGATAACAGACATCAACTTCTTGAGCTTTATAAAAAAGGCACAGTCGCAGCAGGCATTTATAACAATCCATATCACAAAGATGAAGAGCCCGTTTGGCATAGTTGAGACCTTCGGAGACCAAGTTTCTGAATTTAGAGAAAAACCGGAACTCGATCACTACATAAATGCAGGATTATACTATATTAAACAGGATGCTTTTCCCTACTTTTACGAGGAATACATGTACAGAGACCTCGAAACTACCGTTTTTCCAAAACTGACAAAGCTTGGGCTTGTAGCTTCCTATCATGAGGATGCCCTCTGGATGGGGATAGACAGCGAAAAAGACTTAGAAAAGATAAGAGAAGAATACAAGAACAGGGACGATTATCCTTGGGGCTATAGGAAAGTAGCCTACGATGATGAAGATGCTAAGATCGAAGAATACTTTATAAAGACAGGTGAAAAGGCTATGATGGATCTTGATAAAGGAGCAATAATCAAGGTAATTGATGGCCAGGGTATCATCGATGATGGTGAAAAAACTGGAATTAGGGAAGGAAATATAAGGCATGCGTCTGGTAGTATATATGTCACAGCCATTGAGAACTGCAGGTTCGAGGTAATTAGAAGTAAAAAATAATTATCATATATATCAGCTCATAATAGGCATGCTTATACATAGCAAAATTTAATAGCGATGGTTTAATGATGTTCCGGTTATATGGGGATAGTAACTAGAGAAATGCTTCTGCAGGCCCTTAATAATATTTATGGAAAAAAAGGTATGTCCCGCCCAGACGTGGAGGATCTGTCAGACTTCGTGCTATCCTTCTTTGGATATGACGACTACGTATTGGACAACGTACTTTCAACTGCAGAAAGGGATGTTTTCTATAACCTTGAAGAGTACGGAATTCTTGAAACATATAGAGAGGAAGTATCAGTTATGCATGGAAAAATTTGGAGAGTGAACCAGTGGAGATACAGAAAGGATAAAATATTGGAACTTGCCTCCGAAAAGGACACAGTCAAGAAAGAAGTAAATATCTACGATGAAATATTCAAGGAAATTTAAAATTTTATCTCTTTATTGATAAATTTCAGAATCGTTTTCTTGCGAGGAAAAGGGCTGCTATTATAGTTAGTGGAAGAATAAACAGGCCAACTGAAGGGGCATCATAAACGACGTGTTTTAAGGGATGCTTCGAAGGATCAAACTTGTCCACATGTATCTCGTACCTGTCTATGTATTCAACTGCGTGCACACTCCTGGGATCTCCAGGGAACGTGCATCTCCAATCCGCGATCTGGCCCTTTGGTTCCCCAATAGATCTACGAAATACTGCACTTCTTTCTATGGCGGGCACATTCCCATAAACTGGATCCTTTTTATAGACTGTTTTACTCCCTTCGTAGAGGACTTTAAGTGCTATACCGTGCCAGAACTCTCCTTCCTCATATCCCATGATTTTCAAAACTCCTTTATTCCTACTGCCATCGGCCTGTTAGCATAATACGCATAGTCTTTCTCATCCACAGCTATTATACCTACTGATACGCTGAACTTATCTACTTCTTCTTTGACAATGTCGTAAAGCCTTTTTTCACCAATTCTGTTGTATATGCGGAACGATAAAATATTCTTTGCTATCTCCTCGCCTATGCCTGTCGCAACAACGGCGCCTTTTTCACCAACGTATATTCCAGCACCAGGTATTGGAGAATCACCAACTCTTCCCCGAACCATTGGAAATGAACCTCCTGTTGAAACCGCCCCAGCGAACTCACCTTCCACACGGGCAACAGCCCCAACTGTATCGTGGGGCTTCACGTACTTAAAGTATATCTTGAATTTATCTGGTATTTCGTTTTTCTCGGCTTCTTCCTCAAACTGCTGGAGGAGCTTCTTCGCTTTCTCTGTAGTAGGATCATAATCTGGATATCCCATCAGCCTGGCAAACTTTACAGCTCCATCGCCAGATATCATAATGTGCGGAGACTTTGCCATGACATCTCTAGCTACAAGTACAGGGTTCTTAACGCGTTCTATGTTTATAACTGATCCGAAGTGGCCGGGTATCATTACAGCGGCATCCATCTGAATGCTCCCATCTAACCTTGGGACAGATCCAGTGCCTGCGTTGAAGTCTGGGTCATCTTCCATCTTGACAACTGCTTTTACAGCGTTGTCCAGCGCACTAATCTCTTCAGAAGCAAAGGACGCATAGGAGTTAAGGCGGCCACTGTACGATGGATCCGATCCAGCTCCTCCATGGATGAGAAGGACGTTCCTCATAATAGTGCATTACATTCATTTTATTAAATTTCATTTTTGCCGTAGCTGCTGCCACAGATCTTATCAAGCGCGTAGTTCGTGTATATAAAAGCAAGGTAGGGTGATTTATATGGATTAAAGTACTCGTGCACAGTAAAGTCCTGTTCCAGCCCTATGGACATATAATATATTATGTCGGATGTCTGGAGGTATCCCCAAAGTCGCCCGGCTTTTTCCCTGCATTTCTTTATGCGATCGAACGTATCTATCTGCATTTCGTTCTCAAGCCATGCAGATAGGTCGCGTCTCGTATCTGCCCAGGATATTGTTTCCGGTATGCTGAGAACGTCCTTTACCCTATGCCTCTTCTCCGCCTCTGATATTGTTATAGTTTCTATTCCATAGTCTCGAAAATACACAGGCAAATACTTCATGAAATCGAAAATGCCTGTTTCCTGCGTTTGGTGCTCGCCAAACGTTTCATAGTCCATAAACAGGTTCACCATATCCCCTTCTGATTCGTTTATCCACTTCGCATATTTATCTGCCGTAAGCGGGTAATCCTTCCATTTTGTATTTGAAAACCTAAACGAGATATTATCACTCATTACGTAGTTCCTAAGATATAGGTTTAATCCCGATGGTGATGCATATCTGTAATTTGGGCTATGATCTTTCACTATGCTATCCGTACCCTCTGTAATTATACTAGTGAAGCCCATTCTCTTTACCATTTCAGCAATCCTATCGTCGTAGATCAACTCTGTGTTTCTGAACACTTTAGGTACTACATTGAAAATTCGTTTCATAAGGTCCCTATGCATGTCTACTTGCCGCTTGAACTCATCGTAGTTCCATATGGAAGCAAGCGAGTGGTAGTAAGTTTCGGACAACATTTCGCATAAGCCACTTTTCACATAGTCGTCTATAGCATCTATGACTTTCGTATTATACATCAATGCCTGCTCAACAGCAGTGCCAGTAATTGAAAAGGAGGACTTTATCCCATATTCCATAAGGTTCCGTGTCGCCGGAATGTAAGACCGTTCAGCTACTCTTCTGAATATTTCTTCGTTCTTTTCGTCCCAGAAAACGTTTTGTTCACTCTTCACATCATAAAGATTAGTTGGCCTAAGGCGGAACGGCTGGTGTATCTCGAAATAAAACATTACATCCTTCATAAAGAATCATATACCTCCATAGTTTTGGCAGCTGCTTTATCCCAGGTGAATCCCAAAGCCTCTGCCTTTCCGTACCTGGACATGGTCTCCAATATTCCGCGGTGATTTAGTATAGAGACTACGTACGTTGCCATACGATCGGTATCCCAAAAATCAGCAGAAAGCACGTGATGGAGAGCTTCTCCAACACCCGTCGTTCTACTAAGTATTACCGGCGTTCCTGAGACCATAGCTTCCAATACGGTCATTCCAAATGGTTCTGACACAGCAGGTATGATAAATGCAGAGCTCCTCTTATAGTACCATATAGCTTTCCTGAAGTGGACGAATCCTGGAAATTCGATATGATCAAAGAAGTCGTTATCCATAGCGTATGACTTCATCTCCCCCAGGAGTTCTCCAGTTCCTGCAATTGTAAAGCGTATCGTCCTATCGAACTCCAGAACTTTTTTCGCTGTCTCCATGAAGAACTTTGGCCCTTTCTGGTTAGTTACTCTGCCAAAGTACAATACGTTTCTCTCCTTCTTTACATCTGGGAAAGAGAGATAATGGGTCGCATCTACTCCATTATAAACGGTCACGATCTTTTCAGGATCGATATTGTATTTTTCAACCACTATACTCTTTGTAAGATTCGAAACCGTTATTATCCTATCCGCTTCTTTCCCGCCTTCCCTTTCGATCTTCATTATTTTTTCTTGCGGATTAAAATACGCTGATCGATCGAACTCTGTGCTGTGGTAAGTCACTATTAGAGGTATCCCGTATTTTTCCTTTATAGCAATACCAGCCGGGAACGTTATCCAGTCATGACAGTGGACAAGTTTTACGCCATTTGGGTCGAAAGCGTCTACAACCTTTTCGTTGTAATCCATTACGGCTTCGTAAAAGTCTGTTATTCTAGAGTAGGCGGATCTATCTATCCCCTTTTCGATCTTTACCTTCCTTACGTTAAACGGATACTTCGGAAATGAATAGCAAAGATCCGGGACATATAGATCGACATTTCTATAATAGCCGATGATAGAAAACATATTGACGGTATGTATACCTAGACCGCCAGAAAATGCCGGTGGAAGTTCCCAACCTATAACAGCAATCTTCAACTTAAACCACTGCTCTTCTCGAGTATGTCTTCGTAGTAAGACCGTATTACTTCACCGTGGCTCCAGGCCTGCATTATGCAGCCCCTTGGAACACCTGGATTGATACCGTCATATATTTCAGGAATTCTCGCAGAATCGAAGAGCGGCTTAAAAATATTGAGAAGTTTAATTCTATCATAACCGACCTTTATTGCAGCTTTTATGAATATACCAGCAAGATAGGGCCATACTGTTCCGTTGTGATAAGCATTATCCCGTGAGAAGCGATCGCCTGCGTACTTTCCTATAAAACTAGGATTAGATGGATCTAAGGAGCGCAGGCCATATGGCGTGACCAGTTTATCAATGGCATAATCGATCCATATTTTATCCTTCAAGAGCGGGTATGGGAGGAAGTAAGCAAAGAGGAAGTTCGGCCTAAAAGAATAGTCGTCCGGAAACGCAATGTCCAGTATGTGCGTTCCCCTTACAAATGCTTTTTTGAATTCATCCTCAAAGCCATCTAGTATTTCTATTGCTTCTTTTTTTGGTTCCTTTCCAAGTAAAGCCGAGAAATCGGTATAAGCTTTCAATGTGTTATACCATAGGGCATTTATTTCAATTGGCAAACCGCTCCTAGGCGTCACAGCTTTGCCGTCGATAACAGCGTCCATCCAGGTCATCGGACTGCCAGTGACTCTTACGAATTTTCCCTCTATATGAAAGTTTTCATTTCCCTTCAAGTACGCATATATTATGTTTTGAACCTTATTATACATTTCCCTAAGGAAAGCCTTGTTTTTTGTATACTCATAAAATTTCTGAATGGCGTAAACAAACCAAAGCGATGAATCTGCTGAATAAAGTACGTTTCCGCCTTCCGCACTATTCAATATGAGTCCATCTACGGATTGCTCAGAATAGTGCCTCAACACATTTGCAGCTTTATCGTACATACCTGGAATGAGGAGCAGGCCGGGCAAAGATATGAAGGCGTCTCTGCCCCACGGACCAAACCAGTGGAAACCTGCTATTATGTTGTCCTTAAGTACGAACTTTGAAGATTCATACCTCAATATGGGTAACGGCACATCAATTTTTGAGCTTTTTTCATAATCAGCCGCTATATCATCAAAATTTCTATTGACATGCGCTCCAGAAAAAACCTCTATATCTACTGTATCTTCTGGCTCATCTATAACTATTCTCCCTGGATTATAAAGATCTTCCAAACTGTTCGTCCCACGTTCTTCCTCTCGCGGGTACCTGAAGTTGTAGTACCAGTAGCCCGGTCCATAGAATTTACCAACTTTATTCATAGAAAAGCTATATTTGCCGTCTGAAAATACGTAAAAGTTACTTATATGTACATCAAAGTTCTTTTCTTTCGAATTAAGAGTTCGATGGAAGCTCCGTAAAGCAATAAGCGGAGTAAGGACAAGTGATTTGGGCCTTTCGCCCTGGAACTCGTAACGTATTATCACCAGATCACTGACCTTATCCATAACTATGCTTTTCTTTAACCTTCGATCACCAGGAAATTTAAAGGAAACAGAAGGATATGGAAAATCCCTATATTCATATATATATTTAAATCCATCGGGGTAGACTCCACCTTCGTAAAAGTTTGTGTCGATACTTATGTATTCGCCATCGTATCCTATTTCTTCGCTTATCTTCGAAAGTAAAACGTACCTATCGTAGTATTCATTTGTGTTTACAACGAGAAGGCCGTGGTAAGTACGCGTATTGGCGAAGGCAAACGTAGAAGAAGAGTACGAACCCCTTTCATTTGACATTAGCCACTCATAGTATAGATCCACAGCTATAGTTAATCAAGTTGGGATATTAATTTTGCCACATAAGACAGATACGATCCTATATATCCAAAAAATCTATAAGCTTAGTCGTCAATACTCCGCTATGGTTAGGTATATCCCGCTCGGCAATGGGCGGATGATCGTCGCATTTGATGAGGATTATAGGATTGTTGATTTCTACTTTTCAAAGTACGCATCTGAAAATCATTCTTCTGGTCATCCGTTTTATTTCGGTGTTTCCGTAAACAACAATTTTAAGTGGATAGATCGGAACTGCATAAAGTACATGGATTACTATGACCACACAATGGTTGGAATAATAAATTATAATGTAGATGACATTAACTTTGAAAACCATGACCTTGTTGATATCTACAAGAACATTTACGTGAGGCAGATAACAGCCGAAAATAAGGGAAATGAAGAGAAGAATGTGAAATTATTTTTCCACCAAAACTTTTACATTTATGGTAATGACATAGGGGATACGGCCACATACTATCCAGAATTCAATGGAGTACTCCATTATAAGGGGGGAAGGTACTTTCTGGCTTCAACAGTAGATGAATCAGGAAATACTATAGACCAGTATGCGACAGGTATAAAAGACTATGGCGAGCTTAAAGGCACATGGAAGGATGCCGAGGATAACGAACTGTCCATGAATCCAGTAGCAATAGGTTCAGTAGATTCCGTTATAAGGCATTCCTTTACATTGAAGCCTGGGTCAAAGTTCACAGTCTATTACTTCATAATATCCGGTAGGAATATATATGATATTGAGGAAGAATACAAACTTATAGACCTCAGGTACATAAGGAAATTGGTAAAGAGAACCACCAATTATTGGGAGCTGTGGTCCTCTAAGGTTACGCCCAACCTGGATGCTGATTCCACAGCTCTTTTCAGAAGATCACTCTTCGTAACTAGGAGTCATGCAAACGATCTTGGTGCCATCGCTGCTTCCTGTGACAGTGACATACTGAAGATGAGCCATGACGGCTATTATTATGTTTGGCCTAGAGATGCTTCAATAGCGGCATATGCTTTAAGCATATCGGGACACAGCGAGACTGCAAGGAGATTCTTCGCCTTGATGGAAAGCTCAATGTCAGAGGAGGGTTATCTCTACCATAAGTACAACGTAGATGGTAAGATAGCCAGCAGCTGGCTGCCCCATGTTATCAACGGAAAGCACATCTACCCAATTCAGGAAGATGAAACTGCACTCGTAGTGTGGGTACTCTGGGAATACTTCCATAAGTACAACGACATAGGCTTCACTGCACCATACTACGAGAAGCTTATAACGAAAGCAGCTGACTTCATGACAAGGTTTGTCGATTCAGACGGGCTTCCGCAGCCATCCTTTGACCTATGGGAGGAGCGATACGGTGTTCACGCATATACCGTAGCGACGGTATACGCAGCGCTGAAGGCTGCCTCAAACTTTGCAAATGTATTCGGAGATGGGGATCTGTCAGAAAAATATTTAAGCGCTGCGGAAAGGATGTATGAAGCCTTCGAGGAGAAGTTCTATTCCGAAGAGTACGGGTACTATGCAAGGGCGATCCTAGATGGAAAACCGGATTTCACTGTAGATTCTGCACTCACATCGCTCGTGATTTTTGGAATGAAAGATCCTAGAGACCCAAAGATAGTATCGACAATGGAAAAAATATCGGATACGCTATGGGTAAACGGTGTTGGAGGCATAGCGAGGTACCAGAATGACAGGTACATGAGAGTGAAAGATGACACGAACATACCAGGAAACCCGTGGATAATAACTACTTTATGGATGGCAAGGTACTACTTGAGGTACGGGGACTTTGAAAGGGCATGGGATCTTATAATGTGGGTTAAATCGCACCGCCAGAAGTCTGGTATATTTTCAGAACAGATAAACCCGTACAACGGGCAACCTCTCTCTGTTTCTCCGCTCGTTTGGAGCCATGCAGAGTTCATAATATCCTTATTAGAGTATAATGAATACGTTAGAAACCACTCTTAACGCATTAAGTTTAAATTTAGTGTCCATATACGGGTATCGCAATTTGTGGGCTCGTAGTCTAGTGGTATGATGTCGCCCTGACACGGCGGAGGTCACCGGTTCGAATCCGGTCGGGCCCATTTATAGCTATAAGCAGATCCTATTTTGCAAAGATAGGTAGGTATCCGATTATTTAATTAAGTGGATATCAACTTCTTATTCAAACATTGTGCCTTAATCGAAGTCTCAATAACTGTTGGTATGGGTTTGTTTAGAATTTATTAAAACCATCTAAGTAATTATCTATTTCTGGTCTCAGTTCGATTCCCACTCTCTCGAAGCAATCCAATAATTCTAAGTATGTTCCTATTCTTCCAAGAAAATCCCAGAACTCACTTGCGACTTTTAATTAGTTGTCTATGTTCAACATACCCCTCATTATCCATCGATTATAGGGTTGTGGTTCATATGGATTATAAGAAATCGCAATTAGAGTACTAATTTATATAGTTGGATTCGAGGCCAGTGAAACGGCGACTCACTTCAATAATGTTCTTTTAAACCTGTAAGTTTAGACGGCTTTCCTCCAGCAAATCTTGGAACAAGTCCCTCATAACTAGAATCATTCCATCTCTGAAGCTATTAATATCTAACCCTCTTGGTTACACCAACATTCTTTGCAGCGTCATTCACACTGATCCCTGTATAAAGGAGCTTTATGAGTATTAGCCTGGGAATAATTCTTGCCCTGTTTTTTCCTCTTTGATTCACTTGTTTATATCAGTTTCACTCACGAGTTTCTTCACAACGAGTGTTCTTTTCCTTCCAAGGGACTGGAATAGAATATATAGATAAATAATGTCAATGACTACAATGGACGCAACTCCTCTTTCTTCATCATTACATATGAAGTCTCAGCTAACATCAAGGTTTATTGAAAAGGTAAAGTTGGATAAGATCGTCAAAAGGAAAAAATGGTTAAAAGTAGACAAAAGTAACTACTCCCGCAACTACAGCTGGCCAAAATACCCATCCCCACCATGGCATTAAACCAAATAAAGCGTCTACTATGATATCCGTTATTCCAGCAGCTTCTAAACCAGCATTAACTCCTTGAGCTATGTGTCCCGCGATTGATGTTGCCAGCAGGTAAATGCCTAAATATGATAACAAGCCTGCCAGTGTTCCATGTTCAAGACCTAATTCAATGGACAGTAAAAGGCTGTCGTGGTTAACAATAGTAAAGTAATTGTGGGATTGCAGGCACCTGACCTTGAGACGCAAAGTAAGAAGTTGCCTCCATTCCGGGTATCAAGAGTGGAAACGCCAATGGAGTTTGTGTCACCACCATTAGCACCACAACTGCACGCGCTATAGCGATACCTGCCTTTTTATAATCTCTACGCTTAGCCCTTTTTTCTATACCAGATTCGTTAATCTTAAGCGCTAATTGGTCTACGTCAATTTAAGATTATATCTCTAATCATATATTATATACAAATTTTCTTGGCAAAACTATGTTGGCAAAGGACTATTAGGTCACATACATTGATTTCTTCTTATTGTAAGGGTTCTGCAATTAATTTTGTGTGTACTCAAATAGGGTGTACACATCTATGACATGAGAACTGCCTATTCTATGGGTTGCTCTAATAGTCGTATATATAGTAGGCCTAACGCTTTATTGCCGCCATAGTGGCAAAACGACTTTACACCCAATTTCGAGTTTGGACCTAAAACATGCTAAAAATAGGCTTAATTGCAAAGCCCCAGCGACGAAAAAAATATATAGCAGGATAGAGTGTTGCCTTATAATGAATAAAATGAACCCGAAAAGAAAAAAATCATTATAGAAATTTTACCAGGTGGTATTGCTTCACTACCGATTTCATTATATTTGGCATCTGCTGAGATAAAATACCATCCGTACTGGCATAGTTTTCTTGTGTCGTATTTGGGATTTTGGTTTTTAATATTTGCTGGTATATGGTACTACTACATTATTTCTCTGAAGCGCGCCATCAGAAACTTTAAAAAGGAAAAATGAAAAGAAAAATGGTTACCGGCAAACTTAACGAAAAGTTTGAGTTGGCACCATATTATGCCAGATATTTGTTATACTTGCTCCTTTCAATTAACAATAATACCACAATCCACGCAAGTATACAGAAGCGGTTAACACTGATTTAGCTTCCAGATTTTCATACCATCTTCTGACTTTTTATATTCGAATATAATATTTCTTTATATTTCATATAATTTTTCAATGATTTTTGATTTATATTTAATACTGTTCTAGTCAATCTTTTTTGATCTTAAACAAAACATATCTTGATAATTTAGACTTTGGCAAATATCCGTTGACGTTTGACTTTATGCCATATTTTCTGTATCTTTTGACTGCTTCACTTTATAAGACTTTAATAGTTCCCTTCTAACATGTACGAACGCTTTTTCGCTATTATAAATATATAGTTTCTACTTACAGTATTTCGTGATTTTTTTCATCGTTTTAATTGAGGTATCAATCCATTAAAAAATCAACAAAAAAATTGACAATATCTAATTTAAAAAAAATAAACTATAATATAAAGCCTTGAATTGAACATTATGGAAATAAGCAAGTTCCAATCATTAGGGGATAAAATAAGAACGATGCTTGAAGATCACGGTTATCTTTCAGAAAATAACGATTATGAGCCTAACCCAATTGACGGAAACATTTCTATTTCATATGCATATCCAATAAAGGCCTTTGAAAAATTCCTTGGATACTATGATGTAGAAAACAGAGTTGCATATAATCCATCTATTTCAATGAGAACTGATTTTTCATATTGTATCGCTGCCTGTAGATATAATAAAAATGGAAACGAAGATACCGTCATACTAGATGGCGTCACAGACGAAAAATATCTAAGGAAAGCTAAGTTTGCCTTAGATTATTTCAGGAAGGAATTTAGGATAAAGGGCTCATTCGATTTCTACATAAGGAGATACAGAAGGTATACTAAAGCAAAAGGACTCAGCGAGTCATCCGCAGTTGCTGCAGCCGTATCTAGGGCACTCATAAAAAACGTATTCGGAGAAGGCCCAGCGTTGGACGATGTCTTCGTTTCGAAATATGCAAGACTTGTATCCGGATCGGGTACAAGGGCTGCACACAGCGGTATATCCATATGGCTTTCGTATCCTGGTATTAACCTTCGCGAATGCGCTGCATTTAGAGTAGCAGATGATCCCCATGATGTATATTACGGCATATTCCCAAAATATACAGATATCGCCACAGATAGCGCACATAGCGTCGCCGTTAAATCCATTTTTTATGCTTCATGGCTAGAAGACAAATACGCAAATATCAAGAGGCTCATCGAGCACAACTTTGACATCGACGAACTACTCATATCGGGGGAAAATGACATGCTAAAGCTAAACGCAATTCTTTTCTCAGGTGGCTTAATTATACAGACTGGGGAAAGTCTGAGGATACTACGTGCTATACAAGACTTTAAAAAGAATGGGGATCTGTTTTTCACGGCTGACACAGGCCCTTCAATAATGGTTCTATCGAGAGACAAGTCCTTAATCGAGGAATTAAGGCAAAGCGTTGAGGATCCATACATAGAAGGAACTTACAACTTTAATAGGCATACTAGAGACTTGAACAACTTCACTAAGGAGGCAAACGAATATTTCCTTGAAAATAAAATAGAATAAATTTTGATCGATAATTAGTGATTTAGAACTTAAACTCTACATTTTTTTGTTCTCATTTACTATTTCGTGGGTCTGATGGGAGAATATCAGACATAGGTACAATCTCCATTAACCTATTCCTGTGATAATATCGGATTGGATTTTTCCAGTGCTTGCCTAAAGCCTTAAGAAAGTCTGCTTGGTCACTCTTCCTGATCATAAAGTAGTTGTCTACGTTGCCTATACCATCACTGTATCCCCAATAGTCAACCGGGCCCATAAAAACCTTGATAACATCGTCGAAGAAATCTTTGAACCAACCTGTATTAAGAGTGAACTGAACTATCTGTGATTTTTCACTTTTCCTATATACCTTATACTGACCATCGAATTTCAGTTCGTTACCGAACACTTCAGCTATCAGTTGAAATGCATCTCTGTCGAACTTTTTTATCCTGAAGGCCATTAGGTTTCTAAATATGCCACCGACCTGCCTATCGAACTCTTCTAGTTTCATGAACCACCTTGTATGCAGAATTAAGACGCTGCTTGGATCTATGCCTTTCAATTCAATAGCCTTGAATAAGGAAGGTTTGTCCCCTGGTTTTTTCATCTCCATCTTGATTATTTCAGCTGGCAACGGTGCTTTATTCACGTAATCCAGTATCATGCGGCTAACTTCATCGCTTGCTTCTTCAGGGTATTCGAACACCATTATGAGTTCGTTGTTTCCTATACTTATTACAGGGTAGAGAACTAGGCCATCTATGCCTGCAAGCCTATCTATAGATTTATCAGATATATCAGTTATACTTCTTATTATATGCTTTGCATCGTTGCTTACCACAGTTCCAAGACCCATCTTAGTGTAGACGTTGTTTATATAATCCACTATAGATATAACTTCCTCTGTAGGAAGCACCTTGAAGGCGTTCATCAATATATTCCAATGCCCAGACTCTTTGACGAACATTGCGCCAATATGATAATATTTCTGTATACCGTAAAACTCATCTGAAATACTCTTCCAATACTTTTCAGGTATGGGATTAGGCACTTTTACTCTTACAGCAACTAGATAATCGAGAGAAGGCGGCATTAATATGCTATTCATTTGTGTTTCAATCGCAGTAGCCTATATTTTAATTTTCTTGAACAAAGAGCGCATGAAAACGAAATTTAAATTTGGGACGTGGATTAAATATAATTTCAGCGTTCAAATAATAAGGCGGAATGCTAAAACGTATTATATTAATATATACATACATAAAATATTTCTCAGATTTTCAAAATAGATTTGATTACATCTAAGCGAAGTTACGTGCATATTGCGGGCCACAACTACAAAAAACCGTATACTACAAAAGCAAGAAAATAATGAATATTACGAAGATAAACCTACGAACATCAGATATTGGCTTATATCATGGAGGATATTTTGTCTTAAGTATTTTCATGAATTCTCTCATCCAAGATGGGTGATCTGGCCATGCTCTAGCAGATACAATGTTTCGATCTACGACAGCCCCCTCGTCAATAAACGTTCCGCCTGCTATCTCAACGTCACTCTTCAGCGCAGGATAAGCTGCCGTCTTCCTTCCCTTGAGAAGCCCAGCTGACCCAAGTATTAGAGGAGCGTGGCATAACTCAGCTACAGGCGCATCCTTGTTGAAGAAGTATTTAACGATCCTCTGCACGTCTGGATCATTCCTTATGTACTCTGGGGCTCTTCCGCCTGGTATTACGATAGCGGCATATTCTTCTGGATTTACATCCTTGAACGCTTTATTGGCTTTTACCAGGTAACCTGGCTTTTCGGTGTATGTGTCAAAACCAGGAACAAAATCGTGAACTACAGTTTGTACGTATTTTGCAGAGGGTGCAGCTATATCTACTTCATAACCTTCTTCTAACAACCTCTGGTATGGATACATAACCTCTAGGCTTTCTCCGGCATCGCCAGTTATTATCAAAACCTTTGTCATCAACTACCACCGAATATTCATGAAATGAAGAAATAGAAATTTTGTGGTAGCAATGCATAACAAGATCAGGATAACGTGTAGAGAAACTAAAACTTCAACCCAAGAAAAGTAGACATGGGTATATATAGGAGTTTCATATTGTCTTGAAAAGGTGTTTAACCTATGGCGCAGTCAGTAAAGACTATGGTGGAAGGTGGAAAAGCCACCACGGGACCACCTATAGGGCCAGCATTGGGTCCACTTGGACTAAACGTAGCACAGGTAGTAAAGGAAATAAATGAAAAGACTAAAGAGTTTCAGGGTATGCAGGTGCCTGTGACTGTAACCGTTATAGATCCAGAGACGAAGAAGTATGAGATAACGGTAGGGGTTCCGCCCACGTCAGCTCTTCTAAAAAAAGAGCTTGGGCTTGAGAAGGGAGCTTCTAAGAAAAAGGAAGCTGTAGCAGGTAACGCTACCTTAGAGCAGATAAAAAATGTAGCGATAAAGAAGATGCCATCCATGCTCGCCAAAGACCTAAAGTCAGCTGTTTTGGAGGTTCTTGGTACCTGCGTAGCTATGGGAATAAACGTTGAGGGGAAAGATCCGAAGGAAGTCCAGAAGCTAATAAAGAGTGGACAAATCAAGATCGAACAGTAGGTCGGTGAGGCGATATGGATATCAATGATATTAGCAAGGCTGTTGAAGCCGTAAAACAAAGTTCCCCCCAGAGAAAGTTCGAAGAAAGCGTTGAAATAGCAATAAACCTAAAAGATATCGATATGACTAACCCAAAGAACAGGATAAATGAGGAGATACTTCTTCCAAATGGGAGGGGAAAAGATGTTAAGGTAGTCATATTCGGTTCCGAAGAGCTTAAGGCCAAAGCGAAGGGGGTCGCTGACTACATATTCGGGCCTGAAGACATATCAAAATTTGCTGAGGATAAGAAGGCCTTTAAGAAGATAGTTAACGATGCCTACTTCTTCATCGCTGAAGCAACCCTAATGGCTAACATAGGTAAGAGCCTCGGTCAAGTCTTAGGGCCGAGAGGGAAGATGCCTAGGCCAATACCACCTGGGCAGGACCCCGTACCGCTGATAAAAGCTCTGAAGAACACAGTGAAAGCAAGAAGCCGGAACTCTCTTACTCTGCATGTGCCTGTTGGCACTCGATCCATGGATACCCAAAAAATAAGTGAAAATATAATGGCTATACTTAACAGGATCACCGGAAAGCTTGAGAGGGGGCATTCAAATATAAAGAATGTTTACGTGAAGACTACTATGGGAAAAGCCGTACAGGTAGGGACAGGTGATCAGAATTGAGGAAGATAAATCCAAAGAAGAAGGAAATAGTCAGCGAACTTGCACAAGACATAACAAAGTCTAAGGCCGTTGCAATAGTTGATATAAAAGGAGTTCGCACCAGGCAGATGCAGGATATAAGGGCAAAGAACAGAGACAAAGTCAAGATAAAAGTTGTCAAAAAGACCCTTCTATTCAAAGCGCTTGACAGCATAAATGACGAGAAGCTCACGAAACTTAAGGATGCTACTACTGGCCAAATAGCGGTATTAACATCTCAGCTCGATCCCACTGAGATTTACCAAATGGTACAGGCAACATTGACAAAGGCCTCGCCAAGAGGTGGAGAAGTTGCGCCTGCTGACATAACTGTTGAACCTATGGTGACTGGCTTCCCACCTGGACCAATGATGACAGAATTCCAGAAAGTTGGCCTTCAAACAGGGGTTGAGAAGGGAAAGATAGCTATAAAAAAAGAAGCCGTACTGGTAAAAAAAGGCGAAGTTATCCCAAAGGACAAGGCTAAGATAATGGCTATGCTCGATATAAAGCCGCTAGAAGTCGGGTTGGAGCTGCTCGGCCTTTATAGTGACGGTGTATTATACAGCGCTGATGTTCTGTCTTTAACACCAGAAAAGATAGCAGAACAGATGGCAATAGGATACGCACAGGCCTTACAAATCTCAAAGGCATCGATGTTCTTTGTGGCTGAGGTGCTCAAGGATCTAATCGCTGAAGCAAAGGTTAAGGCCGATGCTTTCGCAGTTGCTGCCCAGTTCATTACGGAAGAGAACTTAAAGGAATTCTTGGCAATTGCAAACAGGAATGCGATAATTTTAAACAATGAATTGAATAAGGGTAATACAACAGAAAAAGAAAGTGAAAAGGTTGAGGAACCTAAGGAAGCCGAAAAATCTGTAGATGAAAGCATATCGGAGGGCCTAGGTTCCCTGTTCCAATAAGGAGGTTGAAAGAATGGAGTATGTATATGGAGCTCTGTTGCTTCACGCAGCAGGCAAAGAAGTAGATGAAGAGAAACTGAAGAAGGTACTAGAGGACGTAGGTGTACAGGTCGATGAGGCAAGACTCAAGACTCTTGTCTCTGGCCTTAAGGATGTCAACATAGATGAAGTACTGAAGAATGCCACAGTGGCTCCTGTAGCTGCTGCACCAGCAGCCCCACAGGAGAAGAAGGAAGAGCCTAAGAAGAAGGAAGAAAAGAAGAAAGAAGAGAACAAAGAGCAGGAAGAAGAAGAGGCAATGTCCGGGCTGAGCGCACTGTTCGGATGATCCTTCATGGATTATTATGACCTTGTATGGGGATTGCTTAAATACATAATCCCCATTTTATTATTTGCGTTTGCGATCATTTTTGATATCTTCATACTTTTGCTTATATCTATAATATGGATACTTGGATCTATATTCGTCTCAATTATGCTTATTCAAGAAGAAAAAAGTTATTCCTGATCAACGATCAGGATGGTATAAGGCCTAGCTCCTTTATTTTGTTCATAACTTCCACTGCGTGATCCTTAGGTGTGACTTTTGGATATACGTAGACGATCTTTCCATCTCGATCTATTATGTATGTCACTCTCTTAGCCGTTGCAAGACCTAGCACACCATATTTTTTACAAATTTCCTTTTCTTTGTCAGAGGCAAGCGTAAAGTTGAGCTGATACTTTTCTGCGAACCTCTTATGTGATTCCGGCGAATCAACGCTCACCCCTATAACCTTGATACCGGCTTCCTTAAATGAGTTAAAGTTATCCCTAAAGTTGCAGGCTTCCGTTGTGCATCCAGGAGTGTTATCCTTAGGGTAAAAGTAAAGAACAACTGGCTGTCCCTTAAAGTCGCTCAATCTAACTTTGCTTCCACTTTGATCAACAGTCTCAAAATCAGGGGCTTGATCACCAACCTTTAACAGTTCCATATACAAATATGTTGTATCAATTAATAAAGATTATGATATTTTATAAATTACAATTATATTTCAGGGTCAGAACAATCGCTAATTCATTTTATAAATTTATAAAAATTATTTATATTTGTTTAACGTATACCTACAGGAATGGAGCCATGAGTATTGGCATAATCACAGTCGCATCTCCATATATATTCACAAACCTAGCGTTTGGCCTGACCTTCTTCCAAGATATGGCTTCTTCAAGCTTTGCCCCTGAGAGTGAGCCGTCATATTCCTGTGCAGTAGTTATGTAGACAGCGTAATCCAAACCATCCCTGAATTGATTCCACCATATGGTGTGATGCTTCGATATACCTCCACCAACCATTATTGCACCCGTCTTTTTTGCATCGAATATTATATCGGAAAGTCTGTGCTCATCCTCGAGCAAATTTATTTTAAAATCGTGGTGCTGTTCGTAAAAGCTCCACAACTGAGAACCAAAGGAGCCATCGGTTATGCCAGGCACGAATATTGGGATATCGTTCTTTGCAGCATTATAGAGTATTGATGATTCGTTGTTAATGCTAAGCCCGATCTCTTTTATGAGATCGACCGTTGCCCACTCTTTCTTTATCGAATAGAGCTTCTCGAGCTGTTCCATCACCTTTTCTTCTATGAGTTCTCCATATGATTCATCTGGGACAAGCACGTTTCCCAACCTATTTATGTTGATCTCCCTCAGTTCCACGTCGCTGTAGTTGAAGGAACCGCAGTAATATTTTCCGAATGTTCTTGCGATGTCATGGTCAAGCGTTCCAGAAGTAGTAATTATGACATCGACTAGTTTCCTCTTCACAACATCGTTTATTAGGCCGCGTAGACCGGTAGATATAATATCGGCAGGGAACGAAAGGAAGGTTGTGTTATCTTCCAAAAACATGTCAGAAATTATCGAATGGGCTTCATAGAGTTTTGCAGCAGTAAAGCCACCTATGTTAGAGAACTGGGCCATAAGATTTGATAGGGTTGTATTCCCGTCAATGCGCAGGTCTTGAACTGGCTTGCTAAGTAATTCTTTTCTGTCCATGCAGAGGTATTATGTGAGAATATAATCTTTTATCGAATGTAATACCAAACCATTTTTCCCTATATTTTGTATAGCACGGAAATCACCCGCGTTATGCATATTTAATTTCTAAGCAGGATTCTCGTTCTTTAGTATAGCTATGATTGATGTATAAGCCAAAATCTAAATATTGTATAGGAATAAAAGTCGTATGAAGCTCATTGAAAATTGGTTTTCCGAGCGGTATTCTGATAACTTGCAGCTATCGTTCAGGGTAAGCGATCAGCTCCTCTCCATAAAAACTGACTACCAGAGAATCGATTTATTCGATACATATGACTTTGGTAAGCTTCTAGCCATCGACGGAACGGTCCAGCTAACAGAGAGGGATGAGTACATCTACCACGAACTCATAACTATGATCCCTTACCACATGACAAAGAATCCACCTCAATCGGCCCTTGTAATAGGTGGGGGAGATGGTGGTGCTGCCAGAAGATTGTTAGATCTAGGCCTAAATAAGATCGTCAATGTAGAGATAGATGGCCAGGTCGTCGAAGTTTCGAAACGGTTCTTTCCGGACCTTTCTTCGGCCTTCACCGATAAGAGGGTTAACCTGATCATTGACGACGGCATAAAGTATGTAAGGAAATGTAATGAAAAATTCGATTTGGTTATAATAGATTCAACCGATCCGGAGGGTCCAGCTGAAGGCCTTTTTTCCATGGAATTTTATAGTGATATAACGAAAATACTTAGCGACGGCGGAGTAATAGTATCACAGTCAGGTTCTCCATTTTATCAGCCAAAAGCATTAAAACTAGCTTACACTGGCATGAGGAGGCTCTTTAAGGACGTGAAAGTATATACGGGCTTCATACCCACTTATCCTAGTGGTTTCTGGTCCTTCACGATAGCAAGTGAAGATGCAATGAACCCAAGAAAACCGGCAATAAAGGGAAAGTATTTCAACGAAGATGTCTTGGATGGGGTGTTCAAGTTGCCGCAGTTTGTGAAGGACTTAATTACTTAACTTTCCACTTTTCCTTTGCATTTTCTAGCTGGATCAAATAACCTTTGCCAAGTTTTTTGGCAAGCCTCTCTAATTCATCAAGATTTCGTACGAAAACGCTTTTACTTGAGCTGTTGATTAGGGATTCGAACCTTGAGGTATCCCTTAAGTTTGCCCACATCGAGTATCCAAACATAATGGCGGCTATAAAAGATACAGCAAATATCCAATATACCCAATCGCCGACGTTGAACTGTGCATCGTTGAGAAATGAATTATGAAATATCAGCTGATTTGAAACTATAACCAAGACCGCCATAGAAATTACGAACAACGCAGCGTAGATGATGAATTGGAAATCCCTGATAGACTTCTCCATGCTGATGCTAAATATACATTGATATTTTAAACATTGTATATTGCTTGCTCTTTGTTGATTTTATGCCTCGATCTAAAGTTAAATTTAATGTTAGGCATTACGTGCAATCTGCATTGTACTATGGCCATAAAACAAGCTTTTCAGTCTTCTAATTATTATTAGATTACCGCATCTATAACTCCATTAGCATAAATTCTAGTGTACGTTTACCAACCTTTATCAAATATGCAATGCACTGACACAGTTTGATTATTGCTGTCGCTCAAATAGCATATCTAGGTTATTAGCCATCGTGAAAATAGAATTATCAACAAACAGAGTTATTTATGCTTTCCAACGATACCATGTTACTATGATAGAAATCGATACCGTTAACCTAAATGGAAAAGCGTTCCAGTTTTTCAGAATGGGGCTAGGTAATGCACCACTATTAATATTAAAAGGAGAACATGGATACGCTATGTGCGGGTATCTTAACCTTGATGCAGCAGAAAAACTTGGGGATACTGCAGTACGCATAACCGGCATTAAAACACTTGATGATATGCTAAATGGGAAAATCGTAGAAGTCACCAGTGCAGCATCTGCGTTAGGTATAAAGAAAGGGGATGTACTGAAAGACGTTCTGTCAAAGCTCTAGATCAAATTACAATAATGTTCATCCGAACTAAAATAGAGATAAAACATTAAGTAATGAAAGCATAAATAGGTCTGTTATTCCTAAACGGTAAGCGGTTAGAGTTGATTATACTCATTTACTACAGTATTATTCCTAATTTTTCGATCAATGCCTACTGTAGTCGTGCATTCTGACAGCTACATGAATTATGCATTCCCATCGATTATATTAAAACCAAATAATGCAGAAAGCATTGGCCTTTCCAAATGCGTTACTTTTGCTTTCTCTTTTTTCACAACCTTTTCCTTTAGATCTTAACAAGTGCAACTCCTTTATTGATTATATTCGAATAATAACATGAAGGCGTACCGTACTTTTTGAGATCCTTATAAACTTCCTTCGATACAGAATTTCATGATGTGATGTTCTTCTCGAGCACAATAGTAATCGTAAGGCTAATAATATCAATAAATTGGTACATGAGCCTTTAAGTTATCGGATGTTAAAAAATCCTGTGTCATGCCTTATAGGCATACACAAACGTAAATACCGTTATTGTATATGAATCTACTTACAGTATTTCATCATTTTACTTGAAGTATCGATCAAGTATCGATCCATTAAAGAATCGACAAAAAATTGACAATATTAATCTTGGAAAAGGTAAAAATAATAGATTGAAATACTTTCGAAGTCAAAGGTGAATTCAAGTTGAAAATGCCAAAAAAGATAGTTACGTATTGTCCATACTGTAAGAAGCATACAACTCATTCTGTTGAGAGGGTTAGAAAGAGGAAGGCAAGCGAGTTGAAAGCTGGCCAAAGGAGATTCAGGAGGGTAACGTCTGGATATGGAGGTTTTCCAAGGCCGAGATTTGAAGGTAGGGAGAAACCAACTAAGAGAATTGCTCTCCGCCTCGTGTGCGATGAATGCCATAAAGCTATTACACCGCCGGGGATAAGGGCTAAGAAATTCGAGATAGTGGAGGCATAATCATGAGTGAAGTTAAATTTGTAAAACCAAAAAACGTTAGTGGGCATTTTCTCAAGATAAAGTGCAAGGACTGTGGCAATGTACAGGTTGTCTTCGCACGTCCATCATCCGTTGTGACATGCAATATATGCGGGGCAACAATAGCTAAGCCTACAGGAGGAGTGCTTGAAACATCCGGAGAAGTGATAGAGAGCCTATGAACATAAAACTGCTCCCAGAGGTAGGCGATCTAGTAGTAGTGAAGATAACAGAGGTTAAGAACTTCGGTGCAAATGGGATACTAGAAGAGTATCCTGGTGTCGAAGGTTACATACATATATCAGAGGTTGCAACTGGTTGGGTAAAACACATAAGAAGCTACCTTAGGGAAGGCCAGCGCGTGGTTTGCAAAGTCATAAATGTAAATCAGGAGAGGAAAAATGTAGACCTCTCTTTGAAGAGAGTTAACCAACATCAAAGCAGGGAAAAGATAGCTGAATGGAAGAACGAACAAAAGGCAGACAAGCTATTCGAAATAGTTTGCTCGAAACTAAACAAGGATCTTGAGGCCTGCAAGAAAGAATTTGGTGTAAGGTTAGTAGAGCTCTATGGTACTCTATTCGCTGCGTTTGAAAGCGCTGCCGCAGCGGAGGGAGAATGGTTACCTGACATAAACGGTGACTGGAAAGACACTTTCGTGGAAGTCGCAAAGGAAAATATAACTATACCTGAAGTTTCAGTGGCGGGTTACTTCGAAGCTTATTCTCTAGCGTCTGATGGTGTTGAAAAGATAAAGGAAGTTCTCACAATACCACCAGAGATCGGAAAGGCAGAACTGGAGTATGTCGGGGCGCCTAGGTATAGGATCGTCGTTAGGGATAAAGACTACAAAAAGGCTGAGGAAACATTAAAGAAAATAGTCCAGAGTGTAACAGATAAGGCTAAAAAGCTACAAGTGGAATTGGAGTTTTCTAGGCAATGAAATCTCTCATAAGAAAATGCCGGAAATGTGGTCGCTATACTATGGAGGAGATCTGCCCAGTATGTGGTTCTCAGACCTACATAGCTGTTCCTCCTAGGTTTTCACCGGTAGACAGGTTTAAAAAGTACAGAATGGAAGAGCTATTGGAGGGAAAATATGGAAAAAATAATAGTGGTAAAGTATAGAGACGTCAAATTAAAATCACCAATTCTCATAGGCGGCTTGCCTGGGATAGGTAACGTTGGAAAGATCGCAGCAGATTATATAGTTGAAAAATTAAACATGGTTAAGATCTATGATATTTTCTCTGAGTATCTTCCACCGCAGGTATTCATAAACGATGACAGCGAGATTCACCTTGTTCGAAATTCTATCTATTACAAAAAAATGAGAGGAAAGCACGATCTCCTTGTTCTTGGAGGAGACTTTCAGGGTACAACCCAAGAAGCTCAATATGAACTTTCGTACAAGATGCTAGAACTTGCAAAGGATATGAATGTTAGTGAAGTATACACGCTTGGTGGCTATAGCGTTGGTAAGATTGTGGAAAGACCTAGAGTCCTAGGAGCTGTGACTGACAAAAAACTCATACCGGAACTAGAAAAGAACGGGGTAATATTTCCGAAAGGGGAACCAGGCGGAGGTATAGTTGGCTCAGCCGGGCTAATTCTTGGCCTCGGAATGGAAATATTCAAGATAAATGGCGCGTGTCTCATGGGAGAAACTTCAGGCTATTTTGCCGATCCGAAGAGTGCGATGGAAGTTCTAAACGTCTTACAGAAACAGATTGGAATTAAAATAGACATGTCCGATATTGAAACAAGGAGCAAGCAGATAGAACAGATAACAGGAAAAATGCAGGAAGAGTTCCAGAACAAGCAAGGAAAAGAAGATTTGGGTTACTTTGGATGAAAGTACCCAGAGTTATAATTGCCGGTACAAACAGCGGTGTGGGAAAAACCACCACAACATTGGCAGTCATATCTGCCCTTAAGAATAAAGGGTTAAAAGTCAAACCATACAAAGTCGGCCCGGATTACATTGATCCACAGTTTCATTCATTATTAGCTGGAGCAACGAGCGATAATCTAGACCTGTGGATGATCCCGAGGGAAAGGATATTTCAGTTATTGGCAGACGCTTCCACAAGTTTTAATATTTCAGTTATTGAAGGTGTGATGGGATTACTGGATGGGTTTGGATCGACCGACGAAGGCAGTACCCTAGATCTAGCCAGAATTACCGGCACCCCAATTATCCTTGTAATTGACGGATATGGATTGTCAGGTTCAGCTGCTGCTATCGTAAAAGGTTTTAAAGACTTCTCAGGAGATCTTCTCGCCGGTGTCATAGTTACGAGGGTTTCTGGAGAACGGCATTACGATCTCATTAAGAAGGCCATTGAAGATAATACTAATGTTCGTGTGCTTGGTTATATTGAAAAAAACGATGAAGTAAGACTTGAAAGTCGACATCTTGGGCTAGTACAGGCAAGCGAGTTGAATTCTTTTTCAGACTATATAGAGAGGCTGAGCAAGGTTACTCACATTAACGTTGATGGAATAATCGAGATAGCCCGAGCATCAAGAGACCTGGATCCTAAATTTAGTCCGCTCTTATCAAGAGTTGGATATGCCAAGATAGCGGTGGCCTATGATAGCGCCTTTGACTTTTACTATGAAGAAAATTTTAGGGTGTTGAGGAATCTCGGAGCTGAGCTAGTATTTTTTTCTCCGCTAAACAATGAAATCCCTCCTGAAGATACAGACGGGCTCTACATAGGCGGTGGATATCCCGAAGTTTTTGCAAAGAAACTTGCCTATGCCGTCGATGCAAGAGAAAACATAGCTAAGCTGATAAAAAAAGGCGTACCTACACTGGCTGAATGCGGTGGCTATATGTATCTTACAAGAACTATTGTAGGACAGGACGGCATCGAATATCCGGGCGTTGGCATCGTTCCAGCTAAGACCTTTCTTACAGACAAACTTATACTTGGCTACAGGGAGATAGTTTCTAAAACTAGCAACATGCTTCTAAGGCATGGTGAAACTGCAAGAGGCCATGAGTTCCATCGATCTACGATCCAATTCCAAGATAAAGTGGACCATCCATTCGTTCTGAAGTATAAAGACAGGTTTGAAGAAGACGGCTACTACTCAAATAATGTAGTGGCGAGCTATGTGCATATTCATTTTTTGTCCAACATTGCCATTCCGAAGAGATTCGTAGAGGAATGCATACGTTATAGCAAGAAAAGAGAAATTTCTTAACCTTAGTTTATATCAGCACGCATGACGTTTGAGGATCTCCACGAATATCTCGATTATCTTGCAAAGAAGAATGATCTAGTAACTATAACTGAGGAAGTTGACCCAAATCTCGATTTAACTTACATTCTTAGCGAAGAAGAGCGGATGGGAAGAGGCCGTACCATTTTATTCAAAAATGTGAAGGGGAGTCAAGTACCTGCAGTTGGAAATTTATTTTCAACTAACGAGAAGTTAAAGGCAGTACTTGGCGACGATCCGTATTCAATCGGCGTGAAGATCGCGGATATTGTAAAGCCTCCCAGAGATAGCGAATCGTTTATAGGGAAGGGCCTGGAAATGATGAGGGAATTGAGCGGCCTTAGGCCGAAAGTTTCCAACAGCATTCCCAGCGGCTATTCGGAACTTGAAAAAGTTGATCTGTACAGATACCCGATATGCAAGACCTGGCCTGATGATGGCGGCCCATTCATAACACTACCGTTGGTTATAACCAAAGACCCTAGCACTGGCATTAGGAATATGGGTATGTACAGAATGCAGGTATACGATAGTGAAACTACGGGGATGCATTGGCATATCCATAAAGGCGGATCTGAGAACTTCTTGAAGGAAAAGGAGAAAGGAAAGGCGATGGATGTAGCCGTGGTTATAGGAAGCGATCCGTTAACCATATTCTCAGCGGTTGCCCCACTGCCCAATGGCATAGACGAATTTATGTTTAGAGGGCTCATCTCAAGGAAAAGATCGGAGCTGGTGAAGGGAAAAACCGTTGACCTTGAGTATCCTAGGAATTTCGAGATTGTCCTTGAAGGCTATATAGATCCATCTGAGACAAGAGTGGAAGGGCCTTTCGGAGACCACACAGGTTATTATTCGTTGGAGGAAGAGTTTCCTGTATTCCATGTGAAGAATATAATTGAAAGAAACGATAGGATATATCCAACAACTATAGTCGGAAAGCTATGGCACGAAGATGTTGTGCTTGGAAAAGCCGTGGAAAGGATGTTTCTACCGCTGATTCAAATGGTGCTTCCTGAAGTCGTTGATATCAATACGATGGAAGAGGCAGTGTTTCACAACATGGTAATCGTTTCAATAAAGAAGAGGTATCCTGGACATGCAAAGAAGGTTATGTTTGCCCTATGGGGCCTTGGGCAACTGATGTTCTCTAAGATAATAGTAGTGGTGGATGATGACATAAACATCCATAACAGGAAGGAACTTATCTGGGCGATGACGACTAGGATAGACCCTGATCGTGATGTAATAATAATACCCGGAACCGTAACAGACAGCTTAGATCATGCAGCTCCGCTGTTTAATTATGGATCAAAGATGGGAATAGATGCAACAAAGAAGGACAAATCAGAAGGATACACGAGGAGATGGCCAGATGTGCTTGAAATGCCCAAAGATGTAGTTGATAAAGTAAGGCAGATAATGAAGAACAACAGGCTTATTCAGTGAAAAAGAGTATGAAGTTCAAGGATATCGTAGATTACATTAAGCTGGAACACACAGTATTCGATCTTCCTTTTATATTATCCGGATACGTAATTGCCGCAGGCACATCGATATTCCCATACAAGATAATACTAATACTCATAGCCGCCGTAACTGCACGGTCATCCGCTATGTCCATAAACAGAATAGAGGGGTTGCGGTACGATTTAACAAATCCAAGAAAGAAGGAGTGGGCACTTGTATCTGGACGGATGACAGTGAGAGAAGCAATAGCGTTGACGATACTTTTCATAGCTGTTTTCGAAATATCGGCCTTTCTGCTGAATAGGCTTGTATTCATACTATCGCCCATAGTTATATTCCTGTTTGTATCGGATCCAATCTTAAAGCGCTATACGGAATGGAGGCATTTTTATATGGGATCTGCTATAGGCATTGGAACCCTAGCTGGATATCTTGCAGTTATACCTGAATTCCCATCCAATCTGGCGATTTACTTTCTTTTTATAGCCTCCTCTTTATGGATCGCTGGCTTCGATATGATTTACGTTATACCTGACATTGAGTACGATCAGAAAAACAAGCTGAAAACTGTTATGACAAAATACGGAATCAAGCTTGGACTTTTAATTTCAGACATTACGCATTTAGCTGCACTAATATTCTTTTGGCTGATGCTTTACTACTTTCGAACGATATGGTATCTGGCCGGACTAATAATTATAACAATATTAGTGATATATCAGCATATCATAGTTGATCCTGCGGATCCGCTAAGCATCAGGAAGTCCTTTTTCAATGCAAATTCGTTCATAGGCTTTATTTTCTTGATTACCGTTATTCTAAGTGTAGCGTCGCCATTATGGGTATGATGCAATAGTTTAAACATGCAAATTTTATATTATGCTTTCGATATCCATAACATGCTCCCAAAACCAGACCAAATGAACCAGGTAATTGTACTGTTGAACGTTTATCATGGAAGAAGAAAACCCTCCGAAATTTCTAAGAACATGGACATAACACTGCAGGGAGTTATATATCACTTAAAGAATCTAAGGAAAAGCAGGTATATCGATGAGGAGAATAGGATCACTAAGGAGGGGTTTCAATTCCTTTACGATCAGCTTTCTGAGATGCGTGAATTTATAAATGAAAACATAACAGATCTCGATAGCGTGATGGTATGGGAGGCTATTGCCGGTTCTAGAATAGAGAAGGGAGACGACATATTTTTAAGGATGAATAGTGGGTACCTCTACGCTTACCATGAGGGGCCGGGTGCATCAGGCAAGGCCGAAAACGATGCCTCTGAGGGTGATTTAGTAGGCGTCACCCAGATATCGGGCATGATAGATGTTAGCATAGGAGTTCTTGATATAGTTATTATACCTGATTCACTTGATGAAACTGTCATTTCCAAATTGAAGGGGATCATAGAGGATAGAAAGAACTCTGAAATAGCTGCAATGGGAGAGGGTGGTTTCGTAGCTGCAAGGAAATTAGGATTAAATCCAAGTATAGAATTCGGATCTTTGCCAGCATCGTTTGAAGCGTGTGTAAGAGGCATAAGTGTAATATTGTTAGTGTCACGCAGAAGATTTCATTATTCACTCAGAGAAATACCAGAACTTGAAAATAGGTATAATCCGGTTCGAGCGCATATAATAGACCTCACATAAAGTAAAACAAATATAATAATATATATTCATATTTATTTTATTTTAATTATGGATTACGGGATATGTCCTATGCAAAAAAATAACTATACATGCATAATAGACATGATCCAATAGGCAATAAAATATTTAAATACAACATATTAATTTACATCGCATAGCTGGGGTGAAAAGCTAATGGAGGACGATGAAAGTGGGAGTAGGAATTCATATCATTGCGGACTTTTACGGAGTGGATTCAAAACTGATATCTACTACAGAACGCATGTATCCTATCATAGAGGGCGCTGTAAAGTACGGCCGCCTTACTAAAATATCATCTGACTATTACCAATTTCGGCCACAGGGCGCAAGCGGTGTCGTTTTACTTGCTGAATCGCACCTTTCCTTTCATACATGGCCGGAGTACGGTTTAGTTACCTTAGACATATACACATGCGGAGACCCAAAGACTGCAGATGACGCATTTGAATATCTCACACGTGAATTGAAGCCGACCTCAGTTACGACAAGAAAGATAGTACGTGGAGACCTCGTGGGTGAAGAGGGTCTAAACGAAATGCAAGTCGAAATACATTAGTGTATTCGTATTAATACTGATCCTAACTATATACCTTAATTTTGTAAAGTTATATAGCATTATATTCGTCATTCCTTCGCTTATTTTTGCTATGGCTGTTCTCATAGTATCAAGCGACAGGTTCTTCGACGAAGCAACTGCAGCGATGGGCAGAATAGGGTTCAGCGATAGATTCTCTGGTTCTATTTTTGCCGCTATGGTTGCAGTTGCAGACGAGATATCACTCTCCATTTTTTCCGTTATTCTTCGCACTCCACTCGTAGGATTTGGTGCAGTTGAAGGATCAAACCTAGTTACGCTGTTATTTTTTGTGGTTTGGATGCCGTTGTTTTCAATACAAAAAACAAGAGCTTTCAGGGCAGATGCAGTTTTTGTTTTATTATTATCAATTATAACCTACTATTTTTCAACCGTTTCTTCCGATTTTAAGATCATAGCTGGAATACTGCTCTCTCTCTTTATAGTACCATATCTGATGGTTTACGTTAGGATGCCAAGAGGCAAATCTAGTACAACTGAGGAATTCAGCTTGATCATGCTTGTGCTCTCCATAGTGCTGCTTACCGCCGCATCTCAGATCATTGTGGAGGACACGATAGCATTATCCGAACTTGACCACATAGATATAGCGGCACTGAGCATATATGGCATAGGCATTGCTTCTGCAATACCGGAAACTGTAATGATAATAGTTGCCTCAATTAAAAAGAAAGTAGACATAAGCATTGGCGTACTGGCAGGTAGTTCAGTCTATAAAATGAGTATAATTCCCGGCCTTTTAATAATGACCGGTAAGATTGAGACCACGGGCCTTGACTTACCGTTAATGACTATAATGATCCTTTCTGTTATATTCTTATTCTATACGTTATATGGCACGATTAAATTCAAGGGGGGGTATAGGTAGTATCATAAAAGTCCGGGTCAAACCTTGGTATAAAAGCATTTCTGATGCATTCCATAATCAGGTCGTACCTTCTTACTCTGCCGTTGGAGATTTTGCCAACTATTCCAGTGGAATCGTCTATACCATTTGTATCTATCACCTTTCCGTAAGCTTGGGAAAAGCTCATGTCTCTCTTTATGAGATCGATGATACGGTCTGGCACCTCAAATCCGCTGCTTGAACCTCTAGTAACGTTCCCAAACCTATCGATGACAACGCAGTAATGAAAGTCAAAATATTTCCGCGAAAACCGCTCGTATACAATTCCTGATTCTATGCCTATCGCATAGTCGTTGTCACCAAGCGACTGCATCGCCCTTTTTGTGGCCATATTCATAGTGACTTCGCCAAAAGGTTGTTGAGTCTCAAGTTTGTAATCTGTATTTTGTATAACATCAAAGTTTTTCATAAGTTTATGGAAAAAATCATTTGTTGCCTTTAACTTTGCAGAATTGTTTGTTGCTATTGCAACTTTAACTGGTTTCAATCTTCTCCCATTTCCATCTATCTCGCCGTTTATTATTCTAGTAGAGCTTATTGGGAAAAGATCTTCTGCCAAAACGTAAGGCACACGTATTATCTTTAAAGGAGGGAGGCCATTCTGAATCCTAATTTCATTTATCTTTAAAGATCTTTGATATGTTTCCGGCGATACAACTATTATCTCGTAGTCCCTTTCGTAAGGTGCATTTCCATTTCTATCATCTATAGGGCGTATTCTGAACTTGTTAGTTTTTTTCACCATATAATTGTAAAGGTTTCTGTACCTTTCTTTATATGGAATTGCTGGGTATACCTTATTCCGCTTCACGTATTCGTCGCTTGTGAGCCCTATTACTATTTCATTGCCTGTCTCTATTGCCTTTTCCAATAACGCCTTATGTCCCTTGTGTAATTTCGAAAAAGTTCCACCGACAACAGTTATCATTGTACCTAAATCACCTATTACGATAAAATATTTCAGCAAAAAAAGGATAA
Organism: Thermoplasma volcanium GSS1; assembly: GCF_000011185.1. Taxonomy (NCBI): domain Archaea; kingdom Methanobacteriati; phylum Thermoplasmatota; class Thermoplasmata; order Thermoplasmatales; family Thermoplasmataceae; genus Thermoplasma; species Thermoplasma volcanium. The sequence continues at coordinate 393,549 of NC_002689.2, read as the reverse complement.
AAAAGATTTAGTTATTATTCAACTACTTCCATTTCTTCATTTATGACGTAAGCAAGCCTCTTTATACCTTCGACTATCTTATCATCATCAGAGTAGGTGAAGTTCAACCTCATGCTGTTGTGTTTTTCTCCGTGCGGATAGAATGCAGATCCGCTTACATAAGCCACTTTTGCCTTCAAAGCACGATCCAACATCTTGGTAGTATCTATGCGTTCATCCAGTGATACCCAGAGGAACATCCCACCGTGAGGCTTTGTCCATGTTGCAGCTTCAGGGAAGTATTCTTCAAGTGATTTGATCATCAAATCCCTCTTCTTACGGTATAGATCTACTGTTTTCGGTATCTGCCTGTAAATCGCACCTCTCTTTAGATATTCGTAGGCTATATACTCTGATAATGAATCCGATGCAAGATCAAGACCTTGTTTAAGCAAATTAATTTTATCAATAACTTCCCTTGGAGCTATTACGTATCCAAGCCTTAGACCTGGAGCCATAACCTTTGAGAATGTTCCAAGGTATATCACATTCCCATTCTTGTCCATACTCTTTATAGACTGTACAGGTTCTCCATCGTAGCGAAGCTGCCCATATGGGTTGTCTTCAACTATGGGTATTTCATATCTCTCCGAGATCTCTAGGAGTCTCTTTCTCCTGTCAAGAGACATCGTAGTTCCAGCTGGATTCTGAAAAGTAGGTATAACGTATATGAACTTGGGTTTTAGTCCGTTCTGTGATAATTCTTTTATCTTTGCCTCAAGTTCATCAACATTCATCCCATTCTCATCTATGTCTATAGCCATCATATTGGCAGTGTTTGCATTAAAGGCCGATATGGCACCAACGTACGTTGGGCCTTCTGTAATTACAGGATCGTTAGGATTTACAAATATCTTAGCTATTGCATACAAAGCCTGCTGTGATCCAGTAGTTAGTATTATTTCCTCTCTTTTTGCATTAATGCCTTCTGTCTTAAGCACATACTTTGCCAGTTCATCTCTCAAAACGTCTAGTCCTTCAGTTGTTCCATACTGAAGGGCTTTTTTGCCATAATTGTCCATTATGTCAGCGAGTATTTCCTTCATTTCCTCTACTGGGAAACTTTCAGGATTAGGCATCCCACCGCCAAATGAGATTAACTCGGGATCTGAAGTATACTTTAAGAGAGATCGGATCTCAGAGGGCTTTATGTATCTAAAAATTTCAGAGAATTTGTAGTTCATGTTTTAAAAATCATATAAAAATATATAAAATTATAGTGTCACTAATTGCCAGATTGACCTAGTCAGAATGTGTCTCGGAGAAAAGTATAATTAAAAGATTCCTATAAAACGGCAATGCCCATTCAAAGATTAGCTTGGAAATTCGTTATAGCCGGTTCTAAGGGAGCAGGTAAATCGTCATTCATATCCTACATAGTGTACGGTGAACCGGCCCCTATACTTCCAAGGTCGTTAGTTAAGAAAAGCCTGAATCGTGAGATAAACGGCCATAAGCTGGCTGTCGATATACTTTTCCAAGAAGTTGATGGAGGTATCGAAAACTTCATCCCAACTGCAACAGCCTTCATTATTGTTGTCGATGTGACCAGTGCCGATAGTTTGTCAGAAGCTAGGAATATCATCATGGAGATAAAGAATGCAAAGAAAAACAATATATTTGTAATAGGAAACAAGATCGACTTGAAGTATGAAGCGCAGATATGGATAGATGACATGGAAGAATTGAAAAATAAATTTTCCACCAAATATTATATGGTCTCATGCAAAGATGGAATAGGATTCGAGACTCTGCTTGAAGACATAATAAATAGTATTGCCACTAAGACTCAAGCAAGGAGGGCAAATGAGTGACGGACTTTGCAATGGGATATCTTTTAACGTATCGGAGGGGCACGGCCCAAACTATATAGTCGGAAGGTACAAGCTTGGGTTCGTGCAGCAAGGTATTTTGTTTCTTGACCCATATGAATGCTTATACCTATACTTCAAGGGAAGGATAACTTTTGAAGATTCTGAAGAAAGTGCACTAAAAAAGCTATTCTCTATTACTTCTGTGGAGAGATATACTGCATACACCCTTTTAAAAAATAAAGGGTACAGGGTGCACGAAGATAACGGTACGATATTTTTCAGAAAGAGTACGGAGATACCAAGGAGCGTAGTAGTAGTGCGAGAATACGATGAGATCGACGTAGGTAAATTTTTTACGGAGCGCCCAGACTTCTACTTTACTGTGGACGAGGAAGGCGATGCCACAATTTACAGGATAGATGAAATAGACATAAAAGGCACTGAAAATAACAAAATCGGTAAATGCAGCGTTACAGATTTTGGCGATAGGCACTTCACTAAGGATGATCTGCCCCACTGGATGGGTACAAAATTCCATGAATACAGGATGCTAACTGATTTTGAAGCCAACTTAATAGAGGGAAAAGAACCGAAGGGCATGGCGGAAGAAGTATACAGAGACTTATTGTCCAGAGGCTGTATTGTTAAGACTGGATTCAAGTACGGAACAAATTTTCGGGTGTACGAAGGGGAAAAAAGTGAACACGCGGAGTATCTCGTTAGCGTAGTGGAGAACAAATTGATTTGGTATTACATAAGCAGGGCTGTAAGAGTCGCATCCAGTGTCAGAAAAAAAATGATCTTCACTACTATAATAGACGGCAAGATAAAATATATTATGATCTCTAGATCCAAGGATATAGTAATTTAAGGCTTTACCGCATGCCCGTTCACGTTTGACTTTATGCCATATTTTCTGTATCTTTTGACTGCTTCACTTTATAATACTTTAATAGTTCCCTTCTAACATGTACGAACGCTTTTTCGCTATTATAAATATATAGTTTCTACTTACAGTATTTCGTGATTTTTTTCATCGTTTTAATTGAGGTATCAATCCATTAAAAAATCAACAAAAAAATTAACAATATCTAATTTAAAAAAATAATGGCAAGGTCAGATCTGGGCCTCGAAGTCGTCTATGGTGTATTTGAACTGATCGTAGCTTGTTATAGTTCCCCTGTTCTTCAATATTTCGCGTGCAAGCAACCAGTATATAACTGCAAGAGATCTCCTTCCTTTGTTATTGGTAGGTATTACAAGATCTACAAAGTCCGTCTTATTATTAGCATCGCATAGTGCAATAATGGGTATCCCTATTTTTATCGCTTCTTTCATCGCCTGAACATCTGCAAGAGGGTCTGTCACTACTATGACTTTAACTTCTTTGTAAAACTTCAGGGACGGATTCGTCAGAGTCCCGGGATTAAATCTCCCGGTTATTGAGACTGCACCCGTTACTTCTGCAAACTTTGCCACAGGCCTAAAAGCATATTGCCTCTGCGCAACCACCAGTATGTCCTGCGGATCAAACCTAGCAAGCATTTTACCGGCAGCTATAAGCTTGCTGTTGGTTTTCTTAACATCAAGTATGTACAAGCCGTCATTCCTGATCTTGAATATATAAGGCTTCATATCACTTGATTTAACTTGTGTTCCTATATGTACTCCTGATTTTTGGTATTCTTCTTCCGGTATTAGCATTTCTTCTTCCATATTTTCACCATTTGAGAGCATACAATTAATCTGAATCTCTTACGTTATTGGATACTATTATATCACTTTATTGCTCATACTATGCATCAGGATAGTTTCGCTCCCTGCGAAATGCATCATCATTACTGCAGATAAATACGGACTGAATATGTTTATATTAGATCCTATCAACTATGACAGCCCGGATCATGCAAGTGTTATATAGCAATCTCCGATTAAATATTGATAAACATGCAAAAATATAACTGGGTAGATGAAGAGATCTCTGCTCTGAAAGCCGAAGGAAGATACGTTCCAATAAGGACAATAGAAAGCGCACAGGGCGCTTGGGTCAAGATAAACGGAAAGCAAGTATTGAATATGTGCTCAAATAATTACTTAGGATTTGCCAACCATCCAGAAACTAAAAAAGCTGCTATTGAAGCTATAGAAGAATATGGAGTTGGAGCAGGCGCAGTTAGATCAATAGCTGGTACGGATGAAATTCACATAAAGCTTGAGGAAAAGATAGCTTCCTTTAAGCACTCGGAAGCTGCACTTGTATACCAAGGCGGATTGCTTGCCAACCTCGGCACAGTACCTGCGCTGGTCGGTAAAGATGATATAATATTCAGTGAGGAGCTAAACCATGCAAGTATAATTGATGGTACCAGATTGAGCCCTGCTAAGAGAATAGTGTACAAGCACTTATCTGTCGATGATCTAGAAAAGCAAGCCAAAGAAAACAGATCCAGTGGAAAGAAGGCCTTGGTTATAACAGATGGGGTATTCAGCATGGACGGTGACATAGCTCCTCTGCCAGAAATAGTTGATATTGCTGAAAAGTACGACATAATGACGTACGTAGATGATGCACATGGTGAGGGGGTTCTAGGCGACCATGGAAGAGGCATCGTAAACTATTTCCATCTAGAGGATAAAGTTGACATAGAGATGGGCACATTCTCAAAAGCACTCGGATCCATGGGCGGTTTCGTGGCAGGATCAGCAGAAATGATAGACCTCTTAAAACAGAAGGCAAGGCCTTTCTTGTTCAGCAGTGCACTTAATCCTGGAGACGCTGCCGCAGTCCTTAAAGCCATAGAAATACTTGAGAAGGATGATTCTCTTGTAAAGAAGCTTTGGGAAAATGCCGATCTACTTAAAAAATCACTTGCGGATCTCGGTTATAATACGGGCCACAGCAAAACCCCAATAACACCAGTTATAATTGGCGATGAAAAGAAGACTGTTGAATTGAGCACCAAGCTCTATGAGGAAAAAAATGTATTCGCTTCACCCATAGTATATCCAACGGTTCCGAAAGGTACGGCAAGAATAAGGCTAATGCCGTCTGCAGTCCATACGCACGAAGATATAATGACTGCAGTTAACGCGTTCGGAGAACTTGGAAAGAAATTACATATAATTTAAAAATTAAATTTTCTATTGTTTCTGAATTAACTTAGATCAGCCAGTACCAATCCATAAGCTACCGTGTCTTGATCCGTGCTACCATGGCTGACAAAGAGATGCCTTGTCTGAGTAAACTCCATGATGCCATCTAAGCCAAGCTCTCTTCCAACACCGCTGTTTTTGAATCCACCCCTTGGAGCAGCTGCAGAGAGGAGATGGTACTCATTTATCCATACAGTTCCGGCTTCTATGGATGATGCAACCCTTGTTGCCTTCTCGCTATCCTGTGTCCAGACCCCAGCGGCCAGGCCGTAATCTGTCATGTTAGCTTTATCTATAGCATCCGCTTCATCATCAAATTCCATTACACTCAGGACCGGCCCAAAGATTTCTTCCTTAGCGACTTCCATATCTTCGGACACCTTGTCAAGTATCGTGGGTGGGAAATATAATCCTCCCTTAGGAACTGATCCATCAATACTTTTTTGATAAAATATCACAGAACCGTCCTTGAGTCCAGAATTTACCATCTTCTCGATCTTGTCTCTTTGGTTCTTTGTTGTTATTGCACTTATATCTGTCTCCATACTCATAGGGTTGCCGGGTCTCATCTTCTCGATTTTGGATTTCAGTAAGTTGAGAAACTTATCCTTTATTGATGACTGAACCAACAGTCTGCTGCCTGATTCGCAGAGCTGCCCAGAGTTAAGGTATATGCCAAACATAACACCCAATGCTGCTCTTTCCAGATCAGCATCATCAAATACAATGTTCGGTGATTTACCTCCAAGTTCAAGCGTAACTTTCTTTATGCCTGTTATTTCTGTAATTCTCTTTCCGGTATATGTTGATCCTGTAAAACTCAACATTCTTACCTTTTTGTTTCGAGCCAGTTCCTCCCCCACAGTTTCCCCACGACCATTTACCACATTCAGCACACCGGGTGGAAACCCAACAGATATGGCATCCCTGGCCATTTCTATTGTAGTTAGCGGAGTAAAACTAGATGGCTTTATCACTACTGTATTCCCGGCAAGAAGGGCCGGCGCTGCTTTCCAGACGGCCATTAGGAAGGGAACGTTCCATGGAGTTATTGCACCAACAACTCCCATTGGTACATACTGCACTATACCGTGAGAATCTGGATATTCGGGATGGGTAATCTGACGTTCCATCTTGAACTCGGTCTCAGTGGCGAAGTAGCGCAAATGCTCAATTCCAAGCGGTATATCCATAAGCATGCTCTGCCTCAGCGTTTTACCGGTATTCAATGATTCCAACGTAGCGTATCGCTCGGATTTTTCCTGTATCCTGTCAGCTAATTTTGCTAGAAGTTTTTTTCTTTCGCTCAAAGTGAACTTAGACCATACTTTGTAATAAGAATCATATGATGAATCTATTGCTTTTGAAACGGCATCCCTATCTGCAAAATAAACCGATGCAATAGGCGATCCATCAACTGGGCTTTTCACAATAGATTCGTCGCCAACCATTTCTTCTGTCCCATTTATTATATTACCAAAATTTTCCGTATTGATCATAGAATGGACCTCGCAATATTTTCAATATCCTTCGTACTTGCATCACGAGCGTTTGTTATAACCCCAGTTGATTCGGATGCGAGTGAAACTATCTTGCCTAATTCCTTTTCATATTTGCTTCGTTCTATTCCAGCTTCCGATACATTAGTAACCTGCCCTATAGCATTGAGATAGCTCCTGATGGTTTCCCACACCTTATCCGTTCGATACTCATCAGGGAAGAAACTATTTATTTTGTCGTATCTATCCTTTGCTGCTTCATAATTGAATTCAGTAACATGAGGAAGGTATAAGCCAACGCTCTCACCATGCGGTGTCTTGAAGATTGCGCCAAGTGCATGCCCAAGGGCATGTGCAAGGCCTATCTGTGAATTTGAAAAACTAATTCCTGCCATAGACGCGCCTATGTGGACGCTGTTTCTAGCATTGATGTCCTTCGGATTTACCAGAACGGTGGGCAAATTATTCAGAATAAGATCTAGGGCCTTTTCAGCCATAGCATCAGAATAAGGGTTCCTCCATTGGCTTGTATAGGCTTCAATTGCATGGGTTATAGCATCCGTAGCGGTGTTTACCGTTATACCCTTAGGCAAATCCAAGACTAATTTCGGATCCAGTATAGCGTAGTCAGCCATTATCTCAGGTGAAGCTATTTCATTTTTTCTTTCTTCCGTATCATCTGAAAAAACAGCTGCCCAGGAACATTCGGAACCCGTGCCACTAGTTGTAGGTATTTCTATAAGTTCGCTTTTCTGATGCAGCTTAATGCTATTTATTGGCGAAATATCAAATGGAGAGAGATCAGGCATTTCGTGCAATGCAAATAATATTTTGGCTGCATCCATTGATGAACCACCCCCAAGACCGATGATAGTGTCCGGATCTAATCTGGATGCTAGCTCTCGGCCTTTCAATATTTCAGACAGTCTTGGTTCTGGACTTATCTCAGAAAATACTTTAATGTCCTTGCCTGATAGATGAGAAAGAACTTCTTTAAGAATTGGCGTATTTGATAGAAAATTATCAGTTACAACAAGTATCTTAGAAGAACTATGATCGTCTAGAAAGGACAATGAATCTTCGCCAAAGATTATCCTTGGTGTTCTAAAATACCACAAAGGTAACACCTCAGAATTCGGTTTTTACCTGGGCGGCGGTATTAACCATTTCCTTTGCGGCCTTAGTATATCGCATTATCTTCATCATAGATCCTTCTAGCTTAAATTTACCAGTGAGTATGCCTTGGATCGGATCGATCTCCTTGTTAAGCAACCGTATCCAGTTCCCGTACTTGCCTACGTATCTAAATTCCGCCTTAGGTACTTCTTCGCCTTCATGTACGTATTTAGCTGACCTGCATTTTCCATGATATAGATCGATGTAAATATACTCGGTCTTGCTGTAATTTTCGTCTGGCTGGACTACGAATAGAATGTCGCCTTCCCACGTTTTCCCGGCATCTGCATAATCTGGATTATTGTTCAATCTGTTGCAGTATTCACTAACCCATTCATCACTTGGAAACTTTGCCATGATATAACAAACCAAATTATGTATTAAAGATTTGTCATATTGGCTTATATAAATGCTGTGTTCTAGGAGAAAACTAAATATTCGCTAGCAATGTAACTTCGCCCGAGTGGGGTAATTTGGATATCCTGGAGGCCTGCGGAGCCTCAGATCCGGGTTCGAATCCCGGCCCGGGCATCTTCCTAGTTAATTCGATCTATTATTCTGTTATTTTTGCAGGACATGTTCTTACAGATCGGTTAATTCTTAGTCCAATAAGCAAAGTTCCATAATACTTTCGTAATATGCACATACATACAGGTTAGGTTCTGAACTATAGCAGAAAGGTATGCTGATAAAAAAAAGCATGGTTATTGTTATTGTTTTACGTGAAGGCAGTCGCTGGAACGCTGCGAAAGTATATCACAGTTGAAGGTAAAGTGAGGTACCTTAATTGTATAATAGCCTGTATCAATAAAGTATAGTGTAATAAATAAAAAAGAGATGTAAAGATTAAGTACAAATATTAGAAGATCAAAGCTTACCCATCTAACAAAACTATAAAAAAAGGCTAAGTATAATAATCTATGTCGTAATGGTATGCAATTTCATAGGAATGTCTACCTATTACCATTCTCTGCGTTCTTTGCAGATCTTGGTTACCAGATAGTGATCGGAGCTCTTTCTGTCTTCCTTGTTTTAGTTCTTGGCGCCCCCGTATGGTTTTTGGAATTGTTGAAGCACTTGGATACGGAATAGGTTCGGACTTTTCTTACATCGGTGGAAGATTATGGGATAGTCATAGCCCAAAGAAGCTTACCATATTGGGAAACTCACTTATTCCGCTAATGTCTTTAATAGGCCTTGCTGGTACATACATAGGTGCCAGTGCTCTTTATATTGGAGGTTGGTGGTCAAGGAACTTCAGAAATCCACCGCCGAGAGTAATGATAATACAGTCCTCAAAGGAAGAGGATATATCCAGGGCCATTTGCCTCCTTCATGGACTTGACATTACAGGAGGTACGATTGCAGGGATTCTGCCCCTGAGTTTCACAGCGTTAGGACTACCTCTTAGTCGCGTTTTTCTCTTTTCAATTGCTCCACTTGTAGTATCTAATCTTCTTGTTGCATCTACCCGTAGTGTCCATTAAGTTAAGCAAGAGGAGGTAAAAATCAAGAATGTGGATAGCGCTAAGGCAGAGAAGAACGTCGTTTATGGTGTTTTCCTGGCAACACTCTCATTTGGATTTTCATATCACAGTATTGGCTTCCCCATTCTTACGGCAGCACAATCTGCAGATTCAACCATTTCAGGACTCGTACTATTCCCTGTCTTTATGGCGTCCTCATCTGTTGGTGGATTCCTTTATAGTCGGCTCAGGATTTCCAAAGAAGTCAGATTATTGGGATACCTTGGATACACCCTCACTGGCGTGGGAACACTTTTAATTTCGTTGGTATATCTATACCGGGCTCCTGAACTTTACTACTATTTATCAGCTGTCGTGATTGGACTAGGAACATCTGGGGTTGAAACATTCGAACCCACGATAATCTCCAAGATTATTAAGGGTTCCAGAACAGGAAGCGGAGTGGGCTATCTAACATCTTTCATAAGCATAGGTCTATTCACAAGCAACATCCTAATGGGCCTACTTTATTATGAAATATCTCCACTTTCCGCTTATCTGTACGCAGGATTGGCAGCGATCCTCGGAGGCCTTATAATATTATTTGCTGGCAGGAAATTTAAGTATTACTAATAGTGTCCTAGATGTTCGTTCTGCCTTCACTTCTGCAAGTCACAACATGGCATAGTTGCTTATGCTTAAATAAGGCTTTTTGCTAGTTGGTAACTATATTATTTTAATGAATGTAGCTCGTACGAGGTAAACTACTCTTAGCTAAAGCTTCTTACATTGCGCCTAGGCATCCTTGATCTTGGCTGATACAGGTTGATTAATTGCAATCATATTCCTGATGCCGAGGGAAACAATTAAATTGGGCTCTACCTAGAATTCAGATCTTTGAGGCTTGCTCCTTTTCTGACATCCTCTCAACCCTAAGCGGCATGAGGTTCCTGCCTCATCGATTGGCTGCTTGTTGTTCTAGTCCGGCGCGAAGGGTTCGCTGAACCACTCAACTGCCACTCAAATGAGGGATGTAAACACGAATCGATTGGAAAAACACTCGCCCTTTAGGGCGGGGAAGGAGGTCAGAATTATAGGCAAAGATGTAACGATCTGAAATAGTGAAGAAATGTAACAACTAATTGTATTTAATAGACTAAATATTAAAACATAAAGTATTTTTGTCTAAACTAACGGACAAGCGGTTAACTAGCTATACCTAACATCATCGTTTTGAGATGGTGCATTACCAATAGAAACCAGAGGTGTCATAACCAAAGAGAATATCACTGTACCTATCAACGCAAGCGAGTATACCGCTACATCTATTATTCCAGACTGAAAAGCAATTGTCGCAATAATTACCCCTACAGCCCCACGACCTCCTAGGATAGACACAACTTTAATAGGCTCAAGGCTCCTTATTAATCTATGAGAGACCAAATAGGTAAGGCCCCCACTCGCGCCCATTAATATCAATAGCGCAGGTAAAAAGATCATGAATATACTTATTTTTGGAAGGATCATACTAATGCCGGCTATGCTAAAGAAAAGCGGTATAAAGAAAGAATCGTTTATTCTTTTTATAGTATTAAGGATTATTTTATGATACTTTTGACCAATTGACGCTTCGTGAATCAATATGCCTGCATAAAAAGCACCAAGCACATAAGTTATGCCGATGAATTCAAATAGGGTTGAGACAAGAAGCCCTGCAATTATAACTAAAGAGAACAATATGTATTCCATATTGTTATCGGTCTCTCGCCTGGATATCCATTCAATTATACGCCCCGCTCTTCTCCTTATTAGTATATCAAAAAGCCATATGGCAAAAAGGAAAAGGACAACAAAGCCAAAGGAGATCAAAACCTTTGTAACACTTTCGTATGTAGAGGACAGAATTATAAAGGCACTTGTATCGGTGAGAACGACGGATGAAAGTATGAGTCTGCCTGCATTTAACTTCAGCAAATCGTACCTCATCAAGAGTACCGATATTATTGATATGGAAGGCACACCAACAGACATGGAGAGTACGAATGCTGGGATAATTGGCAGATGAGCAACAGCTTGAAGGTATAGAAAACCAAGCATACTAGGTGCGATGAAGCTTGAAATTGTTAAAATAATTGATCTCCTTACATTTCCATAGATATATTCTGTGTTTGCTTCAACACCAATCGCTAGTATAATGAAGAACAATGATACACTTTCTATGTCGGATATTGGAACGGATGGCGAAACTATCTTAAGAAATCCATTTCCAACCAATACACCTGTCAGTATATATGCCACCACGTCAGGTATCTTGAACTTACTGAACAATACCCCAAGCAACATTGAAACAAAGAGGAGTATGAGAAGCTGGGACAATATACCTAAATCCATATCCTAGCACCATGTGTTTAAATTATTTATTCTTTCGAATGTCTATAGTCCAATGCTTGATTCGCTGATCATGGGGCTAGCAATACTTCTGGACTCAAATAGCATGAGTTTTGAAATACATACCCCTGATTCTACGAAGCAAATGTTTATTAAATTGAATACAGCATTCATCTTACAACTTATATTGATATTTCATTTATACCGGTGTAATACTCCGAGGGAAAGCTTCTGATCGAGCGTAAGGTATATGAACTTCAAATATTCGTTCTATGATAATACCAGGCTACCTCTCTTAATCCGCTTCATAGATCTAAATTGAGATTCGTAATTTAGCATTCTCTTAAAACGATACAAAGCCATATCACTAAAATTTTTCGATTTTTATTGTCACCAATTATCTTTTCTGCGTCAGGAGTTATGCAGCAGTGGCGTTAATAATTTCCTTAATCTTCGTTAATGTACGGAAGATTGAAACTCTAGAAAGTGTTAAGATTAAGCAGATTTTATTGTATTTGCTTAAATCAAACAAGCAACGTGATCTATGTTTATGTATCTATAAACCTAAGCTATTGCCCAAATAATCCTAGATTAATTTGATCAAACAGTTAATATTATTATTCGCTATATCATAAACTGAAAATGACAGAAGTAATTGATCCGAACGCCAGGATAGCCGATCTAGTTGGACTTCTATATGTCATGAATAATATATTTGATGGTAAAACTGACCTTTACCAGCTTGAAAAAGAGATGGAAGTGGATATTGATGATTTAATGCCTATAGTATATACCGCATCAAGACTTGGTTTTGTTAGCGCGGAATCCGGCGACATAATAGTAACCGAAGAAGGCAAAGAATATATAAGGGCAAGCATAAAGAGGAGAAAGGAAATAATTAGAGAAGCTCTGAGGAATATTGAACCTTTCCGAACCGCACTTGATCTCCGCAACTTTGATTGCGAGACACTAATGGAAAACCTACAAAGAAAAGGAGTACAAACTTTTAATTCTCCTTCTGGAAAGCACGACCTAGAAGTTATACTTATAGAATGGGGTGTGTACTCAGGTCTCTTGAGAAAGGACGATGATGGCTTTAGCGTTGTATCTTGAACATCCCTCTTTTTACAAATGATAATAAAATTCCTGTATTATTTAGTGATATTCTTATAAATAAATCTTATACAATCCATATAGCGGTCGTGATGATCCTTTATCTTTACAGCTATGTAATCTAAAACGTCGTCATTCCTCAGAAGTTCCTCCGCTGAAATGTTCCCTTCCAGATACTGCCTAATTATAGGCGAAATATCAGGATTAAGCTTTTTCACTGTTCTACCTTCAACCAGTCTCTGCATTATACTGTCTGTATCAGCTATGTTTTTTAATATTAGCTTTTCGAGATACGCTTTCTTAACTCCAATTTTTTTAGCTATATCTTTAACTGCCTTATGTCTGCATCTGCATAGGAATAACTCTTGTTCTGAATCCGCCATATCTCTCCGTATCTAAATCTGGTTTGCATATATGTCTTTCACAGCCACAAGGTCTCTTAACGCTAGATAAGGATCAAACGGCACGTTCTCATTTTTAACCACCGACTTCAAAAAGCCTGAAACCTCATCATAAAAAATATCATGTTCCCCAAGATCAATTAACTTAGCATTTACAATTGGGTCCCCATATGCCCTTTTGCCCTTCGGGGCATCGAAACCTACTGGCTTGCTTACCACATCCTCAACTATACTCCCAGTTTCTCCTATCACCTCGTATGCCGGTAACTTTGGAGTAAATGGATAGCCCCATGAATAAAAGAACATGCCATTCGAACCGTTTTTGAACTTAAATATGGCCTCGACAGTGTCTGGTTCCTGAATAGACTGGGTACTTTTATAGGATAGCGATCGAACGGCTGAATAATCACCGCCTATGTTTAAAAGTGTATCTATGAAATGTATGCCACCATCTATAAGTGATCCACCACCCATATGTTCTGCCTCAGCACGCCATCCATGCCAATTATACTTCCTTTGGTCACGTATTATAATAGAATGTACCTTTCCTATATCTCCTGCTTTTATGATATCGATAATCTTTTTAACGCTCGGATCGAAAAAGTATTGGTCTGCAACCATGAATTTTCTCTTATTCTTTTCAGCCGTACTTATCATGATCTGTGCGTCTCTAACTTCTGTTGCTATAGGCTTTTCTATGAGCACGTGCTTCCCGCTTTCCAAAGATTTTACAGCTACATCACGATGCATACTGTGCGGCAGCACTATATCAAATATCTCTGCATCCGATCGGAGAGCCTCTTCTAACGAGCCATAAACCTTGGAAATATTGTATTTTTGTTTGAGTTCTTCAACTATTTCCTTTTTTCTCTCTGTTATTTCGATGTCAACGTCAGTCTTTGACCACGCTTCCAAATGTACTTTTCCGAACCCGTTAAGGCCTATAATATTTACTTTCACGCTATATTAGTGTATCATCATTAAAAATAGTTTTGATTACAAAATGGAGGGTTAAGGTAGAGGAAGGCCTCGCCATTCACCGGAGGCATGGGTAGCCTCCTTATAAAAAGTTTAAATATTTTTTTCGTAAAGAATATTCAATGGGAGTGGTTCGCTGAGCCACTCAACTGCTCCTCAAATGAGAGATATAAACACGAATCGATTGGAAAAACACTCGCCCTTTAGGGTGGGGAGGAAGTCAGTTAGAACAAGAAACATGGGATAAATTTAAAAATTACAATAGATTTAGGATTATGTCAAGTAGAGTAGACCGTACCTGCCGGCTGCAAGACCGGAGTGATGAAATTGAATATTAGGCGTATAGTTTTAGACGTTGACAAGGGATTAAATAGACCCACACTTGTGGAATTGGCCTCTGCCATCGAGCGCGTTCCTGGTGTAGAAGCTGTAAATATAATTGTCACTGAAATGGACATGGAAACTATGGGAACGAACATAACTGTAGAAGGTACTAACATAAATTATGAGGAACTAATAGAATCTATAGAGAATACAGGATCCGCTATTCATTCAGTTGATGAGATCGCTGTTGGAAAAAGACTAATTGAAAACGTTAGGAGAACACAGGATTGAGAGGCAGAACCCTTTTTTCAGTTACACTCGGGCTTTCGGATGGCATAATAACGGCCCTTATGATAGCTTCAGCCAGAATTGCATCGAACACTCCTGTAAGTCTCTATGAGGCGTTGAGGATCAGCTTTGGGTCATCTCTTGTAGGTGCTTTCAGTTATTTTGTTGCAGAATACTCTAGACTAAGGGGAGAGATAGTAAGGATATCAAGGCAGCTTACGATGGTATCTCCTTGGAAGCTCATACACACTAGAATAGGGCATTCCATACTTATCGAATCGTTGGAGGGTACTACTCTTTCAGGTTTTTCAGGCTTCGCAGGTGCACTTATCCCACTCGCCTCTGATGTTTATCTTCATCAGCTTGGTGAGGTTCCGTTCGTCATATCAATCGCAGCTCTATCGATCCTCGGAATAGGCTTAGCAAGATCCATATCAGGCCACTACGCAACGTGGGCGTTGGGTATGGCCCTGCTTGGGGTTCTTATGTCGTACGTAGGGCTTATACTTCACATTGCAGGATAGATTCTAAGTATTTAGGCGGCGAATAGGCCTTCTTCAGCAACGTACCTCTTTCTAGCTAAGTCCATCATTCTCCGTGTAAATAGTATCGAATATATCACAACTACAATTCCAAATATGAAAGAGGCCCAGCCAGCATAGGCTATATTTCCTGCTTCTGTTTGTATATCTATGAATTTCATTATGCCGTAGTGGATCTGTAGGGTCTTATCACCGACTATATCCGGCCAGTACTCGCCGATCATAAGTCCTCCCCAAGCGCTATTTATTGTTGAAGAGATGCCGGATATAAGGTACGGAAATGTTCCTGGCAATATTATCATCCTCATCTTTTTGAAGAAACCTAGATTGAGATTCTTCATCACTTCGAAATACTCCGAGGGCAATGCCTTAACACCCATCCAGAAGGAATAGAACATGTAATAAAATGTGCTGATGAATCCAAGGCCTATAACAAAAAACTCGTTAGTTACTGGGCCCATTAAATTGTGGATCCAGGTATAGCTTGCCGCAAACACAAACGGGAAATATATCGGTGGAGGATAGGCGCTAAGTACCTGAAGCAAAGGTACTCCGATCCCCTCCGCTCTGGTATGTATTGCGAGGGAATACCCAAGAAATATCGATATGATAAAAGATACAACGAGGATCGTGGCTACTCTGCCGTAGTCATACAGGAGATAAACAACAATTCTTGGAGTAATAGATACGAGCTTGTGCCATAGTGCAGTCGGTGTAGCTGATATCACAGAATAAGCGGAGTAAACTAGCAAAATAAGTATAATTATACCTATACCTGACATCACATAGCTTCCTATCTTTCTCTGAGGATATTCGTCTTTCTCGAACACCTCTGAATTCTGACCCGGGTATCTTGATCTGTAATAACCTGCAAGGCGAGAAAGTGGATTTGTAGCTATTACTGAAAGAATCCTTGTTGTTTGCTTTACGCTTAACCTTCCTCTCCTTATTATGGGTGCGTCCGTATCGATGGTATATTTTGATACGACGTATCTGCTGAATTCGCGCAAAATGTAAATAATAGCTCCTATGACTACTGCAAGCACTAAAAGCGCAAGATAAACATAATTAGTCTTGCCTGTAGGGGCCAGACTATCGAGCACGCTACCTATCCCAAAAGTAGCATAAGTATGAATGCCAACTGTAAAAACTTCACTTACAGTTATGTAAAAGAATCCATCTGATACGCTTGGGAAAAGGTTTGCAGCTATTCTCGGATATGAGAAGGGTATATATATCCGCGCCATCCTGGACAAAAATGACATTCTATAATTATCCGCAACCTCTATCATCTCCTTTGGAACGGTTTTAAAGGCCTGGTATTCACCCATCCAGATATTCCATACAACAGCCGTAAATACAAGAAAATCGGCAGCCAGCTCTACTCCTAGTGGGCCACCTATACGAGTTACAAAAATTATTAGGACTATTGGGAAGAAAGAGATAACAGGAACTGATTCAAAGACCTCTATCAGAGCGATGTATATATTCTCAAAAAACTTACCCTTTATCGCTAGGTATGCTAGAAACCACCCTGTAACAATAGATATTAATATTAGGCCAAGTACACGTCCCGCAGTTGCAAGAGTTGCAAGGATTATAAGTAGTACCATATTCATGGCTTCTTCACCTTCGGTGGAGTCAAGTAATTATAGAGGCTGTCAAGAAGCCGGTTGAACGCTTCGCTCCTTGGGCTCCTGGGTCTTGGAAGATCAACCTGAACCTTGCCGACAACCGTTGCCGGAACGTTGTTCAATATATATATCACATCAGCGAGTTCAATGACTTCTGTAAGATTGTGTGACACTAGCACTACGCCTTTCAGGGGTGTATCTGGACTAAAGAGTATGTTATATATATCTTGCCTAAGGCCTTCCGCTGTGAGCTCATCCAGATGGGCAAAAGGCTCATCCATAAGAAATACCAAAGGATCAGCAGCTAGTGCTCTTGCTATGGCAACCCTCTGCCTCATGCCGCCACTCATCTCCTTTGGATATAGGTCTTCAAACCCCTGGAGACCAACTGTTTCTAAGGCTTCCTTTGCCATTTCTTCAGCCTTGTCATTTGGGATGTGCTTAGCTTTCAAGGATACCATAACATTTTCTAGAGCCGTCATCCACGGAAAAGTAACTATGGACTGGTGTATCAAAACTATGTCTGGTGTTGGTCTGTTTATTTTTTTCCCCATAAGATAGACAGATCCTTTATCTGGCTTCAAAAATCCGCCCAGGATCCTCAACAAGGTTGATTTCCCTATTCCTGATGGTCCTACTATCGCTACAAATTCATTTCGGTTAAGGCTTAAATTTATGTCTTCAAATACTTTATAACCGTTCTCATAAGAAAAATCTATATTTGCTGCTTCTAAAACTGAGCTTGAATTGCTCGGCTTTTCTATTTGAGACTCTCTGACCAGGTCCTTTGCCAAAGTGATCACCCGTATACACTAGTGGGACCCCGATCACTGAGACTGCGGTCTAATGGACTTGCCGAGGCTTTTATACCTGGATGCTGCACTCACGGTATTTCAAGTCATTTCACGGGGCTATCACCGCATACGCCCGATCCCTTGGGCATATATAAATCCTGTTGAAAAGCAGAATCATACTGTAAACATAGAAAGAATTACCAGATCATTCATTACGGCTCCAGCAGTTTCGTAAGGCCCATCATAAAGATCGCTAACGTTCAGCGTACCATTGGTATCGGTTTGCAGTTGATAACCAAGAGAGCCCTTTCCTAGCGTTAGTAGATAATCGTTGCTGTCTAGGCTTTTTATTCGTGATTCTGCTGATGGCTTTCCATTCACAATACCTGTCTCTGTAACAAGCCTTTCATTCTTTCCGAACGATCTATCTTGGTCGAGAATACCTTCGTAGAACACGTCAGAAAGCCTGTAAGAGCTGCCATACAAATGGTTACACAAAATGACACTTTTCCTGGCCGCGTCTAAGCCGGTAAGATCGTCTTTATAATTCTTTTCTACTATTCCCAGCTTAGTAGCCTCACTTAAAACGTCATCAAATTCCCTTTTATTGGCGAGTTCACGGATAAAATAATTTATCGTTAGGCTGACAATTCCCCTAAATTTCTTAATCCTTGATGGCAGTACGGAATAATCGATGAAACTGAACAGAGGTACTCCACCCGCTACTGTTGCTTCGTATCTGATTCTCCGGTTGTTGGATCTAGCGTACTCCATTATTTCCGGCCAAAAGTTTGCAAGCCCTGACTTATTCGCGGTAACTACATCCTTTCCGTTTTCAAAGGTTTCTTTGTAAAAAGCAAGCTCTTTCTTCCCATCTGCTGAAGCAGGAGTTGCGTCGACTACTATATCAAAATCCCTTGCCAGAGCTTCACTTGCAGAAATGCTCTCGTATTCCAAGGAATCTAAGGATCCCTTTTCCTTATAAGAAATAACCTTTCCAATGTCTATTCTTTCGTTATAGTACGAATGCAAAGAATCAGCAACAAACACGACGTTAAACTTTAGGCCTAACCTGTTTTCCTCGTTAAATGACCTTATAATCCTCAGCAGGTTCAATCCAACGTTCCCTAGTCCGAAAATCGATAAATTAATAGTTTTCACTGCTAGGTATTTTAGATGGGTATTTAAAATTAAACAATAATATTACGGAGATTTATAAAAGATTCAGTAAAAAGATTTATATAGGCTATTTCGGATAGGTTAACAATGGTAGAAGTAACTGGCGTAGTACTATTAATCGTTGCCCTTATTGACGGGTTGCTGTTTGGCCTAGCCATAAAGAAGGGCGTTACGTCGTTCATCCTTATTATAATAGCTCTGATAATATCGACCTATGTAGGATTTTCCTTTGCTCCACACGTTTCTCTTACAAATGTGACGGCAAAACTCGTACCTTACATTAAGACGTACGCAGACCAGATAACAAAAGCCATCTCCATAGGATTTGGAGGATCCCTTTCCTTAACTATTGTCTTATTCCTTATAGGGCTTGGTGTTGGACTCTGGAAGGGATGATTTTTATATAATAACGATTGGTGTCAAAAAACCGATAATATCTTAAGTGCAGCAAATCAATAAACCAATTTAAATATTCTTATAAACATTAGTATATTTTATTTATTGTCGTCAGATTTCACTCCTCCGAGCGATTTTAAAAGATCTTCAAGTTCCTTATCTGTTGTAGCTTCCCCTTGAGCTGGTTCTGATGTACGAGAAGCTGACTTGGATGCTTCGGTATCTCCCTTAAGTGTTTCAAGGATCTTGTCAACGCTCTCCACGTTGTATTCACCTCTCTGATTGACCGCAGTAGTTATTTGGTCTAGCTGGCTGCTAAGCCTTTCCTGTATCTGGTCTGATGAATTGATTATTTTTTCCACGTTCTGCTGCATCTGTATTACTTGTTTTTCTGTAAGCTGGCTCTTTAATAGGTCCTCTGATCCCTCCTTTAGCGATGCCCAAACCTTCTTGGTGGTATCTGCAAATTGCAGGTTAAGATCTATGTTCTCAAGGAAAAGCTTGTAATCCTTAAGACCTCTTATGGCACTCTCTAAGGAGACTATATTAGAAGCGAACACTCTGGCTTTTTCAAGGTTCCCGTCTCGAAGAGATATTTTAGCGTTTTGTATATTCATCTCCCTGTTCTTTTCATACTGCCTTATGGCTCGGTCTATGTCAGATTTCCACTTACTGATCCTTGATCTCCTTTCAAGCATTTTTTCTTCTTCACTTTTTCCAAATTTAAAGAACACCATATTAATACCTACCTATCCTCTGCCATTATCGATGCAGGGGATCTATTGCCAATAATAAACGAAATAAACATATAAACTTTTATGCCTTTTTATTGAATTGCTATTGCCTAAAAAGCGGAACCATACTTTGAATATTTTTCCAGCAGTTCATAATCAATGGAAGGTTTGATGCTTCCTATAACGTCTATGACGTCCCTCGTTTCAACTGGTCTGCTCTTCCCTGTTTTCACCGCTTCCATGAATACATTCTGAGCTGCCTTTTTGCATATGAACTCTATATCTGCACCACTGTATCCTTCTGTCTCCTCTGCCAGCAGATCGTAGTCTACGTTTCCTACCTGTTTAATTTTCGCTAGATTAAGCTGAAATATTTTCTTTCTAGCGACTATGTCTGGAGGTGGCACGTATATCTTTATATCGAAGCGACCTGGCCTAAGCATGGCCTCATCTACTTCCCAGGGATTGTTTGTTGCTGCGATGATGAATATATTTTTGTTCTTCTGAGAATTTATACCACCAACCTCATTCAAAAGCTGTGCAACTCCTCTCTTTGCAGCATCTGAATTGGAGGTGTCTCTCTTTGGCACCAAAGCATCTATCTCATCAAAGAATATTATTGCTGGAGATAGCAATGACGCTGCCCTGAAAAGCTTGGATATATTCTTTTCAAAAACACCAAACCATTCACTGTAGAGTGTGGAAGGATTTACGTTGATAAATCTGGCCTTTACCTCGTTGGCTATAGCCTTAACAATAAAGGTTTTTCCAGTGCCTGGCGGACCGTACAATAACATTCCGCCTCCGAATTGTATATTATATTCCTGCGATAATTCCTTAAATTTCATTGGGTAAATAATTTTTCCTAATATCTCATTTTTAACGTCATCTAGACCTGCAACATCTTCAAAGGTTACTTTTGGTATCTCTGGTTTTTCTATTCCTATCTCTTCTAGTAGAGCCTCACCTTCTACTATTTCATCATCATTTTGTTTTTTCACTGTGAAGTCTGTCCTTTCTCCACTAACGCGTTTGTAGGCATTTAATATTAAAGCACATTGATCAAGTCTTTTCTTCTTAAGATCCGATGGAGAGTCGTTTGCAGCTTCTAACATTACCCTGTAAGCCACAAGATAGTACTCCTTTGCCTTATCTTTATGTCCATTTTCCTCTTCTTTTATCCCTGCGTGCAGTAGTTTTGTGGCTTTTTCAATCTTATTCTGAACATCATCACTCATTTACATCTCCCTCGCTTTTCTCCTCGGAGTAACTATCCATCACAGTGCCCTTTGTATAAAGCTTTACCTTCTTCAATTTATAGGCTGCGCTTACAAACTCCACTTTAACTTCATATTCCTCTGCAAATATTGCATATTCCGTAAGGATGTGGCTGAATTTAGATGAAAAAAATATATAATCGCGGTCGGCCGTTGGGTTTGACTGCCCGGCAGAAAAGTAGTAAGCCTCCAGTTTAGTTCCTATTAATCTATCTCTCCCTGGAACAGCTGTTTCGGTGATCTTTTCCTTTCCAGGAGCTACTGAAAGATCCATAAGGCGCCCCTGCAGAACCGTCCCATTTTTTAAATCATAAGCCTGCCCCAGCACTTTTCTTGAAGCCGTTATGTATAGCTTTGATATTTTTTCATCGTTGGTATCTCCGCTATAATATCTAAGCACATCAGTAATAACGAGAGTCATAGCAACAATCTTTCATGGAATGCTTCTTATTTAATTCTTCCATATATCTTAGAAACGTAGGATTTAGAATTCGCATTATTCATATCTATGTTGTTAAAAGCGGCTATGGGATATTCAAAAGTTTATTTCGTTTGTTACATCTTGCCTCTCTTTAAAGTGTTAAAAGATACCCATTTAATTTCAAAATTTTTAAAATACAAAATTTTGTATATGTAAAATTTTATATACGTAATTATAATTAATATCATAGACATCACGAATAATGGGAAAATATGGCATGATTGTCTTTACGGACTCAAACTTAAAGACGGATTTGCTTCTTTTCAGAAATCACGCAGAGATGCTGGTTCCCCCTAGGAAATATTTCAATGAATTCATTTTATATTCGGAAGGGGGAAATACCCATTTCTATATAGGCAGCAGCTCAAATGGCGCCTATGAGCTCCTAAGGAGTTTCTTTACTAGGTTGTATCCTTGTTATGTGAAAGAGAGCAATCCTTCGATCAAAAGAGGTAGAGGAAGGATATACTATGTCTCGAGAGAAAAGAAGAAAAGTTTTGAGTATTACTTCCCAGATCTGCTTAATAGTATAGCGACACTCGCAGCTATGTTTCCTGAGTGCAATATAGCATACTTATGCAGGGTGTATTCATCTCTATCCTTAAGTGGCAGGAAGTACGGACTCTTTATACGCATCTCTTCCTGTGAAGAATATAACAAGGAGATAATGGAATTCCTTGATCAACAAATAAGGTCACTTAAAAAAAGGCATGGCATAAAAATGAAGAGATGTAGATTCGTAATACCACTCAGGAAGAATTCAATGTCAATGGCTTTCAATTTAGCAAGTTTTATAAGGATACCGGAGGACGTGCATGTTTGACTACGATCCATCCATAGGATCCGGATTCAGACTCAAATCGGGATTAGAGATTGGAATGGATCAGTACGGAAGGCCATTTTACATAAACTACAATTCTCTGAGTGGGCATCTTTCTATAACAGGCAAGACTGGAACAGGAAAATCAAGCTACTTAGTGTATCTTCTCAAAAATCTTGATAAAGAAAGGGCAAACGTGGTAGTCATCGATCCTCACGGAACCTTAAAGGACGCAGTCTACAACACAAAGAAGAAGGTTATCTACCTTGGGCTAGATCGAGTAGAAAAAAACGGGGCCTCTTATCAAATGAAGATGAATGTTCTCGATCGCAGGTTCGATGCAAATATGCTTGGCGGATGGATAAGGTCTATCTTTTCTTCAAAAGCAGTTTCCAACAACACTTGGGGCCCACGATTGGAGGTGATGTTTAGATCAGTCCTTGCAGAGTACATAAAATCGCAGGATAACCCAACTCTTTCAGAGTTCTTCAGGATAGTTTCGGACGTCACTTCGATGAGAATGTTCATAGGTGAAATAGAGAATGATGCAGTGCGCAGCCTTATTAAAAGTTTCATATCAGATCGATCGTATTGGAGGGAATATTCCGCCTCTACTTTAAATAAAATACTCCCACTTATATCCGATGAATCGGTAAATGACCTAGTATCTTCTTCAAAGAACTCATTAGACCTCTATACTGAGATGGCTACTGCCGATAGATTCGTTTTTGTAGACGTTGCAAAAGGGAAGATGCCCTCTGAAGTATCTACGCAAATCGCATTCCTATTTCTTATGAAGATATGGTTCGATGCCTTAGTTAGGTATAACAGATCAGGACCTGTAAAAACATACGTGGTAGTTGATGAAGCACAAAACGTGCCACCAGACATACTTGAAACAATACTAAGCGAAGGGAGAAAATACGGAATATCCCTCATTCTATCTAATCAGTACATTTCCCAGATGGAGGGCTATTCGTCAGCAGTCTATGGAAATGTAAGGAATTTTATCTCTTTCCTTGTCTCTCACGAAGATGCGGCCTACCTTTCCAGAACAGTAGGAAACCATCCAGTTTCGAGGAAACTTGAGAGGATTCTCACAACGCAGAGCCTGCACAAGCTTGTTGCATGGTCCACTGATGGATCCTATGGCCCCGTATCCCTCGGCTTTAATGTAGTTCCGATAGCGAAGGATGAAAGAATCGAAGAAAGCATAGTAGAGTTTGGATCAAAGGGTACTGAAAGAAAAACTGAATCGGAGGAAAGCGATCATAGCAAGCTAATTTCCGCATTTGCCAAATATCTCGATGGACATGGAATACAGGTAAACTTCGGCCATGCAGGTAAGTACATCCCTGATTCCTTTTTTTACTATGGAGATCGGCTATTCATAGTAGAAGCAGAAAATTCTGACATTGACCATAAAGAGCGGATACTAGATAAACTTAAGCATCATAACTGGAGAAAAATTGTGTTTTTAACAAAGGAGTGCGACTGTGAAAGGCTTGTAAAACTGGTCTACGGAAGCATGCCTATCAGCGAGGATGGATCAATATATAGGAACAGCCGCAACACAATATATCTAAACGATATAGCAGGGCTATACGAGAATACCTGGGTGATTTGTGTTGGGGATAAACTCACCCTTCGGACCCTATCGAAAACGTATTCATTTAATCTCAGATCTTTGGATGAAGCACCTTACATGCTGTCATTGAAGGGGGGCCCGCTTTATACTATAAAGGCAGCGGTGTATAGCGAAATGAAGACCAAACGGCAATTTATTTTAAATATAGATAATATTACGTCTTTGAACAACTTTACAAATGATGCCATAAGGAGATTTGTTGTCGGTCGAAAAATAATATCACTGTATGACATTTTTTTAAAATGAACAACGAAATAGCTCTTAGAAAAAAGGTTATACTACTTCTTAATTGTGATGTGATATGACAGACAACAGAAGAATTATGGACATAGCAAGAATGACAAAGAGAGGATCATCTGTTAGAGTTACTTTGCCCAAGAAAGTATTGAAAAAACTGAATCTCAAAGATGAGGATCTTATTGCCTTTTACGAAGGCGAAGACGGTCGGGTCTATATCGAGTTATTGAAGTAACTGTCGCGAAGTTTCGAAACTTACGAAACATTTTAAGTAATTATATGGTGTTTCATACTGCCTAGTATGATAATTATAGTCAGACAGGCGCCATGCAAAGGATTAATTATCCTCATCTAATGCTATATTTGAATGCATCCAGAAAAACGCAACCTCAGCAACCTAGAATCTAGAGTCCTTCGGGAACTTATAGACGATTCAAGGTCTAGCGTTGAAGAGATATCTGAAAGAACCGGAATTGGAAGAAACACCGTTTCAAAGATAATAAAGGATCTTGAAAGAAACGGCATTATTAAAAAGTACACAATAAAAACATCTTACGAAGAATCAGAAAAGAAAATTATTGCCCTAACGCCAGATGATGTCCATATACCTGATGATTTAATTTATTACAATTTTAAACTATCTAATGGAAAACGCATACTCGTATTATCGAAATCTGCTCTGGATTACGATTTTCAATATGATCAAGTGTGGATATCTGACACCGTCGAAGAAGGGAAGGCCATTTTATCTAACATAACGCTGTATTGTGATTATTGTGGCAACCAAATACATGGTGATCCGATTTCAGTAAAATGGAAAAATAGAACTTATCTTGTATGCTGCCCAAATTGTGAAAAAGACATGCTTAAAAGACTGGAAAAAGATAATAGTTAAATATCCATTTCACCCATACCTACAATTATAAGTATAAACCCAATGAACGAGAAAAGTAGTGCAAGCCAACTTCCAATTTGATGCGGACCTATCTCACTGTTAATCACTGGAAACACCTTGTAGTCAAGAAATACAGGTATAGCTATTACTAGGAGCACTATTCCTGCAACAACCTTTCCAAAGGATCTTCTTTTCTCCTTAGCTAGTCTTCGTATGTCCATCAAAAACCGCTCACCCCAAGCAAGACAAATGCAAATGCGAACAGCAGTACAGGCGTAATTATGGTTGGCTTTGAAATCTTTCCATTTCTTATGTGGTTATGGTAGATTGAAAGCAAGAATAGTATAAGCGATACAACCATGATTATCATTGTAAATAGTTCAAGAGAAAAGAGGTATCTTGCATAATTCCCAAATACCGGTGAGACCATTTGATTTATGGGTTCGTGGTACATCAGTGCTATCGGCTTTATAATTAGGGTGTACAGTATCAAAGTTATTGATCCGAATATGTACACTATCATAGAAGCATAGTATAGTTTCAATGAATAACGATCCATCCTCAATTCACCTCCATTTCAGGCCGCATAATTATAAATGCTATAATGCCGCTCAATATGAGATCAATAGCAAACACTACTGACCATATCCTTTGGTTTCCCGTTGGGTTAGTGACTGCAAGGATCCAAAGTATTATGGCGATCACAAATTGAATTCCTGCAATGGAATAAACAGCAAGTACTGACCTGTTCACCTCTCCTCACCATCCTTTCTAGCAAATCGCATAGCATAAACTGTAGCTATCGAAACAAACGTTAAACCCCACCACATAAACATCGTAAGAAGTCTAGTCTGAGTTAATCCTGGCTGGCTTGCCCCCCAGAGGGCAATTACAGGTATACCTATAATTATGAATATCCCAAAGGCTGTTATCATAGGTCTGTCGAGCGGATGCGATCCACTATATCTATCTATAAAAGGTAATATAAGAAGGAACAGGAAAAAGACTATAACCAGGGGAACTCCGCCGGTAGTAAGCCCGTATCCAGCAGTATCCATAAGCTTGTAAACCGGAAGGATGTACCAATCAGGGAATGGCAGCGTGCCATAGACGGGTAAGCCATATGCAGCAGGAATCACTTGCGGAAAAGCGGCAGAAAATATAAGTATCACTCCTATGAACATCAATGACAGGAAAATTGTATAGAGAAGATTAACTGGGAACCAAGGAACCATCTTTTCATTCTTATCATACTTTACACCATATGGACCGGATTTCTCGAACAGGAAGAAGTGAACAAAGGCTATAACTATGATCAGAGTTGATAATATCATAACATGAAGACCCAGTATGTGGGAAAAGGTCTGAGAAGTTGTACCGTCTCCAATAAGTATAGACACAAGCCAGTTTGCAAGACCAGGTAATAGCCTACCTATTATACTTCTCTCTATAAGCAACTCACCGACATGCGTTGCTGCTACACTTATGTAAGTGTAGGTCAGCATATAGCCTACGATTGCTGTCGTATATACAAGTATGAAAAGTATAACGCCCAATATCCACTGCAGCCACCTCCACTTTCCTTTATATGCGCCAACGAAATAGTTCCTAAGCATATGTGCGTATACGAGCACTATCATGGCATACGCCATGTACAGATGTGAAGTTAATAAAGCGTATCCAAAAGGTACGCTACTTATAATAGATATAGTTGATGAAAATGGATGGCCGCTCTGGTAATAATAAAATAAAAGCATCCCTGATACCGCCAAATAAGCAACTGCAGCCATAAGGAAAGAACCCGTCCAATAATCAAGCCTAAACTCCTTTTTGCTTATTGGCCTTAATACAATCTTGTATGAACCCTCAAACTCTTCGTCTGGCTTCGTGAGCTTTGTGAGATCGTATTCGTTTTTCTCCGTCATTTCTAAAACCTCCCTGACCACTTGAAGTTTGAACTTGATACAACTGTAGCCTTATAATGCCCAAGAGTGTTGTCAAAAGGTAATTCTGTACCTCCAGAGAGGTTTTCGTCTACTACCTCTGGGCCGTAGGTTTCACCATTTGGTTGCCAAAGATGCGTTCTTATAACTGCATTCACTGGATTCATACCAATAGCATAGAGGTAGTCTGTAGCAGAATCGTGATAGAACAAAACTTGTGGTAAAGAATGGTTTGCAGGGCTTGGGGCAGGTCCGGAATTATAAAGATTATGAGGCCCACGTATTGGATCGTACTGACTCCCATGGCATTTGCAATAGAGCAGGCCGTATTCTGGCCAATTCTTCTTAGTGTAGCCAATCAGCTGCGCCTCAAATGGGATTGAATTTCCGGGATGATAGTCTAAAAGAGGGACTGTGCAGCCGAGATGTTGGCATATCCCGCTATAAGCAGTTATACTGTCTACGCCGCCAGTAGAATTATTTATATGTATTGCATTCGGTATTGAAACGTTCCTCAATCTTATTAAGATGTTTGGTTCATCCTGTAGTGGATAGTTAAATACCAGTATTGGGTATGAGGAACTGGCGGGCAGCGCATAAGGTATCTCCGAAGCCTTTATTGGCGTACCATCTGGATCTACAAGTATTGCAGTAGGATATTTACCATTGTATGATGACACCGGAACATTTCTAGTTGTAGGAACAAAAAATTTTTCGATTGATAGACTCCCTAAAGCTAACGAAAAAAGTGAAACAGCAGCACCTTTTAGAAAAGATCGCCTAAGCCTGTCTTTAGGTTCGTCTTCGGATTGCGTATTAGCCATTATTTTGAATAATGAAGCATATTATATAACTTTCATGTAATTATTAAGTTTTTTTGTAATTTAAAAAAGTATTAATAATATAATTTAAACAATATTATTATTGGAAATTTTAGCTTCTTTATGTATATAATAATCATATTTCAAATATTAAATTAGCTATATTTAAAAATATTAGCATACACAGCTAAATTATACGCTTCTGTATATAAAGATTTTTGAATTAATACTAGAAAAAACAAACTCAAAAATAGAGATTAAATATTTTTAGTATATTATGAAATCCACTTTAAGGATATCTCCTGATACGCAGTACGAACAAAATCACAACATCAGATTTTGGATTTAATCTAATTAAGTGTGTACCTTTAACCCTATCATTTTAGAGATAAAGGTTATATACAAATCTTAATTGCATTGTATGATAATATGCTGGATTCTGCCATTGAATGGCTAATCGTTATTGTAGTGATTCTTGTTTTGTTTGGTAGTGCTAAGAAGGTACCAGAATTAGCCAGAAATGTTGGTAGGGCCACGGGTGAATTTAAGCGTGGGCAGATGGAGATTGAACAGGAACTTCGAAAAGCAATGAATTCTAATAATACTGCACAAACAGCATCCCAGGGCGTAGATTATATATCGGTTGCAAAAACCATGGGAATAGAGACCGAAGGCAAAAGCATAGATGAACTAAAGGCAGAAATACAAGAAAAATTAAAAAATGCCCAATGAAATACTTGATTTACTGCAGAAAAACATAGATGAACTTCGGTTAAGGGTTACTAGGGCCCTTATAGGATTTTTTGTGTTTTTTTTGATCTTTTTTACATTCAGGTTTGAATATATAAATATGCTTGGAAGAAAGATCCCGATGCTATATCCCGATCCATATTCCAATGTTGGAGCTCAGTTCTTGGTTTTAGCTGAAAGCCATGTGCTTCCAAAGAAGGTCGAATTGATCGCAGTGAAACCGACAGACGCAATGGTAGCTGACATATACAGTGTAATGTTTTTAGCTATACTCTTCAGCATGCCAATAATAGTAACGGAGATAGGCAGGTTCGTAGGACCCGGGCTAAGGAAGCAGGAGATATCCGCTATAAGGAGCCTTGGCATACCCGCTGCAGTTCTATTTGCAATAGGGAGTATATTTGGCTTCTGGTTTATTTTTCCTGACCTGTTTAAGATCTTTTTCTATTTCGATTCGTCTGTTGGCGCTTATCCAACCATGTCAATTTCTAGTTTTACATCCTTTTTGTTCGTATACATAATTTCATTTGGGCTCTCATTTGAGATGCCTGTGATTATGGTTGCCCTGACTAGGCTTAAGCTGGTACAGGCTAACTTCTGGTTGCGGAACTGGCGGTATGCAGTAGTAGGTTCACTTATTTTCGGCCTTGTGTTTTCACCTGGAGTTTTAGGGGTAAGCATGATGATAATGGCCCTGCCCATGATGCTGCTCTACGTTCTTGGGGCTTTTATAGCCAAGAGAGTAGAAGAAAAAAGCGAAGCAATGACTGCAACCGCCCCATATAATTAACGGTAACAGTACCTTGCTTACTAAATGCTTGTTGTGCATCGCAGATTTCTGATTATTAAAGCCAATATTTTTATTTATGCAAGGGGACTCTAAGATATATATAAATAATTACGTTTACAAGACATGGACAAAACAGTAGAAGTATTGGAGGACTATGCAAACTCAACGTCGTTCTCTGATATAAACGACGATGAAAAGGAAGCAATAAAGATGAGGATAGCTGATTCGTTTATTACGGCTTTTACAGCAATTAGCTCGCCTCCAACAAAGATACTCCTTAACACTATTGGTGATGTCCGTGGTCAGATGGATTCAACCATATACTTCTCAAAAAGGAAGGTGTTCACCCCCTATGCCGTGATGCTCAACGGCTGCATGACTAGATATATGGACTATAATGATACGTATTTGTCCAAAGAAGCCCTTCATCCTTCCGACAATATACCACCCCTCATCACTATGGCGGAGACCAAGGAATTGGAGGGAAAAGACGTAATTAGGGCGGTAAAGGTTGCCTATGATATTGTGTGTTCATTTGCAGACGCCGTATCAATAAGGGACAGAGGCTGGGATCATGTAAACTATGACTCCATATCGTCTTCAGCTGCGCTTGCTTCTATGCTGGAATTAAATGGAGAAAAATTTGAAAACGCAGTCTCATTATCGATAATCAATAACATAAGCATGCGACAGACTAGAGCAGGAAAACTGAGCATGTGGAAGGGATGCACTGTTGCTTACGAAACAATGTCGTCTACCCTTGCCGTTTTGAACGCCTCGGCCGGGCTTACTGGTCCTTCAGATATATTCGAAGGTGAGATGGGCTTTAAGAAACAGGTTTCTGGCGAATTTCAGTTGGAAATAAAACCCCACGTAATGAAGACGATGATTAAGAATTATCCAGTAGAATATCATGCGATGAGTGCGGCACAGGCTGCAGCCAATCTCAAAGACAAATTAGACGGCAACATCAAGAAAATCGATGTAGAGACTTTTAAAGTGGCCCACACAATAATAATAAAGGATCCAGAGAAGCTTAGGCCGCAAAATAAGGAAACTGCTGATCATAGTATGCCATACATAATAGCCTATACACTAAACTATGGAGAACCGGATGTTCATTCGTATGACGATAAATATCTCAATGATAAGAAAATATTGGATACGATTGATAAAATACACTTTAAAGTTACGGAAAGGTTTGATAAAATGTACCCAGAGTATTTGCCGGTTAAGATAAGCGTAACAGACCAAACTAGCGTCAAAGAAGAAGAAATTGATGTTCCAAAGGGTCACTTCCGTGATCCATATACATGGAAGGATCTCGAGGCTAAAGCCAGAAGGGTTAATCCAAACCTAGTAGAGTTAGTTTCCTATGTGAGAAATATTGAGAACAAAAGCCTGGTGGAGCTAAAAGAGGTGATGACTAACGTCGCGGCTGAAGGACAACATTAATGCCGGCCCCTCCCAATTAAGAAGGCTATTACGTGAAGATATTGTAGTGGCGCCGGGTGTTGTCGGCGGAATCGGCGCCCTAATAGCCGAAAAGAGAGGATTTAAGGCAGCTTACCTTTCAGGGTCGCAGGTTGCTGGGATGATGGGGTTGCCCGATCTATCCGTTACTACGATGAATGAGGTAGCTGAGGAAGTGCAGAGGATAACTGCAATTTCGAGGCTCCCGCTTATAGTGGACGTTGATACTGGTTTTGGCGAAGTTGTAAACGTTATTAGAACAGTAAGGGTCATGGAGGCAAGTGGAGCATCCGCGATACATATGGAAGACCAAGAGCTACCGAAAAAGTGCGGCCACTTGAATGGTAAGAAGGTTATCGATAGGGATGAGATGATCAGGAAGATCTCTGCTGCCGCTTCCGCAAGAAAGAATGAAGATTTCATGATAATCGCGAGGACGGATGCGAGAGCCGTGAACGGCCTTGAAGACGCAATAGACAGGGCAAATGCATACTTAGAAGCCGGTGCTGATGCGATATTCACAGAGGCCCTTGAGAGCAAGGAAGAATTTGAAAAAATGAGAAAACAGGTGAAAGGCTATTTGTTAGCCAATATGACAGAGGACGGAAAATCACCTTTGCTTTCTGTTGATGATCTAAGATCGATTGGCTACAACATTGTGATATTCCCGTTAACCGCGTTCAGAACAATGCTAAAAGCAATTGATAGCATCTACGCAGATATAAAGAATTATGGAACACAGCGCAACTCCTTAGACAAGATCATGAGAAGGGCTGAATTTTACGATCTCATTGGGTACTATGACTATGAAAAGGAAGATAATGTATTTTTTGAAATAAAAAAATAATTTTATTCGTTGTATGCTGTTTTTCTATATATTTTTGTAATAGTTCCTAATGCTATGAATATAAAACCAATACCCATAGCATAGAACGCCTCATCAGTTATTGATGTAGGGTTCATCGTAGAAACAATAGTTGCAAGGAATAAGGTGAAAAAGCCAAGAATTGCTGACACCAGTATGTACGATCTCTTGCTCATCGGCTTTTTGGGGGTAGTTGACTTAAAGTAGCCTTCAACCTTCATAAGAACGAGGAAAATAAGTACGAGTACTGTTGCCATGAATATGGATGCCTCTAAGTATATGCCGCCGTATCCCCTGAAATAACCTGGAAGTAGAGAACCTAGTTCAAAGGCAAAGAAACCGATGACAGGCACCGTACCTATAACACCGATATGTACATTATTTATTTTGCCTGTACGATACAACTTTGCGATATAGTACGATAAAGGCAAAACAATGATCAACGGTACAATGAAGATTGCAGCTGCATCCAGAGTCGGTATTGGTTGACCTGGAGTTAGAGCACCCAATACGGATAGCCCAATCAGATAAAGAATGCCCACTATTGCGAGCCCATTAAATATCGGCCTTTCTGATATCTTAAGGGAAATGCTGGTATCAATGTACGGAAGGAGGATAAGGTAAGCGAGGGGGAGCCCAGCGAACAGGACCGTAGCCCAGAACGGGCCCATAGATTGTGCGAATGTGAAGTCCAGTTCCTTGTACATGAACAGGAGGAACCAAGGAGGATATGCCGGCAAGGCAGCTGCAGCAGGATTATCTGGAGGGAGCTGTGGGAACGGTGAAAACAGCATTGGTACTCCAGGGACGAGTGCAGCAAGCGATGGCAGTATAAATATAAGCGCAACCGAGAAGAAGCCAAGCTCCACCATATATAGCATATTATATGGATACCAGGGCTTATAATCTGGCTTTTCCTTATCAATGGCCGGGACCCTGTAATTAGATTCAGATCTCTTCGGCATTATCGTCCTTGCTTCTGCAAGGAAGAAGTGTGCAGCAATTAATACGGCTATGAGGCCAGCCAACAGTATGTGCCATGCAAGCAAACGGTGAAAGAGTGATGTTTGAGTACCGTTGCCAAATATAATTTCCATCAAATAATTGCCTATGTAGGGGAACCCCTGTGCTATTCCTCTTCCTACATCTGTAGCATCAGCTGATAGTACATCACCGCTGAGGGAATAACCGAAGTAACCAACGCCAAGAGTGAGCAACAGGAGCAATATTCCTGAAAGGAATTGATCCCTGCGGGGTCTCTTGTATGCTCCAACAAAGATGTTTCTTAAAAGATGTATGTAAACAAGTGCTATCATTATGTAGGCACCATAGAGATGTGTCGTTAGGATTATTTCACCATACGGTACCGAATGAAGAAATGTTTCAGTGCTAGTATAAGCATTGGATGGCTGATAGTAAAAGAGCAAAATTATGCCGGTGACAACCTCATATAGAAAAGCGAACATTGTAAGCGCCCCCGTCCAGTACCATATGCCCCCGGCTTTTCTCATGTAATCTGGAACTCTCCTGGGGAGCGGCTCAGGTTTATTTATAATTTCAACGATATTTTCATAATCTTCGAGTTTCTTTTCCTCCATATTTTGCACCTCACTGGCTCGGAACGCCTTCGTTTACAACATCTGTGCTTGTACCGCTTACAGGATTGCCGCCGCTTAGGTCGTTAGTATGCCCATAAATTGTAGGCCCGACCATGGATACAGCTTTGTATGTATCAGTCGATGAATCATACGATAAGACGACGCTTGGTAATGGATGTGTCGTAGGACCCGTTACAACCGAAAAACCGTTTAGTGGATCGTACGTACTCCCATGGCAGTTGCAGTGTATAAGGCCATGATTGGATGATCCGCTTATGCTAGTGCTTGGAATGGGCGTACCTGGTGGGTAATAGTGTATCTCCGGCGGCACACATCCAAGATGCTGGCAGATAGCACTAGAAGCAACAACAGATTTGTAAGGGCCAACTCCGCCAGGGGATGTATACGTCTTGCCTGTTGCCGGTATTTTTACAGAAACCGGCTTTATTTGTATATCCTGTCCACTGGAATTTCCGAGCCTTAGCAAGAAATTTGGCTCATTTTGCAATGGGTAGTCAAAAAGTACTATCTCGGGCGAGTTCACCTGGAGATCGCTGGTCTTTACTGGCGCACCAGTCTTTTGGCTAACAAGAGTTAAAGTCGGAAAGCCCGTACTAACAACTTCTTGAGGTGGTATTATATTCTGTATAAGGCCACGAAGAGACAGGCCAGCCACAGCAGCAATTGATATTATACCCATGGCTTTTATGAAGTTTCGTCTACTAGGATCGTTTACCACGTCGTTTTCAGATTGATTCTTACATTTTGCATTTTTCTTTTCTTCTGTCGTGTCATGACACCTCCGCATTCAACGTCAAAATTTTACCTAATTGTTTATGCAATGCCCTTGCTGAGATAAATAACTAACCTAACTATTCAGGTCTAAGATCGATGATTCATAACCTAGTTTTAAAGAAAGCCTTAAATCTCAGCTCACATTATTATATGGAATATACAGATGTTAATTTATGGAGAGGTCTTTATCGAAACTAACACTAAACAAAGCAAAATCGCAGATAAGCTTCACGATCGACCACCTTGTGATATCTAAGGTAGTGGGTAAGTTCAACACTTTTGGTGGATACATTGAAACATGCGGAGACTTATGCGTCGATTACGCAGAGCTGGATATCGACAGCGAAAGCTTAGAAACTGGTAATTCAGTGAGGGATAGAAATCTAAGAGGTAAAAACTATTTCAATTGCAAGAAGTACCCGGAGATATTATGTACAGTCCGAAATGTGAAATTAAAGAACTATTTTACAAATACAGTAGAGGTAAATGTGAAAATAAAGGATATAGAGAAAACTTTAAAATTTGACCTTTTTCTGCTTTCATATTCCCTAAAAAACATATCCGTCAGGGTTATTGGGAAGATAAACACCGGTGATTTCAATCTCAAATGGCAATCACCATTTATACCAAGCGCCGTAATCGGTTCAGAAGCGCGGGTTGAAGCGTACCTAACATTTGAAAAAACTAGCTGATCGAGTCTTCCAGGTATTCCATCACTATCTTCTTGAGCGCACGCCTCATAACATCGGATATCGATGCAGTCTTTATGCCAAAATTCTTGGCAAGGTCCTTCATAGATATTTGCCTATCTATATCGAAGTAGCCGAGTTTGAAAGCGGCATTTATAATCTCCTTTTCCCTAGGTGTTAACTCTACTTTATTGTACTCAGATATAGATAAAACTATTACGTTTAAATCCTCTTCCTTCAGTTTTCTTATAGCTTTATTAAGCTCATTTCTTGATGGTGCAATGATTTTGTATCTAACTTTATCGAAACCGATGGATCTTTCTCCGATCACTATTATATTGAAAGATTCAAGTAATCGGCAGGAAGCACAGCTCTTCCCTTCAACCCAGATAGAATCCTTTCCACCAAGGTTTGCCTTTAGTATTATACCCGGGTACTTTTTAAGATCGTTGAACAAAGCCCGCCTGTCCATGGTTGGCTTAACCATGTGGATCGTCGTCAATTCACCAATTCTCAACCTTTCTATTTTTGCATCCTTATCTCTATCGAGAACAAGATTAGTTACCCAACAATCACTCCTTTCTACCTCGATTAACGCTTCAACTGGATTCTTATTTTGCCTCAATCTAACATGTTAGGCTTAATTGAAATATAACTATTACCATTGGTGATCAGAATGGACAACATCAGAGTAAGAGGATACAGAGATATTTCCTTCTGGCAGGAGGATGGTATCGGCCTAATAGTTATTAAAAGCGACGTTAATGGTATAATATCAAGGAACTGCCTGGATGAAATGGTCTCAGCCCTTGGCCTTGCCTCAATGGACCCAAATGTGAAATGCGTTGCTTTTACTGGAATAAATAAAGTGTTCGCCAAGGGGATGAAGCCGGATGGGGATGATGGTAGAAGCCTTTACGAATTAATGCAGTCATCATCAAGCTTCCTTTCTATGGTGTATAGCCTGCCGAAGCCAATATTTTCTATTTTAAACGGTGATGCTACAAATGAAGGGTACGAAATAGCCCTGTCCTCTGACTTGATTATCAGCGCTGAGGACGCAAACGTTGGCTTCAATCAAGAATATCAAACAATATTGGGAGGATCGTTTACTGCTGCAAGGTTCCCGCTTCTTGCCATATCAAAGGCACAGGAGGCTAAAAATGTGGATATTGTATTTAAAGCCGATAGCCTACTGGAAGACGCAAAAAACTACATCCTCAAAAACTTTGGCAACAGGATGGTTCAAGCAAGGCGCCAGAAGATGTACGATATCTCGAACAAGATACTTTTAGAAAAGGTATGGGCCTATGAAACCTACCTGATGCGATCTACAGAAAGATCTAGGTGAGTTTCTCCCTCTTCCTTTTTTCTAAATTTTGAGAGTCTATCGGAAATGAAGCTGCGTATGTCATAGAAGTATATATTATTGTAAGGGCAAGCTATCACACAAGAACCGGATCCTACACATTTAGCGCTCTTGAAATATCCTTGCTTTATAAACTGGCCTGGCAGATCGCCTGCGCCAACTTCGCATGCTGTTGCGCAAGCCTTAGTTTCGCACTTCAAGCAAATGGATGGGTCTCTTACCTTAAGCCTAAAGAATCCAATTTTGCTGAAAAATCCGACAAATGTCCCGGTGGTACACCAACCGTATCGCCTGCATGGGCTCATTCCGATCAGCGGTATAGATATAAAAAATAAATACCACATGACGTTCCAAACTATATACGAATAAAATATAGCAGGATCGATGCCGTAGATCGAGACTGCGTCGTTGCCTGTTACAGATATTCTATAGGAAATATACGATGCAATTAATATGAGTATCCATGAGGACGTTATAATAGGGTACAAATATCCCTTAAACCTGCTCCCTATATTTTTTCGGCTTAATGGTGCAGTATAATTATACTTTATCATTGCCTGACCAAGAGTCCCCCCGTACATTACAGCCGAGGGGCATAATGTGCTACAGTAACTTCTTCTCCCGAATAGCAGGGCCAAAATGGCGTACAATACGTAACTGCCGATTAAGGCTAACAATATCCCTGGATAGACAGGCCCAAGACTCCCAACGTTACCCCACAACGGTACCTTTGAGTAATAGGACGCTGGAGCAAAGTTAGGCCAGAAGATGGTATAAAGAGCATAGGCAGCTATCGCCATAGCTAAGTTCCATTTCTTTTCTCTCCATTTCAGAGATCGCATCCTAAAAATCACAAGCGCTATCATCTCAGATCCCATGACTAGCAAGAAAACGTAGTTGTTCGTAACGGACCCGAATACATATAGGCCGTAAACAAGGTATTGACTGAGGCTTGAGGCCTGCTCAATTCCAAACGACGTTAGAAACCCAAGCGTACCACGCACTGAAGAGGATGATATAAATTCTATAGCAGCCGAGATAAGCCATTCGCTTGCGAACGATAGCCCGAGTACGTAAAACATATTGTATCTGTTATTTACCCAGCCCGGCTTACCGTTCCGTAATAAAGTACTGTTCAGATAGTAAAGATAGTAATACATGCCAGAGAGCATAGATACTGCCAGGAGCCAATAGTATTGTGATTTAACGTAGATATCACCTAAGAGTATACCTGCTGAGGAGAGCGTAAATATAAGGAATAGAATGACTAGCATTCGTATCCTTCCATAGTTCATCGTATCAAACCTTCTAGCTATCTCCTCAAAGATGATGATCATAAAGATAACCATAGAAATGGCTGAGTAAATAGTTCCAGACAAAAATAATGCACGCGATGGCACTATGGCAGGATTGAAAAGTGAGATGCCCGCGATTGAAGAAAAAGCGATCTTTTTAAGCCTATCGTTCTCTAGAAACAATATGGAAAAAATCATCTCAATTTCCATTGGCAGTATGAAAAGATAGCTGGAAATGCTCGCTGAAAACACAGATAATAGATTGTTTATTGTTATAGGTTCGCGATGATATAGTGCTTGGTATAGAAATATGGACATTAAAACCTCGTTGAAAACTACCAGCAAAGGCAAAATATGTATGCTTTTGAATTTTAAATCAGATTTATTTCCTGTTCTCGATACATAGTAAACTAGTATTAGGCCCATTGCCAACATAGAGATGTCGATGGCGTCCTCAACCAATTTAAAGGTAAGAGGCCATGAAAATAATAGTATTAGGGAGAAAAACATAGAAGCCATCATTGCTAGGATGAATAATTCGAAGTATGACAGCGTTCCTTTTAGGTGGGATATCCTTATAAAATATATCAGTACAAAAGACATCACAACTTCAATTGATAAAGCTTCAGCTACGAGCGTACATCTTCACCTCTCGTCGATACTATTACTTTACTCCCTTCGCTATACTTTATGTTATTAAGCGAGAGGTGGGTAGAAAACCACATCAATGGAAGCATAGATACCCATTCAAAAAGAGTGGCGAGCGTTACATACTCAAGCGGGAAACGTACCCATAAGTTATAAACAGCAACATTAGATAGGTAGAAAATAGCTAAAGGTAATATGCTATATGCAACTGTTATGTATTCAAGAAACAGGTATCTATTTTTATATAACGAGTAGCCCAAACCTACAAAAACTCCCGCCAAGAGCTGTAGGAAAGACATTAAACCATATCCTGCAGGCTGATAGTATGCAAAATAAGTGGCATTTGGGTAGTACCAGAGGAAAGAGAGGATTAAACCAAGCAATGAAAATAAGAGTGCAAGGAATGTTGACTTATAACTAAACGATGTGAACCTCGTCAGCAGAATCGATAACACGAATCCTTCTAGAACCATTCCCATGCCAGAAACGAAGAAGAAGATCAAGTTTTTCTCATACCCTATACCTACAAGTATGCTGTCTAACGCAGGTATCAAACATAATACTGTTACATAGAATGAAATCGCTAATTTCCTATATCCGCCTTCTAGGTCCGAGGAAAATAGCGAAACGTGCTTGCCCTTCTTGTAATACATTGAGACAAAAATATACGTAAAGATTAAGAGAAAAAGGCTTAAAAAGACCACAGGTAAGAGGACAGTATCAATTATCACAGCCGCCAGAGCTGGCAGAAGAGATATATAACTTTCACATTGGCAACTGAACGCACTTGTTAAGCCATATACTACAGAACCAATTGCGTTTCCGGCTCCTGAGGCATACGATATGATTTGATAGTAATTTTCCGCTACTAGAGAAGAGAGGGCAACAAACATCAACAGAAGCCAAGGACTCATCAACACAACAACGTTCTTCGATATAACAAATACTCCGCCGGAGTCTAGGAGCGATACTTTTGCCCCCATCGCGGTGAACACAGAAAGCGCCGAATCAACTGCTATAGGTGCATTATTTGGCAGCGGGATCTGAATAATGCCGCCGATATAAAACATGATAAATAGAGTAA
Source organism: Thermoplasma volcanium GSS1 (assembly GCF_000011185.1). Classification (NCBI taxonomy): domain Archaea; kingdom Methanobacteriati; phylum Thermoplasmatota; class Thermoplasmata; order Thermoplasmatales; family Thermoplasmataceae; genus Thermoplasma; species Thermoplasma volcanium. The sequence goes on along the minus strand of NC_002689.2, from coordinate 354,153 downwards.
TGTAAAAAGCGGGCAAGCGGACCTTCTTCCATTCAATGTCAGTTAGAAAGTGAATATAGTAAGCAGAAAATAAAAGTATAGCTATTACAATTAAAGGAAAATCGGAATACCCAAAAAGTATCCATCCAGATAGGATGTAGACAACCATTAAAAAAGAAAGAGAGTAAAGATTTATTTGCTTCCAACGTAATTTTAGAGATGAGATTATCATAAAGAGGGAAATAAGTGATAATATAGAAATAACGTACATTATCGCATCCGTATCAACAAAGATGAATTTTTTGTATGGCAATATAAAGGACGAAATTAGAAATAAAATTGATAATATATAAAAAATATAAAAAATTCTCTTATCCATACACATCTGTTTACTGAACGTTTACTGTGCCGGTCATCCAACCTGCGGTAACCATAGCGGCACCCCAGCCATCGTTACCGTAACCACAAGGCACAAAACACTGCCAGTTGTAGGTACCGGTGTTGTTGAGGTAAAGGTAGGCTACGGTTGTTGATCCGCCCCAGCTTGGAATGTTGACAAGTATTGTTGAACCGCTCAATATAGTAAAGGTGTGCGTTATGTTATAGCCCCAGCTTGAATTTCCATACCAAGGTATCTGGCTTATAGCTTCTGGCTTTTGTATCTGAGTAGTATTCTTGGAATAGGAAGAGACAGGTATAGTGGAGTTATAAACATACTCAACGTTCCCTACAGTCCCAATGACCTTAGTGTACGTGGTATTGTTCGATGTACCTGTTGGGCCTATGTTAGGCGTTGGGCCGGAATCATAGTCTATTATTGTCAATATGATTTCTCTGTGGGCTGGCAGATTTATTGTAGCTGCAGATTCAAGTGTATTATTCGGCCCTACAATAAAGTAGGACGGCTGCCTGTGCTCAAACGTAGCATTTATTTGGTATGGGTTATTTGGTGTGACCACCATAGTAAGATAGTATGGGCCTGTAGCCTGTACCGTCACTGGATGTGAACTTGTATACGAATAAGCTACGCCTATGCCTATACCACCTATGACCACAACTGCTGTAACCAATGCATAAAATACCTTATCGTCCATTTTGCTTCGCATAATTATATGGTATCAATATTTAACTGTAAAAGCTAACATTTTAGGTTAAATGATACCGTTCATTTTGAAATGCTAGCCTTTCCAACAACCCTCGGGAATCCATTCTGATCCGATATAACCACTGAATCTTTTATGACTGGCAGCTTTTGTCTAAATGTCAAATTTTCGCCCTCTTGGTTGCACTTTACATAGTTCATAATATCGCTTACATATGGATCAGAAAGGGTGTCTTTGTTCCTGAGTGACCTATGGAAAGATACATCATCGCTGACGGCCTGAAAATATTCAAATTGCTCTGGAGCTAAGAACATTCCCCTAGATAGTTCCTCCACCTCTACATTCCTGAGGGCTAACCCAACACGCGTTCCAGCTTCTGCTTCATCAACATCTACATCGTTCACTTGTATTGACCTTATCTGGACTTGCCTATTTACCTCCGAGAGGTAAAGATCATCGTGTTTTTTCACAATACCAGAAAGCACGAACCCCAAAACAACTGTGCCAACGCTCTTTACCTTGAAATAATGGTCTATAACCACAAGGGGCTTATCTTTTTTCCGGACTGGATTTATTTTCTTTAACAGATCGACAATTTCCATTGGCCTTCCACTGAAATATTCGTATGATATCTCAGTATCTTTCATTACTCTATCAATAACAGGTCTTTTATCTTCATCCGCCACGATTATTCCTTTTTTCTTTGAGAAAAGATCAAGGGCTAGTATAACCTCCCCAAGATTTTTATCCAGCTTATTTCCGTTAATTATGAACGTATCCATTGGGTATATTGAATCAGTCAATGAGGACACTTTATCAGGGTACCGTATTGGTTCTGAGAATGTCATTATAGAATTCTCGTCCTTCCTGTTATAAATCCTTATGTCGCTTTCTGTGCCTTTCTTTGCTATTTCCCTTAATATGTCTTCAATACCATACGTAAATACGTTGAGATGATCCATAGTTCACTATGCCTCGGATAGAATTAAATTTTGACTTTTAGGTCTCAAAGCTAAAAAATCTTTTAATCAGTCCATAAAATTAGTGCGTTGATAGATATGGAAAATGTTAGGTATTGTCCAGTAATTGATGATAATCTTCCGCTTGATCATGTATTTTTCAAGTTTAGAAGCGAGATAGAATCTGCTGAAGCATTCATAGGGTTAGCGGTTTCGGAGGGCGTTAAGGTTAATGAGACGAGGGAACTTCTTGACATGCTCGATACAGTTTATAACAGCCTGTACGACGAAGAATCTAAACTAAATGAATTCCAGGAAAAGAGGTTAAAGTTCACAGAGGAAGAGTGGTATGATATTAAGGAAAAATGCAATTCTGGATCAAAGTGGAGCCTATACCTTATGCTAGCTAGAAGCCATATAGACAATGCTGTATATTGGTTGTCAAAACTAAGAGAAGACGAAAGATTTGTAAATAAGGTAAGTGATGAAAATATTATGGCCCTCTACAAGATAGGGGCAGTCATATTGAGGGAGGGTCTCGGGGATGTTAGGCTATAATTTAGGTGGTGTGTTCCACCAATATGCTGCGCAGAAAGTCAAGGTAAGATGTCGGATTTTTCACGTATCTGTCGAGTATGCTGGTTTCTCTGTAGTAGTCCTGAAACATAAGCTCCGCTTCATACCTGCTGAATAGGCCGGTTTCTGTGAGCATTGAAAGCCCTTTCTCCAATTTCACACTTCCAATTTCCTTTTTCCCTATGTTTTTCCTTATGTAATTGATTATTCTTATTAGCGGTAGGTTATCATTGCTGCATATATCGTACACACCTTCCCTCTTTATTATGCTATTTACCACAGTAACTACGTCACCAACGTATACTGGTGCAAGATTCCCTTCCTCTGGGAGGTGGGAAACCTGCTCAGCAAGTTTTACAAACCTATCTGTAAAGTGGTCTCCATCTCCAAAGACGATAGAAAGCCTTACTACAAGCCCGTTTTTGAGCACTCTGGTATTATCTTCAACCAGCCTCTTTGTCCTAAAATACTCGAGAGGATAGGAAGGTTGGTTTATCATAGAAAATGATACGAGTTTCTGATCTGTGCTAGCTTTCTTTATTGCAGATACAACATTTTTTATCCCGTTAAGCAGGATCTCACGATTTCTTGCTTCATCAGCAGCCCAGTCTTCAACGGCAAAGAAGACAGTATCATAGCCGGCCATAGAAGCCTCAACCTTGCTGTAGTCAGTTACGTCGCCCTGGATCCACACTGCATCATTGCGCTTAACATTTGTTCCCTTTTCCAGCGAATAGTACGCCACTGAATCGGCCTCTAGAGAATTAACGATGTGGCTACCTATGAAGCCGGATCCACCAAACACTATAGCTTTCACAAACTAGTATTTTTTTAACGTATTAAAAAGTGATGTACGGACACTTATTATGATATATCGCAGTGCTATATTGCCATATTCCATCAAACAAGGAATAATGTTATATACAGACTATCAATTCAATGCCGAATCACATGCCTAAGACTGTAGCGAACACAAAGCCAATGGATGTCCTAAAGAATGCACTTTCACGAAATGTGCTTATAGATGTAAAGGGCAATAGGGAATATTCAGGCATACTGGAAGGATACGACGTTTACATGAACGTTGTCCTTCAAAACGCGAGCGAAATTATTAACGGAGAAAACAAAGGTGTATTCGACAGGATACTTGTTAGAGGCGATAACGTAATTTTTGTTTCTCCATCGAAGGGTGATAATGAATGAGCAATGGAACTGCTGTAATGGGAAAGATAAATAATAAAAAGACTCACATAACCTGCAGGAGGTGTGGACACCACACCTATAACGTCAGGACTAAGAGGTGCTCCCACTGTGGATTCCCGGCCCCAAGGATCAGATCCTATAAATGGGCAAAAGCCAAGTGAAGATTGCGCAGTTGTGGGGTTCAAGGGGAAGATAAACGCCTATAACCCCATAATAACTGCACTTCGAACATTGCAACATAGAGGCCAGGAATCGGCTGGTATGGCTGTTTTTGACGGCAAGAAGGTAACGTTGAAAAAAGGAAGTGGCCTAGTAACAGATGTTTTTAATCCTGCAACCGACGATATTAAAGGTTACGTGGGAGTAGGCCATACACGTTATTCAACTGCTGGATCAAAAAATGTGGTTAATGCTGGGCCATTTGTAATGAACTCTTCTTTCGGTTACATAACCATATCCCACAACGGTGAGATAGTAAACGCTGATGAATTGCGTGATTCCATGAAAAAAGAAGGGATCACGTTCCAGAGCGATTCAGATACAGAGGTTATGCTGGCAGAGCTTTCGAGAAATATCTCAAAGTATGGCCTAAAAAGAGGATTCGAACAGTCCATGGAGAGCCTAAGGGGAGCTTATGCATGCGCAATAAGCATAAATGATCGCCTCTACGCCGTAAGGGACCCAAATGGGATAAGGCCTCTGGTTATAGGGAAGAATAACGACGGATACATAGTAGCTTCAGAAAGCTGCGCAATAGATGCTCTCGAAGGCACGTTAATAAAAAACATCGAACCAGGGGAAGTAGTTGAGATATCTGACGAAGGCATAAGAACAATTGTAAGCAAATCTGCAAATCGAATAGCCCACTGCATGTTTGAGTATGTATATTTCTCAAGGCCGGATAGCGTTATAGACGGCATAAACGTTTATGCCGCCAGGGTAAACATGGGCAGAATACTTGCTAAGGAGAGCCCAGTTGAAGCTGACATAGTCGTCCCTGTTCCAGATTCAGGGCGTTCTCAAGCAATAGGTTATTCCATGGAATCTGGAATGCCTTACACAGAGGGGCTGATTAAGAATAGGTATTCGGAGAGGACCTTCATAATGCCTACTCAGAGCGATAGGAAGGCCGCGATACATTTGAAGCTAAATCCTATACGCGAAGTGATAGGGGGAAAGAAGGTAGTGCTTGTAGATGATAGCATAGTCCGTGGAAACACTATGAGGTTCATCGTCGGCCTAATGAGGAAATATGGCGCAAAGGAGATACATGTCAGAATTGGATCGCCGCATATAATCGCACCATGCTATTTTGGTGTCGACATGAAGACGAAGGATCAATTCATAGCGCGCGGTAAAACCGATGAGGAGATAAACAGAGAAATCGGGGCCGATTCACTCGCGTTTCTTTCAGTTGACGGCCTCAAACAGGCGATATCTATGAAAAACAATAACCTGTGCCTTGGGTGCCTCACAGGAGAATATCCTATAGATATATCAAAGAAACTCGCAGAAAATATTACTTCTTACTAGATTTAATCATATTATCGATTTTCTCACGGAAGGATTCCGCATCAACTTTTGTACCGAGCAAATCTGCTCTGGCGGTTATTGCGACTTTGTTGGCTATAATCCTTGCTATTTTCCCTCTCTGCCTTGGCCTGAGAGTTGATAGTTTAGGATACTTGAACAGTACTCCATACTTAGGCGTATTGCCTCTCTTCTGTATTGCAGTGAAGAGGGCTCTTTCGGCCCCTAGCATCTGTATTGAGCTTGAGGGCATATAGGCAAGCCTCTTTAAGCCGTGTGCATGGACGAGAAGGTCCATAGCCAGCCTTTCCCCAACAAGGGCAGTGGTATTGGGCAGTATCTGCCGTGCCATTTCTTTTACCCTTTCATCAAGCTGCCCTCTAAAATCACACATCTTAGAACCATAACTAAAGAGTTCAGAGATACCATCGATGGTGGAACCCTGTCTGAAGTAAGCGCATGGATCGCTGGTGACTTTAAGATCAAACGGAATTGCAAAAGCTAAGCATTTTTCATAATACTTATTTATAAGCTGATCCATCTCCTCCCTAACGGCAGCAACTTTAATGGCTGCCTGGTCTTCTGTGAACTCCTGTTTTATTCTGTAATTTCCGTACTCGATTAGGAGCGATCTGAGGTCCGGTTTCTTTCCTTCCCCGTCCAGTTCTGGAGTCCGGCCCATGCGCAGCATCTCGAATATTTCTATGTACCTGCTGTCCAGGTCTTTGTACATCCTTTTCCCTATCCCGTACCACATCGCCTTTTCCATGTTTTGCCTCCACAAATATGTGATCGAAATCTACAACCTTCATAAAGAGATTGCTGGAATCACATCTAGCTATTCCTGTTCCCAGGAGTTCGTTGTCTTCGGATAAAACGCAAACCCTATCGCCTTTTTGGAAATTGCCATCTATGAGCTTAACACCGCCCACGTAAAGATCCGATCCATGTGCTATGTTTTCAACGGCACTTTTCTTTGCAACTATCTTAGGGTAATCTATAAAAGCATAGGTCATGTCTAGGAAGTGCGATCGGAATAATTCATCCTTCCCTTCCTTGGCGAGATCTACGTAAGCCTGCAGATCCTGAAGGGTTATTGCTATATCTTCCTTAAATGGGCCAGTGCTTATTCGTCTCAGATCAACCATCTGGCCTCCCTTTCCTGATACGTAGCCTATATCTGTGCATAAAGTTCGTATATAGGTCCCAGACTCGCATTTTACATGAAATAGTACGATCTTATCCTTTTTTTCAATCATATCCAGTTCGTATATTGTTTTAATTCTGACCTTCCTGGATACCGCGCTCCTAACAGGCGGAAGCTGATATATCCTTGTGGTAAATTTCCTGAATACCTCTCTTACCTCTTCCTCAGATATATCGCTATGAAACCTCATTACACCTACGTATTCCTTTGGTTTCTCATGTACAACATCAATTAATCTAACTGCTTTGCCTATGGCCATAACTAGAACACCAGTCACATTTGGATCCAAGGTACCAATGTGACCGACCTTTTCTGTGCCTAGGATCTGCCTTACCCAATAGTCTACCTGATGGCTCGTTGGACCCTGCGGCTTGTCTATAACTATGAAGCCGTTTAATTTTTGGATTTCTTCAATCAACCTGTATCAAACTCCAATGCTAAGAAAATATTTAAAGCAAGATACTTTATTCACATTCCTTTCAATATGCGAGGTGTATATACTTCCTTGCGTGACATCTCGTCGATCCTATTAAGCACTAAAACAGCTACTTCTTCAGGCTTCATAAATTCCGTGTTCACAACTATATCATATATCGAAAGATCATCTATATCTATGCCATATAGATCCAAGTACCTCTTCTTCTCTGAAATTTCTCGCTCATCAAGAAGTTTGGCTGCTTCGTCTATTTCAATGCCTTCACGGTTGGAAAATCTCACGAGCCTTGTATATCTTGTTGCGTAAAGAAATACCTTAAACGCTGATATTGAATAGATCTTGCATATCCAGCCGGCAAGCCGACCTTCAACTATTATGTTGTCGTGAGTTTCCATAAAATCTTTTTGCATCCCATCAGTTGCATAGTCCGCTTCAGGATGCGTCTCAGCATATCTATTGAAATCCTCTATACTCATCCCCATTTTCTTAGCAGATTCCCTAAAAAATGTGCCGGATGAGTATACAGAATAACCTGTTATCTTTGATATTTCTTGACTGACGGTTGATTTGCCACTACCTATCTTGCCAGCTATCGTTATTCTCATGACGATGTTTCCCTGCTTATCCTTCTGAGCCTAAGCGTGAAGTCTATGTATTTCATGATCATCGTTATGAAGTATGAAACCACAATTTCGGTAAGGAAGTACATGAATATCCAGTATGGCATTATCCAGAAGTGGGCGGTTGATATGTTTATATTAAAATCCCATGGAAAAGCAATGTAGTTGTACGGAATCTTGCCGACAAAGACGAATAGCCATGCATAGAATAGGATAGTAAGTACGCTTATGACAAGCAGCGGCTTCATTGTATTCATTGAGAGCTGGTACTGATCCATAGACATCTGCATCCTCATGCTGTTGAGCTTGTTTATCTTCTTCATATCACGTTCTCTGTAGGCAGCCCTTATGGCCTCATTGAAAGCTTTCATTGTGTTCTGCATCTTACCCATCTTTACCCAGTCGGTAAAAAAGTACCTTGGGATGGATAGGATAACTCCTATTATAACGCCGGTAAGTATTATGCTTAACAGTGGATAGCGGTAACCAAAACCTATGGTCGGGATCAACACTACGTTCAACAAGTTCCCCACAGCATCACGGGAAGAAGGCGTTATAACGATGAATAAAGATCCCAGCATAATTAGCATGTAAAGCATCTGGAAGCTCATCATTTTCTTCATCGCTTCCTGCTGTTCTTTATTGTAGGTTTCTGTCATTTTATCACCCTCACGATTTCATCTGCGGCCTGTTCGGGTTTCCCCTCTTCATTTTTAACAATCTTTACCGTGGCGCCGCTGAATATTGAGTAGGCTGCTGCAAAGTATCGGTTCATCTCCTGATGTTCGCGTATACTGTCTACGCCTTCGTCATCCCTGGCCCTAGTGGGATCGTTGTCTCTCCTCCTTTTGATTATAGCTGGATCAGCCTCTATTATTACAAATACGGAAGCATTTATAGATCTGAGGACCCACTCCGGTAGACCTGGTAGATATCCAAACGGTGTCTTTATGGACATGTGTGTGTCGACTATCGCGTTTTCCATTTTCCCAATCTCTTCACCTGCAAGTTTTTGAAGATCAACTTGAGTTTCTCTTGAGAGCTTCCTTATTTGGTCTCTGTTCTCTACTAGGCCACGCCTCTTTGCAACCTCAAACATGAGGGTACCGTAATTGACAACCGGTATCCCACTCTCTCTGGCTACTATGTCGAGAACAGTGGTCTTACCGACACCTGCTACACCAGTAATGACTGAACGCATTTAACCACCTACAAAGAACTGCCTTATAACAGGATGCATCTCCATCAGTTGCTCGCGTCCCATAGCCTCGTAGAACTGTATTATTATACCTACGGCAAGTAGAAGCCCAGTACCGCTCGTATCACCTACGGTACCGATGAGATTTGCACCTGCGGCTAAAAGGCCAACTGCCGCACCGCTAAATATAGTTATGGCTGGTATGTACTTCTTCAACACACGTTCCATAACCCTAGGATCTCTCCTAAAACCTGGTATCTGCATACCGCTAGATTGTATCTGCTTCGCTACTGCTGAAGCTCCCATATTTGTAGTTTCAATCCAAAATATGGCAAACAACACGCTGAAGCCAACCATGAAAGCTGTAAACACTATGATGTGTATGGCCTCTTCAATAGGGGTATGGCCAAGCAATATATTTTGATAAGCCGAAGGCTGCAGAATCGGGAAAAGCCAATCAGATAAACCGTTTGGCGAAAACAGATAATATGCAAGCCCACCAGTAGGAGTTGTTGAAGAAATATTTAAAGCAGCTGCCTGCGCTGCGCTTGGATAAGATCCAAGAAACTTATTATGGCCCAGCAACGGAACCTTGCTAAGGACCGGGCTGCTCCAAAAAAGAAGCGTCCACATTGAGACATTTGCAAGCAATGCTGTCGCCAGTATAACTGGTATGTTTGACGCATATAGAAGCTGAAGAGGGTACCTTCCTCTAGCACCCCTTACCCTCTCATGAGCTATCGGAAGTTCTATTTTGCTGCTCTGGAAGTATGCTACCAGGAAGAATATTAACAACGTACCTAATACAGCTATCATTGGATTTGGCGGTGCAAACAGTATCTGCACAACACCATTCGTAAGAAGATAAGCTGACGATGAGTGCATTATTATGTAAAACATCTTCGGGAAAGCACCCGCAGGCGGATTCTTAAGCGAGTACGTGAGAGCATTGTTTAGGGCCTGCCAGTTAAATGCACCTATAAACAACTGCTCAGATACATCTGCAGCTATGAAAAGTGATATACCAGAACCAATGCCATACTTTGATACGACTTCATCCATAAGAAAGACAAGATAAGAACCAAAGAAAAGCTGCATTATTATAGTAGTTTGTGCGAGAAATTCACCGTAACCTGGCAGAACACTATTTATTGAATTAACGAACTTAGTATCTGGCACAAGGTATCCAAACGCCTGTGGGATAGCTTCAACGAATATCATTATTATTACTAATAACTTCTGTACTCCCTGATATATAGCCTTGTCCTCAGAGTTTTGCAGATCAAGGTTAAATATCTTAGCTCCAACAAAGAGCTGCATAACTATGCTTGCAGTTACAATTGGGCCTATACCTAGATCCATTAAGGACCCGGATGCACCTGCAAAGATTTCCCTGAAGGATGCAAATACATCTATGGTTTTTGCAGTGTTAAGACCATATATGTATATATTGCTAAGTGCAAAATACAATATTACTATGACGGCAGTCCACAACATCTTATACTTGAATTCTACGTGACCCTTAGCCTTCTTAACAGCCGGCAGTTTTGCAGTTAGATTTTCAAGGCCATAAAGTTTACTTTTCTTTGGGCCTGCGTAGCTAGCAACTAGATACGTTATATAGAAAAGTGGAGCAACAAGTAACGAAGCTATCGCTAGCTTCACATAACCAAGATGGCCAAAGTACCAAAACGCCACCACAATTATGACGTAAAATATGAATATAGGAAACGCTACCGAGTTATTCCGCTGTATTTCCGACATTTTCGATCTTTGAGCCTATAGCTGAAAGCTTGCTTATTGCTTTTTCGGTTGCCTTATCTATTATTATCCTCGACTTAACACTGAAATTTCCGGAACCTAGCAGTTTGTCATATCCAGCTGCTTTTAAGTCTACCACTGTTTCACCGTTTTCTTCCCTAACGAAACCATCTGCTTTTAAATTTTCGAATATATTTTCCAGTTCACCTAGGTTTATAGGAACATCAGGAGTTGAGAGATGATGGCTTGTAAATCCCTTGCCGCCAAAGTGGAGCGGGTCATACTTTACCATCCATATCCATTTATGCTTGCCCATGCCAGCATTTCCTCTTCCTCCTTTCTTTCCTTTGCCTCTTCCAGCTTTCATTCCTCGGCCATAATGGCCACCCCTAAGTTTCTTAGTTCTCTCTCTGACCATTAAGATCTACCCCCGGTATTATCATCCTTCTAATGAGGTTGTTTATGTCTTTGCCTCTGTAACCGGCTGAGCCTCCATTGCGGTAAGAAGTCTTTATTGCTTCATAACCTTTGTAAGGAGGATTTAACCTTATCACCGGCACTACATCGTTAATTTCACTAAACTTTATCTTTCCGTCAACCAAAGCCTTTGCGAGATCCCTGTAAGATCCAAAACCAGTTACATCTTTTAACTCTTCTTCTGTAAGCTTTCTTCTTCCTTTGAACAAACACCTGTTCTTGAGCAAGACCTCCAGGGTATCGACGTCTATCTCGCCCCAAGTTACGTAATCTTTTACCTTCTGAAGCATACCTTTAGTAACTGCATCTTCCTGGAGAAGAACTAGATGATTTATCCTGTTCAGTCTTAAGAGGTGCGCAGTATCCTCTATATCTTGCTTTATACCTGTTCTACCCCTAATCCGTATGACCGCTAACATTTATAACACTCCCCGAATAAATTGGTGTCGAGAGTACGATTCCAGGATTAATCCTTACCTTTGCAGTTTCCTTTAGCGCGTTATACACAGCGAGAGCATAATTGACTGTGGTCTTTGTATGACCTGCTGCGAATCCCCACGCATCTTCAATTCCTGCCATCCTTAGTATAATCTTTGCGACGTTTCCAACTGCTAGTCCAACTCCTCTTGGCGCCGGCTTTAAAGTGATCCTTACGGATCCGGATTTTCCCTCAACCAGAAATGGAAGGGTGTGTGCTCTTCCACAACCACATTCCCAGGAACCACAGCCTCTCCTTATTTCCATTATATTGAGCTTTGCGTTTATCAGTGCCTTTCTAATGGCAGGTGCTGCCTCCTTTGATCTGCCTATGCCTAGCCCAATGTAGCCGTCTTCGTTTCCCACAACTACAGTTATCGAATAGGTCATTCTCCTACCACTGTCTGTCATCCTCTGTGCTCTTTTTATATCTATAACCTCGTCCTTAATGTTTGGCAGCAAATAATCTACTATCTCATATTCCTTCAATGGAAGTTTTGTTTTAAGCGCTTCGGATATAGTTTTTATCTGCCCAGACGCAACGAGTTTACCAAGTTGAGTTCTCGGTGTCCATTCATCACTCATGCTTTCTCCTCCAGCTTCTTAAAGTTCTTTACAGCTTCATTTAACTTAACAGGATTCTTTAAATGTGAACCGTTAAGCCTCTTCTTATCAGGAAACACGTCTTCGCCGTGTGGGATATCTACACCAGAATCCGTTATGCCTTTAAGGCACGCAGCTATCCTGCCACCCTTTCTAAATTTCTTGCGGCCTATGTCTAATACGGCTGTCTCTACACCTGCTTTTTGAGCTTCGACTCCAGCCGCATAACCTACAAGATAACAGATCTGGAGATTGTTTCCACGTAATTCTATACCATACTTAGATAGCGCCTTGTCGGTAATTGTAGCTAATATTCGATCTCCATTTACTGAGTACTCCGCTATCTGAGCTATGATGCCTTTGTTGGTGATCCTTACTATGAACCTCCTATCTTTTGATTTAAGGAGTCTAAGCCTCCTACCATAATCAGTCTTACCCAATACCTTCCTTTTGAATGCCATGCCAATCACTCTTTAAGCAAACCAGCCGACTTTATATGGGATACGAGTTGAGCCCTTGACTTTATGCTTCCACTCTTTATTATACGATAATATTTCCTATATACTGCAGGGTCTATCTTCCCATCTTTTTTAAGCTTCCTTAGTTCATCCCTCAATGCCCTTATAGTATCGATCCAGCGTTCCTTTCTCTTGTATCGCGCGTTCCTTGTACCTCTTAGAGAGCCAGGGCCGCGTCTCCTATCCTTCGAAAGCTGCTTTATCCTTTTCTTCAAACGACCGTTAGAGATGCCTTTTTTCTGCTTTATTTTGACAACATCCTGTTCAATGAGCGCTAGAATATCGGATCTTGTGGCTGCTTCATCTATCTTATCCAGTTTATTCGTATCAATATAAACCCTTGAAGTACCGACACCCTTTAAGTCGGATACTATCCTTTTAACAGTCTCTGCTCTCATTTATACCACCTAATTTAACACCTTTATATTAAGCTCAGCGCATCTCTTGGCGATCTCTTCCCTCTTCCTCGAACCAACAGAAGAGGCTATCCTTGCGGCCTGTATCTTTGGATCAATATTTTCGATATCCTTTAAGTTATATACAAGTACTTCGTAATAACCTGAAGGGTGCATTCCTCTTACCTTTGCAGGTGATCTAAACCCTGCATCCACAATTGGGGGCCTCCTGCTTAGGTGTTCTCTAAGCTTTGAATGCTTGCCTCTTGGCTTTCTCCAGGCATCGCCTAATTTTTTGTACCTAAACCACTCTTGCCTGTGAAATTCTACACGCTTCCTCGCCATATAATTTTTGATTTTTAGTAACCTTCTAACTTCATCGTCAAGCGCTCTGTTCATTTTACTCACCCTTCGATATTAAATATATACCATCCTGGAATACCCTTGGATCGAAGCCTTTAATGATAGTTGCTCTTTCTATGTTTGCTGCTGTTTCGCCGACGTCTTTTTTTGATGGACCATTGAGGAATAATCTGTCTCCTTTAACTGAAACTTGAGTTTCGCCAACTATCTCTGCAGTCCTAGGCGAACGTTCCCCGAAGAAATTTTCTATAACGACAGTCTTTCCTTTAACAGACACTCTCATCGGAAAATGCGAATAGTCGATTTTCATCTCATACTGAAAACCTTCTTTAAGGCCCTTTACCATATTGCTGATCTCTGATGCCCATGTGCCTACTATGCCTCTCTCCCTTGAGTTATTTTTGCTCTTAACTATCTTGATTTTGTTATCCTCTACCAATAACCTGACATAGTTGTCGGCGAATTTCTTTTCTAACTTTTTATTGCCGAACGTCATGGAAAGCATTGTGCCAGAGAGCCCTACCTTCACGTCTTTCGGGATTTCAATGACAGATGCCTCTTCCCATTTTATCATTTATTTACACCTCTTAGTATACATAGGCTAGAAGCTTGCCGCCTATACCTAGTTTTCTTGCCTCTATGTTACTCATCACGCCCTTTGTTGTAGTGAGGATGAGTATACCAAAGTCCTCAGCAGGTAGATATCTTGATTCGTATTTCTCAAGGTTTTCATTCTTGACAGGAAATCTTGGCTTTATAACTCCGCAGTTATTGATCGTCGTATTAAGCACTATTTTGAACTTTCCTCCCCTGCTCTCATCTATCACTTCGAAGCTTTTTATATAGTTGTAGTCTTGCATTACCTTAAGTACTTTTCCAATTAGCTTCGCGGCTGGTTCTGCTATTATTTCTCTTCTACCTAACCTGCTTGCATTCTTTATCGAATTTATAACATCATTAAGTGTATCATTTCTCATCAACACACCTCAGCTGTACTTCTCAAATCCTAGCTGCCTTGCAGTTTCCCTAAAGCATTGCCTGCATAGGTGAAGCCCGTATTTTCTTACTATTCCCCTCTTCCTGCCGCATCTGACACAACCGTCAATATGCCCATACTTCTTTTTTGGCTGTAACTTAACTTGAGACATTATTTCACCTCACGACACTAACCTTGAAATTCTTCTCTAGGAATTCTACCGCTTCATCCTTCTTGATCCTTATGGATGATGGGATAGTCTTCTTACCGATTTTCCTCTTCTCTATCCTATATCCACCACGCCTTTTGAGTACTATGGCAACGTCCATACCAAATATTCCAATGTCTGGATCGTACTTCATTCCTTTGAAATCCGTATAATCAGAGATACCGAAGTACGCGTTGCCGTGTTTATCGAAGGAATAATCAGGTATTTTATAGTCTTTAACATAGAGGGCTTTATTGAGGAAGTTCACGGCGTCATCCTTTCTGAGCGTCACTTTTACTCCTATGGGTAACCTCTTTCTTATATTGAAGTCTCTAACGCTCTTCTTAGCTAGTGTTTGGGTAGGCTTATGACCTGTTAACATTTCTAGTACCTTGGCAGCCTTAGTTAGTCTGTCACCAGCCTGACCGACACCTATATTGACAACAACTTTGTCTATGATAATTTCCTGCATCTGGTTCATGGATACACCTCACCTGAAGGCATTGTAAACGTAAACCTAGGACTGCCTATCACGAAAACGTGATCCTTTACTGTTGTGAAGCCCTCATCAAAGTGGACTAAGTTAGCGGAAGACGATTCCTTTATTTCTATTTTGCTTATAGTTCCAGTTTCTCCAACGTGAGAACCGCCCGTTATGAAAGCCTTGTTACCTGGCTGCATCTTTATTATCTCGGTTATCTTCATATCAGGTAAGGATGCAATTACGACATCTCCAACGGAAATTGATCTGTCCTCCGTTACCATTACACGTCCATCGTGGAATCCCAGCTGTATCTTGTTTCCAGGTGCTATTACTTTATTCTTCACCTGAAGCGGTTTCATGTTTGCGCGATCTTTGCTTTCGCTTACCAGCACAAGAGCGCCTTGGTTGTTATAAACCACACGGTATGATTCACCGCTTATCTCTATAACATCCATGAATCCTACTCCAAACTTACGTTCCTTCACTACTTTACCGTCCACCTTTACAAGACCATTGGCGAGTATTCTAGTGGCCTCTCTCTCTTTATCCGATAATCTCAAGTAATCCCTTATTATGGTTAAGAGAGTGACCGAATGATCTGCCTTATGCCTACCTGGAAGAGGCGTTGGACCCCAGAAGTAAGTTTTCCTCGGTATCTTTACAGTGCGTGGAACCATCAATCTCTTCGTTTTATTGATCATTTTCCTTCACCTCCTGCTTATCTTGCGCTTCCTTTGCCTCAACTTCTTCCGGTGCAATTTCTTGCTTAGTTTCTTCAGTTTTTTGTTGCTCTTCTTGAATCGGTTCCTCTTGTATCGTTATGTGCTTTATGTTAGCTAGTTCCTTTATTTTCTGGAATCTTTCAGATCTTGATAGGTCAAGATGGGTTATCTGGAGTTTTTCTGGGCTTATGCCAAAGCCTTTCTGTTTCCCATCTATCTTTGCTATCGTTATGCCCTCAACTATTACTAGACCTGAGTGGTGATCAACTTCTGCAACCTTTCCTCCTTCGCCTTTCCTAGCTCCACTTACAACTTTTACGACATCACCCTTTACGATAGGGAAAGACCTTATGCCGTATTTTTTCCTCAGATCTTTGCTTAATGCTACATTTAATTTATCATACATATTATCACCTAAACTATTATGGATGCAATAGCGGCTATCCTAGGCCACCTTTCAGCAGCTTCCCTTGCAACGGGGCCTTTTATTTCAGAACCGCGTACTTCTCCATCTGGAGTGACAAGCACTGCAGCGTTGTCTTCGAACTCCACCATTGTGCCATCAGGCCTTCTATAAGGTCTTTTCTGCCTTATTACCACGGCGTACACAACCTTAGATCTCATCTCTGGAGTTCCCTTCTTCACGCTTGCTATAAACATATCACCAACTCCAGCTGCAGGTATTCTCCTAGCTTTTCCGTGATATGCTTTTACATCTATGAGGCTAATCGATCTTGCCCCAGTGTTATCTGCACAAACTATATTCGCTCCAAGAGGTAGACCTCTGATCTCCCTTCCAGCTATTCCCTTCATTGCTTCACCTTTTCGACAACAACGAATGATATGGTCTTAGCAAGCTTTCTGCACTCTGCAAACCTGACTGTATCGCCTACTCTAAGCTCAATGCAGTCAGGCACGTGAACGTGATACTTCTTGATCTTAGTTGCCTTCCTCTCGTATTTTGGAATGTACTGTTGATATTCTCTTGCCACCACGACACTTCTGGTCATAGCTGTTGATATTACTTTCCCAGTCAGAACCTGACCCCTAACGGGCAGATTGCCATGGAATGGGCAATGTGGATCTGTACATTCCTTTTCTGGGACGGATACATCTAAACCTATATTCCTTGCCTGCATCTCAATTACCTCCTAACTTTTTTAATATCTTCCTATACTCCCTTAGCCTATCCTCAGGCCTATAGTTTATTAGTGAACCATCAACCTTGAACTTGCCATCGAACGTGAATATACGGCCCTCTTTAGGAACTATAACCTTTCCAGTTCCTTTCGTAATCTCAAATGTGTTTTTCGTTTCAAAGCTAACTTGACCCGATATACCGACATCGTACCTGTTTGAACTTTGGATCACTTCAACGTGCCGGCCAATGAACTCACTAATGTATATCATTGTTCCACGCTCACCTTAAATCCCATATCTTCAAGAAACTTTTTTACCTCTTGCCTGTGGTCTCCTTGTAATTCTATTATTCTTCCTTCCTTCACGGTGCCGCCTGAAGCGACTTTTTTCTTCAATTCTTTTGCGATTTTCTCGATGTCCTCTATCTTCGGATCTATTCCCTCAATTATTGTAACAAACTTGCCGTATCTCCTCTTATCCACGACTATTTTCACAGCCTGGGCCTCTCTTCCAAATCCTTCCCAAGGCTGTAATTCCTTTGGCATTCCGGTAAAGTTCTTATCCTTCATTTACTTTTTTTCCTCCCTCTCAACTGTTAGTAACCTGGCTATCTGTCTCCTTATACTCCTAACCTTGCCAGGACTGGGAGATGAACCTCCCATAGACACTAATGCTCTCTCATGCAGCAGGCTTTCCTTAAGATTCTTCAGTGTTTGCTGCCTCTCTTCCTTGCTCATCTGCCTTATCTGTTTCGCTCTCAGTTCCAACATTTTCACCTCCTGCTAAATTGCTTATACTAAATACATCGGGTAGCTTATACTCCGGGTTAAGTATTTTAACTGTAACTCCAAGTATCCCAACCTTCAACTTTGCCGTTGAAAAACCTACGAGCATACCTTTGCTCCCTGGTTCTCCGGAATATTTCACGTTGCCATAAATGAACTTCTGATATCTGGCCCTTTCACCCGATATCTTTCCTGATATCTTTATAAGGACTCCCCTGGCTCCAGCATCTATTGTCCTTTTAAGTGAGGTGTTACCAGCCTTCCTATAAGACCAACCCTTTTCAAGAGACAGGGCTATCTTTTTTGCTATTACTGACGGGTTAAGATCAGGATCTTTAACATCTTTTACTTCTATTTGCGGGGTTTCTATTGCGTATTTCTTTTCAAGGGTTTCTGTCATCTGCTGAACTTTGCTGCCTCTTCTCCCAATTACTAGGCCAGGCCTGTTTACATATAGAGTTATGTTAGTACCGAATGGGGTCCTTTTCATGCTCATTTTTCCAAATCCAGCGTTCTCAGTTTCCTTCACAAGATACTCGTAAACAAGGAGCCTCTTTACCGCCTCGTTAACGAATTTCCTCTCCTTCATTGATCTCCCTCCGTAACTATAACCTCAAGGTTTATTAGATCCTTGAAGTTCGCGCCAGCCCTCCCATAGGCTTTTGGCGTATACTTTTTTATCATCCTTCCCTTATTGGCAGCGACGTGCTTAATTATGAGGCTATCTGTATTCATTCCCTTAAATTCGGCATTGTTTTCTACATTAGAAAGCAAATCAATAAAGACCTTAGCCGCCTTGACTGGGTACCTTCCAGGCCCTTTGCCCGGCCTATGTGATACAGAATCTAGGTATCTAAAGTATGGTATGGCATATTTTTTACTGACGACATCTTCAAGTATCTGCTTCGCGTAGTCAAGCTTCATTCCCCTTATGTGATGCGCTATATTTACAGCATCCTTCAGTGATATATCAGCCTCTACTATCCTAGCTCTTGCGTTGTTCTCATCCACACTCATCGAGTAACCCTTCATAGCAATCACTTCAATGGCATGAACTTAGATGAACGGGTTGCGCCAACACCCGGTCCTGAGTGCTTTACTTCCTTTCTCGTCATCACAAATTCCCCGAGGTAATGCCCAATCATTTCCGGCTTTATCTCGAACTTGGAATAACTGTTGCCATTGTAAACTTCGACTATTTTACCTACGTAGCTTGGTAATATTATAACATCTCTTACGTGAGTCTTTATGTCGTCATAATCCCCTTCAAGTTTTTCTACAAGTTTCTTCTGGTCGTGGTTCATTTCCCTAGAGAGTGATCTTCTTGCTCTGGCAGGAAGTATCTTTATAAGTTCTTCTAAGCTCATTTCCTGTAGTTGTTCTAGTGTGTAACCCTTGTAACTGAACTCCTTAGCTCTGCCAGTAGTAACTTTCCTTGACTTTCTGGCCTTTCTCTTTATGGACTTTACCGAACCTTGCTTATTTACTACCATTTACCTTCCTCCTTTTAGGTGAAAGCCTGCCCACTTTTCTCCCTGGCGGGGCATTCCTACCAACAGTGCTTGGCCTTCCTACATGTTGATGGTTTCCACCACCATGCGGGTGATTTACAGCGTTCATGGCCACGCCTCTAACCGTGTACGGCCTCTTCGCCTTACTCCTCAGATAATGAACATGAGTACCTGCCTTCAGTATTGGAGCATCTATAATTCCTGAAGCTGCTACTACTCCAACAGTAGCGCGGCATCTTGGATCGAAATCCCTCATAGAACCAGAAGGCAACTTCAAAGTAACTCTACTTCCATGCGAGACAACAAGTGCAAAAGTACCTGCGCTTCTGCAAAATTCACCCCCATCTCCAGGACTGCTCTCTATGTTGTAGACGTAACTCCCATCAGGTATATTGGCTAGAACTGTTGTAGTACCCGGATTAATTGTATCTACATTCCCGGCAACTATCTTCTGCCCAACATAGGCACCTGTAAAAGCAATCTGATACACTTTCTTTCCAGTTGAATCTACGAGTTCAAGAAGTGGTGAATTCCTGCCAGGTGCGTGGATAATGTCTTTAACTACATATTCGCCTGGTTTCAAGTGCTTAACATCTACGACATGCCTATGGCTAGGGCTTCTGTAAACGAGACTTCCATGGCCTCTCCTTTGTGGGATTATATGTTTACCCATAATTCACCTCAAAACACACCTATTCTCTCCGCTATCTCCTCAGCGGAATATTCCTTCGCTAGCTTAACTATAGCCTTCTTCCCTTTTTTTGTTATCAGTATGTTTATACCTTCGACTTTTACAGAGAACCTACTCTCAACTTCTCTTTTTATGTCTTCCTTCGTTGCCTTCCTATCGACTATTAAGGTTAGTTTATTTTCCTTCTCTGCCAGCAATGCAGTCTTCTCAGTGGATACCGGTGATAATATAACGTCTCCCATTACGCATTCGCCTCCCTTAGCTTCTCAATTGCACTTTCAGTATATACGGTAAGCCTACCTCCAACCCCTCCCGGCGCTAGCTTCCTTATACTCAACGAATCCATTGACGCAACGTCTACACCCGGAAGAGACTTAAACACCTTAAGCGAGACCGAATCGGTTCCAACTATCAACAGGCTTTTAGGGACCTTGTACCTTCTATTTCTCATCTTACCACGTCCAGCCCGTATGTGTTTACCTTCCTTTGATCTAAGTATATCCTCATACAGTCCTATTGATTTAAGTAAATTAACCGCGTCTTTCGTTTTCTTAATTCCTGAAACAGCATCTTCTACTACAACAGGCAATGGCAAAGATTCACTAAATCTATGACCTCTCTTCCTTACAGCATCAGCGGATGCGGTCATAGCTATTGCGCTGAATTTTGCCATCTTTCTTTCCTTTTCATTTATCCCTACATAGAGTTTCTTTGTGCTTCTCGGAGAATGAGCGCTTTTACCGCCAACTGCACTAGCTATACCTACGACCCTAGATCCACCAGCAATCCTTGGCATTCTAGATATCCCAAGACCTGGCTTGGTTGTATGACCCACCCTCCTCAATCCAGCAAGAGGAGACGAACCATACGGTTGACGAAGTGAAAGTGATATAGCTCTGAAAGCCTTTCGAATTAAGTCTTCTCTAACACTATAGTTAAATATTTCAGGGAGGTCTATCTCACCTCTCTTTTCACCATTTATTGAATATATAGGCACCTTCGTATTCAATCACCTTGCTTAGATTCTAATGATATGTAATCAAGCTTGACATTATCTATATCCGGTACTTTCTGCCTAGCCGGATCTCTCATCTTTATAAGCCTCTTGGCAGGGCCAGGGACAGATCCAAACAATAGGACATAGTCATTTTTTACGAGGCCATAGTGGAGAAAACCGCCTCTCACATTTATTGTATCCGCATCTTCCCCCTTCGAATATTTAAGAACTCTAACATTGCTTATTGTTCTTTGCTGGTACCCCATCTGACCTGCCTGAGGCACAGTATTCCTAACCCAATCTGGATGCCACGGGCCCAGCGTACCAATCATTCTCCTATGCTTCCTATTCTTGCGAGGGAGGAGTTTTACACCAAATCTCTGAACGTGACCCGTGAATCCTTTACCCTTAGTAACTGACAAAACGTCTACAAATTTTCCAGGTTTAGAAAAGTCTTCGAATCTTATTGTTTTTCCGAGATGTGCCGTAGCGTATTCAAATCTTTCCTTCACAGAATTTCCTCCACCTATCCTTAGTTCAAATATCTCTGGTTTCTTTGATGGGATCCCAGGTACATCCTTATTTCTTGTAGCGACTATTAACCTTACATCTGCATATGTTTCAGGGACAGGCTTCTCTTTTACTTCCTTAAATGTTGTGATTTTTTTGAACAGCTCCTTATCGAGGTTTTGCGTCCATTTTTCGTATACCACAACCATATTTCCTTCTTCATCCTCGTCATATAGCCTTATCCCTATGACGTCTAGGGGTGGAACCTCGATTACCGTAACAGGAACAAATATAGGTTGACCTGCTGTAACACTGGTTTTTCTGTAGTCTACCATTTCTACGTGCGTCATTCCTACCTTGAACCCAGCGAATCCCTGTACCTTTACAGGTCCTGATATCTCGGGCCAGCTCCTTATCCTTGGTTCTATACTTTTTGCCCTTACCCTAGGGTAATAGGCCATTGATCCTCTTCTCGAATGATGAGGCGTTGCCATCTAATTTCACCACCATATACCGTTACACGCTGCAGCTAGGTCTAAAATATCATTAGACCAGCAGCAATGGGACCATATGGTTGCCCAATGCGTGTATGGCTTTACGGCCTCCTTAACCTGTTAAGATCCGGAGGCCCTAAAGACAGCTCATTTTGAGCACTTTATGTCGGAATGCAATCACAGTTATTAATCTTTCTAGTCTAGTGCTTTTTGAAATAATAAGCACAAATCTGCACCGTGTTCTTTGATAATTTTAGTTTCACTGCTATTTGAATATAGATAAATCCCTATCATACAGGATAAAGTTTTTATATCGTATTCTCTGGATCACGCACAATATACGAATTTCTATAGTATTTAAATCCATTTGCAAATCAAGAAGAGACATCAAAAAATGGCAGCATGCGTTTATGGGCTTTGTCAAATATCCATTGATATTTGGCTTCCTGCCATCTGCTCCACATCTTTTGACTGCTTCACAGCTTCACCTGGCAGGCCTTTATGGGATCGTTTCAGACATGTCCGATACCTGAATGCAATGTTTATGCATGCATTCACATCACGGTCTATCTCAATACCGCAGGAATCACACTTCAGGATCCTGCCATGCTCTATTCTGGCCAGAGTATCACATACCGAGCACATCCTGCTGGTGTTCCTTGTTTCCTTTCTTGTCAGCTCTATGGCAGGAAGGCCTTCCCATGATGCCTTATACATTACCTGGGATGCAAGCATCCCATATGGAAACGCATTCTTAAGAATGAATCTGTAATTATTCCCTTTTCCATCGCCCTTCTTTGTAATCTTATTTATTCCCCCAATTCTCAATCATAATATTTATCGTGAAATTGACCATATCAGTAAACTTATGCATAAGCACCTTCAGGTTACCAGAAGGATAGAAATACTGTTTTACGGCCTTGAAAGCCTATACAAATACATATACCACTATCATACATAAATTTACAAGTCAAATGATTAATAAATCAACTAAGATTTGCAAATGTCCATTTATGAAAAGATTATTATCCCATTTTGATATGTAGCAAAAGAAGCCCTGTGGTGTAGCGGCCAAGCATTATGGGCTCTGGACCCATCGACGGCAGTTCGAATCTGCCCAGGGCTATTCTCGTTTTCAAATTATTCTTGGTATAACTATTTCCCACAGTATTAGAAAGAAAACAATAAAACTAAGAAAGTACATTACCTGATTCACTGTCTTTTCGCTTCTCAAAGATTTTATGTGGCGGCCCCATATTGTCAAGGTATCCTTGAAGAACTGACCTCCATCGAAGAACGCAAACGGCAATGCGTTAGTTATCCCCAATACAATATTTATCCAGAACATCCAAAATAGTATATTTACAGTACCCCAAAACAGCGTTGGATTAACAGGAACAGAGAACATGCTTGCCAGCGAAACTGGAACAGGGTTGAGACCGTAAAATGGTAACCCTATAGATGTGATAAAGCCGTCAATTGGATTAGCATAAATTTCTTTTAAAAATATGATATTCCTGAGCTCGTTTAAAGGATAACCGCTTATTCCCATATATGAAACCGAAACACCTATAAAGCTCTGATTTTTGTAAATTACACTGTTAGCTGATGGATCATACTGCTGATAGTAACTATATTTAGATGCTGTTACCATAGTATAGGATTGCAGGCTATATGATGGCAGCTCTAGTATCTTCATAGAAATATGAGTCCCAGGTTTTATAGAATTGAGTACATCATCAAGAGTTGTAAGATTGTATATTGTTTTATTATCGATAGAGAGTATAACAGAGTTTCCCGGCACTTTTTCTGCTGGATAACCGGAAATGACTGATACTATTATTACCCCGGCTACCGCTTCACCTTTTGAAACGCTATGACCATCGAACGTTTCAACCGTTACATTCGAGCCCGGAAGAAATGTTGGGCTTTGAAGGGCCTGCATTACAGCACTTCCGGAGTAATTACCCAGTGATATTAATTCAGTACCTGGTAAGATGTGAGGATTCACCGTTGTGTCCGAGGATTCTATATAAAGCCCTTGATGTATTGGTTGGGCGCCAGCAAACATTGCGGTAGAAAGGATTACAGCAAATATAATACCGATTATAATATTTATTGATGGTCCAGCGGCAAAAATTCTTCTTCTAATCACCGGATCAGCTTTTGTCATTTCATCTTGATTTGGTTCGACAAATGCGCCAACAGGTACTATGAAAAAGAGGGCACCAACTGAATCCACCTTTAGGCCATGTTTTCTAGCCGTTATTCCGTGCATCATTTCATGGATAACGACGGATATAACTATGGCTAGAAGTCCATAGCCGACTGGTATTGCCGGATTTATTCCCGGAATGCCAAGAAACTCTGTTACAGGAGGAGCCTGGCTAGGCCTTATAAAAGATGCTAAGTAAGCACTATAAAATAACATCACCAATGAAACTATGCCCGCGATAAAAACAATTACAACTGACACCTTAGAAAATTTAATTGCCGGGAATCTTTTAGCTATCCCATCAATAACATGTCTATTCTTAGTGAATTTAAGCATAAGTGCAGGCCCAAACAACGAAAAATTCCCGGATTTTTTTATGTATGGCGATAATAGATAAATGGCCATTATCCACGCTATTAGAAGAAACACGAACAGGTAAAGGTAATTCATCCCATTAGATATTGAAACATAGGTTATAACGTTTGTTAGCTCTGCCAAACATCAATGTATGTTTGACTTCCTGCCATATTCTCTGTATATTTTGGCTGCTTCACTCTATAATACTTCAACAGCTCGTTTGGAACATGCACGAACACTTTTTTATGTTAGCAAATGCATTTACATCACGATCTATCTCAAGGCTACTGCATTTTTTCCTGTAGGCTTTAACAAGTGCGACTGCTTTATTGATCGCCCCTACATAACACGAAGGCGTATCGTATTTTTTTAAGATCATTGTAAACTTCCTTTGATACAGAATTCCTTGATATAATATTCCTAATATTTTTGTTGCTAGAGCAATTAAAAAATAAACAAAAATTGACAATACACACTTATTTAAAAGTTAGAACTTCTTATCTACTTTTTTACTCGATATGCTAGAATAGTCGAGATTTTACGCCAAGTGTAGGCTATAATGTACATCAACGCTAAAACTCCAACCAAAGCTGTAGCCAGCCGGTGCGAATAATCCCAGGATGGGGTTAGTACGAATATACCGGTATAGCCTATGTACAAAAGTAGACCAAACCTAATGGAAAAACCTACAAGGTTTGAAAGAAAGAAAAGTCCTGCATTCATTTTCAAAGTGCCGGCGGCAAGTGAAGTTACGTTCTTAAAATACGGAATAAAAGTTGCTATGAATATGGAGAAACTACCATGATCTTTTATCCAATGATCTGCCACTTCAAGATCTTTTTCAGTGATTTTAAAGTATGACAATACCTTAAGGAGGAGCGGTCTACCAGCCAGTCTACCTCCTGCGTATTCTATACCCATCTCGAACAACATTGCTGCAACAGAGACGAGAAAAGTTAAAAAAATATTGAATTCACCAACTGAAGAAAGATACCCGTAAAATGGCAAAATGAGGTAGTCTGGAAGCGGGGCAAAAGCCACGACCAGAAACATGCCTTCGTATCCAGTTAGAGAAAACGGTGCTAGTATTTTATGTTGATATGAATAGTATGAGTAAACGTTAACATAATGGAAATAACCATTTGTAATACTGACGGCACTCGCAAACAATATGAGTATAGAAAATATGAATGCATAATAATAATACTTAGACATTGAAGCTGAACCAGCAGGATTAACTTTTAAAAATAGTGATCTAAAATTAATTCTCATCTTGTCCCTAACTTGTACGAATCCATTCTTTCCAAATTTCTGCGGCATTGGAATATCCCTTCAAAGTTCGTATTTACTTTCATTAATATCATAAATCATCAAAGATCAAATTGATCCATTTAATGCAATTCTTATAGTGATGTTACATCTACTCCTGATTTAAATATTATGCATTTATAATTTGAGTATGTTCTGCCTTTGCTTTCACCCGTCAATTCGTTACCTTCAAAAATAGAATAAACATACCATGCAGATAACATGTCGAACTCATCAATAACGTCAGTTGCGTATCCCACTATCGGTGTAGTACTACTTGGAGGAATTGCCAATGAAAAGACACGGACGCCGCTCCATACATCTGCGGGTATAGCCTATACTGATTCCTGCGGCTCAATAAGAACAGAGAGTACCATATATGGTGATAGTGAAATGCACATATATTTCAATGGAACAGAAAGTAAAGATGAAAATAGATCCGTAAAATCAGTGCTTGAACGCTACAGGAACGAACTCCAAAGTTTCTTTGGCAAAAAAGATGTATCCTACTCATCCCTCAACTACGGAATACTCAGCGGAAGCTCTGATGCCGGAGCTGCGTCAATTGGTGCAATCCTGTCATTCATTGATAAGAAAAATGATATTCACGATATTGAAAACGATATACGCATGATATCCGAAAGCGCTGGAAGAAGCCTACATGGCGGCCTAACAATTACATGGAGCGATGGCTATAGCGCCTATACGGAAAGAGTACTTGGGCCTGAACATTTTAACAACTACGCCATAGTTGGTTTTTCCTTTGATTATCCACGAAATCCATCGGACACAATACACCAGAATATTATAAAGAGTAAAAGGTACAAGCAAAGAACAATAGATGCAGATGAACACGCACACGAGATCAAGGAGATGGCAAGGACAGACGACATCGAGGGAATATTCGAAAAGGCTGAGGAAGACACGGAAGAATATCATAGCATACTTAGAGAAGTAGGTGTCTTAGTAATCAGAGAAAATATGCAGAAATTAATAGAGTTTATCAAAATACTAAGAAAAGAGTTCTGGAACTCATATATAGTTACCGGCGGAAGCAATGTTTATGTCATAGTGAGAAGGGATGACTTAGAGCGTTTAATTCACATAAAAAATACGTTCGGATCAAAGCCAAAAATACTTAATGTAGCAGGACCAGCCTGGATAAAGAAAGTTGAAAGTGATTGAATATTTATGGGGGCCAGAATATCTTTGCAAGCTCAACCATAATGGCCACAGCTATTCCTATATAAACCACAAGTTTCGGATCAAGAGCTGGTCCTTTTATTTCCTCTTCTTCGAAGTACCTTATTAAACCAGCACCAGACTGGAACCCTTCTGACTTTTTGTCTGAAGCCATCGATCCTGTTAATATAATTAATTCTATTAAACTTTCTCCATGCGTTGCCATTGTGTACTGCAATCTAGTATTTTAAAACTAGCCAGTATATTATTTCTTAGACCTTTTGATCTCGTAGAGGAGCATTTTATCGTAATCGACAGTATATTTTATCTTTTTATTCTTCAATATTTTCTCTACTTCCTCGGTTTTTTCGTGTACGTCTTCACTCACAACACCACGATAAATAATCATCTCCTTGCGATCAAGAGGGAAGACCAATTTATATCTGGCATCATCTTTTATATATCCTATGGGCTTTTTGTTCTTCTTAATCTCTTCTAGGTTGAGCTGCAAAATGACCTGGTCGAATTGCAGGTCTTCTGGATTCTTCTTTTGCTCAACAATATGTTCGAATATCTCTTGAAAAGCCTTATCAAGCTTTGACCATTCAAACTTTGGATCAAAATATATATGCCCGCTCCAATTCTTCATTCACTAAGGTATTTTTTGTTTATATAAAAGGATTATTAAATGCCCTCTACAGCTTAAGTTCATTGGATAAAAATACTCATAATGTAATAAATTGAATTGCCTCCAAAAAATCCGTTCCCTTGCTCGTCAAAATGTATTTTCCATTCCTTCCTTCCTGTTGCTTTTCTTTGGGCCCTCTACTTTCCATCTCCCTCTGTATCTTAATTGCAGTTCTATAATTCAAATTGCAGTTATAGATAATGCTCTTTATTCCAGTGCACTCAGGCGTCTTTATAAAACTTAATATGTCGAATATAATTTTTGCCTTTTGCTTTCGCCCTGTAACAACTGATTGAGAGAACCTGAGATTAATATTCTCTTCTTCGTTCTTTATTACCTCAGAAGATCCATCGGGCTTATGGTATATTATCTTAGACACAAAGTATATAGAAAGTGATTTTGCTAGCATTTTTTCTTTGTCACCATTTTGTGAGCATACCACGCTAACGCAGGTTGATGGGGGATAATTACTTACAACGGATGCATTTACAATTTCCCTTAACGTATTTTCCAATGGTGAACACATAAACACAAGTATTGTTTCTCAGTGTTTTTTGATTGGAATTTCATTCTATACTGAGGCTTTTCTTTAGCTGGCATTCCATCATTATAGACCGCAATAAGTTCCCAAAATCTCTGATTCAAAATTAAGCTCCGATCTGAAATAACTGGTCTTTAACTAGCGCCATTTTCAAAAAAAATTTGTATTTATATCTTTCGGCCTCATCTAATTTCAATTGAAGATGACAAATAATTAAAATAATTTATATATTAAATTTGTGCAAGAAATTAAAGATACGAAATTACATTGTATTGTAATAAGATATTTATAATGAATTTCAAATATACCTTCTAACTTCGGTTTTAGTATACACGAACTAATTATAACAAAAAGCTGCAATCATTATATCGCATATTTTTTGAATTATTAGTCAAAAAATTAAGGATAATTTTTAGCTCTTTATCGCAATCCAAATCTTGGAATAAGCTTGCATTCAAGATTATTATGAGATCGCCATGTGTATTTGTGGTTGATCGTTTGAGGATAATTTTTAAGAAATGATCACTATGCATTCTCATTTTTTATTTTAGTATTTACATTTATTCATTATTCAAGATTATTAATATTTTTAACAAGATCACATTAAGAACCAAACATAAAAGTGCAAATTGGAAAACCGTAAAAAGAAGTCTATAAAAAAGATAATTCATAAATATCCATTTTTCTCTATCTTGACTCTGCATTTTAAAAGACGGTAGAATATTCAGATTATCCATTAAAACTAAAACCTGATGGGGCCGTCCGGATTTGGACCGGAGTCTCAGGCTCCCAAAGCCCGTAGGATACCAAGCTACCCCACGGCCCCCTAAAACTCGGAATGCAAACTTCAAATATAAATTTGAGCCTGTTAAACGAAGCAGCATTTAGGAGATTTTTCCCCGATGGAACAATAGAAGCTGTTAAATATTGAAAGGAATAAATTCATAAGAGAAAAAATATTACAATAAATCTATATATTATGTTTGATTTACTTACATATGACAGGTTTGGACATACTGCTAATAATAATTATCATAATTGCTTTGATAATACTACTCTCTGGTATACACGTATTAAAGGAATGGGAAAGGGCCATCGTACTAACTTTGGGTAGGTATGGTGGGATTAGAGGCCCAGGGATAATATTCATTACTCCAATCGTAAGTAGAGGCATATATGTTTCGACAAGAATACAACCAGTGCAGTTCAAAACTGAGGCAACATTCACAAAGGACAACGTCCCTGTAAACGTTGATGCGATAATGTACTACCAGGTAATAGATCCTCAAAAGGCAGTCTTGAATATTGAGAATTATTCTGTTGGTACAAATTATGCAGCTCAAACTACTCTAAGGGAAGTAATTGGAAAATCAATGTTTGACGAACTTCTATCTGAACGAGAAAAGGTTGGCGAAACTGCTAGGGAAATTATAGATCAGAAAACTGAAGCTTGGGGTGTTAAGGTCGCTTCAGTTGAGATAAGAGATGTAATAGTTCCATCACAGTTACAGGAGGCAATGTCAAGGCAGGCCTCAGCAGAGAGGGAAAGGAGATCAAGAGTCACCCTTGCACAGGCTGAGGTGGAAGCGGCACAGAAGATGGTTGAAGCGTCAAAGCAGTATGTAGACAATCCAGTTGGGCTCCAACTTAGGTGGATGCAGATAATATATGAGATAGGGCTGGAGGGCAAGTCTTCAATGATAATGGTGCCGTCAGATGTACCAGTGGCCGGTTCTGCCTTTTCTGTTATGGGAATGAATGAGGCACTTAAAGCCCGTGGGCATGTAGAAGACGTACAAGGTCAAGGATCTCAGAAGCAGTAAGGTCGGATGGCCTTCTGTTTCCCATGCTCTCTGGATAAATCTCGAATATGTTTGATATCATTTTTCTTTTCTTTGAAAACATAACCTTCAATTTTGAATCAAGGTAATCCAAGGGTATGTCTAGGTTTATCTTTTTCTTCTTCAGTAACAGGATAGCTGAATCCACCTTCGGCTGAGGGTTGAAATTTTTCCTACCAACGTATCGCTTCAGATCAATTTCGTACCTCACGTAAGCATTAACATAAAGCCTGGAGGAATCTTTGACATTTGTTAATTTGTCTGCGAACTCTTTTTGTACCATTATTACAGAAGCAGAGAACTCAAAATCATAAAGTTTGAATATTACATCCGATGATATATAGTATGGTATATTACCAATAATAAAATCATACTTTTGTGGCGGCATGTCAAGAAAATCCATATTGAAAAGGTTGAGATTTTTGTTTTTTATAGAGAGCAGTTCGTTGTAGACAAACCTGTCCTTCTCAACAGCTGTTACGTAGTAACCTCTATCGAGTAATATTGATGTCAGTATCCCGTGGCCAGGCCCTATCTCCAGTACCGAATCCCCTGGATGACCGTTAAGGAGGTCCACTTCATACTCTGCTATTCTTCTACTCCTAAGGAAAACTTGGCCCAATCGCTTGCTGTAACTCATTTTGAAACGAATAGCTTGTACTTTTCGTAGCGGTCTTTCAATTCCTCAATTATACGGCCGGCTATCATCTTTTGAGGGTTATGTATACTCTTAACCCTATTTACAAGGTCCTCGAATGAATCAAACGGCTTCTTCTTTCTTTCTTCCAGAATAGCCCACATGGTCTTGTTGCCAAGCCCTGGCAGAAGCTCAAGGCTGTGCAGTCTTGCGTTTATTGGCTCAGCTTCGTTAAAAAACTTAATAAACCTTTCCTGTTGTTTGTTAACTATATCCTCTAGCACATAAGGGAGTTCGTTCTGGGCAGAGTTAGTAAGATCTTTGTATGTTATACGGCGCCTTACGGAGAGAATTTTCTTCCTCATCTCTGGGTTTTTTCCTATATACACCTTTTCCCCGACAGTTATTATTTCGTTTGGCTTCGGTATGAGCTCGAGCAATTTGAATTCGCTCTCGCCTATAGCAAGCACTAGAGGGTTCATCCTATAGGATCTATCATCTGGTCTTCCTTGTGGCAAGTAATCTAAAACATAAGCATACTCTTCCAACCCATCACTCCCCTTAGAATTTTAATTTTTTGAGATAGTCGGCAAGAGCATTTAAATCTTCGTCAGAAATCATAACGTTGTAAGTTGAAAGTATAGATGTTATATCTGCCGGGGTCCCCGGTTTAAGATCAAGAATTTTCACAATAACTTTTTCTGGCAGCTTAGCTATTCCAGAAATATCCCCCTTTACCCTATCTATTACAGAAGGATCTACTCTTGAGAATTTGCCAGCATACTCTAAGTTTTCTTTTTCCATGTCGGTCAGCTGTTCTTTTTTCGACAGTATATTGTAAACTTCGGGTATGCTGATATACTTTTTCTCCATTTTTCATCCTTTTATTCTTTTGAGGTGCACTGGAGAAGCTATCACGTACTTTGTAAGGCTCCCCACTTTTACACCCACCTTATAGCAATTTCCTTGAGCTCCTTCAACAATACCTGTATAGCCTTGGAACCTGTGATAAGGCATGCCGTTGTGGACTGAAGGCTCTATATCTATTGCAACACGATCTCCAGGCGAGAACTCTTGCATCATCCTTCCTATTATTGACTTCTTCCGTTCTTCCTTGCTCTTAGTAAGCTTCCTTCTTGACCCTGATCTGGGTCCGTGCGACATTTTAACCATTACTATTCACCTCTGCATATTTTAATGACATCCAGTTCTTTAACATTCAATTGAGACCCGTATTTTGACGAGAGTGATGGATTGGTTCTCCCACTGTCTCCACTGATCAACTCCTTTATGTATGTTCCTGCCTCTGCCTGAACTACTATTTCAGCTTCCTTGCCTTCTACAGCAACTAGCTCCATCCTTTCAATTTTTCTTGTCCTTATTAGGTCTGATCTTCGCTGGGCAACCCTTAATGGTGTTCTTTGATAAATATTTTTTCCGTTCATTTCAGTACAGGCTTCCTCGAGCTTAAGTTTATCTATATCTGTATCTCCTTCGATTATGCAATCATATACCTTGGAGTGTTTCTCCTCCTTTATCTCCTTTACGGTCTTGCGGTCAACGAAACTTAGGTCAAATATTTCGACGCCCTTCATAGATCGGTTAACTGTCTCCGATAGAATACTGAGATCAAAGGTTCTCATAATAGGCGCTTCTACTTCAATGACGAATTCCCTTCCATTCCCGAGCATCCTAACATCCACATCTTCTCTACCTGAACCATGCAAGTAGTAATTCTTGCCACCTGCTATCCTCAATGCAGCTTCGCCTATAATGCTTTCAATAGAATCCCCATCCTTCTTGTGTATCCACCTAGTTTGTGGCATATCCCTCCTATATTTTCTGTATTTCCCGTATATAAAAAGGCTTTTTATGGATACATTTACAAACTCGTATTCGACATTAACAGCAATAGTAATATCAGGGTCTTCTTTCCTATACTCTTTCCCTGTCTTAGCTGTTATATATTTTCCGAATTCCCTATTAAACTCCTTCTTTATTGATTCACCATGTGCACCGAATGCCTCTTGGATCTTGTTTTCAAGTTCTATCCATTCTTTGGGAAATACAGAACCTACTACGAAAGTGGAATATTCAATTTCTTTGAGTTTATCCTCTACAAGTGAAAGAAAAACGGAAAATTTATCAAATATACCGTGGCAAATCTCACAGTTCTGCGGATCGGCAAAATTGAATTCCGGATCGTTCTTTTCACATTTTATAGAAAATTCAAGCATCGAGCCCCTTTCCAAATTAGTGAGCCCGGTCCCAACCATAGCGAAAATTCTGCCTGCGCATCTCCTGCAGATAGGATAGGAGGCAAGATCCGAAAGGCTTACCATCTTTTATCTTGCTTTAATCGTTTTTTCAATGCTAGGCCTCTCCTTTACAAATACCCTGGAACCGCATTCACATTCTATTTCTGTGGTTCCCATGGTCTTTTCAAGAGGCCTGCCACACCTAACACATTTATATTCAGTCATCCTTCTACCACTTTTACCTCATAAGCAGGGTTATATGCCCCGCCTGCAAATTTATAACCGCAGTGCCTGCAGACCCAAATACCGGCTGCTAGTCTCTTTACCCTCTTCTTCTTGCAGGACGGGCATGTATACAGTGCTATCTTCTGCTTGTAAATTTCGTTCCATTCCTTCCGAATAGTTACTCCATACCTAGGACCAAACCTTCCCGCTGCCCCTACCTTCAATGTTCTCTTTGACATTTATGTCACCTGAAATACTTCTCCCTAATATTTTTGCCTACTTTAAGGGACATTTTTATTGCTTTCTTAACGTCATCGAGAGTGAATACTCCTATTTCACCTTTTTGCATAGCCCTTATATGTCCATCTTCAGTTGTAGTAACTGTAATTCGACCACCGCAAATTTGATCTTCTTCCAGCGAAGGATCGCAAACGAGGGTATCACCTATCTTTACCATGGTAACAGATATAGGCGTATTGACGACAGGCAACTTGAAATCTTCACCGCCTTCTCTAGATGCAGGGACAATAGCATTCCTGAGTGCAGAAACAGCCGCGATAGTACACGCATCAATAAGATTACCATCATAGTCAAGAACGTTTATGTCGAGGAAGACGATCCATACCTTCTTGCCCTGTTCGATAACAAGTTTGTCAGGGCTTATCATCTTGCTCTCCCTTATACCTCTATCGACAACCCTTGAAACTTCTATTGCTAGATCATTTGGAGGGCCAGCCTCGAAGCTAGGAAATGCTATTGGGAGAAGCTCAACGTTAGTCGTGAGTACTCCTTGATCCGGTGTGTCCGGGAATGGCTCCCCCGCCTCAATCTTAACACCCGCTACAACCCTCGTCTTGCCGAGGGCAACATAGGCTGATCCATTTGCCCTTGGTACGTAGTTTTCGATTATCGTTATTTCTCTAAATTCATCGGGTAGACGGCCATCGATCCTCTTTCCACCTTTCATTGTGGTAAGTATATAGTTCTTCCTGATCTCGGATAGTATTTCAGCAGACTCTTTAACCATTCTTATTCACCCCCTTCTATGCCCTCTATCTTATACTTATTAAGAAGGGCGTTTCTCTGTATCTGAGATATCTTCTTAGTAGCCTCTATGATCATTGATGTTGCCTCATAGAATTCATCTTCCGTCACATCACCATCCATTTGCAGAAGTACTATTTCACCTGTTTTAGGCATAATAGCCATAGGTATGTCTGCCTCACCGAAGTTATCTTCTTCCTTCGATAGATCAAGCACGATGTGTCCATCCACCTTTCCAGCTGTGCACCCGACGACCATATCCCTCATTGGAATGCCTGCGTCTGCAAGTGCAACTGTAGCTGCAGTTAATCCAGCGATTCTAGTGCCAGCGTCAGCCTGCAATACCTCAATATATACATCTATTTCAGCCCTCGGGAATTGTTCAATCATAATGGACGAACTTAAGGCTTCAGAAATGACTTTTGATATTTCCATTGTTCTCCTATCTGGGCCAGGCCGCTTTCTTTCATCAACTGAAAATGCGGCCATGTTGTATCTGGCTTTAACAACCGCATGATCTATATCCTGCGAGTGCTTCGGATAAGCTTCCTTTGGACCATACACACCTACTATTATTTTATTGCCTCCCCATTCTATGTATGCCGATCCATCAGCTCTGTTTAATACACCTGCTTCGATCTTTATGGGCCTAAGTTCATTGAATGATCTTCCATCGAGCCTTAGGTTATCTTCATTGATTAGCTTTATCTTGCTGGTTTCCGTCTTTATCACCCCTTAGTTCTTTCAAAAAACTCTCAACACGTACAGTTAGGCCCTCAGTATGGGCCTCACGTTCTATCATCTCAATAGCCGCTATGGCCATGGTCACACCTTCAATTGGACCGTCGATCCATATAAGGCCGTTCTGACCGATTATGATACGAGTTGATGTGAGCTCTTTGACCATGTTGACCATGCCACCGCCCTTCCCTATGACCCTTGGTACTCTTGATGCATGGATAAGCACCATATGGCCTCCTTCCAGTTTTTTCAGGCCTGGTTCCTTTAGGGTCAACCAGCTCTCTTTGATCTCGTTTACGCTCATGATCTTTGCGTATACGTAATCGCCTGAGTTTAGGTATCTCTTCAGATCGCCAGAAGATATCCGCCATGGAGTGTCGTTCATATGAAGCATAGCAAAATAAGGCGAATTGATATCCACGGTCCAAGTAGAAGGCCCAACCTCTATTATTTTCCCAATTACCTTATCCCCCTTTCTTGGTATATACTGGCCTGAAAAGGGCACAACATCAACGTACTGGTCACTAACCTGAAGCGTGCCGAAATATTCCGAATAATACTTGTTGTCAGGGCCTCTATATATTCCATTCCTGATCTTGCCCTGAACCTCCACAGGGTCTCCAGGCAACACTATTTTTTTAACATCGCCCAACTGATACACCTTCTGTCCTTTTTTGCAACTTTATTGTTATTCTCATAATATACTTTCGTTTATTTTATAACCCTTATCTGTACCTTATCTCCCCCACGCCTTGAGAGGCTCTCGATTATATCCCCCTGGATTCCTGCTGGAACTTCCAATATGCCCATCCACGAACCGTCTTTGCCCCACTCCTCTTTTGTTATGTATCCAGACTTAGCCAGTTCTCCATAGAGTTTTCCATATGCATCGCCAACAAGTTTTACAGCTAGCTTAGCTTTCTCAAATCTTATAGGTATAATAGGCATGATGGCTTTAAGGACGCCCTGAACCTGCTCTTCAGCACTTTTAAATGGATCGATCTTTACCTTAGCCTCTTCCATAGCCTGGGATATTCTATATGGTGTGTGAGGGGTATTAGTTTGTGGGTTTATTCCTTCTCTGGCAATGATATTTACTATCTGTTTCCTCCTTTCATCATACATCTCCCTTCTCTGCTCTGTCGTCAACTGTATTTGGCCCTTTTTGACTATATCAACAACTATCTGTGCTATATCTGTTGTCTTAAACGCCTCTTTCAATGATTCTTCGCTTGCCTTTTCGCCTTTTCTGGCATCTTTATAGACTTCGGGCATAGCTAGATCGTTTTCTATATCGATATTTCCCTTCCTTATCCTCTCTATTGCATCTGGATCGACAAGTATCTCAAACTTGTAGCCATGAGATTCAAGCCTAGCTACAATGGCATCTTCTACTCGTACCATAACTAGTGAATTCCATTAAAAATAAAAATATGTCACATTACAGGAATTTTTTTACTTCTTCTGCACCATATATTCTGTATTTAGATCCCACTGTAATGGAAGCTATTTCAGGGGCCTTTAGCTCTTCCCCTTCTTCTAAGGAGGCCTTAAGCGCCTTTATGCCGAGTGTTACTGCCTCTTTTTCCGAAAGCCCTTCTTTGTATTCCTTCTCTAGAAAGCTTACCACTGCGTCCTTTCCTGATCCTATAGCTGTCGCTTTATACTCGTTTATCGTTCCTGCTGGATCACAGTCAAACAACCTCGGCCCAATCTGATCTATTCCTGCAAATATAAGGGATACACCGTAAGGCCTTACGCCACCATATTGCGTATATTGTTGCATTTGATCGGCAACTCTCTTTACTAGATTCTCGATATTTACAAGGGAACCGTATGTAACTTTTTCCTGCTGTGCACTGATCCTAGCGAAGTCGATAAGAACCCTTGCATCAGCAACAAGACCTGAAGTCACAGCGGCAACATAATCATCAATAAGCTGTATCTTTTCAAGGGAATTCTGTTCTATTAGTTTGCTCCTTATCTTTTTGTCAGATATCAGAAGGACGCCGTTTGAAAATTTTAATCCAAGGGCAGTCGATCCCTTTTTTACAGCCTCTCTTGCATATTCAACTTGAAATAATCTCCCGTCGGGAGAGAATACCGTTATCGCTCTATCATAAGCCATCTGACCCTGTTGCATATTATCTCCTCCAGTCGCTATAATCAAACGAATAATAAAGATTTCTTTTATCTATGAAAAGTGATATTTAAAATATATTACTAATATATGAGTATTTACTCAAATTTTATATATCCTAATAAAATACCTCATTATGTTCAGTGACTTTGATAGCAAGCTCACGAGGTTCCAGATTAAAACTGTGATCGTAAGTGGTATAGGCATCTTCTCAGATTCGTATAACTTGTATGCTATCGCGTTAGTCTATTATATAGCAGCATTTTACCTCAATCTAACACCACCAGAAAGCGCACTCATGACTTCGGGGGCATTCATAGGTGCGGCTATAGGCGCGATATTATTCGGCCTTATAGCCGACAAGATAGGTCGGAAGCCGGTGTATGGCCTGGATCTAGCATTGATCACCCTTGGATCTTTCCTGCAGTTTTTTGCAGTTAATTTCACTTTATTGCTTATATTCAGAATAATACTTGGGCTCGGGATAGGTGGGGATTATGTCCTCTCACCTATAATAACTGCTGAGAATGCAAATTCAAGGGACAGAGGGAAATTGATGATAATGACGTTTCCTATAATGGCCGCCTTTGGTGCAATGCTAGCGGCGTTCGTAGATCAGGTTTCAACTATTCTTTTGCCATCGTCTCTTGTATGGAAAATAGTTCTCGCATTTGGCGGAGTCCCAGCTCTATTCGTGATATACTTCAGAAGGAAAATAACAGAAACTGCAAGGTACTCCGCTATTGTTAAGGGTTCTTCTGTAGATATTATGAGCATAGAAAAAGAAACTGGAACGAAGATAGAGATAACAAGAGATACAAAGACTTATTCTTATAGATTAAAGACTTCATTAGTTCTTGTTTTAATTTCTTCAGTGTTATGGATACTTTATGATATGTATTCGTCTACATTTGCTATATACGGACCGATAACGATTGCCAAAAACCTCGGATTAACTCCTATTTCATTTACGTACTATGCAGAAATTTTTGCAGGTATACCTGGAGCCATTGTTTCCGCTATGTTGATTGATAAGATTGGAAGGAAGCGCCTTATAACAATAGGATATCTTGGAGTGTTTTTCTGGCTTCTGCTTTATGGGCTGCTTCTGATGAAGTCTCCGATATTCGGTTCCAAGATACTTTCTGGAATCCTACCAACCGGCCTTGTTGGTGAAGCAGCATTTGCTGGCTTTTCATTCTACATTATGAATTACTTGTTTTCAGCGATGGGACCAGCTTCAATAATCGGTGGTGCAATGGTCACTCCGGAAATAACACCTACGAAGGCAAGGGGAACTTCACAAGCAATCACTGTTGGCCTTGACAGGACCGCAGATGCCCTTGGATTAACTGCCTTCCCACTTCTTCTTGCGAGACTTGGATTGCCATTTCTCATCTTAGGATTTTCCGCTATTGCAATACTCTCGATCATAATAATGAATGTTGGCATACCGGAAGCCAGAGGGAAAAGCCTAGAAGAAATAACAGGGGAAACAGCAGATACAGGTATAAGAGGTTCAATTGGAAAATAAATCAACTCTAGAAGGATCATTGAGAAACATTAAATCATTGTAATTAATGTTATAGTGTGATTAACGGCAGTGACCCGAGATACAACTTTAACGTTGCCCCTTATCCTTACTGCAGGTTATGCAAGGGGCATAAACATATGTGCGGTCTTAGGGTCTGCCCAATACTAGAGAGATTTCAAGAGGTATTCCCTCGATTAGATCTC
Organism: Thermoplasma volcanium GSS1; assembly: GCF_000011185.1. NCBI lineage: Archaea > Methanobacteriati > Thermoplasmatota > Thermoplasmata > Thermoplasmatales > Thermoplasmataceae > Thermoplasma > Thermoplasma volcanium. Next base: position 315,316 of record NC_002689.2, on the reverse strand, counting down.
CACGGAGACATAAGTACGAGCACACCACCTTCCATATTCATAGGTGAGTATAACTATCCTTCGGTATATGGCGGGATCATGTCTGTCGTTGATCCTGAAAGGCCGTATGCCCGACGGGATATGTTTGACCTTGGCATGCCAGAAATTATCGAAAGAAACGCAAATCTTTTTAGAAATGTAAAAACGGTATCGGTACATAATTTAAGCGAAAAAACTGTAGAACAAATTCAAGAAGCTGCAATGGCATTGAATGAACTTAGAGTTGAAAGCAGGATAGTTGGCAAAGAAAAGCACTTCGATTTTTTTGATAGCCCAGTAGGGCCTATGTATAAATCTGAGAACATTAAGGTCTACGGGAACGCTAAAACACCCAGAGCAGCACAGGATGTTATATACGATATTGATCTAAATTCAACAGAGGCACTTAAAATCCTTTACATGAATAGTATAGATATTAATTATATCACCGGACTCTTATCGGGAGGTCTTTTAGGTATCGAAAAGAAGAGGAAGCTAGTACCTACTAGATGGTCAATAACTGCCGTCGATGATACTATTTCGAGATATCTTAAGAGCGACGCATTAAACTACGAATCTATAGACAAACCTATGGTTTTTTCATATTCCAGATTTGGAAATCACTTCAACATAATACTCCTGCCAAGGGGAACTGCGTTTGAAATGCAGGAATACTGGGAAATAGGATCGCTTTGGGGTAGTGATGGAAGAGTCTCTATAGATTTTGAATTCGAAAGCCCGAGAAATTCATATGCAAGCGAAATAACCGGTGCTTATTATGCAGCAAGGCTTGCGGTTTTCGAATATTTATCAAGGATAAGAAGGAGCGCCTCTGCTATCGTACTTAGGAGAATTTCTCCAGATTACTTTGCTCCCCTTGGAGTTTGGGTGATCAGAGAAAGCGTAAGAAATGCCCTTAAGGGCAAACCAGCTATATTCGAAAGCCTTGAAGATCTTTTCAAAGTCCGTTTAGAAATAGCGGAATGGAAAAGATATTCACCGGTCATAAAACGTTTTATGACTCAGAAAACGTTGACAGACAACTATTGAGAGATAAGAATGTACAAAGGAAGAGTATTTGACAATCATTTTCACCTTAATCCAGGCGGGAACTACAAAGAGGCTATTGGAAGATTTATTAAGGCGGGTGGCACATCGATAAACCTCACAAATCTTCCGCTACACGACAGAACGTCAGGATATTACGAAAATCTATATGAATGGAATATAAAGATGTCAGAGAAGATAAGATCAGAGTTTGGAATAGAAGTCGTTGTAACAATAGGGCCATATCCATTCGACTACCAATTTTTTTCAAATGCTGGTTTGGATCCGATTAATGAAATGAGGCATGGTTTAGAACTAGCTGCAAAATTAGTATCAGAGGAAAAAGCTGATGCCATTGGGGAGATTGGATATCCGCATATTCAAGTTGACAAAGAATTAATGGATGTATATACAGAAATGCTATCCGAAGCATTCGAAATAGCTGGAAATATAGATTCGCCAGTCATATTACATACGTATGACCTGGATTGCAAAGATTACGAGCGCTTGGAGAGTCTTTCATCGAGCTTTGGCAAAAATGTAAAGGTAGTCAAACACCACGCAAGGCCAAACGATCTGAAATGTAATACGCATATATTCCGTTCAATTGGCGCATCCAGAAAAAATGTAATTGAATCAACGGCGCTGTCAAAAAAGTTTCTTCTAGAAACTGATTTTATAGACGATCCTCTATACCGAAACAAGTATTTGCCGCCGGATTCTGTTCCCAAAAGAGCATTAATGATACAACAGCAGATAGAGAATGCTGACGAATTGCTGTATTCTATATTTGAAGAGCTTCCCGCACATATTTACGGAAGACTGAAGAAAACCTCTTTTTAACTATTTTTACCAATAGCCCTCATTTACGTAGTCTTCGTAAAGATCTGCCAATGCATTTTTGTTATTTTCTTCGCACTCTATTATAGACCTTAGGGTTTTTTCAATATTAGTGCCGTTATACTCCTTTGACATAACCTCTAGGATCCTATGAAGCTCTTCTTCCTCTTTCATGGACTTCAGAAGAACACTTTTCACGTCAGATATGTCCGATACATCAGAATTTTTAACAATGTGTTCTATCATGGCGTAACTATTTGTGTTGTTTATAGAGACATCAAATTCCTTCTTTCTAATTGCGTCTTCTATGCGCCTTCTTGTCTGCTCCTCCATATCAGCTACTCTAAGCATCATACTCCTCACATTGTCGGGCACATTAGAATTTGCCATTTTACGGTAGTTTAGTTCTCGGTTTCTCTTCAATTGGGCTATCCTTCTTAGTAGTCCCTCCAAAACTTCGTCTTCACTCCTCTTTGATATAGTTTTGTTTTCCTGAGTCATGATAGCTAATATCATGATATTGTCATTAATAAACTTACCTATAAGTCTAACTTTATGCTTGATATATCTTTGTATTATAAGCATATAATATGCAAGAAGATTTCAAATTTTTCCTATTCTATTATAATTAGAGGTATAAGGGCAAATAAAATACTCAATCTAGTTAATCGGATAATTGCCAACTGGAGCTCCAAAACCATTTTAGCTTTCTAATATCAAAGTTAATTCTATATATCCGCATTTGATAGCCATGCCGGAGGACTCTCTTACGGTTTTCTCCAAAATTTATAATTGGGCGCATGGCCTAGCCTGGATAGGGCAACAGCCTCCTAAGCTGTAGATCAGGGGTCCAAATCCCCTTGCGCCCGTTACCTGTTACCGAATATTTTTATTATCGTGCCAATACAAATACATAAGACGGTCATTTGAGCCTTTATATTTAAGAAGTTGTAAAAAAATAGCAGATATGTTAAATTATAGCATGGACGAAATGTAATTCGCAATGCTGCCTATTATCCTTTCGTTAACCATTGATAGTTTTTTCCAAGAGAATATAGATGGTTCAAGATAGCACGATAGCGAGCATTTATTGCAACTTTCGTATTGGGACCAATCGTATGTATTCCATAGCCTAACTATGTCCGTTTCCCAAACTTTGCTGGACCCTGCATACTCATTCAATACGTAGCAGGGCATAACGATCCTCCCCTGCGGATCTATATTTACAGTGGACCATGGTTTGCAGGCCCATTTTATGCCATAGTACCAAGATGATATCAACGTGTCAAAGTATTCCTTTGAATTTACTATAGGGTACCCATCTTCCTTCATCTTCTTCAAAGACAGCAGCACATCGTAAAGCGCTTTCTTTTCTGGAGAAAGATTGTTTGCCGTACTGTAATCATACGATACCTGAACATTTATTCCAACTCCCAAATCTTTTGCTAATTCTACGACCTTTGTTATCTCATTCATATTGTACGTTGTTATGGTTGTGCTTATAGCGACCTGAACGTACTTTTTAGCTTCTTCTATCCCTTCCAGGGCGTGTTCAAAGGAACCTGGTACTCCCCTTTGCTTGTCATGTGTTTCTTTTAATCCATCAATTGAAACGAAAAGATAATCCAGATACTTTGCTATAGATGAAGCCCTATTCTTAAGAAGCCACCCGTTAGTAACTAAAGAAGTATGAAACCTTCTATGCGATTCCCTGAGTATGTCCTCAAGATCGTTTCTCAATAGAGGTTCTCCGCCTTCAAACCCCATAAATGAAACGCCCGCAGATGCCAGTGAATCCATCATCATTATCTCCTCATCTATACTGAGAAGCCTTTCGTCCTTCCTCCTCCAGAATGGGCACATATCACACCTTAAGTTGCATGTGTAAAGCAACTTATGGCCGGCAATGAAGGGCATCTTTTTGCCACGCATACCACCCATCTTTCTCTTTATAGACCTACCTATAATAGGTTCTATTATAGCCATTGTAAAACCAATCTAATACTCTATATAAGCATTATTAATATTAAAAGATAAATATATTAAAATTAATTTACCATTTAAGTTTAAGGTCCCTTGCTGCTTTAACTTCGTCAATCCTACGTACCGCCGTATTTTTTGGCCTGGATTTTAGTTCCTCGTCACTGAGTTTAAGTGCCTCAATAAGAACATCAGCATAGTTGTCTAAATCGGCCTTACTTACAGTTTCTGTTGGCTCTATCATCATAGCCTCCTTCACTATCAAGGGGAAATAGACTGTTGGTGAATGTATTCCATTGTCTAGTATGTACTTCCCTATGTCGAGTGCTCTTTTGCCTGTATTCTCTGTTGAAAGAACGAATTCGTGTTTCTTAAGTGGATAGTATGGAATATCGTAGTATTTTTCAAGCTTCTTCTTGAGGTAGTTTGAATTTAAAACTGCCCTTGCGCTTACGTTTTTGAGGCCGTCATCTCCATTTCTGATTATGTACGACCAGGCCCTTAACAAAATCGAAAAAGAACCGTAGAAGGACGAAACCTTACCAATCGTTTTCTTAAGTTCATAGTTAAGCCTGTAAGAATTTCCATCAAAATCGACTATAGGCACAGGAAGGAAATCTTTAAGGAATGATTTTACAGCAACAGGCCCGGCACCTGGACCTCCGCCTCCGTGTGGAGTTGCAAAACTTTTATGGAGGTTGAAATGGACTATGTCAAACCCCATGAGACCTGGCGATGTGATGCCAAAGATTGCATTTAAGTTTGCCCCGTCGTAGTATAGCAACGCACCAGCATTATGAATTATCTTTGCAATCTCTTCTATGTTTTGTTCGAATATGCCCAATGTGTTTGGGTTCGTTATCATAAATGCTGCAGTCTTTTTAGAAACAGCTGCCCTCAGGGCTTCGAGATCGACCATTCCTTTGTCATCGGATGGAACCTCTACGACATCGAACCCGCCCATTGTTGCAGATGCTGGATTTGTTCCATGCGCTGAATCTGGTATTATTATCTCTGTTCGATCTTCTCCTTTATCTTCAAAATACTTTTTCACTATCAATATGCCAGTAAATTCACCGTCAGCACCTGCCATTGGCTGCAAAGATACGGCGTCCATATCAGATATCTTTTTTAGGTATTCCTGAAGGTCGTACATCACGTGAAGAGCGCCTTGAACTGTATTCTCAGGTTGGAACGGGTGTATATTCCTGAATCCATCAATAGCCGATACTCTGTCAGCAAATTTTGGGTTGTACTTCATCGTGCACGAGCCCAGCGGGTATATACCAACATCAACTGTATAATTCATCTGCGAAAGCCTGGTATAATGCCTCACCACATCATATTCCGAGACCTCTGGAAGTTCTAGATCCTTTCTTTTAAGGTTCTCAGGCAGTATGCTTTCATCAACTTGTTCAGAGAGGCTGAAGGTATTCGAAGACTTGATATCCTTTATAATCGGTTCCTCATAATAAGCCTGCTTGAAATTCACATTATCACCTCCAATGCGTTTACGAGCGCCTTAATTTTTTCATTATCGGTTTTCTCTGTTGCTGTGAAAAACGTACCTGAGCTATACTTAGAATCCTTTATTAGCGATGTTAACTTTATTCCGCCAAGAATGCCTTTTTTTGCCAAATCAAGCATAACGTTTTTATCGATACGAAAGAGAGTATCCGAAAAGGATATGGAATCAAACACCTTCTCTATTCCTATGTTGCCTAAGCTCTCAGCTAGATTTTTAGAATGCTTAATTGTTAACAAGGCCACCTTTTTTAAACCTGATGAACCGAGTATAGATAGATAAGAGCCTGCAGCAAGAGTAAGCAGAGCCTGGTTAGAGCATATGTTGCTCGTCGCCTTTGCCCTCCTAATGTGCTGTTCCCTTGTCTGCAGAGTCATTACAAAGGCCCTCTTTCCGTCGGCATCAACAGACTCACCAATGAGCCTCCCAGGTGATTTCCGAACATAATCAGCTTTAAAGGACATTATTCCTAGCAACGGGCCTCCAAAGTTCATTGGTATTCCAAGCTGCTGACCTTCAGCTATTGCTATATCCGAACCATACTCACCTGGAGGCTTAAGAACGCCCAGAGATATTGGATCAACGTAACTTATTAGTAAGCTTTCCTTCTTAATTTCCGAGATCCGGAAAACATTTTCATCAATAACTCCATAACCATTGGGGTTTTCTACAACAACTGCTGATGTATCTCCATCTATTCTTGACTGAAGATCATCAATATCTATTTTTCCTTCCTCATTCATCTTGTACTTTTCGATCTTCATGCTAAGTCCCCAGACATAGTTCTTGAGAACAGATAATTTCGAATCATAGGTAGACTCTGGTATTAGTATCTTATTTTTCCCGTTTATTCTGTATGCCATTCTGGCTGCCTCACCCAGTGCGGAATAGCCATCGTACATAGAGGCATTAGTAAAATCCATTTTGAACAGATCAGATATTAAGCTTTGGTACTCAAATATGGACTGGAGCATGCCCTGCGAAACTTCTGGCTGGTATGGGGTATATGAATCTAGAAATTCGCTTTTACTAATAATATAGTTAACAGCCTCAGGTATTACTCGGTCGTATATTCCGTTTCCCAAAAAGTTCAGCATTTCAGTAGAGTTAAGTGATGCATATTTCCTTGCCCTTTCTAGGACCAAATGTTCGTCTAGCGGAGATCCGATGCCTATTTCCTTTTTCCTAACAGACAGAGGTATATCCGAAAAGAGCTCTTCTGTGGACTTTATACCCAAATAATCAAGCATGGAAGAAATTTCATCCATGAGACAATAAGCGTTTAAGTGAATTTATTTATTTCTGGATCTCCTTGATACGTGATATCATACACCTCTCATTTCACCATACATGATCTTATGAAGCTGCGGCAAAACCCTAACGTTCAGGTCAGTCTCTACTATAGCATCAGCTATCATCCTGATATCGGACCCCCACGCAGGCTGTAGAACATAATTCAAATTTTTGCGATGGCCCCTTATAAAGTTTATAGCGAAGTCCAAGTCTTCACGATCCTTTATTACAATTTTCAGGTAATCTGTATCCCTTATATACTTCAAATTCTCCTCTAAAAATGGCTTTCTCACCTTAGCTGACGGTGATTTTACGTCAACGTCAAGTACTATATTATCAGAGATGGTGAAGTTCCTTATAGGGACGGTTCCGTTTGTTTCTATAAGAATCTTTTTTCCTAGTTTCAAAGAACCTTCCACAAAACTAAGGGCGTCACGTTGAACGAGCGGTTCGCCACCTGTGAAGCAGACCCATTGTTCCTTAGCTTCCTTCACTATATTTAGGATATCGCTTAATGCAATTTCCCTACCTCCATAAAAGGAGTATTTTGTATCACACCATTCGCAGCGTATGTTACATACATTTGTCCTGACAAACAGCATTGGGATTCCGATTAGAGTGCCTTCACCTTGTATACTGTGGAATATCTCAGTTATTAGCACACAAGTCTATCCTATCCCCGTTAAAAAGTTAATGTAACAATGAGAAAATTTTCAGCAGAGTATGAATGCAGATGTCGTTCCAAAACACAAAATTTATTAACATTTTACAGTATTACAGTTTAGTGGTGTAAATTGTCAATAGCCTTCGTTTTAATAAGTACCGTTCCGGGAAAAGAGCACGAAGTTTATAATAAAGTGCTCAAGATAAACGGAGTGGTGGAGGCTCACCCGTTGTTTGGTGAGTATGATATAATAGTTAAGCTGGATATGAAGGACTTTACCGAAATTGGTGAAGTCGTAATAGAAAAGATAAGGACTATAGACGGGGTTATTGACACTAAGACACTGACGGGAATAAAGCTGTGAGGTGAAAGATTGATACCTTGGTCTCCATGGAACTGGGAAGTATTTCTTCTAGTTATTCTTGCTCTGCTAGCCCTATCTCTTATAATACTGGGTATTCTGACAGCGTATTTTGGGAGCGGTAAAAGTCGGGTTGCAGGTGCAGCAATTCTAGTGATTGGTCTAGTCGTAGCAGTAATTGACATAATAGGCCCTAAGTACCTATTCCACTTCGGTATTGGACAATGGGCCGCGTATGTGGCTCTTGGGACAATATTCTACGTTGTAGCGGCTGTAATAGGTGTTGTTATTGGCCTGCTCGTGTTCCTTGGCTTCATAATGAAGACTTAACCTAAACTAATAAGAAAATATTTATCCATTTTTTTAATAGCTCAAAATGAGTTTTTCCGATTACATCTCACGGATAAAGGATAACATCAGGAATAGCATAAAAGGCAAAGCTATTATTGCGGTTTCTGGCGGGCAGGATAGTTCACTTCTGTCTCTTCTCGCAAGCGAAGTATTGGGAAATAATCTTCTATGTGTCTTCATTGATACCGGATTATTAAGGAAGAACGAAACTGGAAGAGTAAAGGATTTCTTCGAAAAACATTCAATGAATTATGTAATAGTTGATGCAGCAGATACTTTCATAAATAACCTAAAGGGTGTAACGGATCCAGAAGAGAAAAGAAAGATTATAGGAAAAACCTTTATAGATGTACTAAGCGAACAGGCACAGAATTTTGGCGCAGAATACCTTCTTCAAGGTACAATAGCGCCAGACTGGATCGAGAGTGGAGGCCAGAAAAGGGATACAATAAAGAGCCATCATAATGTAGGCGGACTTCCAAAGGATATGAAACTGAAACTAGTCGAGCCACTTAGGGACTACTATAAGGATGAGATCAGGGGTATGTCAAAGGAACTTGGCCTACCTACCGACATACAGCCTTTCCCAGGGCCTGGATTGGCTGTTAGGATAATAGGCGAAGTAACAAAAGAAAAACTCGATCTGCTAAGGGCAGTAACTGACATAGTAGAAAGAAAAATTTCAGAGGCAATGCCATCTGAATCAAGACCATGGCAGTATTTTGCTGTACTTTTACCAGTAAGAACCACGGGCGTTCATGGGGACAGAAGAGCTTATGGACTTACAGTAGGCATTAGGATGATAGAGACTACCGACGCTATGACTGGTACATTCAGCAAGCCGTCGTGGGATCTTCTTGAGGATATATCGAATACTATAACTGATGAAATCCCGGAGATAAACCGAGTAGTTTATGATATAACCAATAAACCTCCGGCAACCATCGAGTGGGAATAAAAAATTACACAATAATATAAACGTTATATAATCAAACTAACAGAAATAGTGGGAAGTACTTCCCAAATACTCATCCGTTAGTCGGAACTTTAATAGAGCATTACAGTTAAATAACGACCTTTCTTAATCAAGGAAACGAGGTTATTGATGAACCTGAAGAGACCTCATGTCTTCTTCCTGCCTAGCTTTGCAGGACGGACAGACCCCCCTTACAAAAAGAGTTATGTTTTCGAAATCCGCGTCTGCATTTTCTCCCAGCAACTTTATTAGCTTTTCCTTGTCGATCTTTATATCAACAATATTACCGCAAACCTTGCACATTAAGTTTGCGTGTAGCTCAACTTCATTTTCAAACCATGTTGTTCCATCCACATCGAAGGAATTTATGCATCTGACATCTGCAAAAGCTTTCAGAATATTATAGACTGTTGCAAGTGTAATCGTCGGTATACTTTTCCTTATCTCTTTATATACATCGTTTGCTGTGAAGTGCCCAGGCCCTTTTTTAAGGTATTCTATTACTGCAAGCCTCTGTGGTGTTATCTTATATCCAGCATCTTTAAGCATGGAGACGTAATCTTTAGCCATACTTATCAAACAGTAAATCGCAAATGCATATTTAAATTGTACTAATTAATATATAAACATAATAACTAGGAAATAAAAATAGTTATAATTAAGTCACATAATTATTTAGCCAAGTTGGTTAATAGCATTTCGATGTTATCATAATCGTTGAATGAAAATACTTATATACAGGTATTAATAATTGTTACTGTGGAAGATCGAAGGGAGGCTCTCATTTCCAAACTTATGAATATGCTGGTGGAAAATGGGTTCTCTGTTTCAGGAACAGGGTTTCAGCCTGTCGCAACTTTCGATATAGTTGCCAGAAGAGACGTTGAAAGGTATATACTCAAGGTGCTTTATAATATAGATACACTTAAACAGTCAACTGCCTATCAGCTCATTAAGCTTGCTAAACTGCTGCGTGCAACAGCTGCAATAATTGGTGAAAGAACAGGAAATGGACAACTAGAAGATGGGGTTGTCTACTATAGGCATGGAGTTCCTATATCGTCTGTAAATACATTCGAATCTTACCTCAATGGTGAAAGGCCGTACATATATTCAGGCCCTGGCGGATTCTATGTGAGAATAAATGGAGAATTGCTTAGGGAGAGGAGAAACGAACTTAACCTCTCTATAGGCAACATATCATCCTACTTGGGCGTATCAAGACGGTCTGTTTCGCTATATGAAAATGGTTCTGCGGCCACGATAGACATATTCATAAGATTACGTAATATTTTAAAGGCCGACATTGTAGATCACATTGATCTGTTTAGAATAAACTCAACCGAGATAAACTTTGAAGAAAAAATCTCAGATGAGTATATAGCTAGGATAATATGGCTTCTTCAGAAGTATGGCCTTGATACAAGACCCATATTCAAGGTTCCATTTGACATAGTTGCCAAAGATTCTGACGAGATTTCCCTTATTGCAGCGTTAATAGGTGATGCTCCAGAACCTGAGAGGGTGAGGATACTAAAAAAAATAAGCGATGTCTTCGAAGACGATGCTTTCTTAGTCAGCAAGAGCAATACGTATAGGGAGAGCATAGGTGGCTGTGCGGTGTTGACTATTTCTGACCTCGAATCAATTGAGGACAAGGATGCGCTTATAGGTAAAATAGAGAAGAGAGCAAAATGATTTACGATTTTGGAGAGGACGGGTATAAGATCACACTTTTCGGAGGAATTAAGGGCCTTGTAAGGGATGGAGAAGAACTGAAGAGGGACCTTTATGAGGTTAGACCTGAAATCATATACATTGTTCTAACCCAGGAACAGATAGATGGCCTAAACAACTTCCTAAAGGATCCATTTGAATTATCTTTGTCAGATTACGAGATCATATATGGTCTCCACCTTTCAGCTTACGGAGAGGTGATGACACCACCGCCTATATATATCGAAGCAATTAAATATGCAAACGAAACTGGTACTACGCTTGTTCCATTGGATGTGCCAGAAAAAGAATATTCAGATTATTACTCTAAAAATGTTGGTTTTCTGGATTTGCTGAGAAATTCGTTAAGGAAGAAAAGGATCATGAAAATGGAATTCGGTGATAAGACCCCCGAGGACTTCGTTGAAAAATGGGATGCAGTAATGCATAAGGTGAAAGGCATAGAAAGAGTTGATACTTTCAGATTTAACTATGTTAGGGATAACCTCAAGAGGAATCTAGAAAAGGACAAAGGAAAAAGTGTGTTCGTTATTACCGAGTATGAGTTTTACAAAAATCTTGAAAATTTCATTAAGGAGCTTTAAAGCCAAAAAACATTATGTATATTTCGCTTGATGAGCCCCTTGATGCTGGTGGCTTACTGATCTTGTACGATGAAAAGTTTTTTCTCCAGATCGCTATAAAATCATTGGTCATATCGCCTTGAAATTGCTTTAATAGAACGTTTCCACCATTCCTTAGGTATCTAACAGCTATTTCCATCACTCTCTGGCCTATTTGGTAAGAAACTGCATGATCTCTCGATGGTATCCCGCTAACTTTTGCCATAGCATCCGATACAACATCGTCAACCTTTTCTATGCCTTCTTCACGCAATGCCCTATCAATATCATCGAATATGGTTTCCTTGAATATATCGCAACGTATGAAGCGGACACCTGCAATCTCTTCCATTTCCTGCAAATCTATTGATATAATTTTTCTTGCCAAGCTGTTTAGGACCTGTGTCCATCCTCCTGGAGACGAGCCTATTTCTATTACTGCGTCCCCTTTCCTAACAACTCGGTATCTATCAAGAAGAAACTCTAATTTAAAAGCAGCACGGCTACGAAGCTGTTCTTTTTTAGCCTTCCAATAGTATTCGTCCCTTCTATCTCCGGTCATTGAATCAATTTCCTGTACTGTTCAGCAGTTAGGTATTCCCCCTCCTTCTCGACTTTCATCTTAACGAGCCAGTTTCCATAGGGGTCCTTGTTTATATTTTCTGGATGCTTGGTTAATTCCTGATTCACCTCAGTGATCTCCCCCGTTAGGGGAGAGTAAACATCTTCTGCTGATTTTACGGATTCTATTGTAAGAAGTACATCACCAACCTTCTTCTTATCGCCCACCTCAGGAAGATCGACATAAACTATATCAGTCATCTGAGACTGAGCATAATCTGTTATTCCTACAGTCGCAATACCGTTATCAACCTTGTACCACTCGTGCGTCTTTGTGTATTTCAAACCATCAGGAACGTTGGTCATAATTAATGTAAATCGTGGAAGCCTATATAAATTTGCGATCCTGCTCTTTAATCCCCCTGAAACTAATATTTGCTAGTTACGCAATGCCATACTCCATTTAACATTATAATCAACGTAGCAGATTCCATTGTAAGAAACCTTTTATTTGGTTTGCTTATAATCCAAGGGTAAAGATGTCCGTGAATTATTCGGAAGATAACAATAGGACTGCGGTTGTTGTAGGGCTTCAGTTCGGAGATGAAGGTAAAGGAAAAATAACGGATTTCCTCAGCGAATCATATGATGTCGTAGTAAGGTTTAACGGTGGTACTAACGCGGGGCATACAGTCGTTGTTGGTAACGAAACTTACAAATTCCATCTCCTCCCATCGGGTTCATTGAGAACAAAAGTTGTCGTTTTAGGTAGTGGAATGGTGATCGATCCACAGTCCTTAATTTCAGAGATAGAGATAGTTAAAAAGAATAATTCAAATCTTGCCGTGGTGGTTAGCTCTAACGCGCATGTAGTAACAAAAATACACAAATACCTCGATGTAGAAGAAGAAAAAATTAGATCTAGCATGGTGATTGGAACTACCGCACAAGGGATAGGGCCAACATACGAAGATAAATACGCAAGGAGCGGACTTAGAATGATAGATCTTTTAGATTACAAGACGATAATCGAAAAATTAGACATAATTTATAGAATGCATGAAAATTTACTTTCAAGGTCAGAATTTTCAGATCCCTCTGTGAGAGAGAACTTAGCAAAGGAACTGTACAGTTATGGCCAGGAGTTAAAAAAATACATGTATTACACAGATATACTGATAAACAAGCTATACAACGAGGGTAGAACGATACTATTTGAAGGTGCGCAGGGAGTATTACTTGATCCAGATTTCGGTTTCTATCCTTACGTTACATCATCGAACACGATCAGTGCATCCTCTTATACTGGAACTGGTTTCTCTATGAGAAAGATAAAAAAAGTAATAGGTGTAGCAAAAGCCTATGTCTCAAAGGTAGGTGCAGGTCCGTTTCCCACTGAATTAAACGATGATTTGGCGAAAAAGATAAGGGATGCTGGAGGGGAATACGGCACAACAACAGGAAGGCCAAGGAGAGTTGGATGGCTTGATGTCCCCCTGTTGAAATATGCTGTGCAGATAGATGACGTTGATGAGATAGCTCTAACCAAGGTAGACACGCTTGGTATCCTTCACACAATAAAGGTTTGCTACTCATATGAACTTGATGGCAAGCAGATAGACTATATCCCTAAACATATATCAGAAGTATCTCGTGTGAAACCACTTTATGAGGAATTTGAAGGGTGGGGCGATCTATCTTCAAGCTTGTTACATCCTAAGATGAGAAAATGGGAGATACCACAGCAACTAAGGAGATACATAGATTTTATAGAAGAACAGATTGGGAGGCCAGTAACAATAATATCTTCAGGAAAAGACAGGAGTAAAACTGTAAGGATAGAGAGATGATATGTTTACCAAATTTAATATCTTTCCAATTTTTCGCTGATCTATTTATTTGACGTGCGGTTAAATTTGAATGCAATAAGTTATGTGGTTTTCTCATGCTCTTAAGATGGTAAAACCTGACTACTTATCCTCCAACAATATTATCCAATTATCTCCAGTTTTCCTGATGCAATCCATCCTTATCATCCAAAGCTAAAGCTGTATAAAATGGATAAACCATGGTACTATAAAAGTACGCTGCGAAGCAGGTGATAGAAACCAAGGAACATAGGGAAATTGATGAAGTCAAATTTAAGGAAATAGTATAAACATAAAGATACAACAATTTTATTATTGCCGGTATAATGATCAGACTGGCCTGTTTGGCCAGAGGGATAAAATGTCTCCAAAAGTAAATGAAAAAGCACCAGATTTTGAAGCACCGGACACTGCGCTAAAAATGAGGAAACTCTCTGAATTCCGTGGTCAGAATGTTGTTCTTGCTTTCTTTCCAGGCGCCTTCACGAGCGTGTGTACAAAGGAAATGTGTACGTTTAGGGATTCTATGGCTAACTTTAATAAGTTTAAGGCTAAGGTTATCGGTATAAGCGTGGATTCGCCTTTTTCCCTAGCCGAATTTGCTAAGAAGAACAATCTAACCTTCGATCTGTTGAGCGATTCAAACAGGGAAATATCAAAGAAATACGATGTGCTGCACCAGAACTTCGCAGGCGTGCCTGGCCTTACAGCTTCAAAGAGATCCGTCTTCATAATAGACGGTGACGGAATAGTAAGGTACGCGTGGGTCAGTGACGACCCGGGGAAAGAACCGGACTATAAAGCCATCCAGGAATTCCTTTCAAAGATGAACTGAAATTAAATAATAGAGAAAGCATTAGGTGGCGTGCAGGATTTTCGATTTGTCGCTGCCGCCATTGTTTTCATATTTACGCTTATTCTAGTAACAGTAAGGCCTTGGAAGATTGATATAGGGTATGGGGCCTTAATAGGTGCTTTCGTATCGATAATCCTAGGGATTTCTACTCCGGCAGACGTCATTAAAGTATGGAACATCATATGGAACCCTACTTTCACTTTCGTGGCGATAATAGCAATGTCTTTAGTTTTAGATTATGCCGGCTTCTTTGAATACTACGCCATAAGGATATCTAAATTTGCAGGAGGCAACGGAATTAAGCTTTTTGTATTTATCGTAATACTTGGATCGCTAACCGCTGCTTTCTTTGCAAACGATGGCGCGGTACTCGTCCTTACTCCAATAGTATTATCGATTATGGATATGACAGGCATTGGCAAGAAAGGCGCAGTAGCCTATATAATGGCCATAGGTTTTATCTCAGATTCTTCAAGCTTGCCCTTTGTCATAAGCAACCTTGTCAATATAATAGGATCAGGTTACTTCGGCATATCCTTCGCCTCATATGCAAAAGTTATGGTCATACCAGATATCATTAGTGTCGTATCTAGCCTCGGGCTTCTCCTTCTTTACTACAGAAAGGATATCCCAAGAATATACCAAGTCGAATCACTCCCTAATCCAAAAAACGTCATTAAAGACCCTCTAATATTCAAACTGGCCTTTCCATTCATGGCGATAGTTGTACTTGCCTACTTCTTGACAAGCTTCGATCTGGTACCTGTTAGCTTCGTAGCTGTGCCTGCAGCTACAATTCTAATAGTTGTAGCAAGGTACAATCATCGCATAAACACAAGATCCATAATAGCTGAGGCCCCATGGCAGGTAGTAGTATTTTCGCTCGGTATGTACATAGTAGTGTACGGCTTCGGAGACAATGGATTGACATCAGTACTAGTGCATGTAACAAAAAGTATACTCCTATTGGGAAATCCGCTTTCCACCGTACTAGCGGGATTGCTCTTTGGCGCTATGGCAGGAAGCATGAACAACCTCCCTTCCGTTATGATGGGGGCTCTCACTATATCACACTTAAATCAAAATTCTTTCCTAATTTATGCCAACGTCATAGGCAATGACATAGGCCCAAAATTTACTCCGATCGGCTCTCTCGCCACTCTGCTCTGGATTTATACATTGCAAAGAAAACATGGCGTGCAAATTACACCAATTTACTATATGAAGGTAGGATTCATAATCGCATTTCCTGTGCTCGTCTTAACCCTACTGTCACTTTATGCTACAATTTATTTTGGGTTATAATCTTAATGCTTAATCTAATGCCTAGATAATTGCCTAATAAACAAAAATTATCGTAATGCCATTAATCTATTAACCCGCAGAACATGCCAGAAAAATAAATCAAATTTATAGATCTCTAAATTTTGAACGAAACTACTTGCTCATACATATATTATCGATGTGATTCAACATTTGTATCGTTGTTGCATTATTAGCTTAAAGATGTATCTAGGTTAAACCTTGTCGTATGATTAATTTACGAATGTGTGTAATTTATACTACAACGTGCACATGCCATTAAAAATAAATATAACTGACTTCAAAAAATATTAGAAAATTTATCAATTAGAATGCGCTTGGAGCTGGATTATCTGACAGCGGGATTGGAAATGCAGGTATATTTACCGTAGTATTATATACCTCATCTATTAGCCATTGTACTGCGTAAACAGATCTGAAGTCCGGCTGGTTGAAATAGTTATCGTCGAAAATAGTGTAGTATGCCATGTCCTTATACGCAGCTACCTGGTTCATCGGCGGAGAGTTCATTACGTCAACGTTCACGTACTGGTCTAGTATGACTACCTCCGGATCTTCTTTCACTATTAATGATGAGGGTATCGTATAGTATCCTGTTTCATTCGCTATGTTCCGTAGATCTGCGATCCTGAAGAAGTCATTTATAAAGGTCTCGTTTCCAGCAGTCCAGTAGCCACCTTCGGTACTTAGAAGGTAAAACACCGTCTTTTCTGTTCCGTTCGAAAGCATGTTGGCGTCTGTATGGAGATATGCCAGGCTGTTTGCCATCCAGTTTACTATTGCAGACGCATTACCTTCAGTTCCTGTAATGTTGCCTAGTTCAAATATCTGCTGTTCTATCTGAGTGAAATTGTTCTGACCGACTTCTATTACAGGTATGCCCATATCTACGATCTTATTTATCACATTTTGTGGATAATAAGATGGTATGGTTATTACCGCCTGAGGCGAAACGTTCAACAACTCCTCGTAGTTGACACTGTCAAGCTGCCCAACAATTGGTATCTTAAGGCTTATGTTTTTAGGATACGTAGTGTATGTGCTTATCCCAACTATGTCTTTTTCGGCGCCAAGGGCATAAAGATTTGTTGTTATGCTTGGAAGAAGCGAAACAATACGCGTCAAGGGATGCGTAAACGGCAGCTTTTGGCCTGGAAGATAAATAGCAGCCTGGTTTCCTTTACCAATACCGTGTTCGTAGTAGTATGCAGACGTAGCGACAATTGCTATTACAATTATTACGGCCACAGCGATTTTAGTTGCACCTTTCATATTTATCACTAAGTTAATTTCAGTTTCGGTAAAATAACTTTAATATATTAAGATAGCGATCCTTATTAAGCATAAAAATAATTTACTTGTAGTGAAGGTGGGTTAAGTGGTCTTTTCTGATGCCAGGGTCATGGGTTCACGAATAGGCAAGTCATTGACAGGCTATCTGTCAATTATACTTCTTGCTTTCGTTTCCCTCATTTCGCTTGGCATTGGAAGCGTCAATGTGCCCTTAAAGAACACTGCTGAAATAATTTGGGATCAAATTCCATTTTTAAATGCATTGCACTATTTCAGTGTACCTTATACCCAGTATGCAATAATAACTCAGTTAAGAGAGCCCCAGATAGTTGGTGGCATAATAGTAGGATCCACTCTAGCCGTTGGTGGGACAGTTGTACAAAGCATATTCAGGAATCCAATTACAGAGCCGTATATTATAGGAATATCGAGTGGAGCCGCACTTGGGGCGGTAATGACAATAGCACTTTCGCTTAACTTCCTTGGCTATTATACTCTAGAGACCAATGCCTTTGTGTTCAGCATAATTACGGTTGTAATTGTCTACCTTTTGTCATTTAGACATGGAAGGGCCCCACCAACATTTTTGTTATTAATAGGCATATCACTGTCTTTCTTCGCGTCGTCCATCGTTTCGTTCTTAATATTTACTAACGTGAACCTAGCTGGCAGTGAGTATTTCTGGCTCCTTGGTTCTCTGCAAACGTTGAACTGGCAGGAGATTTCAATGCTGATCCCGATCTCCCTCTTGACGTCTATAGCTATCTTTTTTATGAGAAATGAGCTTGATGCTCTTCAAATGGGTGACGAGCATGCACATTCAATAGGCGTGAATGTAGAGAGATCTAAGGCTATGTTGATAGCCCTTGTGACTCTAAGCACGTCAGCAGTAGTTTCGGTCTCTGGCCTCATTGGATTTGTCGGATTAATAATGCCGCACATTTCCAGGATCATATTTGGAGGATCAAACAAATACGTCATACCGTCTTCTGCCCTATTTGGTGCTATTTTTCTTATATTGGCCAATGACCTTACAAAGGTGGTTGTTCATGGCGAAGTAGTGCCAATAGGCATAATAACTGGCATTATTGGAGTTCCTTTCTTTATTTACCTGCTTAGCAGAATGGCCAAGGGTTCTTATATTCAGTAATAATGTCGAATACTCTAAAATACAGTTATATAAAAACAATTATAAATAAATTGAGTTTGAACCTATTGTTATTCCGATAAACGATATTTATATTTTCAGACCCCGTGCTTCCATATGCATAAAATGGAACAACGTGATCAGCCTGATTGATTCGATCCTATTTCAAAAATTTCACTACCTACCGTCTTCTACGAATTATTAAGCGTTAACGTGGGCGATTTTTCAATGCCAAATTATTGATTAGATAATAAAAATAATACATATTTACAAAAATATAAAATTATTCTGTTATGATTCAGCAAACTGCTAAATAATAAGAAAGAATACATCTGGAAGTGTTAACGTCTTATATCGATTTAAAGTAGAATAGTAAGAGAAAAGCCAAAAGGATTATGTTAAATAATGTAGCAACTAAACCGATTCGCTTTAAGGTCATGGATCTTAAAATAGGAACAGATAGAAAAGCAGCAGTTGTTATGGCAAAAAAGAAGAGAAATTCTGTCAGATTTTTAATCAATAGTATGTACAGTGCAAGCAGAACTATTACATAGATAGGGAATAGAGACCTGAACAGAAGAGCATTGAACCGAAATTTATGGATCCTGCTGTTAACTATCTCAACTGGAATTGCAGCTAGAAATATTTCGACTGCTGATAAAATGACAAATATATCGATGCTTTTCAAGGTTAGCCTTGTGGTAAAAGCACCCGATATGATTAAAAAGAAAGAGGTAAGCGTTAATATAGAGATCGCTCTGGTATAAATTTTTCTTTCACCGAGCCAGAAAAAGCCCAAAAATAAAAGAAGTGAGAATATGAATACCGCAACCGAAATGCCAGGCAGCATTCCCCTCGCATATCCATACAGCACCCAGATTAGTATTATACCAGAAAATAAAATAACGTATGGATACTTCCGAAGCAACGTTCCCAAGGGATTCCTGCCGGCCTTGAACAGCCGGAGAACCACCAATATTGGGTCATATATGAAGAAGGTAGTTGCCATTATCAAAAGGGTAAGTGCTCCATAAAGTGGGAATGATTTTTCTACAAATACAGAAATTATTAGAGTATTGAACCATACTACGATGAGGCCATGTTCCTTGGGCAACGAGACCTCTATCTGCATATACAGCTATGTAGAGTAAATATATAGGAATTTGTGCGTTCGATCATGATAGCGCTGATCACAAGTGTAATATCCAGTGAACATATTCGTAAATATGCGAATAATGGTTGCACATACACCTGATCCGGACGATGCATTCATGTTCTATGGAATGTTTGAAGGCAAAATAAGGACATCAAATCAGTACGAGCAAGTGATAAAGGATATAGAGACGCTCAACAAGGAATCAAAAGAAGGCAAATATGAGGTCACTGCAATTTCAGCCAACGGCTACGTACAAGTACGCGATTTGTACAAGCTCACCAGGTCGGGTGCAAGCTTTGGTATAAGTTACGGTCCCATTGTTGTTGCAAGGAATGAAATTGATCTTTCAAAATCAAGGATGGGCGTGCCTGGATTTATGACGTCATCATACCTTCTCTACCGCATGTTCGGCCCTGAGGCAAAAGAATACGTCGAAATAAAGTTCGATGAAATACCAGATGCCATACTAACTGGCAAGGTAGACGCCGGAATACTGATACACGATGAGCAGCTCACTTTCCAAAAGCGCGGCCTTAAAGAAGTATTTGACATTTACAGTGCTTGGAAATCGTATGCGGGTAACCTTCCTATACCCCTTGGGTTTAATGCCATAAGGAAGGATCTTGATGAAGATACTGTAAATAAATTTCTATATGACTTCGAACGGTCTATCCGTTATGCAATGGCCCATGAGGAGGAAGCCGTAAAATACGCCATGAAGTATGCAAGATACACTGATCTTGATCTCGAGAGGAGATTTGTAAGGATGTATGTTAACGAACTTTCTATTGACTTTGGTGATACGGGGAGGAAGGCCCTTGAACTTTACTATAATAGGGCTGCTGGAAAGGGGCTCATCCCTCCCTTCAAGCCAGAGATCGTTTAGAATTGGCTAATTTTATCTCATAATAGGTTGAAGTGTGAGAATACTTCACCTATTTCTTCGCCATAGGAATATGAAGATACAAAGTCGCTTGCTTTTTTCACATTATCTGTGGCGTTTGCAGGGCAGGCCTTAAAAACCGGAAGTTCAAACATGGGCATATCGTTGTTAGAATCTCCAACCACTAGTATCTCTTCATAATTTAATCCATACTTTTCCTTGAGTATCTTTACAGCAAACCCTTTGTCTTCTCCTTTATTCATTAGGTGCCATGAATAGCCGCTGTAAAATACAACTAAACCTCTCTTCTCTGCCTCTGCTTTGACGTAATCCACATCCTTGCCGTCTATATCGAAGCCAGTTGATGCCTCACGCCACTTATTAGTAAAAATAGATCTCATCGATGTTTTCTTTGACATTTCATCTAAGAATGAATTTGTCTTTTCATTACTGAAGAACTTTGTTATGCTTCCATCATTATCGAACATTACACCGCCATTCTCTCCGAAAACAGGGCCGTTTATCCCTATGAAAACTTTAAGGGCGTATACAACCGGAATAACGTTACCGCTAAGCAGCGATACTATGATGCCTTTTTTCTCTGCCTTCCTAATAAATTCTATTGCTCTTGTGGATATCAAGCGATCCTTGTCAGTAAGAGTGCCATCAACATCAATAGCAACTAACTTTATCACGCAAGGAAATAGTTATGTGTCTAATAATAATTATGAGAGGTTGATAACTAAAAAGGACGTATACAGGGTTGCAAACGAAAGGCTATACTATCTCTTTAGTTTGGCCTTTCAAACTGGCGACGAAAGGTACATAGATTTAATGGAGAGGATAGGCCGCAGAATGGATATAACTTTGCCACAGGATATCAAGAGGATGTACTGTAAAAAATGCAAGAAGCCGTACAAAAATGTAAGAGTTAGACTGAAGAAAAATGTTATTACAGTTACCTGCCTAGAATGCGGAGATATTAGACGATTTCAAATTAATCGCTGACGGTCTCAATCTCGAATCTCACGTTATATCCAGCTAGTGTGGCGTGAATCTTATCGGCGAACCATATGGCGTCATCTGGGGTTGCACCATTGCCCCATTCGTATACCATATCGTGCTCACCTATCACGGGTTTAAAACCGAGAGACCTTAACCTGTTGATGACTTCGCTTGGTCTCGCACCTTCACTGGAAAATGAGACCTTTATGTAAGTTTTCATGGTATCTATGGTTTATTGGCATTATCTATAAAAGATTTGTTCATATTATGCCGATCTATTTTATAAGATTGTACGAATTTCTGATAGATATATACCAATTTGTCAAACATTTAAAGACCTGACATTTTATCTTCATTAAGGGATCGGTGATATTGGATTTATTGAATGCTTATGTCGTTCCAACTTTATTATATTAACTGCATTTTGCACCTACCCATACATCAGGCGGGCAATGATTGCCATGTACTTGTTAGAATTTTGTTAAGATATTTTATTGTTCGATGAATATGCCCGTTCTTTCGGATATCTTTCCTTATATTGTGGGGATGGCTTAATTCTCTTCAAATTTGATCGATAATTTGTCATGACATCAGATGTTTATTTCAATTTCTCTTCGCACTTTTTTTATATTGATGCCCTGTTCCCCTTAAAATATTTATGGCAAAATTCCATCTATAAGCGACACTACAAAGGAAGAAAGTGTTATACATGAAGGCTACCATTATCAAAAAAGGAGACATAAGAAAGCTTCTAAAGGAGACCCGCACTGAAAACAAGGCGGACGGAAAAGCTTCTGTTGCAGCAAAGATATTGAGCGACTTTGGTCAAGAGGTTGTATTTATAAAATCTTACGATGGAGAGGATATAGACCTGAAGGTAAAAAATGTAAAGGACGAATACCGATACATAAAGGTCATTAGGTCAAACAAAGGTTTCTTCAAGATTGCCAGTTTCGACATAGCCCATAGGATTGTCGGGAACAGGACACTGTTTGACATAATTATGGAAAGTGAAAAATTCAACTCATCAATAAGAGGCGAAATCCTAAACATGGTTAATTTCCAGATGAAGAGGAGGGCTGCGATCTGGGTCCTTTTTGACTCAGAGAAAGGCACTCTTTACCCGCTCAATACAAAATCAGTTATAGACATAATTTTACATGACTTAGAATACCGTTATGAAAGAGGTATGATAGACAAGCACGTCGATATCGAGGTTCCAACTACCTTTATCGAGAACTTCTGGGCAAGATACCTTAAATCCAAGAATAAAACGCCACATGAAGTATGGAGATCTATGATCGTTTGATTTTCTATAATAAAAGCTGTAAAAATAATTTTTTGGAATGACTATATTGATGCTAAGTTTGATATGGTAGGGCTCTATACTTGCGGGAATGATAATAGTTACAGGCATGCCTGGTGCAGGCAAGGATGAATTTGTGAAGGTTGCACGTTCACTTGGGTTTATGGATCTTCATATGGGTAATACGGTTAGAGAGTATGCCAGTAGGAACGGCATACCGGATGATGACAAAGAAATAGGGAATTTTGCCGCATCAGAAAGAAAAAAATTTGGTATGGACATATGGGCGAGGAGGACTGCGGAGAAGATAGAGAGCGATGAACTTACAGTGATAGACGGCGTAAGGAATAAAGAAGAAATGGACTATTTTTCCAAATTTTCCAAATCGATCTATGTGGTTGCCATATTTGCAAACAGAAAAACTAGGCTGGAGCGCATACTTAAGAGGGATAGGCCAGATGATATAAGGTCGATGGAGGGCCTCATAGAGAGGGATAACAGAGAGCTGTCGTGGGGTATAGGGAACGTAATAGCATTGGCGGACTATATGATTGTTAACGACGAATCCCTGGAGATATTTTATGAAAGATCAAGGAAATTGCTATTCGATCATTTTCTAATCAGAGCTTAGATTGTGCTAAATTTTAAAGGTTTAAGTACTTCTTTAAAGATAGATGGAGCTCTAGGGGAAAGTTTTTATCGGTTTAATTAATCCCGCTTTCACAGTGGGTCCGTAGCTTAGCTAGGTAGAGCGATGGACTCTTAATCCATAGGTCAGGGGTCCAAATCCCCTCGGACCCGTTATATTTTGTGCTTAAAACATGGTTCAATGTTCGAATAGTTCATATATAGTCCTTTATCAAGGCTTTCAAAAAGAAACATATCGATCTAATAAGCAAAAAATAAATGTGGATTGCAAATAATTTTAGCGAAGATGAAACAGCTCGATTATTATGTTAGCGTCTTATTAGGAAATTAGAACTTAGATCTGGTATATATCTAGTGACTTCAGCTATTACTGCAATAGGATCTGACCTCTTCTCCGCCATGGAGTACGAGGGTTCCTTCAGTGTGGTTCATTGGTTTCCGGTTTACCACCTTTATTCTAATCGCTTCATAGCTAGTGGGTGCTCTTCCCATTCCACTGTGAACTGGCATTGTGGCGTAGGCCAAAATTAAATAACTCTTGAGCATGACTAATTAACAAACAAAATACTATACAAATATTTTCCTTGATATTATTATGCCAATTTCTAAAGGCGTTGTTATGGAAATGACAAAAACATTACGAAAGATATATATTAACTTTATTATTTATATAATTAGTATTTGATATAATTTTTCTATTCTTAAGTTTTACATCAGTTCTTCCTTTAGTTGACTCTTCAGCCATTACCTTAGCAGAGTCTAATTAACAAGGCTGAAAGACTCTCTACAGTAATAGTATCAAGTCATATTCTTAATGATTTATGTTAAAATTTTTCATATCTTTGTTCTATGCTTATTATTTTTCGATGATAAAGCAACCGTATTTACCGAAGATTATTAAGCTATTGTTCTCTGATACATGAATATCTGCTGGTAGAAAGAGTAATATCCATTATTTAATTTCAATAATGTATAAACTTGATTTTACTGATCAAACTACTTTCAAATTTCTCTTCAGACAGTAGATCAAAAATCTTTTTACGAAAAATAACTCTGATTGGATAATATAAAATTAACATAAGGTAAGAGAATTTATAACTATATTAGGAGTTCAATTAGGAAAGATCAGGTGAAAGAGATGAGGATGTTTGCTTCGTTATGGCTGCTAACCTAGGCCTATCTAAGAAGGAGGTATTGAGGTTGTATAATAAGGGAACCCATCTTTCTTATATGGAATATTAAGGCTTTTTTCCATTCACTAGTTGCAGTAAGTTCGTTTTCTGCGTGTTGTTATTCGTGCTGACAATGGCTACTCCTTGTATACTTTATTCAAGGGAGTGATGGCGGAGGAAAGAACTTAGACTATTATTAATTATTCTATTTCCAATTTACTTGTTTGCTACAGATAATTTTTCATTTAAATTAGTAGAAACCCTTATTTACGCTATAGATTTATTTTTATGGATGTAACTTTAGATCTACCGTGCATTGTCAAGTTTGTTGACAACTATCCCCTCGGCAATTTACATTATTATAGATAATGCATAGTGCCATTGCCATAACTTTTCTATCAGTATATCGAGAAACACCAACAGTTACTATGGTGATAAAATGAACTGCACTGACACTTGCAATATCTGGGAAGAAGTAGCAGTTGTAGGTTTGTGGAGATTAACAAGTTTACCGGAAGATATATATTTTGGCAATGCGAATTCGCTGCCACTTATTGCCATTGACTTTATCACCGTTTTTTTCGTTTGTACCCCCACAATTTTGATAAGAGTATAACTTGTTGAGCAAATTGATTAAAACACCTTGGTAATCTATGTTATTGCAACAGGAACTCTACCAAAACTTTCCTAGGCGGTGTCAACATGGAATATTCCTAGAACTGTCAAAATAGTTGATGATGGTATCTCTAGCCGTTCTGGCGCTTTTTTCCTAGTTCTATGTTTTACCACGAATTTTGGCACTGAAACGGGAGTCTTGTATATGTCAAATGTAAATGCCAATGTCGGGTATATTGCCGGTATCTGAGTATTGTGAACTGGCAGCACAGGTGCATATGTAGTGTAACAGTTGTCGGTTAATGGTGATGTTACAGCAGCAGTTGGTGATCTAGCAACTGTAGGTGATGTAGTTGGAACATAGATGTAGTATGGAGGCACTGGAAAATCAACTTTTATATACCCTGGAGAACATATTCCACCAGGAGTAGTTAAATTGCTCATTGAAATTATCTATATATATACTTTTCCAACTTTGGTAATATAACTTTGTGTGAGAAATTACTGAGTAAATAATCATGCAACTTTACTCTGTCTTCTCCTATCTCATTGGTAACAGATTTTGGGTCTATCGTAAAGTATACAAATATATTTATAGAGTTTGCAGTATTTGATTTTTATGAAGATACTCTTTGCTCCAATAGGAGATCCTAAAAACTATGACGAAGTAAAATATAGAATAGATGGAAAAGATTACCCATCTAATGCTAGTTTTAAGGTAATTAAAGAAGCCCTTAATATGGATGAGACAATAGTATATGCTGGGCTTAGCTTATGCACTAACTCAAATTATAATGACTACGTTAGTTGTTCAAATTATATTTCAAACCTTGTTAAAGATAAGTTGCAATTAAATGATGAGAGTGTTATAGTAGCCCCCAATATTTATGGAGATAAATTTACTCAGCCTGATGGAAAAAATACACTTTACTTTGACTTTATCTATTATAATACTCTTAAGATTCTTGAAAATGAGAAGCCAGATGAAATATATATTGACATTACTCATGGAATAAATTATATGCCTTTGCTTGCGACAGATGCTATAAGATTAGCAACTTATACTTACTTGCTAGGAAGGAATTCCATAGACTTAGCAATTTTCAACTCCGAACCCGTAATTAAAGGGTATTCCGGTCCATATAACATTGCCAATGTATATTCAGAGAGACTGTACGTTAGACAAGCCTTACTCTCAGTTCTAATGCCCTTTCTATCTAATGAAAATAAGAATAATATCACAAATAAAGTTTTAAAGGGGATAAATAACTGCAACTCTGATTTAATTTACTCTAATGCTAATGCCTTGTTTTCTGGCATATTTCCATTTGTACTACTTTCTAGAAGAGAAATCGAACAATGTATAAAGAGCGTTGAAAGAAAGATAAAAATCTTGGATTATAATAATTTCGGAATTGAGTTCAATACTAGCCATAAACCAGTATATAAAGATACAATGCCTATAGAATTAAGCTATTTACATTCATTATTATATATCATAGAAAAAATAATTGGTAACATGCCAGACAGTTCTTGTGTTAAAATTAGCGATATCAAAGATCTAGCAAAAAGATTCTCTACATCAGAAACTATATCAAAGCTTGTTGAGAGCGAAATTGATAGTATAGAAAAACTTCAAAATATTAGTGATAAACCTCAACTTCTTGCAGTCATTAAACATTCTCAAAGTTCTCCAAAATCTATTTGCCAAGCTGATAAAAGAAATCTCTTAGCTCACGGAGGTTTTGAACAAAACGTTGTGTATTTATGGAGAGAGAATGGAGAAATTTGCGTAAATTATTGTGATTGCATAGAAAATGTAAGGAATCATCTTAAATAATAATTTTTCCTGGCAATTTTATAAGCATTTAATTGTTAGAGCAATGTTTAATCTAATATTTCGTATTAAAATTATTTGAAAAACTAAAAGGAAATGATAGCTTGATGGTATTTGAATGATGCGTTAGCTTAAATTTTAAATTTATTTTTAATTCTAGTAGATATTTTTATTTTAAATTTTATATAAAATAAATAGTTAATCATTGAACGCCTTCCTCAATTTATGCAATAGATAGTCTAAGTATTCTGAAATGTGGTGCACTTTTGAAGCACACTAATACTTTTCAAAATTTTGTGTGGATATGGTATAGTTCTTTGTTATAAAGTTTATAAGCACGATTTTTACTAGTAGTTTTTACGTTTTGCATTACATATATTATATATAAGTGTTTTCGACGGAAAGAGGTATCCTTTATAGCGAAAATCTATTAAAGTTCGTGATTTTGAACTTCATATTTCTTGTCGATACGTGAAAGTAATGTAAAACTTACTAGAAATACTAGTGTACTTCTAGCTAAGATTTTTTACTTTTTTTAGAAATGAATAGCAATTAAATTTGATGAATTGAACGAGATTGCCATTTTTATTTTTGAATATTTATAGTGAAAATAACATATGAAACGTGCTGTAATCCCCATAAACAGGTCAGTTTTACTTTAGTAAGTTCATTTTCGTCAATTGTTAGAACTTATGAATTCTTTGAGACCCAGAAAATTCTTATACTTTACGCAGATTTCAATAGTGTTAACTTGTAAAAATTGAAAGGTATCTTGGATGAATTAAAAGGTAAAGGAATAAACGTAAAATGCGTGAAGTTGACGCTGGAAGCTTTTGAAGATTTCAAAAAAACTTATCTGGTTTCTACTCCTGGGGCTGACATAGTCGAGTTTATTTAACCTTACTTCATTCTCAAAGTTTTCCTTTAGTTAACTACCTTTTTTCCTTTGGATCTTGAATTAGGTATGATTACCCATTTGTTCCTAGAAGTTTGGAGAAAGTTCTAATATTGGGAGATGAAAGGCCTAAGAGTGCAAGTTTAGATCTCAATTTGGATGGTTATTTGGACGATACTGTCTTCACAAGGATAATTGAAGAAGCTGCAGAGAAGCTTAATATAAAACTCTCAATAGAAGATGATGATCTGTATTTAAAACTTAAAGGAAGAGAAATACTTAGCACTGATTCTCCAGAAGACGTCAAATGTTCGTATAACTGACTGGCTTCCGCTGACGGAAACCAAGTACGTAAGGTTAAGGATCCCTTTTTCGACAGACTTGCCTTAGAAATATGCTGTACGTTATCTTTCCAATCTTCAGAAACACGATGAAAGACTAAGAAAGCCCGGCAATGGGGCCTTTAAATAAGGGTACTCTTCTTGCGTTCGTACTCCTGATGAAGATGATCTAGATCTTCTATTCTTGTTTCAAGAAAAATGCATTATAATGCCAAATACATCTAATAGATATAATGAATACCATTATCACAGGAAATCCTCTATTTCCCGACATGAATGTCAGAATAAAATAATACGGCCACACAAAGAAAACTTATTATTTTTTGTTTTTCGTGATTATACAGCATCAAAAGTTTTAGATATCTAACGACATTTCAGACCTTGGCCCATCATTATTTAGTCTTCTCGTGGTCTTAGCAATGGTGCTTTCTGGATCATCCGAACCACAGTGGCAAAGATTCGGAGGCAACATATATTTCAACAAATTTCCATCCACATAGACTCATCAGGATTCAGTTACAGGAGATATGCGGTAATGTGCCCTTCGATCAGCCTTTCATTGCCATTTCCTAGGAATTTCTACCTTGCTGCACGTTCATGTGTTAGGAATGTCTTATGCAATCATCCACTCCCTTTTTATGGACTTGCCAGGCCTCAAATCCCGCTTGCCCTGCGATTATTGTATGGATACATCATGAAAATAAACGTTTTGCAACTCAAATCCTTCCTAAAGATATGAGTATCCTTGTTTGAATCTCTTGTAAGTTTTTTATTTTGTATAGTGAGTTTAATTGAACCATGTATAGAACTGTCACTTGCGAGTTGCGAAAAACGTTATTATTACTTCATGCTATAACTGGTCTGGTGGTGTATTGAATCTTTATGAGTACATGGGAAAAGATATATTCCGCGAATACGGAATCCCCGTACCTAATGGGTACGTCGTCTCAAGTCCACAAGATGTAAAGAAGTTCACAAACCCTGTTGCTGTTAAGTCTCAAATACTTCTTGGCGGGAGAGGAAAGGCTGGAGGGATTAAATTTGCAAAGACGGATGAAGAGCTAAAGAACGCTGTAAGCACCCTGCTCTCAACAAAAGTGAGGAACATGACGGTGACTAAGGTTCTCATAGAGGATATGCTAAACATAAAGCACGAATACTATGTCAGTATAGCCTTAAACAGGGCCGCAAAGTCACCTATGCTAATTGCAAGCGCCATGGGTGGCATGGAGATCGAGAATGTGCCCGATGACAAGATATTCAAGAGGATCATAGACCCATCCCTTGGATATTCCGACTTTATAGGAAGGGAGGCCTCTCAGTTTATGGGCCTTCCTCCAGAACTCTCAAAGCAGTTCCTAGATATACTTAAGAAATTATACAACGTCTATAGAGGGGAGGACTGCGAGCTTGTTGAAATAAATCCACTAGTCGAAACAGGCGACGGAAAGCTTATAGCAGCTGATGCCAAGGTAGTTATAGATTCAGACGCTATATATCGGCATCGCGAGTTCAGTATACAAGATCCGGAGAAAACACCCCTTGAGCTTAAAGCTGAGGGGAAAGGATACGCCTTTGTAGAACTGGACGGCGATATAGGGGTCATTGCAAACGGTGCCGGCCTAACAATGGCGACGCTTGACGCCCTTCTTCTTCATAAAGGTAAACCAAGGAACTTCCTTGATCTTGGGGGTACAGATAACGTAGACATTGTGATAAATGCCTTTGATCTTGTATTAGAGGCTAAGCCCAAGGCAATACTGGTAAACATATTTGGCGGTGTAACTAAGTGTGATACTGTAGCCCAGGGTATAGTAGAGGCCAAGAAGAAATTCGATATAAAAATACCAGTGGTCGTTAGGCTAAGTGGAGTTCACGAAGTAGAGGGAAGGAAGATTCTTCAGGATAACGGAATCGAAGCCTTCTCGGAAATGATGCCCGCAATAGAGAGGGTAACGAAGGTGTTTTAAATGGTTCTGATAGATAAAAATACAAAGGTAATAGTCCAGGGAATAACTGGACACCAGGGTTCTTTCCACACAGGCGAGATGTTGAAATTTGGCACAAACGTAGTAGCTGGCATAGCTCCTGGAAAGGGTGGCACAAAATTCGCAGATAAGGTGCCAATTGTAAACTCAGTTGCTGAGGCTATGCAGTATGAACCAGATGCAACTATGATATCTGTACCAGCACCGTTCGTTAAAGACGCTGCCTACGAGGCAATAGACAATGGCCTCAAGATCGTATACATACTTACCGAACACGTTCCTTACCAAGACACTATGGAGATAGTAAAGGAGGCCCAGTTGCGAAATATTACAGTACTTGGGCCGAATGGCCCTGGGATCACTGTACCCTTTGAATCAAAGATCGGAATTATGCCTAACCACATATTCAAGGAAGGGGATGTTGCAGTTGCTTCAAGAAGCGGCACGTTAACATACGAAATAGTATACGCTATAACAAAGGCAGGGATGGGAGAGAGCACTGTCATAGGACTTGGTGGTGACAGGGTAGTCGGGCTTAGCTTCATAGACGTGCTTAAGATGTTTGAAAACGACCCAAAGACAAAGAAAATAGTGCTTGTGGGAGAAATAGGCGGGAACAATGAAGAGCTAGCAGCTGAGTACATAAAGAAAAACGTCAAGAAAAAGGTTGTAGCATACATAGCGGGGCGCAGTGCACCACCTGGGAAGAGGATGGGGCATGCTGGTGCCATTATAGAGAGGGGAGTTGGAACTGCCGAATCAAAACTCAAGGCCTTCAATTCAGCAGGCGTCAAAGTAGCTGATTACCCGCAAGACATTCCAAAACTGCTGGAGGAATGATCATGGCAAAGAGGGACATTCTTTCAGTACTCGATATGAAGAATGACCTGGATGAAATAATCAATCTCTCCATAGAGCTTAAGAAGAACCGGTACAGGTCATACGAAAGCCTAAGGAACAAAATGCTAGGTCTTATATTCGAAAAGCCCAGTACTCGAACTAGAACTTCATTGGAGGTTGCAATAGACCAGTTGGGCGGCCATGCAGTATACTTGAATCCGTCTGAGATGCAGCTAGGCCGTGGTGAAACCATATCTGATACAGGACACGTACTGTCAAGGTTTCTCGATGCTATAGCGTACAGGGCCTTCGATCACAAAAACGTTGTCGAACTAGCCAGAAGCACAAGCATACCCGTAATAAATGCCCTTGACGATGTTGAACACCCCCTGCAGATAGTAGCCGATTTCATGACGGTAAAGGAAAAAAAGGGTAAATTTAGCGGCTTAAAGTTCTCTTACATAGGGGACGGGAACAATATGGCCAATTCGCTTATGCTTGGAGCTGCCATTCTTGGTGTCGACATTTACGTTGCAACGCCCCACGGGTATGAGCCAAAAAGCGAGTTTGTTGATAAGGCAAAACAGGTTGCTAAAGAAAGAGGCAGTAAAGTGATAATTACAAACGATGCAATCGAAGCTGCAAAGGATGCCGATGTCATATACACTGATGTGTGGATATCCATGGGTGAAGAATCTAAGAGAGGAGAGAAAGAAAAGGCGTTCACGAAATACCAGATAAACTCTGACTTAGTCTCTAATGCCAAGAAAGACTACATATTTATGCATTGCTTGCCGGCCCACCGTGGCTTAGAAGTAACAGATGATGTTGCTGACAGCATAAACAGCGTTATATTCGACGAAGCTGAGAACAGGCTTCACTCTGAGAAGGGAGTACTTTACAAGCTACTCTCCTACTAAATTTATTAGAATATTACTATATTTTTATTTTCTGTAAATTCTTGGATTTGTTCGTATATTGCATAATGAGGAAATATGGCAATAATTGTAAATATTGGGACTATAGATGGAAAGTTTTAAGTCTATTGTAAGATTGTTTGCTTATGGTCTTATCCCGAAAGAAGGATATAAACAGTATAGTTGCCGAAAGGAGGCGAGAATTAAGGGACCTCCCTACAGTGCTCGTTCCAGTTTGGCAGATAAAGATAAGGGAGAGATTCGGGATAAGTGTAGACAGGGAAATAGCGAAATACATAGTTCTGGCTGCACATGAGAATGGGACATGGAAGAGGCAGAGGGCAATGAAGAAGATCGAAAAGCTGCTCCAAGAACGCGGCGAATCTAAAGAAAACTCTGCCAGAATAGCAAAGGAAATTATTGATCTCGTTATAGGGTCTGCAGAATACTGATGGGCATAAAATCTGCTCTTGAAATTCAGCTTCAAAAGCTAAAGCAACCTGAGCACTACGCCAATTATTTAGAGCAGTACATGACGGATGCTTCTTCGGCTGCCTATTTTTTGGTGGAGATATTAGAAGACGGCAATATAAAGGGCAGGACCGTTGTGGATGCTGGAACTGGCAACGGCATACTTGCTTGCGGAGCTTACTATCTTGGTGCCGCTACTGTTTTAGGTTTTGATATTGATGTATCAATGGTAGAAATTGCTAAGCAGAACTGCAATAATGTAAAATTTGAAGTACGTAACGTAAAGGACATTTCAGGAAAATTCGATACGTGGATAATGAATCCGCCATTCGGATCCGTAATGAAGCATGCCGACAGACCGTTCATAGAAAAAGCTTTTGAAACATCAAAGTTCATATATTCTATAGGCAATGCAAAGGCTGAAAGCTTTCTATCAAGGGAATTTTCTGCGAGAGGCGATATTTTTAGAGAGGAACACATAGATCTTTCCGTACCGCGTATCTACGAGCATCATAAGAAGGACTGGACCAGGATACCAGCGGTAATTTTCGGAGTCAAAAACTACAGCTTCTGATCATAATAGCCCTTTGGCACAAACCTGCCCAAGGGATCGCTTATCTCCTCGTAATTATCTATAACGACTTCTCCCCTCATAACAACATGTGAAGGGAATATTGCGTCCATGCCGTTGAATGGGCTCCTTGGGAGTTTTGAATGAAGCCGATCCTCGTTGACTTTCTTTTCGTTTGTAAAATCGACGCACATAAAATCGGCATCGTAGCCTACCTCGATCTTTCCCTTTCGAATGCCGAAAATGGACGGGGGCCTCTCTATCCCCGTTTTGTAGAGCACATCTAAAAATAGTATCTTTTTCTTTACGAGCGCCAGCATGAGCGGTATCCTTGTCTCTACACCTATTATTCCCGATTTTGCGTATTCAAATTCTGCCTTATCCTTTTCCGTATGAGGCGCGTGGTCTGACGAAAGTATGTCGAACTGCCCCGATATATATGCGTATAGCAATCTTTCCTGAGTATTCCGATCCCTTAGGGGAGGATTCACTTTTCCTATACTTCCTAGCGGCATTTCGTCATTTAGAAGAAGGTGGTGAGGAGTTACTTCCCTAAGGAAATCCCCCGAAACCTCTGGGCTCGATACGTGGGCCATTATCTTGCTTTTTAAATTTAGAGAGCCGACGTAACCCGCTGCGGCAAGTTCGCACTCGATAGGGCGCGAAAGGTTGTGCTCCCTCAGGTTCTTCGTTTCGCTTTGATGCTTTCTAAGGCATTCTTCCAGTTCGCCGTGGAATATCACTGTGAAACCTTTCTCGTTGATCATTTCTGCCTCTTGATCGGGTATCGCCATGGTACCTGCGGCATTTGTAGATCCACCCAAGTATACTTTAAGGCCTATGCTCCTCGAATCAACAATGAGTGAATTCGATCCAGTCTCCATTGAGTAGAGGGCAAAGTCTGAATACGAAGTGCCGTTTATAACACCAAGTTTATCGCTGAAGGCATTATAGTCCTTTATCGGTATTATATTATTCGGCATATCCATAACTAGAGTAGTTCCACCAAATATGGCAGAGAGCGATCCCGTGGAAAAATCCTCTTTATCTGTCTCTCCAGGCGTCCTGAAATGTACATGTATATCAGTTGCTGCTGGCAGTACAGCACCTGGAAGGTAACTTCTAGCTATGTTTCCAGCATCCTTTTTTATGGATTCTATTACCCCATCTTTTACGGTAACTTCAAGATAATCGAATTTGCCGTTGTAGTAAAAGTTTCCACAGAATGCCCTATCCATTCCTATCCCTTGCGTAGTTCACAAGGCTGTCGTAGAAGATTTTGCCTGCCACTTCGTCCTTCTCGGTTTCAAGATACATAGCCTGATATCTATAATATATTCTCTCCGGATGGGGCATTAACCCTATTACGTTTCCTGCTTCGTTTGATAGAGAGGCAACAGAATCAATAGATCCATTTGGATTCCAAGGATACTCATCAGTAACGTCATTCTCATTGGAATATTTGAATACGACTTGGTCATTCTCGTAAAGTTTCTTCAATACACTCCTTTCGCTTACCGCGATCCTGCCTTCAGCATGAGCTACTGGAACCTGGAATACCCCTTTACCGTAAAATCCACTCTGAAATATCCTGTTCCTTGAAGTCATCTTCATATATGTATATCTGCATTCAAACCTATTAGATTCGTTGTTTGTAAGAGTGATCTTGCTGCGATCGTAAATCAGTCCCATCTCCATTAGGACTTGGAAGCCGTTGCATATGCCTATGAGTGGTTTTCCATCATCTACGAATTCCCTTATCTCTTTGCCCGCAACCGCACCAAGGCGGGCGGCGAATATAACGCCTGCCCTAATGTAGTCGCCGGCTGAAAATCCGCCAGGAATTATGAGACCGTCATAATCCGATACACGCTTTCTCCCTGCAGATAAATCATTTATATGGATAAAATCAGGAGATCCACCGCTCCTTTTTACAGAGTAATAGACTTCGGTTTCGTTGTTGGTTCCCTCCATAAGGAGGATGCCAATTTTTGGAGATTGCTTCATACTATCATTTACCGGCTGACCTTTCCTTTTTCTTAAGCCTTAGCCCAGTGTAGCCACACTTACGGCATCGCGTAGCTCTTATTGAGTTTCTTGCGTAGCACCGCATGCATATTTTTTTATTCAACCTTCTCTCAACAGCTTCTGGAAATGCCATTGTTTTTCACCTGGTTAACTATTAATTACGTATCACACACATATCTATCTACTATATTTCAGTTTGCCATATCTACCTGAGCTGGTTCGGTTTAAGATGCTGCGA
Source organism: Thermoplasma volcanium GSS1 (assembly GCF_000011185.1). Lineage (NCBI taxonomy): Archaea > Methanobacteriati > Thermoplasmatota > Thermoplasmata > Thermoplasmatales > Thermoplasmataceae > Thermoplasma > Thermoplasma volcanium. The sequence goes on along the minus strand of NC_002689.2, from coordinate 279,963 downwards.
AATATATTTAGTTATATAAAATCAGGTAGAAAATGATAATAAAAATAAAATAATGATCACTGTTATGTTTTTTATGCTAGTAGAGACAGCGCAACCATATTACTCTGCATACATAGTTATTGGTATACTTGCGCTGCTACTATTACGGTCCGCGTATAGAAGCTTCAAAGGACGCCGGTATAGACCAGCAAGAGTATTCAGGATACCAGCTGTGTACGCTCTTCTAACCGTAATTCTAGTATTGTTGGATTTCTCCACACAGTACTATTATTACTCTGTACTATTGCTAATAATAGCAGGCTACTTAGTTGGCGTACGAGTTGGAACTTCTGTAAGATTCTTTTACAGGGGAACAGTTCTTTATTATAGGAGGTCTCCAGGAGTTTATGTAATATGGGCAGTTTCTTTATTTTCAAGGGTTATTCTTGAATTTTTGATGCCCGGAAATTCCTTGGCCGAAGTGAGCGTAGATTCTATCCTTTCGTTTACGACCGGCTTGCTTATAGGTGAAACAGTAAACATAATAAAACAAAAGCGCGTATTTGATGAAAAAATCGGGGATACCACTCAGAACAGCTCTTCACTTTGAAGACAATAACGTTATATTTCTTCTTTCATTGATTGCCGAAAAAATTATCATGTCCTTGTTCATGCTAATAATATGAAAGCTGTCTTTGTCTATGAACCACTAGGAAACGAAAACGTGAAGGTAGAAGAGGTAAGCGAACCAAAAAAAGAGCAGGGAAAGGTTATCATAGAAGTCAAAAAAGCTGGACTTAATCCAATAGATTACAATGTAATAAATGGAAAGATAGTATACCGCCTCAACCCGCTCCCGCACATACCAGGGAGTGAAGTATACGGAATAGTAAAGGAAGATAGTGGTTCATTTAAGAAGGGAGAAAGAGTAATAGTTTACAATAGGATCTTTGACGGTACATGTTCGCAGTGCATATCTGGAAACGAGCACCTATGTGAAAATGGCGGGATATGGGGAGTTGTTTCAAATGGCGGCTACTCACAGCTCGTACAAATAGATGAGAAGAACGTGTTTAGGGTTCCAGAAGATGCGAGTGATGAACTGGCCGCCAGTATAGGCGTAGCAGCCCTTACCTCTTTCAGGGCTATAAGGATCTCTGGCTGTTCGCCAGGAAGATCAATACTCATCTATGGGGCGTCAGGAAATACAGGGATGTTTGCAGTACAGTTAGCTTCCATGATGGGGTGTGATGTGTACGCTGTTTCTAGAAAAGATTGGATCGAATCGTTTGGGGCCATCGAAGTCTTCAGGCCTGACAATATTCCACCTGATATGAAGTTCGATATAATCATTAACCCTCTCGGAAGCTTATTCTGGGGGGATGCCCTTAAGCATCTCCGCACTAGAGGGATTCTCGTTTCTTTTGGCGTACTTACTGGTCGGGAAGGTTCTATAGACATAGCGGATCTGTACACCGGCGAAAAGAAGATATTAGGATCGACCGGCGGCACAAGGGAGGATCTACGTGGCCTTCTAGAGTTTATGAAGACACACGAACTAAGGGTAAAAATAGCTAGAGAGTTCAAAATAAACGAGATAAAAGATGCACTTAAGTATTATAGTGAAACTCACGACGGCAGGATCCTCATATCGATGAGAGAGTCTTGATCCTATCAGTTATATCCCCAGAAAATAGATAGGAGGCTGATACAACAATATCTGCCCCTGCATTTTTTACTATTTTTGCGGTATTTTCGTTTATTCCTCCATCCACCTCTATCATAGTGCGAAGGCCCATTTCCTTTATGTAATTTCTGGCTTCCTTTATCTTTTCTGAGACGTCTATAAACTTCTGGCCTGAAAATCCGGGATATACAGACATTATTAGTAGTATCTCGGCCCTCTCCAAAAGATCTGATACCTTAGAAAATGGCGTATTAGGATTAATAACAAGGCCATATTTTACGCCTTCATTCTCCATCTTCTTTATAAGTCCTTTTATATTTATCGGGCTTTCATAGTGTATAAGCACCCTATCATTCTGAGATAAGAACTTTTCATAATAATAATCCGGCCTATCAACCATTAAATGCGTGTCTATAGGTATCTTTGATATCGAACGTAGAGCAAAGTAGAAATCAGGACCAACAGTTATGTTTGGCACGAAATTGCCGTCCATAACGTCGAGATGAAAAGAGTAAGCCCCGGCATCTTCGCATTCCTTTACCTGGGCCTGGAATTTTGTTAGGGAAGCGGCAACTATGGATGGCGATACAAGCATAGCATGGCGATTTTATGTTATTATTTTAAACTTGCCTGTGCGTGAAGACCAACTATAAAGTATTTATCCACTGAGATATTTAATACCTGCATGCCTGCCGGATCTGAAAGTTACGTAGAGAACTTTGTCTCCTATATGGTAGGAGAAAGGAAGAGCAAGTACACAATCAAGGAGTATAAGTTCCTTGTATCAAAGTTTCTTGCTTTCGTTGGAAAGACGCCGGCAGAAGTTACGCCCATGGATATCGAAAGGTATAAGACGTTCCTCGCTTCAAAGGCACATTACTCTAAGGCGAGCCAGTATCTTGCAATAAAGGCCATAAAGCTTTTCTACAAGTCACTGGACCTTAGGTATCCTGTTAATCTTACCCCTCCGAGAAGATCAATGCACATGCCCGTTTATCTGAACGAGGAAGAAGCTTCAAGGCTGCTGAGTGCTTCTAAAAAAAGCGTAAAGTATAGTGCAGTAATCTCAGTGTTAGCATACACTGGAATTAGGGTCGGGGAACTCTGCAACCTGAGAATAGGAGATGTTGACATGCAAGAAGGCATCATCTATGTGAAATCTGGGAAAGGAGACAAGGATCGGATAGTTGTGATGCCAAATGAATGCGTTTCAGCCCTCAAAGAATACCTTAACTGGCGAATAAGTGTCGAAACCCCGCATGACTTCTTGTTTATAAGCAACAAGAAATCTAGGTATGACCCTTCGACGGTAGAGAGGATGGTAAAAAGGTTAAGCCAAGAAGCTGGCATAAATAAGAGAGTGACGCCGCACGTGCTCAGGCATACCTTTGCCACTTCGGTGCTCAGAAACGGTGGTGATATAAGGTTTATACAACAGATCCTTGGTCACTCAAGCGTCGCAACAACACAGATCTATACCCATTTGGACGATAATGCACTGAAGGACATGTACTTCAAGCATAGGCCAAGGTATTAGTGATCTCTGGATATGAGATAATCGGAGAGCCAATCAAGTATCTTCTTTACATAGTTGTCTCCGGAGACCTTGGCTAAATATTCCTTTGATTTATCCACAAGCTTACCCATAAGATTGATAGAATAGTCGTATGAACCTGTATCCATGACCAACTTTTTTATCCTTTCAAATTCCTCATTGGTTACATTTCCCTTTCTGAGCATCTTCCTTATGAAATTTGCGTCGTCTCTGTCTCCCCACTCCATCGCTTTTATCATCAAAAGGGTCTTCTTTCCCTCATTGACGTCGCTGTAAACGGATTTGCCAATTGTTTTTTCATCTCCAAACAACCCTAAAATATCATCTTTAAGCTGGAAAGCTATGCCAAGAACTCGCCCGTATTCCCGAAGAGCTGTTATATCGTATTCAGTACCACTCAGTATGGCTCCCATGGCAAGCGGGCCCTCCAAGGTATACTTTGCTGTCTTCCACAAGTGCAATCTTATCAAATCGCCTTCATTAAAATCATCCATGGTTGTTGAGAGGATATCGAGGAACTGGCCATACCCAGTCATCTCTATAGTTTTGCTTAGCTCAAGATCGGCCTTTACTAAGTTTTCACTGTAGAAGCCGGATCTGAGTAAAGCCTCATGTGCATAAGATTCAGCTAGGTCACCAGCAACAATTGCCAGTCCTTCGGCTGTTGATCTACTTTGCGGACAACCCGCTACAAATGCATCTTCAAGCCGTATATGCATGCTTGGCTTTCCCCTACGAACATCGCTTTTGTCTATAACATCATCATGAATAAGTAGGTATGATTGCGCTAATTCTATTGATATTGAAGCATCGAATATTCCCTTTTCTTCAGGCGAAAACAACCTATAGCCAAGGATCATAAAAATCGGCCTTAACCTCTTGCCACCGCCTTCGGTATAGTCCCTTATTATTTTTATCACTCTTTTGGAGAGTACATCCTTTGTCTCTTCTTCCTTCCGGTCAAAGAAACGGCTTATGCTTTCATCAATCTTCGCCTTATACGAAGCAACGACGTCGGTCGGGCTCTGAGATTCTATCTGCATTGAGCTAAGTATAACGTTGATACTTAAAAATACTTTTCATTATTTGATGTTGTCAATTTTTTCTTGATTTTTTGATGAAATGCCTTCATTACGTGAAATAATAAAAATCGCAAAATACTGTGCTAGATTCATTAACGACGTATATATCCATATATGTCTCTAAAGCCGTAACGCAGTATTTTTTACTATCTGATAAATTGAAAGATATCATGTACGAATTTACTGGTATGGTTAATTTCATGCTGAATATTATTGTCGATAAAATATTATATCAAGATATTCTTTATCAAAGTAAATTTATAATTAACTTGAAGAATACGAGATGCTTTCATATTATTATTCAAAGATAAGTAACATGGCAGTCTCACTCGTTAAAGCCTACAGGAAAGAATACTATGGTCTTAATATCGATAGAGATGTTAATGCATACACGAATGTAGCGAGAAGTGTTCGTACATGTTCGAAACGAGCCGTTAAAGTATTATAGAGTGAGGCAGCCAAAATATACGGAGAATATGGCAGGAAGCCAAACATCCATTGATGTTTGGTGAGGCCATTATTTGCTTATTTTAATACCAGCCTGTGATAATTGCGAGCAACCATTAGACGAAAATACCAAGTGCTGCACATGGAAAATGCTATCTATTTAGCGACCATAATCGAAAAATGGTTAGCACTAGGACTGGAGGGAAGATTCAGGCTGTAATATTCAGGTGTAAAGAAAAACCGGAAGTTCTCATTCTCCACTATAGGCCGGAGCATGGAAGTTTCTGGCAGACGGTATCAGGCAATGTAGAGCTGAACGAAGATCTTTTAGACTCCCTGATTAGAGAAGTTAAAGAAGAAACTGGGCTTGGCAAGGAATGCATAATTAATGTTTATCCAGACATATATTCCTTTGACTTTCATGCACATGACATGGACTTTCACGAAACGGTCTTCGCTGTTATGGTTAGGCCAGACTGCAATGTAGACATATCAAGGAACGTAGATTAAAGAACACGATGAATTTAAATGGGAGGATTTTGAATCTGCAGCTCAAAAAGTTAAATGGTATACAAATGCTGAGGCTATTAGGAGAGCTGCAAAATTAGCAGACTCCCTGTGCAGGCTTGATTCAGGGGAAAAAATTAAACAATGATACCCGATTACGATTATATGGCTAATAAATTCAAGGCAACCTTGGTCACCTGGGAGGACATAGACAGGTGGTGCGGGAAGATAAGCAGAGATGTGGCTGACACGTTCAAAGTTGACACGATAATAGGCATCGCAAGAGGGGGTGTAGTTCCCGCAAGGATACTTTCTGACAGGCTTTGGGTAAAGGATATGCTCAGCGTCAAAACTGAGCATTGGGGACTCACAGCCACAAAAGATGGAGAAGCAGTATTAAAGACAAAGATAGACACGGATCTGCGGGGTAGGAAAGTACTGGTTGTTGATGATATAACCGATACCGGGGAGAGCATGTCCGTTGCTTACAACTACATTAAGTCTCTGCATCCTGACGAATTAAAGAGCGCAACTATGCTACATATAAACAGATCTAAGTATGTTCCAGACTACTACGCAGAACTTATAACAGAAAAAAACTGGGCATGGTTTATATTCCCATGGAATGTTTACGAAGACCTTAACAATTTGATTAGGAAGTCTATAAGCGACTATGCCGACATAGATAAGGTGAGGGAGAGCCTTAAACAAGACTATGATTTGGACACATCAAATCTCGATATTGAAACAATACTGGAAGATCTAGTACACTTTGGAAAGATGAAGAGACAAAATAATAGATACGTCACGGTACAATAACCGTGCCAGCCTTTCCTGATAAAGCAGCACTACCGTTTTCAAGATTCGTGATGAAGGCAGCCTTTCCTCCATTTTTAACGAAGTTGATCGCCGCCCTTACCTTTGGTTTCATGCTTCCATCGGCAAACTGCCCTTCAGCATAGTATTTTTCTATTTCATTTAAGTGTATCCGACCAAGTGGCTTTTGATCAGGCTTTCCAAAGTTAACGTAAACACTTTCTACGTCCGTCAATATCATAAAATAATCTGCTTTAAGCTGAGCAGCGAGAAGGGATGATGCGATGTCCTTATCGATAACAGCATCTATTCCTACGATCCTTCCGTTTTCTTTGACGACAGGTATTCCACCGCCTCCAACAGCCAGTGGAATGTGGCCTTCTCTAACGAGCTCTTCTATGGCCTTTTCTTCAAGGATTTCAATTGGCTCTGGAGATGGAACTACACGCCTCCAGCCATCCTTGAATTTCTTCATTACCCAGCCGTTCCTCTTTGCCTCATCCACCTCCTGGTCGGAATAATACCTCCCAATTGGCTTCTCAGGTGAGGCGAAGGCAGGATCATTACGGTTTACGACTGATCTAGTTATTATTGTGAATATACTTTTGGAAAGGGAATATTTCGATCTTACCTCGTCGTATGCGTTAGCAAGTATTTCTCCGATGTATCCCTGTGACATAGCTACGCTCTGATGGAGATTCGCCATTATTCCAGATATCTCATGACTTTGCTGTATATCGCCTACCTGTGGTCCATTGCCATGAGTTATTACAGTTTCATTTTTTTCGGTTATATCTCTTATGATTTTGAAAGTCTCAATGGCATGTGAGTACTGCACTTCATAATTTCTGGGTTCACCGTTCCTCAAAAGGGCATTTCCACCAAGAGCTATTACTATTCTCACCATGTTTTCACCGAATGGGAAAATTAAGAATTACTTGCGTATATATAAATTTCAGCAATGAAAGATATGATCAATCAATACAGTATTTCATATATCTAAATTGACTTTTATTCAAATGTATATACATTAATTTCCTTAGATTTATGGAATTCTAAAATGCGAATAACTTAAAGGACTTAAAGCATACCAGCATACCTTAAACGATGATCATAGAAACATATGACAAAGCATCAGAAGAAAGAATAGATTCAAACAGGATAAAGCCAAATTTTAAGGGTTATAATCTTGTGAACGTACCAAATTCTATCCTGGATTTGTTTGGTATAAAAAACAACAGAGTGCTTTCTGAAGACATATATACTTACATTAGAGGGTCGTACGACAAAATAGTATTTTTCTATCTTGACGGCCTTGGATACGACACTTTCGCCAGTGATAAATTCAAGAACGGAATATTCAAGCAAATTATCAATAATGGCTACTACGCTGCTATAACAACAGTATTTCCTTCAACCACAGCTGCCGCCAACACAACGATAAATACTGGACTCGCTCCATTAGAACACGGTTTGCTCGAATGGATCCTCTATTTTGATGAAGCTAGGACTGTAGCGTTGACGCTTCCTTACAGGCCCATTACGCAAAGATACAGGAGGAGATTCAATAGCATGAACCCGTCCTACCTTTTCAAGGGAAAGACCATATTCAGAAAAATGAAGGAAGACGGCGTCAGAAGCGTATCATTCCTAAAGGCAAACATAGTCAATGGAGAGTACACCAAACTAATTCAGGATGGATCCGATGTGGTCGGATACTCGTACACAACGGATGGCCTCCTGCTTTTAAAAAATTATCTACTCAATGGCGCATACGACTATTACTATTTTTACCTCGATAATATAGACCATATTGGCCATGTATACGGCCCATCAAGTGAAATGTATGCTCTTGAAGTGCAGACTACATCAAAAATGATAGAGGAAACTTTTGAACAACTTCCAATGGAAGTTCGGCGCAGAACTCTGGTAATAATAACTTCTGATCATGGGCACATTGACGTTGATCCACTGAGAACAATATACCTAAATTCGTTTAGGAAGCTATACGATTCTTTGAAAAGCGATGGACGATACAAGATACCGCCGGTAGGAAGCCCAAGGGACGTGTTTCTGTTTGTTAAAAACGATGCTCTGGAAAGCACTATCGATTATACTAAAAGAAAGCTAGCTAGTTCACTTGTTATGAGCACACAGGAGTCTTTCGATTACGGATTATTCGGTGGAGGTGCGGTACCAGATAGCTTTTATAGGCGTGCGGGCAACATGCTGATCTTGCCATCTGGAAATGATCTGATCTGGTATAGGATGACCGGGCTAAGGGATTCCAGAATGAAAGGCATGCATGGCGGCCTGTCAGAGAGAGAAATGATGATACCCATCGCATTCGGAGAAATTTCCCAGATAATCAAGGACTGAAGTCCACATATAAAAATATCAATCAAAAAAAGCCACTGGAGGGCATCGATCCCCCGACCTGCTGATTACAAGTCAGCTGCTCTACCAACTGAGCTACAGTGGCGTATCAGGACGATTATCAAAAAACGATATATTATTTTATCCATCTAAATGATGAGCCTGTTCTGGTTAATCAGAGCCTCAGGATAAACTTTAAAGATAAAAAAGAATAAACAGAGGGCATATCTGATTATGAAGATAGCAATACTCATTAGGCATGGAGAGAGCGATATAAACGTTAAAGGTATACTCTCAGACAGTATAGACGGCAATTCACTAACAGAGCGCGGAATAAGGCAGGCCGAGCATGCCAGGGATCAGCTTACAGGTCTGGAAATTAAAAATGTGTACTCTAGCCCAATAAACAGGGCCAGAGAAACAGCAGAGATAATAGCAAGCAGTTTTGGAAAGGAAGTTGTAATTGACGATAGACTGCGAGAAATAGGGCTTGGAAAGGCAAGCGGAAGAAGGGCCAGCGACTTTAGGGATGAACTATATACAGGGCACATAAGTGGCTCTATAAGGAAGGAGCTTGAGATGGAAGAATGGACCAGCCTCCAAACCCGTGTTGTTGAAGCACTTGCAGCGAGAGAAGGAATAAATGTATACACTACACATTCTGACCCAATAAGGGCGGCCATATCGTATTTTCTTGAACTTGGAGAGCCTGAATCATACGGTATCTCAATTAAAAACGCCTCAATGACCTTTATAGATGTGGAGATTGGAAGGATACTTAGCATCGGATCAATTATAGTATCAGATGAAATTAAAAAATACGTTTCGCGCAGACACTAGGTGCTAGTTTTGCATTGCCGCCCCTCTTATGCGTTTGCGCGGAACAAATAACCCTCTGAAGCTAAAGAATAGGATTGCTGCTGATATCCCAAATATGTCGATAACTGGCCATACAAGTCCTGGCCGTTGGCCCAGTGAGTAAAGTATCAATGTACCAACTGATGGGGCAGCGGCCCTAGCGAGCTGGTTCACCATACCTATGAATCCCATGAATTGGCCGACACTTTCTTTCGGGGCTATCTTAGATACAACCGTGTTTATATTAGGAGAAGTTAAGTTTTCGCCTATTGTTATTATTATCATGTCAATGATTAGAGATGGTAGGTTCCTCGAAAATGACACCATAAGGTATCCAATTGAATAAAATATCGCACCAAAGACAAGAGCATAGATGTCAGGATATCTTGACATTAACTTTGATATTGGATACTGCCCAATAACAACAACTGTACCATTAACTGCGTAGAAATAGCCGAGGTTAGAAACCACAATATGCAAGTCCTCTACAACGAATATGGGAAGAGTAACAGAAAATTGAGAAGAGACCATTATAAGAAGAAATACAGGTATACTGAAGAGGTAAAGCCTGTAGTCTACCACAAAGAAATTCCTTTTAGCTTCTCTGTATCTTACATTTCTTTTCACATACAAAAGCGATACAATTGTAGAGAGAAGGTTTGCTACGGCAACAAAGAGGAATATAAACTCGAAGCCGTACCTAAATATAAACGAACTTATAAGTGGACCTACTGCCCATCCTAGATTGGCCATTATTCTGTATACAGTATACCCCATCTCCCTATTCTTTTCCGTAGTTACGTCGGATACAATCGCATTTGCTGACGGATAGACAAGAGAACCTGAAAAAGCTGTCATCACAAAGAGAGCCGAAGCTATCAAAACAGCTCTGTAGACTAAGAGTGCAAGCAATGCGTAAAGTATGAAGCCGGCAACGCTTCCAGAGATGAGTGTCCATTTCCGCCCTATGACATCGGACAGATAGCCGGCAAATAGACTAAAAACTATAGATAGGGCAGCGTTAAGGGTAAATATAAAACCAACGAATATTAAGCTCAAGTGAAGGTATTCGTTGAAGTAAACTGCCATAAAAGGCCATGTTGCCCCATACCCGATGCTCCTGACAGCAGCGGCGGTGCTTACTCCCCACAACGTCCTGTTTTCGAACATAAGGTCCTTTGAAGATAACACCGCCATGAGAGGGTAAATAACTATCTTGAATATCAACTTGACATATTTATTAATTTTAGAACGATACAATTATATATCTGTACAAAATATCGCAAAAAATGGCAAATAATTATCCAACTGTAAGGAAATATGGTTATACATCAGAACTTATGGCTATAATTGGCTATACAATACCAACATTTATTCTTGTAATGCCAGCATTTTATACTTCATATATATCTAATGAATTTCAGATTCCATATTATACTGTATTCATTATAATTGGTTCTCCATTCATAGGTAGGTTTCTTGGGGCATATCTCTATTCTAAATTCAGGTTTCTTGGAACTCCGTTCTCCTATTCGATGTTTGCAATAGGAATACTTTCTATTGCAATGGCTTTTGAAAAAAGCGTAACTATGATGGCAATGGATAGGTTCTTAATTGGCATATCGTTTGGCATAGTCACATCCTTTGCAGTAGAAGTTGCTGTGAGGACGAGGAACCAGATAGTCATAGGCCTAACTACTGGTGGATGGGCTCTTGGCTGGATCTTATCAGCCATTGTATCGATGTACATGCCTTTCAAGTACGCACTCTTAGTGTCAGGAATTTCAATTCCCTTATCACTTCTAGGGTTGCTTATAAGGAATGTGCCAATTGGACATGTCATTTCAACCGGATTTAATTTTTCCCCTTACAGCTTTCTGATATATTTCCTTGCATTTGAGCCTGCCTTTGTGCTTGAGATAGCACCTAAGCTTTTAGGTTCAACCGCTTTTGTGGAAAGCCTGATAGCATACTTGGTTGCTATTCCCGCTTACATGGTGTTCCCGATACTCGGCAAAAGATACGGTTTCAAAAACATGATATATGTCACATCGGTAGTCACAATAATATCTTCGATATTTTTTTTCATATTCCTCAGCCTTGAAGCAGCGGTCGTGTTTACTGTTATGGGGTTAACTGTTAATGCGATTATTCCTGGCTTCCTCAGGTCATCCAATATAGACCCAGAAAAGATAGGCCCTTCGCTTAACTTTTCTGCTATCAATGGTTTCATCACACCTACTTTAGTATATGTAATAGGATATCCAAGATATTCCTCACTATCCCTAACTTTACTATCAATGACTTTATTACTCGCACTGGCTTTTTCAAGGATATCTTTAGGTTCTCACATGCACAGCTTTGGCCATAAGAGGAGTTTAAGAAATCACGAATGACCTGCGTTATACTTCCATTCCCAACGATCTTAGACTTACGCTTTCAAAGCCAATATCCACTTTCAGCAGTTATTTACTCTAATACTGTAAGGGTTCTTTTGTTAGTACATTGTAGTCTATGAAATTTAAATGTATATCCTTCTCTTAAAGAATGCCATAGCTATCCTCCTGATTTTTTGAAATGGTGATGTAACATGCGGGTGGCATCAAAATAGATTACGTAAGTAGACGCTATTTTACCAGCATGGTATACAAAGATCGTACATTCTCCGATATATTAATTAAAAGGTAAAAGTAATTAAATCAATTTTTAATATAGACTATGTCTCATCATCTAGTTCCATGAACTATGATTGGTAACGACGACGTGAGACAAAAGGTTGCCTGGCCATGGGCCTCGAACCGAGAATATGTGGCGTAGCATTCGATGATGATCCGATCAGAGGCAGGCAAAGAAGTCCCCGGAGGGTCAGTGTGCATGAAACGTGAATGCATCTCGTTACTTCCGGGGAAGATGTTTAACGTTTAAGGAAGGTAAAAATGGAACCTAACATAAAAGTGCAGAGTGAAGATCTAAGGTATATCGTTCAGGTCGTAACTTCGAAAATAAAAGTGTATGATATAATCGTTGATCCAGTATCAGTTAAATTCTACTTTTTTGATAGCGATAACGAAGGCATAGATGCCAGTTTTGATTATATAAGGCGAGAGCTTGTAGATAAGGGCTTTATCCCATTCCTCTCAAGAGACGGAGAGAATTTTATACAGGTAACCAGAAGGCCAAAGCAGCGTTATTTTGGTAACATAGTAAACGTAGTACTCCTTGTTGCAACAATACTTTCAACAATGTACGTTGGTTCCCAGTATTCCATAAATTTTGTTCCGAGAGGATCTTTCTACGAACTTAGGCTTTGGGCGTATGGATTTTTGTTCTTTTCGGCCCCGCTTTTACTTATCCTCGGGATTCACGAAAGTGCGCATTTTCTGGTTGCAAAAAGGCATCACGTGAAGGCGTCGCTGCCTTTCTTTATTCCTTTTCCTGTAGGTATAGGCACATTCGGTGCTTTTATATCGCTCCGCGATCCTCTGCCTAATAGAAAAGCCATGACAGAGATTGGGGCTGCTGGCCCTATTGCTGGTTTTCTCACTGCACTTCCGCTCTTGTTTGTTGCCGATTACTTTCAGGGTGTAATAAAGCCTATTCCCCCTTATTACATCCCATTCAAGGTTACGTTCCCTCTTATATACCAATTGCTAGGGCTTCATACCAACTTTACGGGCCCTATCTTCCCGATGGTTTTTGCAGTGTGGGTGGGCATGTTTGCAACGGCTATGAATTTAATACCTGCAGGACAGCTCGACGGAAGCCACATACTCAGAGGTGTTCTTGGAAATAGGGCAAACGTGCTATCTTACGTCTTTTTAGCTTTTCTGTTCGGTATAGGCTTCTTCTATACGGGATGGTGGATAATAGCTATATTCGTGGTATTCACAGGGCTTGTACATCCTCCTGCACTCAATGACTTTTCTAAAATATCAAAACTTGACATAGTTTTAGGAATAGTTTCACTAGCTATGTTCATACTAACGTTTACAATAGTGCCTATAAAGCCCGCTTAAGTTATTTGCCTTCTTTATCCTCACTTTCATCAGCCAGAAATACATAATGGTGATGTATGAGATCGGCTAACCACAACACTATTAAAATTATTATGCTTGATTCTACAAACTTTACATCGTTATGTTCTATGTATGAGAAAACAGCCAGTGCAATTGCAGGTGGATGCTTAAACCTTGTAAATGTTATCAAGATAGAAATTATTACAACGTTGAGATACAGTTGTATAACGCCTGTTCCTAGAAGTATGTGTAATAATGTTGTACTCAGTATTACCGCTACATACGATACTATCAAGGAATCTGGTTTAGAGAATCTGCCACGGTGCTCTACAGATATTAGGTAAGCTGAAACAGCAAATGGCGGGGCCAATAACGCTAACCTAAACACATAAGTCCAAACAATTATAATTCCAAATATCGCAAGAAAAGATAAGATGTTTTTCCAACGATTCATGTTATGCGGTTATACAAGTAAACTTTTTTTTACTTTCCCTTATAAATAGAATAGAGAAATGTACTATTATGAAAACCATAAAAATGAGGATATATGGAATGACCTGCAATGATTGTGTTGCCACTGTAGAGAAAGGGCTGAAATCTGTCGACGGCGTACTATGGGTTAGTGTGAGTCTCCCAGACGGCAGCGCTGTAGTAAAGGTAGATGATAGTGTTGATCCAGAGAAGCTCGAAGATGCTGAGGTCTTCAAAAAAACCAGGTACAGAGGCGAGGTGAGAGATGTTGAGTGAAAAATACGATCTAGTTATAGTTGGACGTGGAGCCGCAGCATTCTCTGCTGCCATAAGGGCCAGTGAGATAACCTCTGGGCAGGCAAGAATAGCCATGGTTGGAAATGGGCCATTAGGAGGGACATGTGTTAACACAGGCTGCGTCCCGTCAAAATTGCTTATATCCATTTCCAACAGCTTTCAGAACTCTCTCAAACCAAGGTACCCTGGACTTCCATCAGTTGAAAGGCCCCCCGAGACCGAGGTTATAATGGATTTCATACGCGAATCAGTTCACGGCGAGAGGAAGAAGAAGTACGAAGATGTGGTAGAATCGTATGAAAACATTGATCTTTACACTGGAACTGCAGTTTTTACAGGAGAAAAGGAAATACTAGTAGATTCTTCGCATTCATTGTTTGGCTACAACGTGCTCATTGCAACAGGCTCTAGACCTTATGTCCCGGGAATTAAAGGCTTAAATGAAACAAGTTACATAACAACCGACAGTGTCTGGGAACTGAAACATGTTCCGGCAAGCATAGCCATACTAGGAGGCGGAGCGGTTGGAGTAGAGATCGGGCAAGCGCTGTCTAGGCTTGGATCTGAAGTACATATAATTGAGGTCTCTAATCAGATCTTGCCAGGAATACCCGCTGATATGGCAAGCATCATTGAGAGGTCCTTAAGAGAGGATGGTATGGTTATCAATACATCCACTTCAGTGGATGAGGTGTCTGGAGGAGAGGGCAAAAAATACCTAAAATTAAATGGTACAAATATAAACGATACGTTAGAGGTAGAAGAAATACTCGTAGCAACCGGTAGAGCGCCAAACATAGATCTGGCCTTAGAAAAGACAGGTGTAAAATACAGCAAAAGAGGGATTGCAGTAGATGAATACCTGAGGACGTCGAATCGGAAGATATATGCTGCCGGCGATGTTGTTGATCAGAAGTATAAGCTAGAAACCTTGGCTGCAAGAGAAGGCTTCATCTCAGCCGAGAACATGTTCAACCATGCGATGCGAACAATCGATATATTCAATGTGCCGTTTGCTGTTTTCTGCAGCCCTGGTTATGCGTCTGTTGGTTATACTCAGGATGAGGCTACTAAGGCTGGAATAAAGACCGAAGCGAGGAGAATATCAACTAAGGATGTGGCAAGCGAGAGGATACATGCTAATAGAGAGGGAATAATAAATATAGTAGCGGAAGCAGATACCAAGGAAATTGTTGGCGTACAGATAGTTGCTGAGAATGCACCCGAACTTATAAACGAGGCTTCTGCCATCTTATCGAAACGATTTAAGACCGATGATCTGATAAACACCGTTCACGTGTTTCCAACTGAAAATGAAGGCTTAAAACTTGCAACCCAATCATTTTCAAGAGATATCACCATGATGAGCTGCTGCATGGAGTGAAGATCCGATCATGTAATAGAGAACCGAAGAGGAAATCACTATTGCCGCAAGTATAATCCAAAGCACATTAAAACCCACGGAAGTTATAATCAGCGAAGAGACGAGAGGACCTATTATGCCACTAGACTGCCAGAACATATTTGCTATTCCAGAGACACTTCCAGCACGTTCCCGGCCGATTTCTATGGCTAGGTCGGAATTTCCTGGTGTTATTATGAATCTAAAGAAGCCCATAAGGAGGGATATCAAAATAAGCACAGCGGCTGATCTAACTTCTGCAAAACTCATTATAGGCAATCCATAAATTATTAAAGATATTATTACCGAAGGCTTAAGACCTAACCTTGAAATCAAAAATCCTGATACCGGTGTAGAGAAAAGGCCGGAGATAGCCATGGCCGAAAATATGAAACCCGATATTAGGGGATCTATCCCCATGCCAACAAAGTATTTGTAAGCATAGAGGGTCAGGGACCAGTAAGAGAGGAAGAATAAAAGTCCACCCAGAGAAAGAAGCAGAACGTTCCTGTCCTTGATCAGCGAAAAATCTATGCTGTACCCTGCTTTCTCTGTTCTGAGTTTAAACGCAGCGATTGCAACCACTACTGCTGCCATGGCAGATGTATAGTAGCCCCACTGCCAGCCTATTCTCACAGCAATCGTTGGCAGTACAAGGCCCGAAATAACTATTGCCAAAGGCCAAGCTATGCTGTAATATCCGATATAAACGCTTCTTCTATCTTTATAATAGTGGTTCATTACGTTTATAGACGCAGGATACACCCATCCAGCAGTAAAGCCCATTAGAATGCTTGACAGATATTCATCAGTTATATTCTTGGACAAAGAAGAAAGTATAGCAGATATCGCTACTCCTATAAGTGCAATACCAATGACGCAGCCACCGGAAAACCTGTCTGATACGAAACCAGAGGGAATCTGCACTATAACGTAGCCAACAAAGAAAAGGGAAAATGCAAGGCCTTCCTCTTCTATAGTAGGCCGGAAAGGCATATAAACTGAGAGAATTGACCATGAGAGCCTAACATAATAGCTGAGAAAGAACGAAGAACTAGCAATGATTAACGGGAATAATTTCCTCACACTACTGAATTATTTCATATATGAAAAAATTGATCCTACCTTGTAGAAGAAATTTTTTCTATCTGCTCTCTGATTTTGTTGGCATATTCTCTATCTTCTCCTTCACCATATTCTTGCCTTGGCCAGAAGAACCCCTTAAGCCCGTCTTTTTGCTTCCTAGGCACAATATGTACGTGTACGTGCGGAACGCTCTGGCTTACCTTATTATTTATTGCTATGAAGGTACCATCAGAAGAGGTAGCTATTTCAACGGCCCTTGATATAAGTTGAACTTCGTGCATCAACTTTGATGATGTTTCTTCATCCATTTCGTATATATTTTCAAAGTGCTTTCTTGGAACAAGCAAAGTATGGCCTTTGAAGAGCGGCTTGTGATCAAGAAAAGCTATGAAATGTTCGTCAGAATAAACTACATTAGACGCTATTTTTCCTGAGATGATATCGCAGAACTTGCATTTTACAACTTCGTTTTCTTCATCGAATAGCGTCAGCTGTTTCCCAGGCACATACAAATATCGTTAATACGTTAATATTTTTTATCCATGCTCTGAAAATTTATGCTATTTTCCTAGATTGGCTTTTTCAAATATCCGTTGATATTTGGCTTCCTGCCATCTGCTCCACATCTTTTGACTGCTTCACAGCTTCACCTGGCAGGCCTTTATGGGATCGTTTCAGACATGTCCGATACCTGAATGCAATGTTTATGCATGCATTCACATCACGGTCTATCTCAAGACCGCAGGAATCACACTTCAGGATCCTGCCATGCTCTATTCTGGCCAGAGTATCACATACCGAGCACATCCTGCTGGTGTTCCTTGTTTCCTTTCTTGTCAGCTCTATGACAGGAAGGCCTTCCCATGATGCCTTATACATTACCTGGGATGCAAGCATCCCATATGGAAATGCATTCTTAAGAAGGAATCTGTAATCCTTCCCTTTTCCATCGCCCTTCTTTGTAATCTTATTTATTCCCCTAATGTTCTCAAGGACAATCATCTCTTTTCTCGTGGATGCGTTAGCGACAATTGCCTTGCTTGTTTCATGCATGATCTGCTTTACCCTGTTTCTTTCCCTCTTTCCATACTTTGATAAAATCTTCTCTCGAATCCTCCTGTCATTCCTGTGGAAATGGGATTCCTTCTTCCTGTAGCGTTGCTTGATCTCAACGACATTTGAGAGATCATATATTTCATGATGGAATTCATTCCCTACTGTTGCATTCCTTAAATTCCGATCAACACCGACTGTAGTGGTGCATTCAATAGCATCGACATCCCTCCCTATGGTGAGAGAGAGTGTGTACGCCGACAAAGCAAAAGAATGCACTTTCACCATCGATGTTGCATCTCTTACATATGCATTCAGTGGTATGCTTTCGTATTCCCTATTGGCTATTGGGATCATTAGGTTTCCGCCAACTATCTTAAACCCATAATATGTGGATAGCATTGGTTTCTCGACGTGAGGCACGGTTGCCTTCTGCTTTTTCTTCAATCTCTTCCTGTATGTCTTCACAAGTGCAACTGCCTTGTTAATGGCTTCTATATAATAATACGAAGGTATCTCGTATTCCTTAAGTTTATGATAAACTTCATTCGATACAGAATTTCTTGATGTAAGATTCTTCTCAATCATAATATTTATCGTGAAATTGACCATATCAGTAAACTTATGCATAAGCACCTTCAGGTTATCAGAAGGATAGAAATACTGTTTTACGGCCTTGAAAGCGTACACAAATACATATACCACTATCATACATAAATTTACTTACAGGTCAAAGGATTAATAGATCAACTAAAATTTGCAAATGTCCCTAGATTGAAAAGATTTTATTCAACCTAAGTATATAGCGTTGCGGGCTTGTGGTCCAGTGGCTACGACGTCTCCCTCACACGGAGAAGATCGCCGGTTCGAATCCGGCCAGGCCCATTCCATTAATGGTAAGCAAAGTGTATCGGCATACAATTTTTTCATACTTTGCTTATACGCTCAGTTCACAACTTCTATGAAAACATGAGGTAATGAAAAATAAAAAGTATTTTATTGTTGAAAATTGATCACACATGGATTTTCAATTCGGCATATTTGCCAAATATGTAAGTTAATATTGAAAAATTCTGATACATATATAATTAAATAGTCATACAGAATTAAGATCGATGAAATCTAGTGATCGGCTTTTTACAGGACGTTCAGAAAACTATTCCAAATTTAGACCTAGTTATCCAGTAGGAATAGTAAAGATGCTAACTGATAAATACGGACTGAAAAAGGAAATGGTGATTGCTGACATTGGTTGTGGTACAGGTATACTAGCAAGAATGTTCCTTGAAAATGGAAACAAAGTATACTGCATAGATCCAAATGGAGAAATGCTTAAATTCGCCAAGGATGAGCTTAGTTCATTTGGAAATGCCATTATTGTGAGAGGAAGTGCCGAAAATACTGGTCTAGAGGATCACAGTGTAAATGTTATAAGCGCTGGCCAATCTTTCCATTGGTTTGACACCGATAAAGCAAAAGTGGAGTTTAGGAGGATACTTACAGCACCGTACATGGTAGTGCTTATTTGGAATGATAGAGACATAGATGACGGTTTTACTGCGGAGTACGAAAAGATAGTGTCGGCCTACGGCAAGAACTACCAAGGAACTGGAAGTACCGGTTTACCACCTGATACTATACCGCAATTTTTCAACTGGGCTTACGACTATTATCAGTATCAAAACTACCAAGAGCTCGACCTTGAAGGGCTAAAAGGTCGTTACCTATCCACTTTTTACAGTATAACACAGGAATATCCAAAATTTCAGGCTGCTATGAAAGCCCTTGAAACCGCCTTTAATGCCTTCAGTGTAGACGGCAAAGTCAGAATAAGGTACATAACAAAAGTGTTTGTCGGAAAACTTAATCCATAAACGGCGTATAGTTTAATGCATTTCTTTTCCGTACATCACACTCGCAGCGAATTATATAAAATGCCACATGCCTATGTTTTTGGTCATTCAAACTTCTTTGCAATTCGACGTATGATCTAATCCCCTGTTAATGCTATTTTGTACATATCAGCATTTGAGCAACGGAAGTTCTGTTCTAGAAGTAGCTTAACAGTAAAAAGAAAAATGATACGTATTGTAGCATATCGCTAAATAACTGCAGCACCGACCAACGAACGTCTGCAATAATTTATTGTGTTTTTAACCTATAGCTATTAATTTTACAGGGATCGCCCGAAATAAGCTGCGAAAACAAATAGAACACCCGCTATAATGGTAAGCATAAGTGTATTAATTCCTAGGCCGAATTCAATGAGTATCATACCTGCTGATAGTCCGCTTGCCGATTCTATCACTTTGTTGACCATATAGTTCATGCCGTTCGCAGCACTTCTTGTCTCCGGATTCACGTATATGTTCAATACTGCATTATAGGCCATTGGGCCCAAATAGTCAAAGAATATGACCGCTATGATAAGTGGCACAACAAACAATTGAGGGAGGTAACCAAGGAAGACCATAACAAGCGCCAAGAGAGAAGCTACAGACAATGCAGATGGAACGACTGTAGACTTGTATACGCCGAACCTTTTACTAATATAACCAGAAATGTAAGCCGCTATAAGAGCTGATCCATAGATTATCATATCTATTCCAAGTATGGAATTGAATGTGTAGAGGTGCAGCGCTGAAAGCATATACGTAACGTAGAAGGAGAAGCCCCAACCGATGAAACCAACTATGCCATTCAATGATAAGACAAAGGCCATTCGTTTAGAGCGCAAAAATTTGAGAGAATCTCCGAATATCCGTTCTCTCGAAGGGGGATCGCTTAAGGAAAGAATTGTTTTCCCATAGGCCTTTTCCATAACGTTTTCCAGTTCGGAATACTTTCTGTTAAGGTAGAGCCAAAGCGGCGTTTCCATAAGCCTGTACCTCAAAAAAAGCATTGAAACCGAGAAT
Source organism: Thermoplasma volcanium GSS1 (assembly GCF_000011185.1). Taxonomy (NCBI): domain Archaea; kingdom Methanobacteriati; phylum Thermoplasmatota; class Thermoplasmata; order Thermoplasmatales; family Thermoplasmataceae; genus Thermoplasma; species Thermoplasma volcanium. The sequence goes on along the minus strand of NC_002689.2, from coordinate 259,416 downwards.
ATCGCCGCTATCATGAAGACTATTTTCCACAGCTGATCCCATGTTACGAACAAGTGTGAAACAAAGACCACAACTATTGCAAGGATCGCTATGGCGGAAAACGAATATCCCCAGAGCGGATAGAATGTTTGCCTCTGTCTTTCATTTGCGTATTCATAAATGTACGTAAATCCGGTTACTACATCGCTCCCAATACCAAAACCCATCAAAATCCTGAAAGGGATAACTAAATAAATAGAAGGAGAAAATACTATCGCAATAGAAGATGCAAAGAATATAAGCATGTTCGATAACAGCATCCTTTTCCTTCCGAATCTCTCTACAAGGTATGCCCCAGAAATGGAACCCATTACCGCTCCTATATTTGCGGAGCTAACGGCTACGCTCAGAGTTAATCCGCTGAGATAGAAATAAGACCGAAAAAATGTTATAACAAAGGATAAGGATGCCAGATCCCAAACATCTAGAAAAATACTAGCCGAAACGATAATGGCTATTGAATATCCCATCCTGCTTTCGTTGTGGAGGATAAATTTTGTTATGTTCTCTACCAAAACTACTCCCCAGAGGAATTAGTGCTTAATGATATTATCATAGAGCAAACATTCTTATTCCTAGCTTCAAATCATTATCCTTTCAGCGTGGGTATAGACATTGAAACTACTTCCCCTCACAAAGCATATAAGGGTAAGGCCAAGCGATTCACACACTTCTATTGCGAGACTCGAAGGAGCTGAAACCGAGCATATAACTGGTATACCTGCAATAGCTGCTTTTTCCACTATCTCAAAACCTGCACGCCCGCTGACCTGTAGAATTAAGGTAGATGTGTCGATCCCTTCGATCAATGAAAAACCGACGACTTTATCCACTGCATTATGCCTGCCAATGTCTTCTGCAGTTACGATAGGTTTCCCGTCTGCTGAAAAAAGTGCTGCAGCATGTATGCCGCCTGTCTTCGAAAACAATTGCTGCATGCCCTTCATTATTACAGGCAGTGAAACTATGACGCCAGGATCGATTTTGATGTTGTCTCTTTTAATCTTTCCCATCCTGAGGAAGATGCCGTTTATAGTTGACTTGCCACATATGCCGCATGATGAATTTACAAATCTCTCCCTGTAATCAGGATCAAAAGAACCGTTTCTAGGATCTATGTTTACAGTTACTATATTATCTTGAGCTTTTCCCTCTATTGATACACCTTCTATGCCATTTATCCATCGCCTATCATGAAGTATGCCTTCACTGTATAGGAATCCCACTGCAAGCCAATCATCGTGTACTGGCGTTCTCATAACAATACCAGCACTCTTCTCTTTGTCGCTGCCTATTCTAAATTTGATCTCAAGCGGTTCTTCCTGTGCAACTTGATCTTCGGCTTCTAGCCAACCATAGCTATCTATGCGCTTCAATGTACGATGACTCGTTAAACCATTCAAGTGAGTTGCAGCTTTCACTTTTCTTCATCCTTTGTAAACCCTTTTGCAACTGAGAGCAAGACCCTTACACCTGCACTTACATCCGGATCTTTTAGCTGTGATCCTATCTTCAATAGGCTCAATGATCCCTCCGCTTTCAGCTTATCCGCGCTTTCTATGGATTTAGCTGCATTTTCCATGAATTTTCTCAGCCTCTCAGAATCAATTGAGCTCAAAAGTGTGTAAATTGTGAGTATATTTCTTAAAAAATTCTGGTTTTTTTCCTTATAAATCTCTTCCGTTGCAACCCCTACAACGTCTGCTTTATGTTCCATAATGGCCTTGATCATATCTAATACTCCGCTTTTTTTTTGCTACTCCAACCAGCTCAAGGATTGCTTCAATTTCACTCCTGTATTCCGTTATTATATTATAGAAACCTTCGCTTTCTTGGCTTATGCTTGAATCTTCAATGCTATCTATCATCTTTGCCATGTCATCACTCCGTAGTAAGCTTAACGTAATCCTTTCTGGCCCATTTTTTCTCAACCTGTACGCCTATCTGTGGGTGCGGTATGGCATTTCTCGGATTCGTTGATGGCAGCGGAGGCGGACCTCTCTTGCCCGTTATCTTCTCGAGCCTCACAGACACCTCCTTGTAGGCGGGTGTGTGTGCAGTCGGATCCATTAAGCGTCCTGTAAGTAAGTTTACTGCAGAATCTCCAGACGCGTTCATGGGCATATACAGCTCTTTCCCTGAAACTCTGTCCGATACAAGGACGCTTACCTTTATACTCCCATACTCCGAGGTTATCCTAACCAAGTCGCCTGTTTCCAGTCCACGCTCTTTGGCTAGATCAGGAGAGACTTCGACAAACGTACCTGGCACTTTAGATCTTATCCCTGGCGATTTGTACGTTTCATTTCCCTCATGGAAATGTTCCAGCAGCCTTCCGTTGTTAAGGTGCAGATCAAATTCCAAGCCCGATGAAAGCGGCGGGTTGTACTTGAGCGGATAGAGCCTTGCTTTGCCGTCTGGAAAGTTAAATTCTTTTTCATAGAGCAGTGGGGAATCCTTCCCGTCGCTACGTACTGGCCACTGCAAACTTTTGAAGCCTTCAAGGAGTTCATACCTAACTCCTGCAAATATTGGCGAAAGAGAAGCCGCCTCTTCCATTATTTCAGATGGATGCCCATAATTCCATCTAGCCCCAAGCCTGTTTGCAATATCCTGTATTATCTGCCAATCTGGCCTAGTACCTGGCAGCGGAGCCATAACCTCATATATTCTCTGTATCCTCCTCTCTGTGTTTACGAAGGTGCCTTCCTTCTCAAGGCTTGCAGAAGCAGGAAGAACTACGTCAGCATATTTTGCCGTTTCAGAGAGGAATAGATCCTCTACAACTAGGAAATCAAGTTTTTCAAGTTGATCCCTGATGAAGTTTGAATCCGATCCAGTTTCTACCAGTTCTTCTCCTACTACATACATTGCCCTTATTTTTCCATTCATTATCCCTTCCAGGCATGTATTGTTATCAAGCCCTGGCTTTTCAGGTATAGTGCAGTGCCACGCATCTTCAAATTTCTTCCTAACAGTTGGATCTGAGACAGGCTGATAACCTGGCAAGTAAGCATTCATCGCACCGAAGTCGCTTGCCCCCTGCACGTTATTGTGTCCCCTTAGGGGATATGCACCGGTACCGTGTCGCCCATAGTTTCCAGTTATTAGGAGCAGATTCGATATAGCGGTAGAAGTATCACTACCGGCCTGATGCTGAGTAACTCCCATGGCCCAGAGGATAACCATGTTCTTAGCTTCGTGTATCATGTTAGCAACCTTCATCAGCGTCTCCTTGCTGATACCAGTCGCTTCCTCAGCAAATTCCATTGTGAAAGGCTCTAGGCTCTTAACATAATCTTCAAAGCCACTTACTCTTTCCCTGATGAAGCTCTTATCTTCCCAGCCTTTATCCAATATATATTTAGTTACAGCGCTAAGCCATACGATATCCGTCCCTGGCTTTGGATGCAGGAATAAGTCTGCCCTCCGTGCCATCTCATGCATCCTTAGATCGGACACGATCAGTTTTTGCCCATTGAGCTTGTGTGCCCTCTTAACCCTCGTTGCAAGTACAGGATGGGATTCAGCTGTATTTGTACCAATGGCTATTACAAGATCCGCCATGTATATGTCCTGTATAGAGCCGGAATCTCCCCCGTAACCTACAGTGCGCCAAAGGCCAGTAGTTGCTGGGGCCTGACAGAACCTAGAGCTGTTGTCGACGTTATTCGTACCAAATACTTGGCGGGCCAGTTTCTGCATTAGATACGCTTCCTCGTTAGTGCCCTTCGAGGACGCTATGAACTCTATGGCATCCCCACCATACTTGTCCTTTATCTCCCTTAGCTTTTTTGCCACTAGATCCAAAGCCTCTTCCCATGTAGCCCTCCTGAACCTTTCGCCATCCCTTATTAGGGGGCTTGTTAGCCTTTCTTTGCTGTTAACAAAGTCCCAGCCAAACTTTCCCTTTATGCATGTAGATATCCCGTTCGCTGGTGATTCAGGCTGCGGCTGAACCTTTAAAATTTCCCTTCCCATTGTCCACATCTCAAAGGAGCAGCCTACTCCGCAGTATGTACAGACTGTTTTTGTCTTCTTTATCCTGCTGGAGCGCATCTTTGATTCGATGTTGCTTATGGCCATTATTGGAGACATTGTTATTTCTGGCTCTATAGATTTTACCACGTCTATCATCTTCTGCTTCGTATTCTTTTCTAAACCTGTGAGGAAACCGGCCTTGCCTAACATTGTCTTTTCCATTAACGCATTAACAGGGCAAACAGTAACACAATGGCCACACGATACGCACGAAGATTCATTTATGGGAACGTCGTTGTCCCACACAACTCTTGGCCTTTCCCTGCTCCAGTCTATACTCAGGGTTTCGTTGACCTGTACGTCTTGGCATGCCTCAACGCATCGGCCACATAATATGCATTGATTCGGATCGTAGACGTAGAACGGATTAGAATCATCCACAGGGTACGGTTTTGGTTCGTAGGGATACTTCTGGTTATCTATTTCAAGGTCATGTACAGCATTGTGAAGAGGGCAATCTCCGTTGTTGTTGTCGCAGACCGTACAGTACAAGTCATGATTGTGCAGCATTCTTTGAACAGCTTCCCTTTGCAGTTCTAGAACCCTATTTGAATTGTAATCTATCTTGGCTCCCTGCTCTAAATAAGTGGAACATGAACGTACAATTTTTCCGTTCATATCTACAAGGCATGTATCGCAAGTGTTTATAGGGCCAAGGCTTGGATGGTAACATATGTGTGGAATATCGATACCATTTAGCAAAAGCGCTTGCAATATTGTCTGATTTTTTTCTCCTTTGAGCGACTTACTGCCAGCATAAAACTCTATAACTTCACCAACTTCCACAACTATCAACTCCTAATTTTAAAACAAGGTGCATTTACCCTAGTTTGCACCTCAGTTACATTTAAAAATTGACCTTCGATATTTAAGAATTTTCAAGTAATAAGCAGGACTTAACTTATAAATATAATTATATTCTAAATTATTGTATCGCTAATGGGAAACAGATAAGTAAAATAAAATATTAGCATAATGTAAAAATATGTATTTATAGGAACTATAAACTCACATCATTTTTCATAACAACAAATATCTTGAACAAATTTTTATAATAAGGCTTATACTAAATAGTATGATATTATAAACATTTATAAAAATGCCTGTATTTGATAACAAGATACTACACCACATTTAAATAAATTACAGATGAGACTGTGTAGTGGTGCTAAAAAATGACAGGCCCACTACCACCTTTGGCAATAGGATTTTTTGGGCTAGGAAGTGGATACTTCATATACGGCGGATGGGAATTTTTCCGTATTCCTAAGGAGAATACGGACAAGGTCAACCACGTGCTTGGCCAATGGGGAATATGGATGCCCGGCTTCATGCAGTTCGTTACTGGGACTTAACTCTTTCTCGGTTTGACTGTATTCAATGCATTCCAGGCAAGCCCAGTGCTCTACATGGCCGCAACTGCATTCACTGCCTATGGTGTTCACTGGTTCGCTCTGGGAATAAACAAATACGTAGGCGGAGACACAACTGTGGACGGCTATATGGCCATCGCATTTCTATGGATAAGCATAACAGGAGCGTTTGTCTTTTTCAAAGCCGGTGACGTACCAGTCGCTACACTTTTCGTGCTGCTTGCCCTCGTCTATATATCAGATATTCCTGCGAGCCTTCTACATTCCGCATCCTGGACTAGAATTAAAGGGGCTTTCCACCTAATAACAGGAACGTGGCTAATGTATCTTTTCTTTGCCGCTGTTACAACATTCGCCCTGGGTATGCACCTCCCGCTTTGAGCCTACAGTTAATTCCCCAGTCAAATTTATAAATAATTTTTATTCATTAAATAAATTTCTAAAGACCATTATTATTTTCTAACCAATACATAGATAAAAGTTAAAATATATCTACTTCTATGAGAGGAAAATGAAAAAATTTACATAGATCATAACGTAACGAAATAAAATTGCCGATATACCTAGCATAACGTTCTGTAAAGCAGAAAATACGAACAAGGTGTAAAATATCATCACACTCGTGATATATCTAGATGCCGGTATAAAGCTTAATTCTGCATATACGCTCATTTTCTTATGAAAATAATTCTGTCCGTTGATTCGGAGGAAAAAATACCAATGTCCATAACGGCAGCTACTCATCTTTCGGAGATGCCTGAAACTGAACTAGTAGAAGTTGTTTATTTAAACGGAGGGATAGCTGCAGTTACCGAAAAGAATAGGATCGGGCCGATTTTGAAGAACAAGAAAGTACAGGTAGTGGCATGCGGCACCTCAATGGAAGCTAGAAACATACAAAAGGATGAGCTTGCCCCTGGCGTTGTATACGTACCAGCGAGCCTAAAAGAAATAATAAAAAGGAAACAGGAAGGTTATATGTACCTGGTCCTTTAAATTAAATTATTTTATTTTCTGTCAGGTAGTTTTACAAATTTTCTCTCAGCAGGGCCAACATAGACAGCCCTTGGCCTTATTAATCTCTGCTGTTCTTCTACGTACTCTATGAAGTGTGCTTCCCAGCCAGTAACCCTTGATAGGGCAAACAGAGCAGTGTATATGTTGTTCCTAAGGGGGAAACCTACGGACATGTAAACTATGCCAGAGAAGTAGTCTGTGTTCGGGTATATGCCTTTTGATCCAAACTGTTTAACACCGAGGTCCTCCAACTTTGTGGCTATATCGTATATTTTCTTTACCTCTGCATTATTCTTGGAGAGATTCTCAGCTATTCCCTTGAATATCTTTGCCCTTGGATCATATGTCTTATATACTCTGTGCCCGAATCCCATGAGCCTCTTCTTGCCGTTTATTATGTTGTCATTGAACCATTTCTCTACGTTTGAAGGCTCTTTTATTTCATCAAACTGCGCTATTGCGGCTTCTGCAGCACCACCATGGAGCGGGCCCTTGAGTGCAGCAAGAGCAGCAGTTATGCCAGAGTAAATATCACTCAATGTTGATACAGCAACAAGTCCTGCAGTTGTTGACGCAGGAACCTCGTGGTCTGTGTAAAGTATTAGCGCAGTGTTTATTGCATCTACTTCCTCCTTTGTAACATTCCTGCCAAAGGCAGCTTTAAGGAAGCTTTCAGCATAGCTGTCAGACGGTTTTGGCCTCTCAGCTGGCATACCGAGGATATGCCTATAGACATTTGCAGTTATAGCGGACATGCTGCCTATCATCTGTGCAGCAACATCCCTGTCCGTATCCTTATTCCACTTGAACTTTATTTCAGATGCTGCCATAGACGCAACTGCAGCCATCTGCATTGCAACTGCATCTGATTCTCTTGGAAGCTGCCTAATTGAATTTATTACGAAATCTGGAATGTTATATCCTTTTTGCACATTTTCTTTAAAGATCTTTAATTCCTGTGCATTAGGTAATTCTCCATATAAGAAAAGGTACTGAATCTCCTCTGCCTGTGCGCCGTTATTGATTATATCCTCTACGGAGTATCCCCCATATCTAAGGATACCTTTATTTCCATCTATAGTTGTTAGCCTTGTCCATTTAATGTTGACATCTTCCAAACCCTTGCTAATTTCTTCAGTTGTTTCCGGCATAAAAACACCTCTACATTTCTAATATCGTTTCACGTTATTTTAAGGTTCGCTACATATATCGTTGTATTATGCATACGCTAAACGTGAAATATGTATTTAAAATTGAATAAATATTATCATATCATGTTTCAATTTATTGCGCTGCGAAAGATGTGTGAACCGTAAATCAATCTTAATACATACATACGTTCTTACACTGTGTTATTTGGAAAGATTAATAACAGAAACGTCTATGTAATTGTCAACCACAACATAGTATCTCTTAAAAGAACTGTTATAGAGCAATTATGGCGATCGAAAGGAAGAAAAATAGTTATATATACATATGGAAACCGGAGTATAGCAAATAGAATAGCAGTTGAATTTCCAGATTCTGATTTGTTCGAATTCGGAGGGTATTCCAGCACATTGGCCGATACCAGAGAAAGAGCAAGAGCGCTTGGGTACCAACTTGCCGTTGAGATATTTTCGGAAGCATTGCAGATCAACAACCTGAACATCATAATAACGGGGTACGAAAATCTTCATATATCAAGCCTAGAGTACGAAGACAAGGAACTTACCTCGGTCTTTTTATCCGAACTCCTTGAAAGTATGGATCCAGAACATAATCGAAACTCTCTTTATTTCATTTCTTCAACGGGTGATGAAGTTGTCGAAGTTGCCATAAAATCTATCTTTCCCCAAGCTGTATTAATAAATGAATAAAGATTTTCTAAAAAAACTAGGAACGAAGATCTTCAATGTTTTCTTCTAATATAAAAACCGATGGCCGCTCCTGCAATGAGCCCTGCAGCTGTTGATGCTATAATATAGTAATAGAAAATGATGTCCCTGTTCTGGATATATGTGACCGACACATCCAAGTTTTTTCCATTTATTATAATAGTATTTGTTGATAGAGTTTTGGAATAACCAGGTATTGTATCTGCGTAGATCGAATACCTGCCTGGTGGCAGGAGAATTTTAATGGTAGAGGTATTTCCGTAGTAGACTTTACCATCCACCACTATGAACCAATCTGTACCTTTTGGAAGCCCGTGTTCAGATACTGTTAAAATGTACATACTAGTTGTAAATTTCACAGAAATGATCGACGAAGAACCTGATACATTAAGATAGCCATAGCTGTTATGTGGGGAATACCCATACGGACCGTATATTTCATAGGTATACGTACCATTTGGAAGCAGAACTGTAATTGATCTCGAAATGGATGCGTATATGTTTCCTGCGACTTGTACTTCCCAAGTTGAATTACCTGGAAGACCCTCTTCATTGAACGTAACGGAGAACAATACGCCCGTATTTACTGTAAAGTTGTAGTATGTATTATTTTTGTAAGCATAAATATAGTTTTCGCCGCTGTAGATATATCCTGGCGGCAAATAAACTGAGAATGAGCTATTGCCATCGTTGTAGAGAGATACGTTCATATACGGCGTGTTCGACACATAATAAACACCGTTGATTGATGCCTGCCAACTTAGGCCTTTTGGCAATCCGGATGCGTGCAGAAAAAGAATATAGCTGAAGTAATTCAACGGATAGTAATCGTATCCTGATTCAATGTATCCTTGTTCATTCCATGGGCCCGTAATATAAGGGCTGCCCCAGTAATTGCCACCTTCGAATCCACCTCCTATTATGCTGCCTATTAATGGTATTCCATTAACGTAAATCGTATAATTCACGGGTTCCTTGTTCGAAAGGCTCCAATAATCATGATAGGTGGCGTTCTTGCCGGTGTATATGTTTATGTTGGGAGAATACGCAATGTCTTGTTCGGTGAAAAAGTTGTTGTAGACCAAGTTTCCGGAGGCGTCCATAAAGAGACCAGTTGTCGTGTTTACTCCAGCGATGATCGGGCCAGGGAATGTGTTTCCCCATATGGTATCATTCTCTAGAGTATCCGGAGCTCCATAAATAAGAAGTGAAGAAAAATATGCAGACTGCAGCTCACCAGGGAAATACGAAAACGGAACGAACGTATTTGACGCTACAAGAACATTGGTAGAATTCCAAACTGTAAGGTCCCCTACGATGAAACCGGCCATAGTAGATGGGAACCAGCCTGATATTAGGCTAGCGTTCAGTATAGATATGTTTGAAGAACCGTATACCTGGAGGGTGAGGTAGTTGTTAAGAGGCAGGTTAGCGGCTTTGAGTTGATATTCTGGATGTCCGGTATAATTAATGGACATCGGGGAATTATAATAAATGATGAGATGCTTTGTAACATTTACGATAGATACGCCTGCGAAGACAGGAAAGAAATAATCGTTTAATGCACCAAACAGTGGGCTAATGCTAGCGCTTCCATTTAAGTATATGGCGTATGGAGAGCTTGCAGTCCCAAGCCCAAAAGCACCATATGCTGCTATTTGGCTGTTGTTAAAGATCATTATAGGCGTATATACTCCAGCATATTTGTCCGGCAGTAATGATGCATTGGTTAAGGGATTAATATCATTATAGAAAGTCTGCTTATAGTAATTTTTCAACACAGCAGCGGAATATGAACCTGAAGCTGCATAAAACGTTGTGTTAATTCCATTTAAAGGCGCCCATACAGCCGAAGTATTATTGAATTCAGATCCGGGAGAAATAAATACGAAGGATCCTGAAGGCGCTTCTATTTTAATTATCCTCTCTGAAGCTGAGACATTCCACATGCCATATAGAAGGCTTGGTCCACCAGTGAGCTTTGCAGTATGATTTGACCAGCCAACATTTACGCCATAGGAAGTTTCCCCGGTATCAAAACCATAATCATACGCAGATTTTACAGGTTCATAAGCATGAGCAGTTTCATTGAACAAGTATAGGGACATAGTTCCATTGATTGAGTAGAAGTTTGCATTACTTCCGCCTCCTGGGCCGCCAATGACCAGTTCTGCATCATTAAGGAGCCCTGATGGAGAAGTTACGTAACCGCTGACAAAGTAGTAGGCCCCGCTCTCTGAAGAATTAGAATTGAAGGTAACCATATCATATGATCCTGACTTCGAATAACTAGGGTTCAGGATAGAGTAGTTGAAATATACTAAGTCGTTCCCGTTTGCAAATGAATAGTTAAGGTATAGTTTCAGGGTAAACGGAAAAGATATATTCAGAGTTGGGCCAACATAGTAATAATATTTGTTTGACACAATTTTTCCTTTCCCCTCTAAAGTACTTAATGGAAGTGCAAAACTGCTCCTGCTTGAAAAATTCCAAACGTTGTCAATAAATGTTAATTCATGCGTCCTGACAGAATAAACCACAACGTTCTGTGTCCAAAATACGTATTTCGGCGTTCCATGAAGTGTTACATTGTTCAGGACAGCGTTAAGCTGTATACTAAAGCTATTCGGCATATCATCGTCAAGGTAGTACTCATTAGATGAGTTCAGAGTGATTTCTCCCATTACGCTTGATGAGGTAACATTGTATGCAGACAAGTGGCCAGAGTTGTTGTATAAACCGATATCTGATAGACCCATTGGCGAAGGTGAAGCAATCTTGGTAGGTGTAATGATTCCATCGTAATGGTACATTTTCCCGATCTCACTGTTTGGAGGGTAAAAGTAGTGCATAGATTTGCTTGCAGTCAGTATGCTATAATTTGTTTCCACCGGTGTTCGTATAGTACTATTAACATATCCAATGTTAGGCGATGCAGGCATAGCTGAATGGCGGTAATCATGCGAATCCTGTGTTTGAAACGGCGTAACGGTAATCAGAGATATTACCAAAATTCCAACAATAATATATTTCCACGTAGCTTAGGGATTTCAAAATTTTTATTTAAGGCTTTTCGAGAATAGCAGCTATTCTTTTCCTCCCATCATTTGAAGTGCAATTGTAAGGTATGGTTCGATACCTTTCATTATCTTATTTACAGCTTTTTCAAGATGTTCCTGAAGGGTAGAATAGGATATGTTAAACTGCTTCGCCAACTCCACTATGTTAGTCCTCTTTGGCACATCGAAATAGCCGTTGTGGTAAGCTGAGACAAGATATCTCAACTGCTTTTCAGTGAGATCAGAAAAAAGATCAGAGAGCGATATAGAGTAAATATCACGTACCAGATCCGGGTCAACTTCAATCTTTTTAGTGATCCGAACTTTCCCAACATCCTCTAGGTCTTTAAATAAACCAAGGAAATCCTCGCTCCTGGGTGATATTACGGATAGCTTCTCGTGGCCCCCATTATAAAAGACTGGCGCTTTCCACATAAGGTTATGGTGTTCGGCTTTTCTTATAGTTGAGTTTGACACATTGCATCTGCATGACAGTATCACTGAGAGCCTACCCCCAGACCTTGATCGATACAGTGAGTTTGTGTTAAGGCTTTTCTCTATCTCCGGTACGTACTTTTCTAAACTGTCAAGATCTTCTTTGTTCCCATAAAACTCTAGATAGTCTATAGCTGAATTGCACCACCTATAGAAGCTAACCTGTGGAAAATCCTTGCTTAACTTGCAAAAGGGAAGATCATTCTCAAGATCCATTTCGATCTCATCCATGCCGGTATATAACGGCTATACCTATTTATCTTTACCTATTATCATATGTTAAGGTGAAAAAATGGTTTCAATTGTAGTAGAACACAGATGGAAGGAAAAGAACCAAGATGCTGCCTTTAAGGTTGTAGGCAGTATAATAGACATGCAGAAGAACGGTACTCTTCCAGCGGGCTTCACTCTGAAATCCGTAAATGTAATAGGAAGCGAGCGAATGGCCGTATGCGAGTGGGATGCACCTAGCCTTGACGACTTTAAAGCACTGTTGGAGAAGGTTAACCCGCCTACAAAGCATGAAGTATTTGAAGCCCAGAGACTTCTCTAAGTACAATTTATAATTTATTTTTATGAAAAATATTTAAAAGTAAAGCCATAGAAAACTATGTTCGATGACCTTAAATAGTGTTTTTATGATATTTATCCTATTATTTTAAAAAATGGCGTTTCCTTAAACAATGTTGAGATTGGAGTAAATCATCGTATTAAATCCATGGATGCCAAACAAAATTTGCTAGAAAGCTGACATTCTTGAGTTAAGTTCAGCCACCCAGATCAATTCTATTTCCAAAATGTTATCAAAAAGATTAATATTTAAAGATTCAATGTTTACCTATATATGAAAGTTGAACAGTGCCCACAGTGCGGTACAATCATACCGGCTGGCAGTGATGTCTGCCCTATATGCGGCTACACGCTTAAGAAGAAAACGACTGATAATAGCTGGAGAGGCATCTTTGCTTCAATATTTGCACGGAGAAGGATACTTACCATGGTATTAGTATTCATATTCGAAATTGCCTTAATGTTCGTTATTACCGCTATTCCGATGTCTTTTAGCCAAGCGAAAGCTATTGCTGGGCAGACCGAACCAAGCCTTCAAGCGGTAAGAAGCCTTCCAATACTATCAAGATCGGTATCCATATTTTCCCACAACTACGAGATAGCAAGCATAGAAATCGTACCTGTTATAGGGCAGATTTTTTTCGTTATTTCAACTTATAGCACAGCAATAGTGTTAGATGCGCTTGCAATAGGCCAGGGCGTACCTGGTCCCATTGCTCTTTTTACACTTCTCCTCCTGCCGTATTCGTGGCTTGAACTGCCTTCCTACGCTATAGCGGCAACGGAAGGGGGGTTTTTAATAGCATCTATATTTAGAAAACAGTTCAGGGTAGAGATAAAGAGAGCCGTTATCGTATGGCTCCTAGTCGGAATAGAACTTTTAACTGCAGGCATATTTGAGTCATGGACAATATATCTAGAGACATCAAGTAATCCATTCGCGATCTTCATCACGTGGATACCGTACGTCATAATACTTGCTATTTTCATAACAGTCGTAAGGTCTTTCTTAAAAAGATATGAAAGTAGCAAAAGTAGAGAGCGCCAACAATACTAAAAATGAAAATAGTTTATTGATCATGAATTCTAATAAAATATAGTATTATCTACTTATACCTTTACCTTACCTACACTTCTGTTGAAAAGAATCCGCGTTCATTAGTTTTCCTGAAATTACGAACTAATAATTATTGCGTAGTTTTGCCCCGAAGCTTTAGATGTTTTCAATTTCTATTTCTTTACCATAGTTTCTAATCATGATGGCTATCGAGGATCAGTTGCGAATTTTTTCGATATTTTTCGCTACGTTGAAATTGCATCATTTGAGAGGCTTTGCAAACATATCTGCATTCAATGGGCGAGTATTCTCAATTTATTTTTTATTCGAAGAACAAGGCTTTTTTGCTATATTAGCCGCAAAATAAACTACGAGATGTCTTTGTTTATTGCTTAGAGATAAAAAGATATCATACTCTATTATATGCTTATTGTTGAATGGTGACGTTTACACATGTTCATAATTATCGGTGATTTAATAGCGTTTGTAATATCCGTTTTAGTCACGCTTATAATAGCTTCGGTACCGGTATGGGTCGCCGCGAAGATAGTTGCTAAGAGATCGACTTTCGGCCAGGCTGTCGCAGCTACCCTTCTTTCACTAATAATATTTTTTATACTTCTATTCGTCTTCTCGATATTTACACCATTCATAGGCGGTATATTTGGCTTCATAGGCGCCCTATGGGTATTCCGCAAAGTTTACAATATAGGCTGGGTGGATTCACTTGCACTAACTATTATCGCAATATTTATTGCTATAATGATTTATATAATACTCGGTGCATTCTTGTTCCCAGTGATACATACAAGTATGATCCACGAACATGCAGTTGTAACATCAATTATCGTCTGAATGATGGAATGAAGCTTTATTTTCATTCAACTTTCTAAATAATTACTTTATACAAACAGTGAAAATCTATATCATATTGCCTAAGGATCCGATAATCACTTCTTAGACTTTTATATGTTATGATCAGTCGAAGTGAGATATCCGTAGGCAAGAATGCGAATGCGACCTTCCAAACCCTTGCCAAGACCTAATGATATAAAGATCATAAAGCATTATTTAGCTATGTTTAAGTCCATTAGTCATAGAAATAAATAAAACCCAATTTTCTGGTTCATGTAGAATATACCCGCATTAAATGCCAAAGTATATTTTCCAGCTGGAAAAACCTAAGCATCCGGGCAGACCCGAACTTTAAAAATGCAAGGCCAGCAGAAGCTTTATAGCAACCGCTAGATATGCCCTAACCATTTGATCAGTATAACAAATAACAATAAATACCGCCGCTTGTTGTAAAGGCATCAATTATTTCAGCAGGTTTATCCAAATTGAATAAATAGTTTTACGGAGAAGAAATATGGGTTCCGGTTTGAATGCTGAAAGACCCTGCCTGAGCAAGTGCAAAGCTAGACACTTGTATAGGATTGAATATCGTTATCCTGCCGCCAGGCTGCCCGCCGATGATCAAATTGCAATGACCGGGAATCAACGTCTGATTGAGAACTTTTTCATAGAAATTCGTTGATCCTATCATCTATGTATTTTTCTACCTCATTTATTCCAGATTTCATTGCTTCGCCTATATCATACTGTTTTTCCTCGTATATGGATACATCGTAGTTATCGGCCTTCTCTATGAACTTTATACCTCTTGATTCCGCGATTTTCAAGAAAGCTGCCTTCCTTGCTCGATCTAGGCTGGATAGGGACCTATACGTAACGAAGACCTTAGAGGTTGAGCTGTACTTTAAGGCAATATCGTGATACATATATACGTTCGAGTCTATGAATATTTCAGGTTTTTCCTGCAGATCTGGATAAGTTTTGTCTGGAAGACAGTAAATTCCTTTTCCTTTGTACTTTTCTGAAGTTATAATTTCTACTCCAAGTCGATCCAGCACTTCCTTATAGTATTCTATAAGCCTGTTGAACTCCTTCCTTTTTGCCTCATCATATATCGTGTTAAGTTGGCCGCCTATTTTATCGTCCTGTTCATACAAGGTTACGCTAAGGCCGTTCAAAGCCGCAAATCTGGCAGCTTCAAGCCCCTTTACACCGCCACCAACGATGACTACATCGCCGCTAAGCTTCCTTAACTGCCTTGGAAACGCAAAGTAAGGATTAACTGTGCATCTCACTTCGCCATAGGCTAGGTTTCTGCATGCTTGGTTGCACCTTATGCATGGCCTTATATGCCCGTAGTTATCTATCACCTTCCTCGCAAAGTACGGATCTGCAAGTACAGCCCTTCCGACAGCGACAAAATCTGCTACTTTGAGAACGTTTCTTACGTCCTCTGCAGTCGTAACCGAGCCTACGAGAATCGTTGGCTTATTGGATCCGCCTGGGAATTTTGAAAGTATATGTGTATGATTGGAATAAAATGGTGCTGATGAACCTGGCGGATCGTTGTTTCCAGCTGAAAAGTGCACATAATCGATATTAACAAGGGACTTGGCAACCTTTATGCCATAATCTGGGCCGTAGCCGCCAACTTCATCTTCATAAAGGCTTAGCCTAATGCCAACTGGAATATCGACCTCAGACTTCACTGCATCTATTACCTCTTGCGGGAATTTGATCCTTCCCTCCAACGAACCGCCGTATTTGTCTGTTCTTCTGTTCCAGTACGGTGAAATAAACTCATCAACAAGGTAGCCATGGGCACCGTGTATCTCAATTCCATCGAATCCGGCCCTCCTAGCTATTGAAGCAGCTCTCTCATAATTTCTAATAACTCTTTCTATGTCTGAGGAATCCATCTCCCTTGCGTTTTTATCGAAACTTGTCTTAGATGGTGCGATCTTGTAACTTGATGAGGGCAGAGCCTTGGCCCCCGCATGAACTAGCTGAACGAATATCTTCGATCCATAATCGTGAACAGCTTCAGCCAATCTGCTAAATTTTGGTAAAAATATATCGTCGTATATGCCAAGCTGATTTCTAGATCCCTTGCCAGATTCGGGATCTACGTAAGTATACTCTGTGATAATTAGGCCAATACCACCCCTAGCGCGTTCACGCATATACGAAATATAGGGCTCACTAGGAGACCCGTCTGAATTTGCAATGTTGGATATCATTGGTGCCATTACTATCCTATTTTTGATTTCCACGTTTCCTATTCTGCCTTTATCTCCAGGATTAACCACTTCTATCAGCTCCCAGTCAAAACTTTGTATATAGACGATATGTCTTCTTCGCTGTGTCCTGAAGAGGCGAGATACCTATAGAACTGCAGGGCAATTGAGGCCGAAGGTATAGGAACGCTCTTGCGCCTTGCAGTATCCTCTATTATCTCGAGATCCTTAAGCATATTCTTCACTGAAAACTGCGTGCTGTGATCGCCCGCCATCATCTTAGGTACTTTTAGTTCTGAGGTTGGCGACCTTGCACTTGAATACTTGATAAGTACACTTGAAATGACATTATCATCTAGACCTGTAGATCTACCGAACCTAACTGCCTCCGCAAGGGCCTCCATATATGATCCAAGAAAGAGGTTGTTGACAAGTTTAGCGTATAGGCCGCTACCATTTGGCCCAACATAAACCACGCTTGTTGCCGTAGCTCCCATTAACTCTTCGATTAATCCTACGTTGTCTCTCGGCCCACCTATTAAAACTGTAAGGCCTTTCTTTTCAACTACAACGGAAGTACCAATCACTGGTGCATCGTACATCTCTCCCCCTTTACTTTCGATGTCCTTGGAGACCCTTATAGATGTTTCGGGTGATATTGTTGACATATCCACAAAGATTTTGCCGGCTGCATAATCCATGGCCTTGCTGTAAACATCTATCACAGATGAATCGTCATACAACATAGTAACTATTACGTCGTTTGATTTTACAGCTGATTCTATGTCTTTGTAAAATTCTGAACCGAATTGCTTAGAAAAGGCCTCAGCTTTTTCTATCTTGCGGTCAAATACGCCGTTGAGCATACCGGCCTTCTTAAAATTGGCTGCAATTCTGTATCCCATTATGCCAAGACCTATAAGTACTACCTTCTTTTCCATGCCTGATCATTCTTTCGTTTTATTTATTTATCAGGTTTCTATCCATTCACTTACTGTCCTAGTATATGGCCTAAGATTAGAAAATATGAATCTGAAAATGATGAAAATACAAATTATTTCTCTGTTGGCTTTCCTACCATACCTGCATACCTCTGGCGGATATCTTAAATATCAATTTGCGTATAAGAAGAAAGATGAATTTTTACGAGGAAGACTTTAAGGTGTTTTCGTCCTACCTTGATGCAAATAAGAAAAAGATAAGGGATAGCCTCTTAATGGATGAGAATTCTCCACTACGGAGGATTTACGATAGGCCATTTTCAGATCTCTACGTTGAATATTCAGGATCGCGTTCTCGCCCTGAAAATTTAAAAATATCTGCTACAGACAGCAGTGAATTTTCAAGGGAGCTCTACAGCGGCAACTTCTTCATTCTGGTACGTGGATACACAAGGTTAGGAGATTCCATCTACAATAAGCTGGAGGTATCTTTTCTTTCAATAGGTCCGGAGGATGTCAAAAAGGAGACCATGATTATGATGGAGAACGTTGAGCACCTCTCTATGCTGGAGTGCCTAAAGAAAGAAAACCCTGATTTTATGCTCGTAGACGGTTCCATACTTTCAAGGATTTTGAGATGTGAGAAATACCAGTCAAGCTTAGACAGGGAAAATGACTACTGCTTAATGTTAAGAGAGCTGCTTGAGCAGAGAAAGAAATCAAATTTTGCCATAGCATTCGTATCAAAGTCTTCAAGATCAACACTGATCAGGAATTCTATTCTCGACCAAATAGAGGATAAAGCCCTAGCTAATTTGGAGAGGAATAGCAACCACTTCGATCACTTCCTGGTAAAGTCACTTGCTAAGAAGCCAGGGTATACGAAGCCTCTTGAAACATCAATCAATATAGGAAACTTCTCTGATCACGTTCTTGTTACAGATATACTTCCTAGATCAGAAGATCTTCCCATAAGAGTTGAGATGATCGGAAACCGCGATCGTTTCGAAGACCTAGTTGATCTTATGTTTTGGAGTTACGGCGGCTATAAGGTCTATAACATATGGCTATCAGAGGTTGATAACCTAGTCAAGTTCAGGAAGAGGGAAGTTGAGACTGTTTACCTGAAGGAATTTGAAAAGGAGATAGGTCTCCCATTTTATGAAACAAGAGGTGAAAGGCGTGCAAGGACAAGAATATGAGATAGGACTTACAGTTGGGGATAACAGGTCGGATATTTTCACTTTTGTTATTTCACCGGAAAGCCAAATTAGAAAGTGGGAATACGTCTATATAAAGGCCGGTGAAACAAATCTGCTGGGCAGGATAGAGGATCTTCTATCAAAAAGCGATTTGCTGAACGATAGGATGGATTACGAAAGCGTAAAGAAGTACACTACATCGAATATAAAAGACAACGTTGACATTTGCGTGGTTAAGATCATAGGCGCGGTAAAAGACGGTATTATATCAAGATCGAGGTACCTCATTAGGCCAGGCCAACCTGTCTTCAGGGCTACCAAAGAGATGTTAGAATCAATATTTAAGTTCGATGACCAGCGATCACTTGAGATAGGTTACTTAGCAGACCAGCCAGACGTTAAAATATTTGCCAATATAAACGGCTTGCGGAGGCATCTATCAATAATAGCCCAGACTGGAGCTGGAAAGAGCCACACTGCTGGAGTTCTGATGGAAGAGCTTCTAAAGAAGGGTGCTTCTATCATAGTTCTCGATCCGCACGCTGACTACGTGTTAATGAAAAACAGCGACAAGGCCATCTACCGCGACAATATAAAAGTCTTTAGGACGCCAATGAGTACAGGCCGCTATACCGCAAAGCTAGGCAAGGTGGACGAGTTCACCATCAAGTTTCAGGACCTTAACGATGAAGAGGTACGCGAAATAATGGGCATACACGAAAACTTTGTCAACCAATCAAAGATAGTAAAGGACGTAATGGAAAAACTCACCGGTAGGAAGGATGTAGACGAATTTATACAGAAGAGCGAGCAAATAGATACAGAGAAAAGGATAGCTGCGAGGATCAAGTACCTAAAGAAGATAAAAGCTATATTTGGAGACAAAACTACGGATGTATCGGAGTACCTTGCACCTTCAAGAATGAGCGTTATCGACCTGTCCGGACTGGATCAGAGCCTTGCAAATTACTTTGCTTATAAGGTAATAAGCCAGGCCTACGATGCAAAGGTAACCGGTTCCTTCGAGTATCCGGTATTCCTTTTTATAGAAGAGGCGCATAACTTTGCCCCGCCAATGAAGGTAAAAGGATCGGGCGTCTCGCAAATGTTATACGATACCATAAAGAAGATTGCTGCGGAGGGAAGAAAGTTTGGAATTTTCCTTGTAATAATTACGCAGAGGCCTGGAAAGATCGATCAAGATGTGCTCAGCCAATGCAATTCACAAATCATACTTAGGATAACAAATCCTTCAGATCAAAAGGCTATACTTGAGAGCAGCGAAAATATAAGCGAATCGTTGATGTCGGATCTGCCATCTCTAGATGTAGGAGAAGCCATAATTGTAGGCGAAATTGTAAAAATGCCCGTTATAGCAAAGATAAGGCAGAGAGAAACAGAAGAGGGCGGTTTAGACGTTGACATAGTTGAAATGCTTCAAAAGGCAAGGATGGAAGCTGAGAAAAGGAATGACCCGCGTGCAATAGTTGAAAACGTCAAAAAATTAATGGAGTGATCTTTGTGGTAAGGTTTCTGCACATGTCCGATACACATATAGGCGCTAAATCCCTTACGATTGAGGAAAGGGAACAGGATTACTACGACACTTTCCAAGAAGCTGTAGAAATCGCAATTGATGAGAAGGTTGATTTCATCATACATTCCGGCGACCTCTTCGATACCTGGATACCCGGCAACCGTTCTATGAAGGTTTTCAGAGATGCGATGATGAAGCTTAACGATAGGCAAATACCTGTTTTCTACGTTTTCGGAGATCATGATCGCCCGCGGAGAAACTCAGAGAGCGCCGCTGGCATATTCGACTTCCTCGGATTGCATATACTGGGGAGAGATGAGTTCGCAGGTATCGAGAGGGAATTTAGCGGAATGAAGGTATTCATAGGCGGCATATCAAATATGAAAGGATACCTGAGGAACCAGCTCAAGGAAGAGTATAAGAAGGCTGAATCAGCATCCACCGGCTATAAAAATTCCATACTTATATCGCACCAGGCTCTCGATCCAATATTCATACCAGAGCAGTGCGAAGCTAAGGTCAACGACCTTCCAATGAACTATTCCTACATAGCCATGGGCCACCTGCATGATTTCGTTGAGCGTGAGATAGGCCCTCTGCTCTCGTATCCAGGATCGACGGAACTGAAGAGCGATAGGGAGATAAATGGCCTATTAAAGATGGGAAAGGGCATTAACGTAATCGATCTCGATAATGGAGTAGCAAGCCTTCATCGAGTGAAGCTGAAAAAGGTAAGGTATCAGTTCAAGGTTGAGAGCGATCCTGAGAACTATTTAGAAGAAATAAAATCTATTCTGGATAAATACGCGAATGCCATTGGAGAAAAGAAGCCAATCGTTAACTTGATCATCAATGGGCAAATATCTATGGAAGAGGTTTACGAAGATCTCAAAAAAATAAATGGGGCGATTTTCAACAGGCCGCAGATATTAAAGATCGTTGATATGCCTAATGTCCCCAGTGGTTCGTCAGAACTAAGGGAGTACTTTCAAGCATTTCTTAAGGATCAAAAGCTTACAGATCTGGCTATGAAGGTATTCCAGCACACTGCAGATGGGGATAAAGAAGCCATAATAAGGGAAGCTGCAGGTGAGGCCATTGATAATTGAGCGCATACGCCTTAGAAATTTTCTTTCTCACAGTGATTCCGATATATACTTCGATACTGGAATTAACATGATAATAGGGCAGAACGGCGCAGGGAAATCTAGTATCGT
This sequence comes from Thermoplasma volcanium GSS1, assembly GCF_000011185.1. NCBI lineage: Archaea > Methanobacteriati > Thermoplasmatota > Thermoplasmata > Thermoplasmatales > Thermoplasmataceae > Thermoplasma > Thermoplasma volcanium. The sequence continues at coordinate 237,899 of NC_002689.2, read as the reverse complement.
GGACGCCATCAGGTTTGCCCTCTTTTCAGACAAAAGAACAAGAAGAACCGAGGACATGATTAAGAAAGGAGAAAGATATATGGAGGTAGAACTTTATTTTAGAAGCGAAGGCCACTCATATAGAATACGCAGGACAATAGAAAGGAGAGGTAAAAGCATTTCAACTGATGCTGAAATAGAAAGAGATGGATCTATAATAACGAGAGGAGCAAGCGATGTTTCAAATTATGTAGAAAAAAATGTCCTAAATATTAATAAGGATGTTTTCTTGACCTCAATATTTGTAAGGCAGGGTGAGATGGATGCCTTAGTATCTAAGGACCCGGCCGAACGGAAGAAAATATTAGATGAAATACTAAATATAGATAGACTCGAAGCCGGATATTTATTGCTAAAGGAAGTGATAGATGATCTCACCGCGAATGTTTCTGATTACGATTATCTTAAAAACGAACTTCAGTCAAAAATAAACGAGATCGACAATAACAACAAGCAGATAGAAGAGCTTGAATCAAAGCTAAGGTTAATCGAACCTGAAATAAAGGCCCTAGAAGAGGAAATAAATATAAAGGAAAACAAAAAGGATCATCTTAATGAGGAATTGCACAGATTAAATGCGCAGCTTGAAACGATAAAAAAATATGAAATGGAACTTGCAGAGAGCCAAAGCAGGAAAGCAAGCATAGAGATGGAAGTTGTGAAACTGCCATCCATAGAGGAGGAACTAAAAAGGTTAGAGAATAATGCAGCTGTAGTTAAGCGGAACGAGATAATAGAATATATCAACTTAAAAAAGGATCTCGGTTCGCTCAGCGAAATCATAGAGGGATTAAAGTCGGATTTGAGTAAATATGATGAAGCTCATCGGAAATTAGAAGATCTGCAGAGTTTCCGAAGTGAATTTTTAGAAAAAAAGAAGAGGAAAGAGGATTTGGATAAGTTGAGGTCTTCCCTGAAAGAAGATGAAGACAATTACCAAAGTGCTGTAAGGAATATTGAAAATATAAAGAAATGGATAGAGAATGAGGAAAAAGAAATAGAAAGAATGAGTGCATTCATTTCTGAAATCTTGAAAATTCAAGAAATTACCCCTGAAATTATAAACAGCAGGAGGGCCGAGATAAATTCTTCTCTTATGCAGATCGAGGGAAAAATAGCCTCATTGAATGCCTCTATAGATGCGATGAGATCGCATAAGATGGAGGTAGAGGAAAATGCTGCAATGTTAAGCGGAAGAGGTGTCTGCCCGGTATGCGGGACGCATCTAGGCACAGAGAAATCAGAAGACCTTGTAAAGCATTATGGTGAAGAGGCGTCTAGGCTTGAAGAAGACATCAATAAAACGGAAAATGAGATAAAAAAATTGGATGAGGAGAGAAAACACCAGAAGAAATTGCTAGATAGAATAAATGGGAAGGACGTTGAAAGATTGATCGCATCTTATAATCTGCTATCGTCCAAAAGGGCTGAGCTGAAAAAGTTTATGGATGATGAAGCAAGGTTAAAGGAAGCACACTTAAAAGCCGAAGCTGCAATATCCCAATACAACAGCATTGATCTAGGTGATCTTGAGGCTAAAAACGAAGAATGGCTCAAGGCAAATGCAGTTATTTCAAGCATAGACATAGAGAACATAAGATCGAGATTTGAAGAAAAGAACAAGCAGTTAAACGACATCATTAAAAGAATGAACGAAATCGAAGTTAATATACCGGATGTTGAGAGTTATAACGAAAATTCTCTCAAAAGAATTGACGAAGAGCTTAATTCTCTTCGCAACAAAAAGAACGAGTTGTATGCAAAGAAAGCAGCAATGGATGAGATTCAAAAGACAATCGAACACTTTAAGGAAGAGATATCAAAGAAAAAAGGGATAGAAGATAGCCAGGCAGAGGTAAACGCACAACTTTTGCAGATTAACGATGATCTAAAACAATTGTCCAGTAGGCTTGATAAAATAAATGTAGATCAATATGAATGGAAGAGTTTACATAAAGTTCTTTTGCAGGATAATGAAAAACTGAACATCGCAGTGGCAGATATCCGAAAAAGACTAGAAAAGAAAGAAACAATAATCAAGGCAATAGCCGATCTTAAGAGGGTTAGAGAGGCCTTTAGCAAGGACGGCGTACCAGCCATAATTAGGAAGAGCGCATCTGAGTTCATTACAAACCAGACTAGGCAGTACATTCAGAGGTTCGAACTTGACATAGATGATGTTGACGTAGATCAGGACTTCAACATAACTGTCTTCCGTGGTGGCATAGCAGAAGGCATAGATTCCCTAAGCGGCGGAGAACGTATGGCAGTCGCATTTGCGCTGAGAGTTGCAATTGCTCAGTTCCTAAATAAAGACGTTAGCCTGCTGGTTATGGATGAGCCTACTGCCTTTTTAGACGAAGACAGGAGGAGCGATCTTGCTAACATAATAGAGTATTCGCTTAAAGATTCCAGCGGCATACCACAGGTTATAATGATATCCCATCACAGGGAGCTGCTTTCTGCTTCAGACTTAGCCTTGGAAGTAAAGAAGCGTAACGGCAGTTCGATAGTCGATGTCATACGGTGACAAAAAATAATTCGGCAATAGGAAAAATACTAATGCGAAACTTTCCTTCCTGACTACTGGAAGACTTAAATACGAAGCTAAAATCCCGTTCACTTATCATGCATGCCTAGCAATAAGTGGTTCATCAGCTATCTTATGTCGAGCATGGCCTCAGGCTTGACAAATCCTATGATCCCTCTCTTCGTAGTCGTTTATTTGCATTCAAACGTTTTCTTTGTCGGTGTTGCATCAGCTGTTTCTTCAGCCGCCTCTGTACCGGCACTAATATTTTGGGGAAACCTTTCAGATAGTTTGTCCAGAAGAAAAGTCTTCATACTCATTGGTTTCTTCGGAGCTTTTGCCTCATTCCTCCCGATATTCTTTGTGCGAAATATATATGAATATATGGCCATTCTTATATTATTCCAAGTCTTGGCTATGGCCAGTGTACCAGTTTCAACTGTAATGATATTAGAACAGAACGACAGGTCTCAGTGGCCGCAGGTCATTTCAAACTTCAGCATGATATCCGGCGTTGGTTCTGTCATTGGGCTAGTCATAGGCACGGTTTTCATAACACTTGAGTATAGCCCGTCGGCTTTACCGCTGGTTTACATTTTGTCATCTATCATTTATTTGATCGCAGGAGTAACTGCGATAAAACTTATAAGTGAGCCAGGAAGGCACATCACAAGGAATGATGTGCCCCTGCATACTTTTAGAGTTGTAGAAAGGGCCAGGTATTTCCCTACTTCGGTAATCCACTTCCTAAGCCTTAGTTCTGGAAAAAATGGAGAGAACCTTGACAAAAACGTTTTCCTGTTCATAACAATGACTGCATTTCTAATGTTTGGTTTTCAGCTTTTCTTTGTGCCTTACCCTGTTATGGTAATAAAATTTGGGGGCAACAATATCCTTATATTCGTAATGTACGCTTTAAACTCCCTATTATCAACTATATCCTTCATGTTCACTGGAAGGATCGTCACGAGGCTTGGCGGAAAAACTTCCCTATTCATTGCAGTATTTTCAAGAGTCATTATATTCTCTGCCGCTGCGGCCATACCGATGTTCCTATACGGAACCTACGCACTAGTATCAGCAGTTGCAGTCTACGCTGTCCTTGGTGGAATTTGGAGCATAATAAGCGTTAGCCAGACGAACTACATATCAAGGAATTCAGGCCAAAAGGCACGTGGAAAGGCCATCGGCCTATACAACTCTCTACTCGGTGTAGGCCAAATCCTTGGCGGATTGACATCCGGGATAATAACAACTCTATACGGATATTCGATCGATTACATAACATCAGCATTAATAATAATGGCTGGGCTAGTGATAATGATGAAAATATACAGGGGAGAAAAGATCTTCTCTTTTTCTAAGGCAAGCCCAGACAAATATGGACAGTGCTAAAGGCCCATTGATCCACGGAACTTCTCCCTATCTATTTTTATGCCGTTAGGAGTTATCATTATCATGTTCTTTGATACTCTTGCAACATCTCCGTTTATCTCCTTGCCAATAGTAGCGCATTTTTCCATTATGCGCCTTGATGCCATCTCATCAGAAACTCCAGATATGTCCACAATGAGTATGTTTCCGGAGTATGGATATTTCACCGTCTCAAGAAGATCTTCGTAACTGTATACTTCTGCTACCTTCACTATTTTATGGTCTTCTGAGGACTCATCTGGCGGGAATCTAACAAGATCGATGTACTTTACCTTTGCATCAGTCTTCTTCTGATCTTGTTTTCTCTTGAAAAGCATGATTATTGATCTTATGTCTATATTTAATCTCTTCCAGTGATGCGCTTTACTCGACAATATTTAATAAATGAACATTTAAATATAGCAATAGGCTAACCGCACTTTGATCAATTTTGCCAGTAGTTCATCCAACAGTACACAGAAAGCCGCGTATACTTTCGAATTTCTCGGATCTATCTCTTTATTATATTTCGTATAACCTCTTCGCATTTTCCAACGGCCTTTTTGGGACATTTATAAATATATTCTTTTTCTCGAAGTTCAACTTAATTAGTGTTGTTGAATACCAGGCCGCCATACAGGGCACGCAAACTCTAATGTTTGTATTCAGCGGATACCTGATCAGAATCCTCAATGCAAAGTACGTTTACTCCATTGGAAACTATGCTCGTTCATTGATAATATTTGCACTGATACTTGCCAAAGGCCCTCTCTTTAACCCCATCATTTTCGGCCTTATCTACGGCATCCCTTCCGGTATATTTTGGTCTGGAAATAACACACTGAGCCAGGCAGTAACAAGGAGCAAGGACAGATTCGGATTTCTTTCTACAAATTCTACGATAGCGGGCGCTGCAGGGCTTGTTGCCCCTCTGCTTGCAGGCTTTATCATCTCAATTTCATACGGCCGAGGCTTGGAAAGGTACAGTACGGATTTCCTAATTTCTGCCCTGCTGCTCATCATTGCTGGAACAGTTGCGATCGCCATTAGAGAGAAAGGTGAAGGCAGATGGAAGTACAGGGCAAGGAATACAATAATAGGGAGGGACGAAAAATACTCCAAGTTTAAAACTTACTTTTTCCTATCAAACATTCTAACTATAACCGTATCTACAATCGTGCCCCTCTATATTTTCTCCCTCACCAAAAGCTACGTTTTGATAGGTTTTTTCGGTACATTCCTGTCTCTTGTTAATTTGATATCTAACGCTACTGTGGTCTCGCTGCGCAGGATCGTACCGAACATAAGCCAGATATCTATCGTTGTAGTTATGCTCTCTTCCCTGCTTTACTTCATACATGTTTGGAATAACGTGGCTTCAGCGTACGTAGCCTCCGCTTTGATAATCTATTTTATGGTTCCACTAAATAACTCCGCAATGAGTAACTTTATGGGTTTCCTCGATGGCGTGCAGAGGACAGCTGTTTACTGGATAAATAGGGAGTATTATCTCGTTTCCGGAAGGATATTCTCTTTTGCCGTATTGGCTGTTCTTTCGTCCCTAGGGTTCCCTATAGGCCTATTGATGTTTTCATTGCCTGTCTTCTCTCTATCCGTACTTGGTTTTATTAAGGTATCGAAATGAAATTTTATTCCGATACACGCTTTATAAATAAGGCGAATAAATTGTGGAAGCCGTCGTGCCATGTCTTTAATTTAGGCTTGGTTATGCGGACGCCGTACCTGATCGGTATTTCAATGAATACGCCATGCCGAACAGCCTCGATTTTTATGTTCTGGGAGAAAGACATCCCGTATCCTAGATTCTTCATCTTTTTGTAAAGTTCCGATCGGAATATCCACATCCCGCTCTGTGAATCAACCATTCTAACCTTGAAAAGAATGCGTATGGTAAGATTAAGCACCATATTACCAACGTAGTGTAATGTAGTATAGTTTGTGCTTGTACGAAAGGTTATCCTGTCGCAAGAGATGAAGTCTACTTTATCGAGTATTAGTATTTCGATCAGCGGCTTTACTATATCGGTTGGATACGTACCGTCACCGTCCATGCATACTATTATGTCGCCCTTTGCAGCTGGTATGCCTGTCTGATATGCCCTTCCATAGCCTTTCCTTGGTTCCTCTATAACCGTGGCTCCCTTGCTCTTTGCTATCTCCTTCGTCTTATCGGTTGAGTTTGTATCTACGAGTATAATCTCGGCATTGGGAAAATTTTCATGTATGCCGTCTATTACAGAACCTATAGTTTTTTCTTCGTTTATGGTTGGTATTACAAAGCTTATCTTATTGTCCTCAATGATCGACATCGAAGCACCTTAAATTTGGTAAGCATACTCCACCCATTATAATAATTTATGCGTATGTTATGTTAGGTGTATCTATATTATTATGTGATATTAATTTATAGGAATTATTTTTAAAAAAGATTTCATGATAATCATTATAAACTAGTTAATGATATACCATTATGTCTCTTGTAAACAAAGCGGCTCCAGATTTCGAAGCTAATGCCTTCGTTAATGGAGAAGTAAAGAAGATAAGGCTGAGCAGCTATAGAGGGAAATGGGTAGTTCTGTTCTTCTACCCGGCAGATTTTACGTTCGTATGCCCGACTGAGGTTGAAGGATTCGCAGAAGACTACGAGAAATTCAAGAAGAAGAACACAGAAGTGATATCAGTTAGTGAGGATACCGTATATGTGCACAAGGCATGGGTACAGTACGATGAGAGGGTGGCTAAGGCAAAGTACCCGATGGTAGAGGACAGGAAAGGAATAATAGCAAGGGCCTACGATGTATACAATGAAGAAACTGGAAATGCCCAGAGAGGGCTCTTTATAATAAACCCGGACGGGATAGTGAAATACGTTGTGATAACAGATGACAACGTCGGCAGGAGCACAGACGAGACCCTCAGGGTTCTTGAAGCTCTGCAGTCGGGAGGGCTATGCCCAGTGAACTGGCACGAGGGAGAGCCAACACTGAAGGTTTAAACCTTCACCTTTTTTTTAATTTTCTTATATATATTAATAGATGCATAGGGAATAATTATAATAGAAGCTATGAGAGAGAGCAGGTAAGTATAGGCATTTTTCGGCACTTCATTGTAGTACGGCCATTCGCCGTAGAGACGCATTATATTTAGCTTTATAAGGCCGAGCCAGGGTATCTGCCCATAAGCAACCGCAACTACCTTTGATGGAGGTACAGGCGGAAAACCGAATATATTCTGATCTGCAGCAATGTATGCATCATACTGCGACAAAAACTCTTTGGAAGTAGCGAGGTTGTGATCGCCGACAGTTATGAAGCCACTCTCGTTTTCCATGCCCTTCAGGCTGACGAAGAGGTTTCTTCCGTTGTAACTGCAGTTGTAGATGATCACGTATTCCTTCGTTACCTTGATCCAGCTTTGGCCATGGTATCCGTATACAACAGGATTTCCATTATCCCAAGTTAGGTAAAACATGGCGCGGTGGATAATTATCTCGCCATCCGGGGCATTATACAATATTACATCTCCATATTCGCCGTAAGTTTTGAAACCAATGGATCTGCCATCAACGTACGTTACTATGTTATTTAGTGGATCATTAACCTTTTTGAGCAATACTATATCGCCAGTGTTAATAACGCCCGGCTCCCATGAGCTGCCGTGCTCCATGCTTTCAGATTCTACAACTGAAAATGGAGGCCATATCCCGCCATAAATGGTTGCTGCTAACACGAATATTATTATTGCCACTACGAATAGATACGCTATGTTTTTCCTAATTAAATTACGAGCGGACACTTAAGGGGTAATATGAACTAATGTATTTTACTTGTTTGCATCAACATCAAATATACCTTCTTGTTTTCGCTCTATACCAAATGGATTTATATATGCAAGAATCCCTAACTTTATTATAATGCCTCGATTTATACAACTATGTATTTTGTTGCCACCATAGGAAAGCTCCACGGTAAGATAGCTGGTTACGATTACCGAACTCTTTACAGGTATGTAATGTCACTCAATCCAACAAAAATATACGTAACTTATTTGACGCATTCAGACTATGATTCTGGAAACTATGGAGAAGAAATAAAATTAATCATGTCCGATGAATCACTATCCGAGAGAGTATCATTTTGTGGCGCTGATGAAAGCAAATATAAAAAATTCTATGAAGATTATGTAAATATAAACAAATCTTCACCTGAATTTGTTGTTAAGCTAAACGTACTTGACATAATAAATACTACTGTTAACTCCTACCTCGAAAGCTATTGGAAAAGCGCTGAAACTGTAAACTCAGAGGTGACTGATTCCTTATTCCGTGCCAAGCACAGGCTCATGACGGCTATGTTTCCAGAAATGGAGCTGGAAACATGGGAAAAGAAGCACAAGGAGATACTTGAAAACATAGATATGACTGGAGTTACCCCAAATACGATGATTCTCTGCCCAGCAGAGAGCAGGTACTGGTTCATAGATCACTTCGGAACGACATAATATATAGAAGGTTATATCAATAAAATCCCGTTTATCGCCGTTAAATTAATTATTGCAGCTATGCGTAAATAAGTTTAAATCCACAACAGGATGCCTTGACGGTATACTTTTGAGCGTTTCCTCCTCTCACATTCTTAGGGTAGCAAGAAAGAGGCCAGTCATAGTCGTCTCATCCGCCCAATTCATAAGGGTGCTTGCTAGGTCGCAAATATGGATATTTGTCCCAATTTACTTGACAGAGATAAGGCACATACCAGTATACTTTATGGGCGTGCTTTTCTTCCTTACGGCAGTTATAGCACTGCCTTTCTCTGTTTACGGCGGAAACCTTATAGACAGAATAGGCAGAAGGAGAGTCGCTGTCTTAATACCATTCTTAGTTTCTATTCTCCTCTTCTTGACTTCTATATCCATAATGCTCAGAATGCAGGCAATTTATATTATTATAGAATTCCTTAGCATAGAACCGCTATCAGTAGTGCAGTGGATAGCAGACAGCGTTATAATGGCGGACGTTACTTCAGAGGACGAGCGCCTCGATGGATTTGGCATACTTAGGATAGCTGGAAACATAGGTTTTTCCGTGGGACCGGCGATAGGTGGCTTCATTGCACAGTATTCCTACGCTTACATATTTCTTGCCAGTGCAATAGGGGCGCTTATAGAGTTCATCCTTTATTTTGCATGGATAACGGAAACAGGAGTATACTCACGTACGAATAGGAAAATCAGCATACCTTTCAACGACAGAGCCTTTATGCTTGTTGCCTCTTTAATAGGCCTTTCATATTTTGTTTCTGGACAATGGGGAACAACCCTAACCCTTTTCCTATCGATAGTTGACAAGATCACAAATTCAAGCGTAGGTATCTTGTATTCAATAAACGGCATAACTGTAGTATTATTGCAGATACCTATCATAAGGCTCATAAGGAAAATGGATGGATTCCAACAACTAGCCATAGGAAGCATCGTATACGCGTCTGGGTTTTTTGCGCTCGCCTTCTTCAGTTCTTTTTGGATAATAGCGCTAGACGTCGTCGTACTTACCATAGGCGAAAACATAGTATCGCCGGTATCAAACTCCATAGTTGCAAAACTGGCCCCTCCAGATAAAAGGGGGGAATACTATGGAGCTATGTCGTTGTTTGTTGGCTTCATCTCACCTATAGCTCCGGTGCTCGGAACATCACTTCTCTACAGGTATGAATCTAACTCGTTGTTCCTATGGGGCCCCGTGTTTTTGATTGGTATTATAGTTGCAATTGCAACTCTCATGATAGGGTCGAAGTTGAACAAAGCGTCCAATACATCGTATATTACCAAGAGTAATTAGATGAATTGTTGATTCGTACATTCAGAAATAGTTTTATAGATAATGTATATAGCCTGCTATAATGAATGGCGCTACAAAAAACGTTAGTTTCGAAAATTCTATTACCAACAGTAATTTAATAGAAAACGAAGAGCGAAAGTTCCGCAGAAAGCTTGGCCTTCTTGATCTATTCATGATAGGCATAACAGGCGTCATTGGATCTGGCTGGCTTTTTTCTCCGCTGTACGCTGCAAATGCAGCCGGTCCAGCATCCATTGCTTCCTGGGTGTTAGGCGGGGCTCTTGTCTTGATGGTAGGTCTAGTGTTCTCTCAATTAATGCGATTTAAGTCCGAGGCCGGAGGATAACTAGGTATCCTTACTATACTAATGGAGCTTTAGCAGGAACGATAACCGGATGGACTTTATGGCTGGCGTACTCAATGAACCCTCCAAGTGAATCAAGCGGCTTGGTCCAGTACATGTCTTCTTACGTGCCAGGCCTATATATCAATGGAGCTCTTACTCCTGTAGGCCTAGCAATTGCGATATCATTTATGGGACTGTTCGTGCTGGTAAATTATTTTGGTGTTGTAATATTTTCTAAGATAATAAATGCCATAACTGCCCTGAAACTGGTTGTTCCTACTATAACTATGGTCACTCTTTTCCTTGTCTCATTTAAACTTAGAAACTTTAGTGCATATGGAGTTGCACCTTATGGCCCGTTTTCAGTGGTATCTGCTATTGTAACCTCAGGCATAGTTTACTCATACCTTGGTTTTCAGGCTGTAATTAACCTAGCTGGCGAATCCAGAAACCCAAAGAGGGATGGGCCTCTTTCCCTGATCCTTGTTATCATATTTTCCGTTGTGTTCTACGTTGTTCTGCAAATAGCCTTTATAGGCTCCGTACCTGCGTCCGATATATCCAAAGGATGGGCATTTCTTTCATTGCCTTCTCCATTTGCAGACATTGCAGTTTCATTTAATATGTTCTGGCTATATACACTAATAATAGCCGATTCGATCTATTCGCCATCAGGCTCATCCATGGCTGCAGTTGCATCAAACTCAAGAAACCTTTATGCACTTTCAAAAAATGGGACTCTTCCATCGTTTTTTCTTAGAGTAGATAACAACACAGGGATCCCACGAAGAGCGCTTCTTTTTAATTTTGTTATCTCATTGATTGTTCTTGTTACCTTAAAGAGCTGGCACCAGATAATCGAAACTTTAGGTATACTCCTACTGATATCTTTTATAGGGTCAGCGGTATCTTCAGGGGTTATAGGATCGATAAAAAGGTATAGCAGCATAAAGATGCCATTTATCGTTATTGTATCCGCGATAGTTTTTGTATTTAGCGGCCTAATCATATCGATATCTTCTTTTTCGAAAGTGCTGGTAGTTTCACTGCTATTAGTTCCATCTCTTCTGCTATTTGCTGTATCCTCTGGAAGGGGAAATCGGGTCATTGCAGATGTAAAGGCTGGCTTATGGTTCATAATTTATGTTATGGAGATAGCGATCTTGTCATTTATATACAATGAACATTATGTATCAGGATACATTTTTCTTGGAGCCTATTTGCTATCATCTACCATAACTTTCATTCTGGCTCGCAGATCAGGAGTTAAGTTCATGCATCAGGCTGGAGAATACGATATAGCAGAAATTCCATAAGCAAAAAGAATAAATGATTAAAAGAAATTACCCCTAAAGCTCCGGTGGTGTAGTCCGGCCAAGCATTAGGGACTCTCAATCCCCCGACTCGGGTCCAAATCCCGACCGGAGCACTTTAAATCTGATCTTAAGCGATTCATTATGAAGTTTTTCACGTATCATAAATAGTTATAACGATATATAAATCGTATTTTATGAAAAAATATTTTCGTTCATTGATGCCTACATATCGAAAAAATCGCCTCTTTTGAATATGCTTCATATCATACTATTGTGGCAGAACTAACATACATGTTTTTAATAAATTATACTTACTGCATTCAATAGTATAAGATATAATTCATGCATATTTCGCTATAGACAAAGCAAAATCTCCCTCATAAATTGTCTTTTCTCCACAACTGCTCAAGATTATTTCACCTTCTAAAGTAACTGGCTTCTTGGCAATTGCAACCTTTATTATCGATTCACCGCTTAACCTAGTTATATATTTGCATTCCTGAGTCTCTTCTACAGTTATTATTCCGGCACTACCTGTGTGATACATTCTTCTGATTTCTCCAAGTTTTTTTAGGAATTGAAGCATATCTTCATCCATATTGTCCCAAGGAAAACATCTTCTGTCATCAGGATCTCGGCCCCCGTCAAGACCAACTTCATCCCCATAGTAAATCGTAGCAAATCCATCGAACATAAATAATATTGAATAGGCAAGCTTGACCTTTTTTTTATTTCCCTTGAATGCCCTTAATATCCTTTCAGTATCATGTGAATCAAGTATATTCATAACATTCTGCTGAATAAGCGGACCATAAGATATTATCATATTTTGAATCATATTATAAAACTCGGTTATATTTATTTCTTCACGGACAAACTTTATAATCGCATTTCTTAGATAATAATTTGTAAAGCTATTCCAGTATCCAGATAGCATGAACATTGATGGAAGACACCATGCTTCCCCTATGTGCAGCATCTCATTTCCAAATTCTTTGACAGCTTCTAAAAAGAATTCAGGGTAGATTGAGTGTGCAACATCGTATCTAAAGCCATCTACTCCAAATTTGTTCTTGTAGTATTTCATAACGTCTATGCAGAACTTCCTTACCTCTGCATTCTTGTGATTTAACTTAGGCATGCGCCCAACTCCCATAAAAGTTTCGTATAATGGTTTTGTTTTTCCTTTTGCTCTACCATCAAATACTGCTGCGCCTTCACCATGAAATATGTACCAATTCCAGTATTTAGAGTTCTTTCCGTTCTTAAGGGCATCCAAAAAATAGGGGAAATCCGTTGAGGTATGGTTGAACACCATGTCTGCAACTATTTTAATACCGTTTTCATGAGCTTCGTTGACTAACTCGATAAAATCCTGTTCACCGCCAAGCAATCCGTCTATAGAGAAGTAATCGTCAACATCGTACCTATGATTCGACTTGCTTTTATATACTGGATTAAGGTATATCGTATCAACATTGAGGGCCTTAATATAACCTATTTTTTCGGTTATCCCCCTCAAATTTCCTCCAAAGAAGCTTGAAAAAGTAGGTTTATCTCCCCATCTTGATAGTGTTGGCAGATGCGGGCCTACTCTAAAAAACCTATCTGGAAATATGTGATAAATGATCTTTGATCCGCCTTCGTGTTCGATGTGCACTTTTGGTGAGAAATATCCTTCCTTAGGTAACCTGGAATTATCTACTTCAAAATAATAATCTGACATACCATCAAAAACATACTCAACTGCATCAAAAGTATCAAAAGATGCTCTTCGGGAATATACAGGTTTTAAAGTATCTTTCGTAAAAATAGATACGGAAATGCTGTGTTTTGGTACTGCTATTCGAACGTCCATAAGTTTTTTGTCAATAATCGCGCAAAACTGTGCATAATCTGGATTGTGATAAGGTTTTTCCAACCATATTGAAAACGAGTATGAGCCGGATCTATTCTCAGCTTCTCTAAGGATTTTATACTGATCGATAGCTATCTTGAAATGGTACTTTCCAGGTATAAGATTTGCAATTTTAAACTTTAAATCATCTGTTGTTTCGGAGACAATACTCCCTTCCCCAAAACAATTAAAATCACCTTCCGCATAAGCAGTGTCAAAGTGAATTTTTTTGTCCGAAGAAATAAGCACTTCATTAAAGAACCCATCTGATTTAATTATTTTTACCTCTACCATTGATAACAAATAGAAAATGACCTTTTATAACACTTTGTTTCTGAATTTTGTAAGCATTTATCAAGTAATGATTTATTTGTTGAAAATATACACCACGGGAAATGGTATTTGCTTCTTCAATTAAGGACGTTATTATACGGTTATTCTTGGGAAGTGGAACGACTGAAGAAAGAGTAATGGATCTTTCAATAGGCGATGGAGTATTATGGGCAATATACAGTTCACTAACTCAGCAATATGTTATACCCCTTGCCATATTTTTATTCGGTACTGTTGCTCCAGTAGGCTTTATCACTGGAATACCTCTGCTTGCAGTTCCGTTTTCTCAGCTCTCAGCATATTGGATTCTCAAAAAGATAGACAACTTAAAAGTTGTAACAATAATTACTACATTTCTTGATAGGTTACCATGGCTTTTAATTGCGATATTGATTCTGTTCAGGCCGGCGTACTTCCTCTATATATTCATAGCACTACTTATAATTAGGGCATTTTTTGCATCTTTATCAGGAACCACATGGACTCTTTGGGTTCCAGGGCTGATATCTGAGGAAAAAAGAGATCGATATTTTTCGGTTAGAAACATGGCTATGAGGGCTTCTGGCCTAATAGGTTATTTTATAGCAATGCTAGTATTTATATTTATAAAATTCCATGGGTTCGACTACTTCACCATATTTACGGTTTCCTTTCTATTTTCTTCAGCTTCAATAGCTATCATGAAAAAAATACCAGAAGCAAAGACCAATGATGTTAAAATTACATCGAAGAAAACTTACACCTCCCAAAAATTTTTTATTCTTTTGTTTACAGTATCTATTTTTGCACTCGGATACAATTTCTCTCAACCTTATATCTTACTTTTTATATTAGGAAAGGATTATTTAAATTCTAGCTCTATTATTTATACCTTTTTACTTATAGCCGGAAGCTTAGTTTTCATTGCATCTCAGAAGCTTGGTTACAACCTTATCTCTAGATATGGATATGGAAAATCGCTACTTATTTCTTCTATTATTCTGTCAATGACTGTTTTTGCTTGGATATTTGTAAGGAATATTATCGAAGCTATGATACTATTCAGCTTATCAAGTATACCCGTTTCTGTGTATTCATTATCTGGATTCAACTTTGTAGTAAGTGGTTCTGGTGGAGAAGGCAGAGTAAAGAGAACCTCGCTCTATACTTTATTTAATAGCATTTCAACGGCAGTAGGCCCGATAATAGCGAACCTAGTTTACGTAAAGGTCGAAAATATTCTTGATATCTTCTTAATATCGTCTGCAATTCTTATGGTTGCTGCTGTATCTTCCTGGTTAAACAACAAATGATCGTACTATTTATATTCATGCCATCTTTGAGTTTCTTCTTATTCTTTTCCATTCATCTCCTTTAAATCTTTCTTCTTCCTCTATACGGCCTACTTCAGCATATCCATAGGCTTCCCAGTATCCATCCTTATACTCTGGAATAAGCTCAATTTCTGTGATCCATTTTGCACTCTTCCATCCGTACAGTTGGGGGAGAAAAGGCCTGGCAGGATATCCATTTTCTTTCTTTAACGGAGCTCCGTTCATCGATATGGCTATAATAGCCTTCTCATCCATAGCATATTCAATCGGTACAGGCGTTGAATAACCATCCGCCGACCAAAACATAACCCATCGTGCTTCCCTCTTCGGCCCGCTATTTTCTATTATTTCCTTTAACGATGGCCCTTTCCAGACGATGTCTTTTATAGACCACCTAGTCACGCAGTTGAAGTCAGATATGTACTCCAGCTGTCTCATGCTCTGTAAATCAGAAAAAGAATAACATTTTACCTTATCCACCAAGCCATTCACACATAATTTCCATTTTCTTATATCTATGTCAGGTTCGCCTAAGGCATCGTATATTATGAAATTCTTAATATAGCGTTGTCCAGGATTTTTAACAGATATTCTATCCATAGAGAAACATTTAAACAGTATATATAGAGTTACTTTAACATCTCGGCTGAAAAATCTATTTATAAAAAGACCGCATGTAAAAGCATGAATGCAGAAGTTTCCAATGGTTATGTAAAATCTTCTGAAGAGGTCAAAGGAGACGTTATGGATGGTGGTGCAGTTATTAAATGGTTAATTACGCATAAAAACGGTGCAAAAAATTACTCAATGAGGCTCATAACTGTCCAAAAAGGAAAGTCGACGCCTCACCATCACCACGACTACGAACACGAAATATTCATAATATCAGGGAAAGTTAAAGTAAAGCTAGGCGAACAGGAGTATATGGCTGGGCAAGATGATTTTATATTCATACCGCCAAATGTGGAACACGGAATGAATGCAGAGGAAGATACAAGGATGATATGTATCGTCCCCATAAAGGCAGCCAAAGTGTTATTAGGCGAGTAAGAAAATATTAATTGGTAGAAATAATATGTATTCATGAGCGATGAGGAAGAAGATGCTTTTTCGTATCTATCAAAGCTTGGCCTTACGCCTTATGAGATAAAAATATACAAGACCCTGCTCATTTATGGCCCAAAGAGCGCCACAGAAACTGCCAAACTTTCCAGAGTTCCACAGCCTAGAGTATACGATATTTTCGAAAGTCTTGAATCAAAAGGTGCTGTTGAGGTAAGCCCTGGAAAAAAGAAAATTTACAGGGCCGTACCGGTAGATAACTTCATAGATAGAAAGCTAATAGAAATAAAGGATTACAAGCAACGCATACAATCTTATATAGAGAAGCAAAAAAAATTTAAAGAAACAGCTCCGTATTTATGGATGATAAAGAATAATTTCCAAATACGCGAAAAAATGAAAGACGTTATAACAAATTCTAAATACGAAATTATTACCTCACTAAATTATGAAAATCTCAGATATTTGAAACGATATTTTATTGATGCGGTAAAGAAGGGTTTAACCGTAGTCTTAGTTGTATTCCCTGACGCTGAGAGCGATTTCCTCAAGACATTGCCTGACGACATAGTAATAAAGAAAAGGCCAGGTAGCGCTTCACAAGTTATAATTTCTGATAGGAATGATGGTATAATCAATGTGGAGAGCAAAGAAGATTCTGAAGGTTATGCACTTTACTTCAATGAAAGCGAATTAATACATATACTCAATTATTACTTTTATCACACAATATGGGGGCCATCGGAGATATACCATGATTTTCCAGAAAAACCTGATCTGAAGTTTACCACAGCATGGCTCAGCTGCGAAGCCATAAATTCCTTTCTTAAGAGATCATACAGTATAACCGGATCCCTAGAAGGCATTGGCTTTAATGGGCCTGTCAAGATAAACGGTACTATCACTGGAACAGATCTTGTTCCAGGCTTCAAGCAGACGTTCTTCATAAAGGACGGAGACAGAATCTACTCTGTTGGTGGGAAAACAGCAAGGATGGAAGACATAAAATTAACAAACTTAGTGATTAATATATGGACGCCTGGCGAGAGGGGAAAGTTGGGACAGAACGTCGAAGTTTAATTTTTTTATTGCCATAGCGGATTATTTTCTTTGATAAATGTTCCATCATTAAGTTCTTTAATAGCTTGGGCTATCTCTTCCCGAGTGTTCATCACTATTGGGCCATACCATGATATAGGCTCATTTAATGGCCTGCCTGCTATAATGATAACATCCGATGGCTGATCCGCGTAGAAAGATAGTAACTTCCCTTTTGTTGAAAGTATCACTGCCCTACCTTCGCTAACCAGTTCTTTATCGTTTACTGATATAAGGCCGCCTATAACAAAAATAATAGCTCGATGTCCTTCCGGTATATTTGTTTCGAACTTCCCCTTTGCTATTGTTTTAATCCTAAGATAGTATGGGTTTATCTTCTCGGCAAGTTCATACTGGAACGATTCATTAAGTGCACCTGCAACTTTCTTAAAATTTCCACTTATAACCCCGATCTTGTTCCCGTAATCGTCTTCTTCAACTGGCACTTGTTCTTCCCTTATTGATCGATAGGCTGGTTCATCCATTTTGTTTGCAGCGGGCATGTTTAGCCATAGTTGAATTCCTGCGTTTGCATCATCCTTAATTGATGGAACCTTATCTCCATAATATATCGGTTTTGGCATCTCCTGATGGAATATTCCGCTCCCAGCTGTCATCCATTGCAGTTCACCAGGAAGGATGATCCCTTTATGCCCCTCGCTGTCCTCATGGTAAGTTTTTCCTCTAAGCTGCAGAGTAATTGTCTCTATTCCTCTGTGTGGATGCCAGGGGAACCCATTTTCATAGTCAGAAAGTTTAGACGAGCCAAAAAAATCAAGAAGCAGAAAAGGATCTGTTATCTGAACTGTCCGAGGAGATCCAAATATCCTCTCGAGTTTTACGCCTGCCCCGTCGGATGTGTAAACTCCTTCTATTATGAGTTCTGGAATTTTAATGTCCAATTTTATTGCGCCTCCACCATTTCTAAAGATATCTCGACATTTACTGTATTACCTACAAGTATACCTCCGTTATCTAAGGCCATATTCCACATCAGCCCAAAGTCCCTCCTATCTATTACTGTCCTAGCAGTAAACCCAAATCTCTGCTTTCCGTAAGGATCTTTTATTTTTCCCTCTAACTCGCCTTCGAACGATACGTCCTTAGTGACGTCCTTTATCGTCAGTTTGCCATTTATTTTGTAGCCGTCCCCGGCTTTCATAATATCAGTGGATGAAAATTTTATTTCCGGAAATTTCTCCACATAGAAGAAATCTTGAGATCTAAGGTGCTGATCTCTGTCTGCCTCGCCTGTTGTTATACTTGCGACACGTACAGTCGCCTCTGCTTTACCTTGAGCCAAATCGTCCGGGTCGCCTATGAAGACTATGTCGAAGTCATTAAAGGAGCCTCTCACCTTGGAAACCATCATATGCCTAACTACAAACTCTATAGATGAGTGCGCCTTGTCTGGGGTCCATTTCTTTAGTACTTCCATTTTTTCACCTACTTTAATACTTGAAGTAGGTATAGAATATATATTTATATATTTTAAATAACTTACTGGTTATCTACTTACCTTGTGTAGATAATGGTGGGATCCATGGATGAAAGTACGTGCCCTATAATAGAGGCCATAAGGGAAGTCGGGAAAGAGAATGATCTATTAGTAATTAGGCTTCTTTCAGATAATGATCTAGGTTTCAATCAAATCCTAAAACTTGCTGGAAAGATGAGCCCTAAAACGCTCTCCGTTACGCTAAAAAGGCTTACAGAAAAAAAGATTATTTATCGAGATGTGGTTTCGACCCAGCCTTTTAGAGTAAAATATAGACTTACCGAGAAAGGGCAGGAACTTAGAAATGTACTAAACGACTTAGGGCAATGGGGAGAAAGATGGATTCTCAATAATGAAAGCCAAAGCGCAGTTAATACAGAAAATTATCGACTTAAGAGTTAATGAACTATATATAATTTAAAATAACCTAGGTAGTGTTTATTCTATTTTATCATTTGTTTCAATATGCGGATAGTAATTAATACTACAAGATAATTATGGGTATTCTGGGTATCTTTTATTTTTTTGAAATGGAATATAACCAAAAATATTTGCACTTTCATTAACTAAATAAAACAATTAGCTCCGCAATTATATCTAAAAACACTATTACATATATGATCTATTATTGATTATAACACTATTATGTTCTCTCTTGCCGCAAACTAGAGCTTCTTGGATACCACTATTATCCATTGTAAATAAAATAGGTATATGTTTTGCTAAACAGGAATACTTATGCGAGTATTATCGTTGTTTAAACTCACTTAAGCATACAGAGCTACTTATTCATCTAACTCTTATTAACACACATGATCGCGCTCCTGTATTATAGACTGTTAATAGATGTAGGAAGCATGTTATTTACAATCACAAATTATTTTTTTCTATCAATAATGTCTTGATTTCGAATGGTTTAAATATAATATTTTTATTATATTTTACCTGTTTATTTTCAAGTATATCCGTCTCATAAATATCACCCCCTGGAAAATTTAACTCGAGTGTAGACATTTTATCGGAACAATTATAAAACCTTGTAACTAGACCGCTATTGTCTTCTGCCACTTTTATATTTTCAAGTATTATGTTTTCTCCTGAAAAATTAAATAAACTCTCTCTGACGTTATCCCCGTCATATTCATTTACGTGCAATTTTATAGGATTAAAAACAAAATTTGCATCTTTATAGATGTTGTAATATTCATTGTGCAAATAAACATAAAATTTCTCTCTAACTTCATTTCTATCTGAAAATGGATTAGGATATAACGGAACCTTAGCTATACTTATTCCTAGTTCCCCATTTATAAAACTGTATCCATGAGATTCTCTCGACAATATTGAAAACCCATGGCTATTGTCACTATAGTCTACGTACCGCAGTGCAGGAAATTCAGGACGAGTTTTTTCATTTTTACTATTTAATTTCGTCATTATGTATCCAAATGGGATTTCTCTCTTAATATAATCCGCATGAAAATATGGTTGAAATACTACTTTAACAAGTTTTTCCCTATTTTTTAGTAATAACGTGTTTTCAAACTCTACTATACTAGAACCGGGTCTAATTATAATTTTTTGTATTATAGAAGATCCATCTTCAAATATTTTTTTAATTTCGACCATACCTATTATATTTTTTGAGATTACCCTTATCTCAGTTTTTATTTCGTCCATAAATAAATCTTTCCGTATATTTTGTGCGTTTATATTCCATGAATCGAAATTTGCGGGTATATCATTATATATCTTCACTATGTTTCCTTTTTTGATATATCTTTTATTATTATAAAAGAACGATATAATACCTACTGAATTAATTATTAACTTTATTATTTTGTTTTCTATTATATACTTACCTTTTATTTTCCTAATTTTAATCTCGTTTTCAAATTTATTTTCAGTATTTGTGTTAATTACAGAAAAACCTAATGGCGGTACATTGACTAAAACAAATTTCTTATCGCCAACATTAACTACTTTATCTGCGGGAATTTCAGATGCTAATGAGTTGTCTATTTCCACAAAATGGTTAAACTCGTATTGACTATTGTTTATAGCAATTAAGCCCTTCTTAATATTTTTATCTTCTATAAATTTCCTTATTGCAAATTCTGTAATCTTATCTATCTCTAATATTATATCATCTAATTCAGCAAACGCTTCCTCATATGCATAGTAATAGGCTGAACCTGGTAATATATCATGGAACTGTGCCTTTAATAAGCCATACCATAATTTTTTAGTATTGCTTATATACAATTTAGAGTTATAAATCATTGAATTTATAAAGTCAAGCATAATCAATTTGTCTTCGATATTTGCAACGTATTTTTTAATTTCAAGATTCGTAGTATAAACTCCGCGGTGATTTTCTAGATAAATTTCACCGAAGTAACTGGGCATTTCCTTGTAAAATTCTTTAAAGCTATCTATATATTCTTGTTCAGAAAAGCTCCCATTTACATTCGGCATGAATTGCAAATCTTTTATCTGCTCTAGTTTTAACATCATTTCGATATCAGGCCCTCCGCCACCATCACCATACCCGTACAGATATGTAATTGGTAAATTCTTATTTTTATTAGATTTATACGCATTTACGACTGAATCAAAATCAAGGTTTTCGTTATAGCTTAAATTGACTATGCTAGTAATAATTGGAGTACCATCTATCCCAAACCACTTAAAGCAATGGTACGGAAATTCGGTTGTATCATTCCACATTGGTTTATGAGTTACAAAGACCTCCATGCCGGATTTAACAAACAATTGCGGCAACTGACCGGAAAAACCAAAAGTGTCTGGTAACCACGCAATCCTCGAATATCTGTTAAAAACTTCTTTGAAATATCCTTGACCGTATAGCAATTGACGTGCTAGTGACTCTCCTCTAATCAAATTTGTATCAGATTCAACCCACATACCACCAACAATGAACCATTTGCCATCATTAACTAGTCTTCTTATTTTATTGAAGATGTAAACATTTCTTTTTTCTATTTCATAATAATATAATGCTGTACTTTGTGCAAAAACAAAATTAAAACCCATTTCGTAAAGTTTTAAAACGTTTAGAAATGATCGTTCTATTTTTCTTAAGGTCTCAGAATATGGCCATAACCATGCAACATCTATGTGGCAATGACCAAAGGCAAAAACTTTATTGGTTTTATACTTATTATCACTAGCCGCTATTGTTTTAATTATATGTTCTAATACATTAGTATACTTATAGAGATTTATATCTTTCCTTGGATAATCTTTAATCATATGATTAATTATAGGATAACCATATACATCAGATAAAAAATCTACAAGTTCTTCTTTGTTTTTATTAAGAAATATTGAACCTATTCCCATAATTTGTTCTATATTCGGGGATTCATATAATGTAAGCAGATATTTCAACATATAATTGTAAATCCTAAGCTTAGACCTGCTTGTAGTATCTGCATACTTAAATAATTGTAAAAAATTCAAGCCAAGTTTAAATAACTTATAATTTATCGTTATTATTTTTATAGATTTTATATTTAAATACCAAGAATTTTTTCCAAATAATTCCCTACTACCCACTCTAAGGACAAATTCATGTTTTGGACCATCAAATATTGAATAAGTATGACCGGCATCTATTGATTGATCCAGCATACCATCAATAATTAATTCTGCATTTCCAGATAATTCAACTGATAAGAGATACTTATAACCATCATCAAGTTGATCTAAATTTACTTCGAAAGAGAAATCCTTAATTTCATTAGGATCTTGAAAAGTTGAATACGGTATTTTTATATTGTTATTGTTTAATTTTATATTGCTTATTTCCTTTATTTCAATTATGCTTAAGGATATAATTTCATATATTTTTCTAAGTATTATTGATCGTTTACTTATTTTGAGCATATGTTATTATATTGTCATGTTATTTAAGATTATTTAATATAGAATCCTGAATTTTGTGTAATTTATAGAAATAGTACTATGATCATGAGAAAAATTTCATGAAAAACAAAAAAATACCTTTTCCAAGAGGAACCAAGATCTAGTGGAAGGACTGGATAGAGAGGTATATGAGATAGTGGGATCGGCTCTTAAAGAGTTTATGGAATCTCCAATGAAGCGATCTTCGGATATTTATAGAAGAGAACTATAGACATAGAAATTGTGAAAGAGATCTTGGAGCAAGGTATGGAAATATCGATGATACATGTGCGTACGGATTGTAGAAATGAATTCCATACTGCTTTGTTAGACAAGTATTAGAGGAATATTGGTACGCACAGAATAATATCAATGTATTCAAAGGATATGTCAACAGGGAAGATTGCTGATATCCTAGAATAATCATTTCACAATAGATACAGCAGATCAATAATATCACGAATAACAGACATAACAGTTCTGGAAATAAGAAATGTTTACAACGGCAATTGTATAAAAGATAAGTTGGAATTTTCATGTATTCAATGTTCTTTTCGTTGAGAAGGGATATAGTACAAACTGACATGTAATATTTGCAATGGTGATACGATATAACGGATAATAAAAAATCCTAGGATTCTACATGAATCCCATAGGAAATAATACAGCATATGGAAATGTATTGATCGATCTAATGAAGAGAGGCTTCAACCAACAGCTTTGTTCATAGTGGACATGCCCGAAATAGGGGAAGAGATCAAAGAATTGTATCCTAGAGCTTATTTCTATTTACGTACAATACATGCATCAAGGAATTTCCAATCAAATGTAAGAGATCACAATATAAATAAAATCTATTCCGGTCTTAAGTAAATATTGCTATTACGAACTAAAGAAGAAGCAATAAGCATGTTCGATGAATTCAAAAATAAATGGCCAGAGAAGTATACTAGGCCTATATACAATATGGGGAAGAACTTAAACTCACTCCTAAAATACTATTGTCCGAATAAATAAGGAGATCGATACATTCTACTAATCCCATCGAATTAACGAACATAAGATAAGTAGGAGAATAAATATCATCCAACAACACTAAAAGGATAATATAAATGCATGTACGAGAAATGGACATGTTCCATGTGAGGCATCCTTTATAAAAATACAAGATTTGGACACCAGGCAGGAATATTTTTATATCAAAATGTGCTATTTTACTAGTGCTCAATTACAAAAAATTAGTTGCTTTATTTGTTATTGTTACGTTTTCAGTAATAATCGTAATGTCAGGCTATGTCTATTATCATTGGGGCAAAAGTACTGATCAACCAGAGGAAGATATACTAAGTAATGTTTACATAGGACAAGTCAATATTAACCAAAGCTATACGAAAATCATTTTTCCACATCATATAAATTCCGGTTCCGACTTTAATATTACAATACTTTTCAATTCAAATATATCAATAAACTATGTATATACTCAAACATCTGGATTCTGTGTTTTGGGGTGGATATTCTATTTTAATACGTATATAAAATACGGCACTAGTCAAGGCAAATTTATTGGATCTCTTGAAGAAAATATAGGAATATTAAATATAACTATCAAATCACCTAACTATTACTATAATGGCTATATCTCGTTACATTTGGTTGGCAGTGTACCTGAGACTGTTATTTATTAATATTTTCTCCTTTTTCATTAAATATAAGACATTTATTCAAATTAATGTATATTGGAATTTCCTTCCCTATGCTTATATTTGTTTCTTCAGTAACGATTCTTATTTCTTTATTTTCTACAGATCCAATTATCAATGTATGCGAACCTAACAATTCTGAGACTTTAGGTATTATTTTTCCTTCTATGTCATTATCATTTTGTCTATGAAGATATATATTTTCTGGTCTTATTCCTAATGTAATCTTTTTATCATCTAAATCCAATTTAAATTTTATGGAGCCATCGCATTCATATACATCCCGATATTTTATGCATGATAGCATATTTATTTCTGGATCTCCAAGAAAGGTTGCAATATATTCATTTATCGGGTTATTATATATATCTATTGGCCTTCCATATTGTTCCAATACGCCATTGTGTAAAATTCCTATGTGGTCTCCAAGTGACATTGCCTCCATTTGATCATGTGTTACATAAATAAATGTTTTATTTAATTGTTTTTGCATTAATTTTAATTCGTTTCTTATCTTTGATCTTATATTCGCATCTAGATTACTTAGTGGTTCATCCAATAAAAATATCTTTGGATCACGTACTAATGCTCTTCCAAGTGCAACTCGTTGTGCTTGCCCTCCAGATAATTCACGCGGGTATCTATTAAGTAACCATGTTATATCTAAAGTTTCAGCTACTTTTTTGACGATTCGATCTATACTATCTTTTTTATAATTTAGCATTTTCAATGGAAACGCCATATTTTTATATACTGTCATGTGGGGATATAATGCATAATTTTGAAAAACCATAGCTACCCCCCTCTCTACAGGTGGCAAGTCATTAACAATCTTATCATCAAAGAAGATACTTCCACTGTCTACAGCTTCCAAACCGGCGAGAATATTTAATAAAGTTGATTTTCCAGCGCCGGAAGACCCTAGCAATACAAAAAATTCCCCGTCTTCTATATTGAAATTTATACCTTTCAATACTTGTACTTTACCGTATGATTTGTATACATCCACTACTCTTACGTTCACCATTTTGGTCACCTCAGTATACCTATATTCAAAAGGTTAAAAATGTCATCCTTTTATTCCTCCAGATAGTGCTTTTATCATATATTTTTGTGCGAATATGTATAAAATTACAGCAGGAACAGTGTATATTATAGAAAATGCTGCTAACTCATTATATTTCACATTATACGCCCCAAAGAAACTGTATATTTCAACCGATACTGGAAATAAACGTGCTGAAGAAAGTAAAATGTAAGGAACGTAGAAGTTTCCCCAATTGATCACGAAATCCAATATTATCAAAACTGCCAAAACCGGTGTAGCAAGTGGTAAAAAAATATAAAGCATTGATTTAAAACTAGAGGCTCCGTCTATATATGAGGCGTTTTCAATAGCAGAAGGAATTTGATCGAATGAATTCTTTAATATCCATATATCTATTGGTACATTTAATACTCCCAGAAATAAAATGACTCCAATTAAGTTGTTGTACAGTGACGTTTTGACATAAAATACGTATTCTGGTATTAATAACGAAAACACCGGAAAACCAGTTAGAAGCAATATACCTAATAGCAGAGGTATTCTAAATCTGAATCTTTTCCTAGAAAATATATACGCTGGACCAACAGAAAACAATACTGATAAAAATGTTGCCCCGAATGATTGTATTAGACCTTCATATATTGAGTTTACGAATATTTTATTTGTCATAACGTTATAAAATGGAACTAAAGTATAATATGATGGAAATTTTAAGCCGATATCGTTTAATGGACTAAAAGCTTCATTAATTAGCCAAATGAATGGTATTAAGAACAAAACGCCGAGCAATGATAAAAATATATATATTACGAATTTTTTAATATCCATTTCAACTCACCTTTATGAATCTAAGGTATATTAGTGAAAGCACTAAAGCAATGATAATAATAATAACACCAATTGCATTTGCTAAACCAAGTGAGAATAGGGAGAAACCAGTTTCATATTGATAAATTGTAAGCAACTCGGTACTGCCCGCAGGTCCACCTGCAGTAAGTACATATATTAATGTAAATGTTCCGAGCGTGAATAAAGTTATCAATAACAAATCTGTGATTATATTTGTCTTTAGAAGTGGGAATATTATAGAAAAGAACCTTCTAAAAGGCTTTGCACCATCAATATATGATGCTTTTATTATAGAAGGATCAATGCTCTGTATTCCACCTAGGAATATTAACACGGAGAAACCTAAACCTATCCAAATGTTAGCTATAATAATTGAATATATTGCATTATGAATGGAGAAGAAATCAATAGGATGAAACCCCATATTCTTTAGTATAACATTTATAGTTCCTTCTGGTATATAACTTAACGTACTATACCACATTATGCCTGCCGTAACTTGTGGTGTTGCCCAAGCAATAAGTATAATTGTAGTTACAACCGTTTTAAAATACTTGTGCGTCAGTGTTAGTAGATAAGCAAGTATAGAACCTAAAAACATCTGCCCTATTATTGCAGAAACAACCAAGAATATAATCGTTATATATATTGATTTTAAAAATAGATCACTCTTAAATAAATCTACATAGTTAGTAAATCCAATAAAGCTATACTTATTAATATCATATAATGATAAATTGGTGAATGAATATTTAAAAGACAAAAATATCGGGTATATAAAAAAAATAATTAAATAAATAAAAGACGGAATCAATATCAAAAAAATAGCGTTTTTTTTCAATATTGAGTTTCTTCCTGAAATACGTTGCATTTTAACTTCACCAGAAGATTTGGCTTAAAAATAATAAGGAAGTATTTAAATATAGACTAAGTAGATAATTATATTGACTGCTCTCGAAATTGCGGTGATCAGCAATGAAAGATGGTGTATAAGATGTGATGGCTGACATCACATTAGACGCTCCCACTGCAGATGTAAGTAATGAATTATACGTTGATGCTGCTTTAGAAACACTATAACCATCGCTCACAATGTACCCCATTACTTCCTGAAGCACATATGAAACTTTAGGATATGTAGCTACCGGAGGCCTGTAACTGCCATATTTAAGTATATTTGTAAAGAATGTATCTAGGGATGGGTCTGTCGGCATAAGTTTACTGAAATTCGGATTGTTTACGGCATTCTTTGCAGTTGGTAATCCGCCAGCTAGGGCTTGACCCGGCTCATTTATCAATATCTGATTAGATGTATTATCAAGGGCCATCATGAATGAGGCGACTAGTGGTTTTTCAGATGAAGGTGTACCATTGTACATAGCCCAGCCCCATCCACCAACCATTGTGTTGAATCCTGGAGCTTGCCCACTGTAGGTTGGTATTTTAGCAACTCCTATATATTTTGAGAAATTACTTATAGGATGTTGTGCCCCAGGTGCCCATTGATATCCATACATCCAGCTCCCATCTATATCTATTGCTAATTTTCCTTCCTGCATATACTGTCCTGCTGTTATGTATGGAGTCGCACTCAGTGCTGGCGTTGCAAGACCTTCTCCAAAGACTGTTTTATAGAATTCAAATGTTTCGTTTAACCCTGGACTATAACCGTACCATTTATGATCTGTAAAATTGTATAAACCATATCCAGTGCCGTACAATAGCCCTTCAAATCCCGTGAATGAAGATGCCTCATCTCCTTTAACACCCTCGTATATATTCAGTGGAATCAAACCTGGATCATTAGGTACAAGAGTGCTATTTATTTGCTTTGCAGCATTTATTATTTCAGTCCAATTTGTCGGCTGCCATGTAGTGCTATCTGATGGTATCACACCTGCTTTTTGCAGTAATGTTATATTATAATATATCAATGTATCCGTAACTTGGGCAGGTAAGCCGTAGTGAATACCACCAATAGTCATCTGACCCAAAGCTGATGGAAAAATATTATTAAAGAAACTTGAGTTTATGTATGAATTTAAAGGTGCTAATATACCTTCTGACTGATAAGTTGCTGTATAAAACATATCTTCTAACATTACAGTAGGCGCAGTTGATGATGATGAGGTTAACAAATCCAACTTAGTATAATATTGACCTTCACTACTAGCCCCCAGTGGACCTATAAATTCTACCTTAACGTTAGGATGTTCAGCTTGCCAGCTTTTCGTCGCATTATTTATAAAGTTTTCCCAATCTGTAGCGGATGAAGAATAAACAGGAGCTGCGACTGTAATTGTTACTTGCTTTGTTGGATGGGGGAGCGTAGAGTAGTAATAGACTACACCACCGATTACAGCAGCCAAAACAACCACTATAACTATATATGACCAAATCTTTCTTTTAGGTTTAATATCAGAACTACTGCTTTCCATAGTAATAACAAATTAAAATACTATATTTAATTTTTACTACTATATCTGGTATCATATACAAAGGATATACTATATTGACTAATATTAACCCCATTTATTCAATATGGCTTAATTTTAGAATGTCTCGATTTTAGCAAGAAAGAATATTCGTGATCTATCTTATATTTTCTCCCAATTTCATGTTTGACATAATGATTAAATTATATACAATTATCTTCAGGCCAACTGCAGTATTATAGGATCGATTCCTCACATCCCATATGCTCAATTTATACGATATTTCAAGTATGGTGAACATTCTTTCTATCCCAAACTTCAGGGAATATAAGGAGGGATACTTCCTTCTTAAATTGATATCTATTCTGCTGTTGTCTGGCAATTTTTCTGTCACAATGCCTCTCCTCTCGCTCGCATCGATTATTGGAATTACGTGAGTATTTTCCAGTACATAATCATATATCTCTGATGCATCGTACAAAGAATCTACAAACAAGTACGAGAAATACCTAATTGAATCGATCATGTTATTTGCATATTTCGAATCATGCGCGTTTTTTAGTGACCTTTCACTCCATTATAAAAAGTGAATACATGGCCAAGGTAACATGGCATTTCCTGCCATTGTTTGTACCTTAGTTATACTAGACAATCTAGAATCAGGACCCTTATATTTATTGTTTTTTTCTCCTTTCTGTAGCTGAGTACTTGCATGTACATCATGAACTAATCAACTGCTGCTATGGATTTTAAAGAATAAAGATGTGTTATCTTCTTATTTATTGAGTGCAGATCGATCTTCTTCGATTTACGCGAAAGGGTTTGGAAGCTCTGTATAATTAGAATAACAATCATTTTAAGGATATTCTCCATAACTCTCTAATAATATTTTTGCCGGACCACAGTGTTCAATATATATAAGAATTTTCAGAGTCTCCCAATCCATGCAGTTGTTCTTACGTTTTATTGGATAGAAAAATATTATTTATAATAACTATGGAAATTATTCTAATTGATCTCAATACAATCGTTTTCTAATAATTTTAAATAATCAAGCATTTCACGGTGCATAAAGAAATCTAATTATTAAAAAAGAATAACTGAATCAAAATTACTGGTGATCGTAAGCTTCCATTACGTATTCAGCGAACTGGTCGTCAGGATATGCGCCTATGAACGTCACATCATTGTTTATTACTATATGTGGTACGCTTGATACCCCTACTTCTTCTGCTTCATTTTCGAACTCCAAGGCCTCGATCATTTCACCCTTTATGTTTGGATTCATTAATGCAAACTTATGGGCGGTACCTACAGCCCTTGGGCAATATGGGCATGTAGGGGTTACGTAGACCTTTATCGTTATAGGCTTATCGATCTTTGATATAAGTTCTGCTGCCTTTGAAGAAACATCAGCATCACCAACAGAAACGTTCTTTAGGTCTTCGATCAGAGACCCGAATTCATATCCTGAAGGCAATCCGTAATAGACTATTCTTCCATCTTCGACTCCAGCCTTAGAAACGATAGTTGCAGGATATTTCTCAACACCATATGCCTTTACCTGATCCTTGTCCTCATCGAAGTTGTATACTTTGAGGTGGATCTTCGGGTTTATCTCAGAAACTTCAGTAGCAAGCTGTACAGTTTCTTTGCAGTATCTGCAGTTTTCATCGTTAGATGTGAAAACTACTAAATCCACATCATTTTTCAGGTATTTGTCAAACTCACCCTTCAAATATTCTCTGTCTTCCTTTCTTATTAAAGTTGCCATAGGTAGACATAATTTTTTAATATTTAAATATTCCTGTACAACTTTGTGTATTCTAAAATCTGAAGTAGAAAGCTGTTTAAATAATGAAACAATTTCTATCATGTGACAGAGAAGCTATACTATGCAGATTCTTACATCAAAGAGTTCGACGGGAATGTTATCGAGGTTAAAGAAAACCGCTTAATACTGGATCGCACAGCGTTCTATCCTACAGGAGGAGGACAGCCCAATGATACTGGAGTAATATTCTGCTGCGGTAAAGAATACAGAGTAAATGACGTTACAAAGGACGGAGATGAAGTCATTCACGTAGTCGATGACAGTACAGGGCTGTCAGCAGGGGCCAAAGTACACGGAACCATAGATTGGGATAGAAGATACGCACATATGAGGTACCACACTGCGATACACGTTATAGACGGAGTGGTTAACGTAATGCATGGATCAGAAGCGTTGTTGACCGGCGGCCAAATTTACGAAGATCGAGCAAGAATAGATATGAACATTGAAAATTTCACGAAGGAATTTGTCGACAAGATAATAGAGGAATCAAATTCATTCATGAAGGAAGGGCACAGAGTTTATCCTGATATACTCACAAAAGAGGAGGCCATAAAAAGGCCAAATCTTGCCCGAACTGAACCTGGAAGGAAACTAATAGAAACTCTCCCAGAAGTCAGGATAATAGTAATAGAGGGCTTAGATGAACAATCAGACGGAGGCACTCATGTCTCCAATACTAAAGAAGTCGGTACGATATTTGTTAGAAAAATCGAGAATAAGGGAAAGCGGAATAAAAGAATAGAGTTCCAGTTAATCCCACCTGATTAGTATCTTGGCTTTAATTTTTCGTATTAAACTGAAATATTTAAATTTAAATATTCTTTTCTTTTAATTAAATATTAATTATTCAACAACTATTTTAATCTTAATATTAATTCCAGACAAACAAAAAACCGGTTCTGCATGATAATAACAGCTTAAAAATAGTACCCAATCCTTATAAATAGGTTCGAAACAATACGATATTATATGCTCGCTCTGGATGAAACAGAAATAAATGATGGTGCAAAGAGATGGATAGTAAGTATTGCAAAACACCTTAACCCTTCATCAATATATGTTTGCGACGGGACGAAGGAGGAGTTCGATGATCTGGCATCTGCAATGGTAAAAGATGGGGAAATGATAAAGCTGAACGAGAAAAACTTCAAAAATTCTTATTTATATAGAAGCAATGCAACAGACGTAGCTAGAACTGAAGAAAGGACCTTTATTTCGGCACGCGATAAGAGCTTCGTAGGACCTCTGAACAACTTCCTTCCCCTTGATCGAGTTAAGCAGGTATGGAATCAATTCTTTAAAGGCGCGTACACCGGCAAAACAATGTTTGTAATTCCTTACGCTCTCTCATCTCCAGAATCCAAGTTTGCAGACTTTGGCATTGAAGTCACGGACAGCAAGTACGTGGTACTGAACCTTCATTACATAACAAGGATGGGAAAGGGCGTTATAGAAAAGATTGGTGATAGGTTCATCAAGGGAGTTCATGCCACTGGAAACCTCGATCCAGGAAACAAGTTCATAATACATATGCCCTGGGAAAAACCAGAAGGAGTTGATGCAGATATACTGAGCGTGAACACAAACTACGGTGGAAACGCTCTCCTGAGCAAGAAATGCCATGCTCTCCGTATAGCTTCAGTCAGAGCAAGGGAAGAGGGATGGCTTGCAGAACATATGCTCCTTCTTGAAGTAAAAGATCCACAAGGAAAGAGCCATTTCATAACAGGAGCTTTCCCAAGCGCAAGCGGGAAAACTAATTTGGCCATGATATCTCCGCCAAAGGATTACAGAGATGCAGGATGGTCTACGAGACTGATAAGCGATGACATATCATGGATAAAGATCGTGGACGGAAAATTCATGGCTACAAACCCTGAAAACGGCTTCTTTGCAGTTGTGCCAGGCACAAATTACAATACGAACAAGAACGCCATGGCCACTTTATCCAAAAATACTATATTCACCAATGTTGGGCTTACCATGTCTGGCGATCCCTGGTGGGAGGGCCTCGACCCTGTTTATGATGAACTGTACGACTGGAAAGGCAATAAAAGGAAGATAGGCGGAGAGCCCATAGCACACCCTAATTCAAGGTATACATCACCTTTAACGAACTATCCATACCTGTCAGATTTGTACGAAGATCCGGAAGGCGTTCCTGTATCAGCAATACTCTTTGGAGGGAGAAGGGCTACCCTCATCCCGCTAGTATTCGAGGCATTCAACTGGAACCATGGTGTCTTCTTAGGGGCAACAATGGGTGTTGAAAGGACGGCTGCCTCAGAAGGCAAAGTTGGGGACCTCAGGAGGGACCCAATGGCCATGCGGCCTTTTTGCGGCTACAACATAAATGAATATTTCAGGCACTGGATAGAGATAGGCGAGCGATCCAAGAACAAACCCAAGATATTTTACGTAAACTGGTTTAGAAGGAGAGCTGATGGCACCTTTATATGGCCAGGTTTTGCTGAAAATTTCAGAGTTTTGGAATGGATCATCTATAGAACCTCGCACAACGATAACGCAGTTGAAACTCCTATAGGTTACATACCTGAAAGCTTGAATCTTGCAGGACTAAACATAAGCGAGGAAGATGTAAAGGAGCTTTTCAGGATAGATAAAGAGGGGTGGAAGGAGGAGATGAACGAAATCCAAAAGTACTTCAGTGAACTTGGAAATGTGCCTGAAGAAATACTTAAGGAATTCGAATTAGAGAAAAAGAGGTTAG
Source organism: Thermoplasma volcanium GSS1 (assembly GCF_000011185.1). Classification (NCBI taxonomy): domain Archaea; kingdom Methanobacteriati; phylum Thermoplasmatota; class Thermoplasmata; order Thermoplasmatales; family Thermoplasmataceae; genus Thermoplasma; species Thermoplasma volcanium. The sequence continues at coordinate 204,664 of NC_002689.2, read as the reverse complement.
GGTATTGAATCAGGTATTTTATCCATAAAGAGGAACTCTTTCATTTTATCTCTCTTTTCCGATATTTTATCATTCAACATGCGTATCAACTTATCCCTTTCATTGAAATCGACAGTACGCTTCTTTTCTAACCCTATTATAATATCACCTATGACAACCTGGTATCCGAAGTGGATATTCACCGGTACCATTGTTTTTTTCTTGATCATGTCCCAATAGAATCGCCCCGCAAGCATTGTACCACCAAGTACCGAAAATATTGCTTTGCCGCTGAAAATACCCGATTTTGCATTTATAAGATCAGCTATATAATTTGAAGCTTCTTCGAATATGGATATGGCATATTTATTGCCTTCCACTGCAAGTTCAGATATTATAGGCGAGAAGGCTGCTACAGTTCTTTTTGGTATTGTTCCTTTCATTATTTTGTATACTACTTCATAAAGGTCCAAATTAAAGTAAGTTTCGGCTTTGTCCGCAATGCCAGCTTCTATTATGCCATCTTTTTCTCTCTCAGCATATATCAAGGCTTCTTTTGCCATCCAGCTTGCAGAAGCTTCATCGCCAATAAACCATCCCCAGCCACCGAACCTTGATAATTTTCCATCGATCATTGTAAAGCCAACGCTTCCTGTACCAGGTGCGAAGACAAGCCCATTTTCATTTAGGTTAGCAAACTTGTAAGCAGCGTATCCATCATTCACGACAATTGCTTCCCCTGCGATGGATCGAACTATCTCCTCTCCCTCAGCCGTGGCCTCCTTGCTATCGCCTATGCCGGCAAGGCCGAATACCTTAAAGCCGATATCCTCTATGTTTACATCTGCATCATCTACTGCTTCATAAACACTATTCTTTATGTTCTTCATAGCCTCTTCTCTGGGTGAATTTGTGTAATTTGCCGGCCCGGATATGCCAACACCCGCTATCCTTCCTGATTCATCATCATATACTACAGCCACAGTCTTTGTCGAACCTCCGTCAACGCCTAGAATCATAGCTTTCACTTCCTCCATTTGGATAGAGCATCTAATACCTCAGGATCTGTGAATAATAGTGAGAAATATAATGCCTCCTGATCCATAGCTGATTCTAAACCCATATCGTACGAACTGTTTATCGCCCTCTTTATGAACTGCAGCGTCTTTTTTGGTTTCTTGCATATATCATCGATGATCTTCCATGCCTTCGCCTCGTCATCTACCACTTCGTCGACAAGCCCAAGTGCCATCGCTTCTTGAGCGTTGAGCTTCTTACCTGACATAGCGAGGTATGCGGCACTTCCCCTACCAACAAGCTTTGGAAGAATTACGTTTCCGCCTGCACCAGCGTTGATGCCAATGGATGATTCAGGCTGACCTATAACGGCATCTGACATCGCTATCCTAATGTCTGCTGATTCAGCAAGTTCTAACCCGCCTCCCATTGAATACCCTTTTAGCAATGCTATGACCGGTTTATCTGATTTACGAATCCTTTGTGCAATAGAGTTCATCTTTAATCTGAAGGAGTAAGCTGAGGCTGGGTCGAATGATGCTAGCATGTTTATATCTGCACCTGCTGAAAAATTCTTTCCGTAGCCTGTTATAACAATTACCCTCGTATCTTCTTTTTCAGCTTTGCTGAATTGATCAGCAAGATCAGCGAGCATTTCAAGGTTTATAGCGTTCAGTTTTTCAGGCCTGCTCAATACTATCAGTGAGGCATCTCCTCTCCTCTCTATTTCAACAAGCATAATGATAAAACGTTAATATATATAAACAGATTTTCTGATGCAACGCTGGCCCCTTAAGCGAAAAATTACAATTATACTCTTGCTTAGGGCGTTCTGCTTGAATATGTTACTCATTCGGACAACTTTTTAATATCCTTGATCATACCTGACCATTATGAAGATCATAGCTCTACGATCATCTTTAAAGCTGGCTGCACGGATAGCAGAAGAACTAAAAACCGAACCAGTAATGCCTGATGAAAGGCGATTTCCAGATGGAGAATTGTACTTAAGGTACGATGAGGATCTTACAGGCCACAACATTTTTATCATTGGGAATACGCACTCAGATGCCGAGGTAATGGAGATGATCCTAACCTTGAGCGCTATACAGGACTACCGAACGAAGAGCGTAAACATAATAGCCCCTTACTATGGGTATGCCAGGCAGCATCAACGCTACAAAAACGGAGAACCAATATCTTCACAGATACTCACCGAGATATACTCATCCTATTCAAATTCGATAGCAACTGTGGATATACACGATGAGAAGACACTTTCGTATTCTAAAGTTAAGTTTTCAGACCTGCATGCCAATGATGCAATAGTCAGGTACTACAAAAATGTGGATGTAGATTACGTCGTTTCGCCAGACGATGGGGGTCTTGCCAGGGTTGCAGACATTTCAGCTAAGCTGGGAAAGAAACATTTCTTCATTGAGAAAAAGAGGATAGATGATAGGACAGTGGAGATGAAGGTACCGAATGTAGACGTTAATGGAAAGAAGTTGCTAATAGTGGACGATATAATATCTACAGGTGGTACTATAGCGAAGTCGTCCGGCCTTCTCAGGGAGAAGGGAGCATCAAAGATATATGTGTCGGCTGTTCACGGCCTTTTCGTCAACGGAAGCGAGAATAAAATACTCCAAAATGCAGACGAAATCCATGTCACGGATACGGTTGAAAGCAAATTCTCAGACATATCTGTTTATCAAGAAGTTTGCAATTACATAAGGGATATTGATGCCTGAGCTGAGATATTGCCACGGCCCATACAGGGGAAAAGAATGCCCTGTGTGCGGAAAGCCTGGCAAAATAATGATGAATGAAGCAGAGATAAACGAAGTAAGCAGGACGCTCGCCGCCGTACTGAGGCATGATCCTGGCAGATATGGGATAAGGCTTGACAGCCACGGTTATGCAAGGATCAGCAGCCTCGTATCTATGTTTAGGAAGAGGAAAGGGATGAGGTGGATGACAGATGATCACCTCGTCTACCTTGCGGAAACGGATCCGAGGAAAAGATATCAAATATCTGGTGTTCTTATAAGGGCGGTTTACGGGCACACAATCGATGTGGATTTAACTGATCTGCCTACTGATGGAATACCTGATACGCTATATTACCAATCTTCTACTGCAGAAGCTCCGCTCGTAAAGGAAGCTGGCATATACCCATCGGATAAGAGTTGGATTCACCTGTCAGGAACGTACAGAAAATCTTTTGTCTCTGGCCTTTACCATATAGACGATCCTCTTGTTCTCGCCGTAAATGCCAGATCGATGATTGAAAACGGCATTGACATATTCAGGTCGAACGATGATATTTATCTGACTAAGCAGGTCCCGCCAGAGTACATAACCATAGCCGAAAAGGAAGAAGTCGTCCTTACAGATGAAGAAAAGGATGATATAAAAAGGGTTAGAGAAAAAAATTCTGGAAGGGATTAGCTTTTTATAGGCTTCATCCTGTTGATTATTTCTTCGCCAAACTCAGAGCATTTTAGGGCCTTTAGATTAAGGAGCCTGGCTATATCCTGTGTCAATTTTTGGTCGCGGTACGTCTGCATTATAGCATCATCGAGTATCTTGGATGCTTCCTTCCAGCCTATGTGATCGAGCATCATCTCCGCTGACAGTATCAAGGAAGTTGGATTTGCAACGTCTAGGCCGGCATACTTTGGAGCTGTACCGTGAACCGCTTCGAATACAGCATAGTGGTCGCCTATGTTTGCTCCTGGGGCAAGGCCTATTCCACCAACTTGGGCAGCGAGGGCATCGGAAAGGTAGTCTCCGTTCAAGTTCGGAGTAGCAATAACGTCGTATTCCTGGGTTCTTGTAAGGACCTGCTGGAACATATTGTCCGTGATTCTGTCCTTTATCACTATCTTGTTTGCGTATTTCTCAGGGTCTTTCAGGTATTCGGCTTCCGTTACGGTATAATCCCCAAACTCAGTTCTGGCTACCTCATAGCCCCAGTCCCTGAATGCACCCTCTGTGTACTTCATTATATTTCCTTTGTGGACTAGCGTAACACTCTTCCTGCCGTTAGCTATTGCATACTGTATCGCCTTCCGCACCAACCTTGTCGACTTGAACTTGCTTATAGGCTTTATGCCTATGCCCGTATCTGGCGTAAGATTTATGTTGAATGTAGATGATAGAAAAGCCCTAACCTTTTCCGCGTCCTCAGAATCATACCTCCACTCAATGCCAGCGTAAAGATCCTCAGTATTTTCTCTGAAGACAACCATGTTCATGTATTCCGGATGGAGAACAGGAGATGGGACTCCAGGGAAGTAACGGACGGGCCTTATGTTAGCATACAGATCAAGGTACTGCCTGAGCGTGACGTTGAGGCTCCTAAACCCTTCGCCAATAGGAGTAGTGAGCGGGCCCTTTATTGAAACAACGCACTTCTTAAGCTCTTCGAGCGAAGAATCTGGAAGCCTATTTCCAGTCTTATCATATGCTTCATCGCCCGCAAGGACTTTGTGCCATTCTATTGATCTCTTTCCACCATAGGCGACCTCAAGGGCAGCATTTATTACATTTATCGTGGTCTTCGTGATATCGGGGCCTATACCATCCCCCTCAATGTAGCCTATCGTAACTTTGTCAGGAACGAGAAGTGTTCCATCCTCTCTCACCTGTATGTATGCCATAGTTCGTATATCGTTGCAATCTAATTTATACTTATCATTGGACGAAGGATATCGTCATGCATCTAAGTGTAAGAGAGCAAAAGAACTAATCGTTTATCCAATATAATTAAAAAGACTAAACGCTTTATTGTAGTAATCTGGATCTGGCTGGCCCATGGCGGTTTCCTTGTCGTATTTAGCATAGACCATGTCAGATACATAGTACGCAGATATGACCCGAAGGAAACTCTTTCCCATTGGTATAAACAGTACAGGTTTGCCTGATATCTCCTTTCTTTGTGCAATTTCTATTAGATCTTTGAAAAAGTTCTTTTCGTCTTTGTAGTTGCAGGCTACCTTTACTATATCAGCATTTGCTTTAAGCATTTCATCCAGCTTTTCTATCATGTCCTTGCTGCTGTCCGTATGATATGAGACCATTATTCTCGTGTCTGGGGATCTCCTATTGACTTTATTCAAAAGGGATAAGTCCATATCGACTGCAGGAACCATCTTCGTTATAGCTGTTTCATATATCTTCTCTGGATCATGCCCTCTGTATGTAAATATGTAGTCGATATCCATTTCATCAAGGGCCCTTATAATTTCAAGCTCTTCGTCTATGTTTACCTTGTCGAAAAGATCAAATCTTATCTCGTAAAGATTTTTATCAGACAGCTTCTTTGTCTCGAATTTTTCAGTTAATGACTTAGCATCATGATCGAATATGGAAATGATAACTATAGGTATACTGCCGCCTATTGTGAACCTGCCTATGTTCACCCTAGAAGACTTTATTATTGGCATGACTTATGCACTAAGCTCATATGACTACCTCCTCAATTAATTTTACTTAAGCACTTTGACGTGAATTCAGGGATGCGTGGATACATTATATTAATTATATGCATTGAGATGGTACGATATGGGAAAAGATGTAGTTTCGTTTTTTGACGAGAATGCAGCAAGGTACGATAGATGGTACGACGAACATCCAAGAGAGTACCAAGAGCAGATAAAATTGATAAAGGATGCAATAAGAAAAGGGAACGACGTTGAGATTGGCGTTGGCACTGGAAGGTTCGCACAGAAGCTTGGCATAAAGGTTGGCGTAGATCCGTCAGAAGGCATGTTGAGAATCGCTGCTGCTAGAGGCATATTTCCCATACTTGCATATGCAGATCGCCTACCGTTTATCAGCAAATATTTTGATTTTTCTTTGTTTGTTGTAACTCTTTGTTTTCTTGAAGATCCTGTTTCAGCTTTGAAGGAGGCAAAGCGTGTATCCAAGGACGTTTTTTCTGCAATAATAGAAAAAGGGTCTTCGTACGCAGATTTTCTGGAGAAGAAAAAGGAAGGGTTCTACGCCTATGCCCACTTTTATAGCGAAAGGGAGTTGCTCGACTTCTACAGTGAAGCTGGCCTTGAAGCTGTCGACAGTATATATTCCGACCTGGAAACAGAAGGTATGAGGTATAGGTTTAGGGTTATCGTAGGTCACTAGGGCCTAAGGTTGCTATTTGAATTTGACCTTATGAGATCGACAATGTGTTCAACGTTGCTCCTATAGTTGTCCATTGCCATCTTAACGTTTATTTCGACCCATGACCAGGCTTTCAAAATGTCTCCTGATCTTATCCTGTACTTCTTGATTTTACCATCCTTTACTTCTTCTAGCAAATCCATGTATTTCAATTTATTAAGGTGCCTGTACAGTGTAGATCTGCTTGTCCCAAGGTAGCTCATCAATTCCTCAGGTGTCCAAAATCTTTCACCGTTCATCAGAAAACACTCCTTGAAGAGCCTAAAATATACAGAATTTTTAATTGAATTCATATCGGTTGATGGATTGATCTTTGGTATATACCCAATATCTGAAAGAAAGTAAGCTAGGCTCCTATCAAGATCAGAAACATCCACCCTTGCCGGCACCGATGTTATGGCAATTTTAAACATTGAATGATCATATTGTAGGAATTTAATAACGTTTTCCCAAAAACAATTAATTGAGAACGGATCACAATGGATCATAAATCACATCGATGAATATATGTAAAGTTTTATCAAATAAAAAAATTAAACCTTCATATTTAGTTTGTAAAGCAGTATATCTTCAAAATCAAAGCAATATTTTTTAATTACTTCATAGAGAAACCCTTCATCCATGAAGAGGGATTCATTGTCTGTGAGGTCTGTGAGCACAATAAATATATTCGAAGATCTATTGATATGGTTTTTTGATTCTCTTAGAAATCTAGATATTAACTCCATGCTTTTCCCACCAGACCAAGCCATGTCTTCATCTGAGACCGGCAGGTATGGGGCATTGAACAGAACTGTATCATAGACCCCTCTGGCTGCCTCGAATAGATCAGATGCATATACATTAAGGCTGACACCGTTTATTTCAGCATTTCTTTTCGTACAATCGACCGCGCTTTGATTCAAATCTACGCACTCTATGTTGCATCCTCTTTTTTTGAAATAGATCGAAACTAAACCCGTCCCGCATCCAATCTCAATAGCACGGCCTTTGCACTCAGCGTACTGCATAAGAAGGAAGGTATCGTCTGATGGTTCATATACCGATTCGCATTCCTCTATCCTGATCCCAAAATATTCCTTCATGTTATCCTAAATAAATAGCCCATCTCCCTCAAGCTTCCTATTATACGATCCAAGTGATCTTGGCCTCTGACATTTACCGTAAATGTAACTGACTGGAATCCTGGCGGCGTCTCCTTCCTAAGGTTATCTACTTCGGCATGGTATATATTACCGCCGTTTTCTGCTATAGCCATAGCTATCCTGTAAAGGTTCCCAGGCCGATCTGGTATAGTACACTCTATGCGTACAAGTTGGCCAAGGTTTTCCAATTCTTTATATATTATCTTTGACATGAGCAGCGGGTTTATGTTTCCTCCGGAAACAACTATAGCGACCTTCTTTCCCTTAACATCTACCTTGCCCTCCATTATGGCGGCGAGACCTACTGCCCCTGAAGGCTCGGCTACGATCTTGTTTCTCTCGAAGAGTTTGTAGATAGCCTTAGAAACATATTCTTCAGTTACTGTTACTATGTCATCAACGTACTTTCTTGCTATGTCAAATGTGAGGACTCCTGGATACTTGACGGAGATGCCGTCGCATATGCTGACTCCGCTAGTATGTGCCACTATCTTTCCTTCCCGGAGTGATGCTTTCATAGAATCGGACAGCTCTGATTCTATTCCTATTACTTTGACCTTGTTGCTTGCATGCTTTGCTGCCAGTGCTATTCCGGAGATGAGGCCGCCGCCACCTACCGGAACGAGTATTATATCAACATCTGGCAAATCCTCCATTATCTCCAGGCCTATTGTGCCTTGCCCTGAAATAACCCAACGGTCGTTGAATGCCTCTATGAAGATCCTACCCTCCTGTTTTGCAATCTCGTCCGCGTACCTATGCGCTTCATCATAATCGGATCCTTTTAAAATGACGTGGGCCCCGTAGCTTATAACTGCGTTTACTTTTTGCGGTATCGTGTATTCTGGCATAACTATCTTGGCATCTATGCCGTTTATCATAGCTGCGTAGGCTACCCCTTGTGCATGGTTTCCTGCACTGGCAGTTATTACACCATGCCTTTTTTCATCTTCAGATAGCTTTGAAAACCTAAATATAGCACCCCTCGACTTAAAAGAACCTGTCTTCTGAAAATTTTCAAGTTTGAAATAAATATCTGCTCCATATTCTTTTCCGATAGTAGTCGATCTTATGAGAGGAGTCCTGTTGACTTTGCCTTCGAGGTATCTCTGTGCCTCTATTATCTCATCAAATGAAGGTATTTCGAGGTTTTCCATATAGGGCTATCCCTAACATAGATAATAATCTGATTGGCTATTAAAAAAATGGTAAATGTAATTTAATTCGAAGAAAGTATCTTTCTGAGAGAATACTGCAGTATGCCGCCGTTTCTTATATAATCGGCCTCAGCAGGGGTATCTACCCTTAACGTTACAGGTACAGTATGGCTCTCTCCATTCTTGTCAGTATAAGTCATTCTTGCTTTTGATCCTGGGTCGATGCCGTCTATATCGATATCTATTTTTTTCGTAAAGTCGATGTCCTGCGGATTGAGGCTTTCGTATTCTATAGGAATAACACCCATTCCCACCAAGTTGCTCCTGTGTATCCTTTCATAGCTTTTCGCCAGTACTGCCCTGACGCCAAGCAGGTATGTTCCTTTGGCAGCCCAATCCCTGGAGCTTCCTGTACCATACTCCCTTCCGGCCACTACAACAAGAGGTATCCCCATAGACCTGTATTTCATTGCAGCATCGTAAACTGACATTTCTTTATTGTCTGGAATAAATATCGTGTAGCCACCCTCCTTGTTCACCATAAGGTTTCTTATTCTAACGTTTGCGAATGTGCCTCTCATCATGACTTCGTGGTTTCCTCTCCTCGAACCGTAAGAATTGAAATCCTCTGGTTTAACGCCATGTTCGATCAAATATTTTCCTGCAGGGCTATCCTTTGGTATGGATCCAGCAGGCGATATATGATCTGTCGTAACAGAATCACCGAGTATCAACAGGGGATAAGCCCCTTTGACAGAGAAAGTGCTTATGAGCTCGTTGAGTTTAAAGTTCTCAAAAAATGGCGGATTCCTTATGTAAGTACTTGATTCGTCCCAGTTGTATACAGGCGATTCAGGTACATCTATGCTTTCCCATCTCTTATTCGTTATGTTTCCATAGCGCTTCTCGTACATCTCCTTCTTTACGTATTTATTGACTGCATCCTTAATTTCATTGTTTGAAGGCCAGATATCTTTAAGGTATATCTTTTTCCCATTAACTTCTCCTAACGGGTCTTTATCCAAGTTTATAGTTATGTTTCCTGCTATTGCGTAGGCAACTACTAGCGGAGGAGACATAAGATAGTTTGCCTTTACGTCCTTGTGTATCCTTGCCTCGAAATTCCTGTTGCCTGATAATACTGATACGACGTTAAGATTGTTTTTTATTATAGCCTCATCGACATCCTTGTCAAGCGGCCCGCTGTTTCCTATGCATGTTGTACATCCATATCCTACTAGGTAAAACCCTAGCTTGTCTAGGTAATCGATTAAACCAGATTCAGTGAGATAGTCTGTAACAACTCTCGACCCTGGCGCAAGGCTTGTTTTTACCTTTGGATTTACCTTTAGTCCAAGCTCTACGGCCTTCTTCGCAACTAAACCTGCAGCCAGCATTACATAGGGGTTGCTGGTGTTAGTACAGCTTGTTATAGCTGCTATGACGATATCGCCATCAGAAAGTTCTACATCCTGCCCTTTCAACTTGAGCGGGACTTTCCTAAGAGAAACTAGGTGACTGTCGCTGTTCGATTCTACAGAGGAGAGGAAGCTCGATGGCACCTGGTCTAAATCTAGCCTCTGCTGCGGCAGCTTTGGCCCAGCTACGCTTGGCTTGACAGTTGACAGATCAAGATCTATGACTTTTGTGTATTCTACACCCTCACTTTCTCCGAACATCCCCTGCAGTTCTAGGTATTTTTTTATAAGCTTTATTTTGTGATCGGATCTTCCTGTTGTCCTCAGGTAATCGAGGGTCTGGTCATCTATAGGGAACAGTGCTAGAGTTGCCCCGTATTCCGGACACATATTAGAAACTGTTGCCCTCTCCGGAACTGAAAGATACTTTACTGAAGGCCCAAAAAACTCAACGAACTTATCCACAACGTTAACTTTCCTGAGAAGTTCGGTTATTGTCAATACCAGATCCGTTGCGGTTACACCTGGGTTTAATTCCCCATGCAACCTTACTCCTATAACTTCAGGAAGCGATATAGTTATCGGCTGGCCTAGCAGCGCTGCCTCAGCTTCTATTCCACCAACACCCCAGCCAAGCACGCCAATACCATTTATCATAGTGGTATGAGAATCCGTTCCTACAAGCGTATCGAAGTATGCATACCTCTTTCCTTTTTCTTCATAGTCGAATATGACTTCTGCTAGATACTCAAGATTGACCTGGTGTATTATTCCCGTTCCGGGCGGTATGACTCTGAAGTTCTTGAATGACTTTTGGGCCCATTTTAGGAACTTGTACCTTTCAAGGTTCCTGTTGAATTCGAGTTCCTCATTTTTTTCGATAGCAAACGATTCGCCGTAGTAGTCTACCTGCACGGAATGGTCGATGACAAGATCAACACGAACCTGCGGGTTTATAAGTTCAGGGTCTTTGCCAAGTTTCTTTACCGTATCCCTCATAGATGCAAGGTCTACTACAGCAGGGACACCGGTGAAATCCTGCATCACTACACGTGAAACCTTGAACCTAATTTCTTTGTCAGGTACGTTCGAAGGATTCCAGTTAACTATTGCATCTATATCATCTTGGGTTATAGAACGCCCGTCCAGGTTCCTAACCATCGATTCAAGTAATATCCTTAGGGATCTAGGTAGCTTTTCCAACCGTTTTCCATCTAAAATTTTGTTGAGCGGATAGTAGTAGTACTTTCTTCCATCGACTTCAAAAGTTTCTTCCTTTATCTCAACCATAGTATGATATAGCAAGAAGGATTATATGTTTTCTTGATTATGATTAAGTACAAATCATAGCGCCTATTTTTAAATAAAGACGTAAATGCTGTGTATTTTAAAGGTTCAGGCACATATTAATGCATTTACAAAGCTATTTATCTATTTAACAAATACCTAGATGGTGTGGCTATGGCTGATTTACAAGCAATTATGAAAGCTCAGGCTGAATTATCTTACATTAATGAGAGATTAAGGCAAATACATGATAATCGATCAACCCAGGGCTTTGACAAACACGAATATGATGTTTTAACGGAAAGGAAAAAACAGTTACTTGCAATATTGAACAGAAGAGAGTAAAGCAGTCTTAAATTTCTGTTTAAATATTTATATTAAATTTATCCAGCAGATACTTTTGGCTTGTTAATTTTACTTAAGGTTGAGTTCCAGAACAATACTTTCACCCGCATCTTTCACAAAAGCTTGTATTTTCCAGTTATATCGTCCAGATAAACTTCGTAGTCTGGGCCAAGCCCTATGCAGGTGACTGTCCCAGGTTCAACTTGGGTATATCCACGATCCTGTATCACTTCATTTATTATACCCATTGAATCTGCTTTTTTCTTAATTATATAGATTTCATCTACATTCGGAACTTTAACTACTATCTTCTTTTGCCCTTCATCCATCCATTCATCAAAGATCTTCTTCTTTTCCTTCATAGCCTTTATGGCACAGCTAACTGCAGCATGGGCTACTTGCGCTGCTATTTTTCCCTTGCCCATATCAAGGTCCTTTCTCACTGCAACAACTAGCTTCACTACCATGGCACATCCTTCTTGTGTAATTTATACCCAATTATGTTAACAGCTCTGTGAAGCGGTGGTACTATGGCAAGTATCACGATAATGCCGGCAAAGAAGTAGTAATGCAAGAAAAATGGCCTCTCCATCAAAAATAGAAACAAGAATGCCACAAGGGCAAATGGCCACTGATCAAGCAATCCGCCTTTTCCGCCGCTCTTTATCCCTATTCGTCTCTTTACGAAAGAGCCCAATATATCACCAGTTAGAGATCCAAAGGCCATTACAGCTGGTATTTCAATAGATAAGGCAATAGAGCCATAGTTACCAAGTATAAAGTGCGTAGCATATGATATCCAATATATTATGACACCTGATACGATACCTATAAAGGAGCCTCCTAAATAACCGCTAAGAGTTTTTCCATCTCCCAGAATACGCCTGCCGTCAATAAAATTCTTCCCCCTATCTAGTACAAAGTATCCACCAGTTAGTACCGCACCTGAATTAGCTATCAGTGCAGGGACGAAAAGTATAATAGCCTGCGCCATAAGCAATGGGTAATTCAATGCACTGTTATAAGTCATCTGGATATAACTGTTTGCAGAGCTATTTTGCAGAAAAAGTAGTTTTCAGGATAGGCCAGCAACTGTTTTCAATATGTCGGCCTTTGTTATTATACCCGTCAAGTTTCCTGAGTCCAAAACTAGTACTGCGTTCGAATATTTTAAGAGTTGGTATATGACGTTTATCGGTGTATTTTTATCAACCTGTGGCAACACATCCCCCATAACTCTGCGCACCGTTAGACCTCTGAGCGAATCTACACTCATTCCCTTAAGCAGCATGTCATTTATGTTGCTTTCAGTAACAGTGCCTATCACCTTATTTTCTTCATTTACAACAGGCAGTTGCGAGTATCCGCGATCCCTCATAAGGTTAAGTGCCTTAAGAATAGAGTCGTCTGCCCGGCATACTACGACATTTCTTGTCATTATCTTATCACAGGTAAGCGCAATGGTATTTGCTTTTTCACTGGATTTTGTTAGGTATTCGTATATGGCCTTTATCTTTGAATAAGTAGGGTTAATCGTGCCTTTTTCGAGTCTTGCTATATAGGACTGGCTGACACCCGTTACCCTTGCCAAGTCCTTCTGGCTGATTCCGAGGTTCTTTCTCATTTTTCTTAGTTCGTCAATGTTGGGCATCATTTCCATACGCATATATCTCTATTTACTATAATAAAATTACTTACAGTAATTAGAATAATTTTGCATTAACCACGTTAATATTAAGCAACTATAAATAGAGAATTGCGGTTTAGTTTCGTCATGCCATTTAAAGAACAGGTTAGGAAACATAATTTTGCCTCTACTCTGCTTGGCGGAGCTATTTTATCTATATTAATAGGATATCTGGTATCATACGTTCCTTCTCTATTTCTTATTGTGTTCCTTGTTCCAATAGTTATCCTAGTATTAATGCATTACTTTGGTCTTTACGGCCTCCGTAAAAGGCTTCTTTACGGTACGGTCATTGTAATTTTAGCTGCACTTCTTATATCGTCAGCCGAATCCCAAGTTTATTACTCTAGTGAACATCCCATCACGGCAACTTATGATAATGGAATATCAGCAACTGCGACTGTTTCTCCCTTTTCTGGAATTATGCCATCGTATAATTTCAGCATAACAATAGTAAATTACGAACATTTGTCTTCGCAAAACTTCAGCCTAACAATAGCTTCACCGACATTCACGCTAAATGAGACCTCCCTTAATAGTATAGCTAAAGGTAGCGATATAACTCTATATTACGATGTGCCAGCTGGCCATTTGCCGCTAGGCATATATAACTATTCATTCCATTTTGCAAACTATACTTTGACAGGGCCCGGACCGATAAATACCAACCTTGGGACATGGATAGCAGACAGTGTAATATCTGTGTCTTTTTTGTATTTCATATACTATGAAATAATATTGCTTGCTGGTATCTTTCTCATGAGATCAATAGATCACTCGAGGTCATACAACAAAAAATGAATTCCTATATATCTGATAGAAAATTATTTATTTTTATATATGATATATAAGCATGGGAAAAACCACTAGAAAAGTACAGATAACAGGCGGCTCTACGTTTATAGTTTCCCTTCCGCCCGAATGGGTTAAACGGAACGGTATAACTAAGGGTTCCGAGATATCAATAAGTGATGATGGAAATGACCTAGTGATATCTTCATCCAACCCTGATTTGCCGGAGGTATCAAAGAAAATAATAATACCTCCTAATTACACGGGCAAACCCTTGCAAAGGCTGCTTACTTCATCGTATATATCTGGTTTCGATACTCTTTCCATTGTATCGAAAGAAAAGATGGGGAGCGAGCTAAGAGACGATATAAAGCGTTTCTCAAAAGTCGTTATGGGCATTGAGATAATAGAGGAGACTTCGAAAAGCGTTGTACTTCAGAACGTATTAAATGTTAAGACATTCCCGCTCTCAAAGGCCATAAGGAGGATGTCGCTGAACGTTGGGACAATGATAGAGGACACAATAAAAGCTATTGAGGACTATGACGAGGAGCTCTTCCAAAATGTAATAGAGAGAGACGACGAGGTCGACAGGTACCAGTGGTACATATATAGAGAAGTAAAAAACCACTGCCAATATGAAGATTCAAACGTTTTCATGCTTGTGCTTTCACGCATACTAGAGAGAATGGCTGATCATACAGTAAACATATGCATTGCCATGAAAGACCGAAAAGCCGTAAATGGAAGAATGGAGATGATCGACAATCTGAAGTTTTCACTTGATGTGTACAATCATGCTGTCGAATCATTCTACTCAAAGAATTTCAAAGTCTTAGACGGCATTATAAATCAGAAGAGCGAGATAAATGAGAGGAAGTTCAAGCTTTTAAAGATTTTAAGCTATGATGTTGTTCTTAGTTCGATCGCTGAGGAGATTTCAAGAATAGGGCTCTATGGAACCGATATAGCGGAACTTGCTATGGATCTTATACTCTCAGACAAGCTAGAGTTCTCAGTTCAATAGATAAAAAGTAAGGCGAACATGCCTTTTAACTTCTTTTTACAAATTTGTTAGATCAAATATCGACCTTAACGTATTTTGGATCGCTATAATCACCGCTGAGAATTGCTGCAGGTGTTTCGACATCATGGTTGAATATGCATATGTAGTTTTCACGTATGGCCATTTTAACAAGATTTTTCTTAAACTCTATTGTTTTCAGGGGATCAAGGTCAATAGCCGTCCTGTAAGGCAACTTGAGATGGAAGGTTGAAGGTACTATATCACCGAAATACATGATCTTTCTGCCTCCGGCGTTGATAAGTATTACCTGGTGCCCCGGCGTATGGCCATCCGTTTTTATCACCCTTATGAAACCGTTGATCCTCTTAGACCCTCCAATTTCTACCTTGTTCTTTATTTGAGATGCTGATAACCGATAATTTGCTTTAGTTATATAGTTTCTATACCTTGCTGCCTTAAATTCATCAGCCTGTGCATATGCATAAGCGTTCTTGAAATCAGCGTTATGGCCAACGTGATCAAAGTGAAGGTGCGAATTAATTATCATCCTCACGGAATTTGGATCTCCATGCAGTCTTATATATTCATATATATCAGACTGTTTTTCAACCCTGTATATTTTCCTAAATTTATCATCGAATTTATTTCCTATACCACTGTCAACGAGTATGGACGTTCCGTCGCTTTCAGTGATATAGAGTACATTTGTGGCCAATCTAACAGTATTGTCTATTTCCTGAAATTTTCGAGACCAAATGGCCTTTGGGACCACACCGAAATAAGCACCTGCATCCAATGAAAAATAGCCATCGTTCAAGAGTTTAACCACTACGTCATCGCTCATGTTTAATGTAATGCTGTAATTGACAATAACTATTTCTGTACTGCAAGTTGCATTACATTTTAAATAACCATAACATACTCTCTCAATGATCGTATCCTCGTCAAGGATGGATGTCACGCTTGAAAGTCCAATTGGAATAGAATACGCAGATGATATCGCAAGGCTCGCAAATGACCGTACCATAAAACGTAACATCGGCAGCCATTCCTTTCCGTATCCCTATACAAAAGAGGATGCAATATTTTTCATAGAAGCAGAGAGAGGCTATGGAAAAGAGGCTTTTAGAATTGACTTTCTTATAAAATATAAAGGAGGCCCCGCAGGGATAATAGGGCTCAGCGAAATCGATAGGACAGATAAGAAGGCTCACGTAGGTTACTGGATCGGAAAGAAATTTCGAGGGAAAGGGATAGCCACCGAATCCCTTCGTCTTATAGTAGAATATGCTAAAAACGATGGATTTCATAGATTGTATACATCTGTAATTGAGGGGAATTATCCATCAATGATCGTCCTGATGAGAAATGGATTCAGCATAGAAGGTGTAGAAAAGGATTCGATAAGGATTGGCAACAGGTATTATGACTTTATAAATTTTGGAAAGTTGATAAGATGATAATAATCAAACTAGGTGGAAGCCTTATAACAGAGAAGAATTCGTACAGAGTTTTCAGAGAATCTGAAACAAAGAAAGCTATACGTGAAATTGCTAATGACTTTGAGGATTTTGTTATAATACATGGAGGGGGATCATTCGGCCATATAAAAGCAAAAGAATACGGGCTCCCAGGAGAAATAAATAAGTTGTCATCTGCCGGCTTCTCAGTAGTCCACAACGATATGTCTTACCTGAACCATCTTGTCGTATCCATTATGATTTCAGAGGGCTTGAAGCCCATGACTGTACCAATAAGTTCAATGATCTTCAACGGGAACTTCGACTACACGATGCTGAAGAAGTATCACGACCTTGGTTTTGTCCCAGTATCATATGGTGATGTTTACGTTAAGAATAATAATTTTTACGGGATATACTCAGGAGATAACATAGTTCTAGACTTATCAAAGATTTTCAATCCGGACTTTGTTGCTTTCTTATCGGATGTAGATGGAATTTTTGATAAAGATCCTAAGAAATACAGAGATGCCAAACTTCTCCGAACAATAAATACTAAGGTTGAATTTTCCAAACCAGAAAACGATGTTACTGGTGGAATTGAAAACAAGCTAAATACCATGTTTTTGATAAGAAAATACACAAAGAGTGTATATTTAATCAATGGCTATTATCCAGAAAGGTTGAAGATGATAGGGAATGACAACTTCACGGGAACGGTGATAAAGTGATAGAAAAGAGGAAAGAAGAACACATAAGAATTGCGGAAAATGAAAATGTTTCAGCATTTCATAACTATTGGGATGACGTGTATCTAATGCACGAAGCAGATCCTGAGGTAAACTATGACGATATAGACACAGGAGTAGATTTTCTAGGAAAACATCTGGGTTTTCCAATGGTTATTTCGTCGATGACCGGCGGGGCTGAAATAGCCAAGAAGATAAATTATAACTTGGCTACAGTGGCAGAGAAGTATCAACTTGCTATGGGTGTCGGAAGCATGAGGGCTGCTATAGTCAACAGGTCCCTCTCTGATACCTACTCTGTAATAAATGAAAGAAATGTACCCATAAAGATAGCGAATATTGGTGCACCGCAACTTGTACCGCAGGGGAAAGAGGCAATAGACGAAAAAGACATAGCCTATATATACGACTTGATTAAGGCCGATTTTCTTGCAGTGCACTTCAACTTTCTACAAGAGATGGTCCAGCCGGAAGGCGACAGAAACGCAGAAGGTGTCATAAAGAGGATAAAGGAGCTTTCTGGGTCCTTCAATATTATTGCAAAGGAGACAGGCAGTGGGTTTAGCAAAGCAACTGCCCAAAGACTGGCGGATGCCGGTGTAAAGGCAATCGAGGTATCGGGGTTAAGCGGCACAACCTTTGCTGCAGTGGAATATTACAGGGCGAAAAATGAAGGCAATGCAGAAAAAATGAGAATAGGCGAGACTTTTTGGAATTGGGGGATCCCATCTCCCGCTTCAGTCTACTATTGCAGTGATGTACTTCCAGTAATAGGGAGCGGCGGCTTGAGGAATGGGCTAGACCTAGCAAAGGCAATATCGTTGGGTGCTTCACTTGGAGGATTTGCCAGAACACTACTTAAGGACGCAGACCAATCTGTGGAGGCCGTATCCAGAAATGTAGAGATGATAGAGCGTGAATTCAAGGTTGCCATGTTTCTTACTGGAAATAAAAACGTTTATGAACTAAGAAAGACTAAAAAGGTAATAGGCGAACCACTTAAAGAGTGGATGGAGGTTTAAGAGATGGATTTGCCTCAAGAAATAGAGACAAATATGGAATGCCCAGTTTGCGGATCCCTGCTCTATTTGTTGACATACGATACGGATATACCATACGAAGGTAGGATAAGCATTTATACTTATCAGTGTAAGAAGTGCATGTACAGGAAAACTGAAGTTTATCAAGAAGAAGAAAAAAACCCTGTTAGAATAACCCTAAAGATTGAGAGCCCAGAGGATCTCAAAACACTAGTCTATCGATCAAGAAAAGCAGACATATACATACCAGAAATTGAAGCGTCCATTGATTCTGCGGAGTATGCAAATGGAGAAATTACAACTGTGGAAGGGATAATATACAGGATAGGTGAAAAGCTAGACTTGCTCTCGTACGATGATGAGGAAAAAGAAGCTGTTAAAGAGGTCAGGAAAAAGATAGATGACATAATAAACGGTTATTTCGGATCTTTCACTTTAATAATAACAGATGAATCTGGAAAGAGCGTTATTGAAAGCGAAAAGGCAATAACAGAGAAAATTTAGTCAATTTGATATTCCATAATATATTTTTCTTCCGCTTTTCTTATTCACTTCGATTTTTTTAAGTTTTCCCTCTTTAACTAATTCCTTCAGCTTTTTATCAACGTCCTTAGTGCCTACTATGGACATAATCTGTTCTTCCGTAAGAAAAACATCCGGGTTTTCATTGAATATGTCAAGTATCTGATCCATAGATCGTTCAGAAGTTTGTAATATTTAAGTTTTTCATCAAAAAACTTCGCTTTAAAATTCCTAATTTATAAGGTTACATACTAAGTTATATAACTATTTAAGTATAAGCATTTTAGAAGAAAGATATATAAATAAATGCAGGTATAAAGTAATATGCAAGAAACAAAAAATATCGTAATTCACGAAAGAAGTGAAAGGAGAACCCGAGTCAGATGGGCGATTGTCTCTCTTCTCTTCATAGCCATATTGTTTAACTATGCGGACAGAGAGATCTGGATAGTTTCAGAGCCAGCCTTTGCCTACTCCTTTGGCTGGTCTTATTCACCAACTCATCTTGACGCACTTGCTATCCACAATATCTCACTTATCCTATTCTTCTGGTCTTTGTCCTATGCCATATTTAACTTTCCTGGCGGTTGGATTGTAGACAAGCTAGGCTTGAGGAAATCAATGACTACTATGTTTGCAATTTGGTCAATATTTACCGCTTTAACTGCTGCTACTTTCAATTTTATAACAATGGCTATAGTAAGGATAGTAATGGGTGCCGGGGAGGGACCTGTTTGGCCTATAAACTCTAAAGTTGTAAAGGGATGGGCATCTAGGTTTGACGAGTCGAAATCCTTCACCCTTGCAGGTGCAGGACAGGCTGTAGGCCCAGTCATAGGCCTGATAGCCGGTGGAATCCTTGTTACTTTATTCGGATGGCCTTCCGCATTCATATTCTTTGGCGTACTGGGACTCATATTTGTAGCAATATGGTTCTTTTACGTTCGGGATCGCCCGTCTGAAGACAGCAAGGTGAATGAAAATGAACTTGCCTATATAATAGAGGGCAAGACAAATGAAGAAAAGGAGGAGAAGATCTTGCCTTCAAAGGTTAACTGGAAAATATCGGCAAGGATGATATTTGGTACACAAGCAGGCCTGGGCACACTATTAGTATTCCTTTCTTTTGGATACGTGCTCTTCACTTTCCTCTATTGGCTACCGCCCCTTATGTTCTCTACGTTTGCTCACACTGTAGAGAAGAGCGGCCTATATTCGGCGGCAATAGATGTTGCTCTAATAGCAGGATTCCTCGGATCTGGACCTTTTAATGATGGCCTTCTAAAGAGATTTCCGGATAATAAGCCGCTGGCAAGGAGGTTAGGAGCCATAATACCAATGGTTTTAATGATAGTAATGGTTGGCCTTTCATACTTTACTGGTAAAGCCCATAACCTTGTTGGAACAGCAATATTTTTGGGTGTAGGGTCCGGTTTAATGAACCTAACCGTAGGTTCATGGGCTGTAAACGCGGTAGATCTCGCTCCAGCTGGAACGTCTGCTACGGTTTACGGTATATACAATGGCTCGCTAAACTTTATCGGCGCATTTAATGCAATAATAGAAGGTATACTTTTCATCAGGTATGGGCCGGTGCTGGCTTTTACCAGCTCAATACTATTCATGCTTATGTTCCTTGGAGGATACTTAGGGCTGATCAGGAAGAACACCTGGGAGAGGGCCATGAAGTATAAAGAGGAACTTTCAAGAGAAGCTTATTCCTATCTTAAGGGATGAAAACATGAAATATAGTCTTAAAACTGTAATGTCTCTCGTAGATCATAGCGGCCTAAAGCCTTACCTACGTGAAGATGAAATAGCCAGGTTGATCGGAGAAGCCAGTGAAATGGGCAATTATTCGGTATGCATAGAACCAATCTATGGAAACTTTGCCGTAGAATACATCAAGGAAAAGGGCTATTCCTTGAAAGTAGACGTAACTTTAGATTTTCCATTCGGATCCCTGCCAACTTCTGCCAGGAAAAAAATTATCGAAGATTCAGTATACGCCGATGAAATAGACATGGTCATCCCAATAGGATACGTCAAATCTCACCGCTGGGATAAAGTGGAACAAGATATCAATGATGTGGTTTCTACGGCAAGAGATCTTGGCCTGGTATCTAAGATTATCACAGAAGACGGATATTTAACCTTGGATGAGAAGTTAAAGACCTACGACATAGTTATCAGATCTGCACCGGACTTTATTAAAACTAGTACCGGCTTTGCTGACAAAGAATTCTGCAAATCCTTAGGGAATGAAACCGGTGCAACTCCTGAGAATGTAAAATTAATGTCAGAAATTGCTAAAAAGATCGGATCAAACATCGGGATCAAAGCGGCAGGGGGGATACATACCTACGACCAGGTAGAGAAGATAATAGATTCAGCTGGTATGATACCTGAGCCATCAAATATAAGGCTTGGAATGAGCGGGACAAAAAAGCTGTACGAGGAGATGAAAAAAGCTTCCGTACAGCAAAGCTGATTTTTTCAAGACTCTGAAGCCTTATCCAAAGCTTGTTTTATATCATCGATCAAGTCTACATGGTCTTCTATGCCTATTGAGAATCGGACTAGGTTGTCTGTTATGCCTATCCTCTCCCTCTCTTCTTTAGTCATGGACGAGTGTGAAGTTTCAACAGGAAGAGTAATGAGGCTCTCCACACCACCTAGGCTTGCAGCAACCATGGGTATCTTAAGGTTCCTCATGAATACGTGAACATCTAGTTCTGGCCTTAGTTCAAAAGATATCATGCCTCCGAATCCCCTTAGGACTTTTTTGCCAATTTCAGTGTCAGGATAGTAGACGTGGCTTATCCTGGGTTCTGTTCTAAGGTATTTCGCTAGTTCCATACCGTTTTTGTTGTGTTTCTCCATCCTTAGGCCGAGAGTTTTTATTCCTCTAAGCGCCAGATAAGACTGTATCGGATCCGGGTTTGATCCAAAAGTCTTTCTCCTTACAACAACCTTATCGAATATAGATTTATCGTTTGTAGAAAATACGCCCATTACTACGTCACTGTGTCCTGATATGTACTTGGTTGCACTGTGTATAACTACATCCGCACCAAGGTCCAGAGGGTTCTGGTTGTATGGAGATGCAAATGTAGCATCGACTATTATTTTTTTTCCGGTAGACCTTTCAGAAACCGCTTTTATGTCTGGAACTTTTAATGTGGGGTTAGTTATGGATTCGAGATAAATGATATCGTAATCCGAGGGCTTGAATTCCCCTGAATTTAGCCTATCTGTGCTTATGTATTCAACGGATATGCCGTACTCTGGGAGAACTTTGTTAAGAAAGTAGAATGTCTGTCCATAAAGATCAGAAACAGACAATATCTTGTCTCCCCTTTCTGCTAAAGCAAGGATTACCGATGTTATAGCACCCATACCGGATGAGAATGAGAGTGCATGTTCGGCCTTTTCTAGCGAAGCATATTTTTCTTCAAACGCTTGGACTGTTGGGTTTCCCCACCTCGTATATATGTATGGCAAATTTCTCGTGTTATCGATATAGGCATCTTTTTCTGAATTAGGAAAGACAAAAGTGGATGTCTCAAATATAGGCGTAGTGACGTTGCCAAACCTAGGGTCTCGCAGTTCTCCCGATTGTACCGCCCGGGTATTAAAACCATTAAAGAGCCTCTTTTCTGCCATTCTAACTTTATTCATATGGAGATTTAATTCCTTTTGTACATCCGTCGCTAAATTATTAAAGAGATGGATATAACAGGGTTATGTTCATTGCCGTTGAGGGTATAGATGGAGCTGGCAAAACTACACTGGCAAAAAGTCTTTCTTCACTTCTTGAGAAGGAAGGATTTAGAGTTTTTTTGACCCGAGAACCTACTGATGACATTAGAAATTATGAAGGGGATGATGTAGAACTCTTCATCAAGTTCACACTTGATAGATACAAGCATCAAAAAGAAATAAGAAAAAAGTTGAATGAAGGATTTGTTGTTATAAGCGATAGGTATATTAGATCGTCATATGCATATGAAATGAAAGGGGCCGCAGCCGCTCTAGGTAGCGAAGAAAAAGCAAAAGAATGGATGGATTGTGTTTCAAATATTATAACAATCAGGCCAGATATCAATATACTCGTTCAGGTTGACGTTCAAGTTGGCCTAGACAGGATCTCTAAACGTAATGGCACCATTACCCATTTCGAACAAAGAGAAAGGCTCAATGAAGCACTTAAAATTTACAATAGTTTTGATTGGGATATCAAGGTTGATGGGACGGATCCTTTAGATAAGATAACGAATGAAGTCTATCTATACCTCAAGAATAAGATCGGGCTCTAACTAAATCCTGATCTTACAACTCTGAAATGTTTATAAATTTTATAAACTGGTAATTCTATTAATATGAAAATTATGATTAACTATGAAAGTAACTGGAATCGGATGGCTGGGATATGAAGTAAGAACTGGCGAGAGTGATTATTTGAAAGCCGTGGATCTGTTCAAGAGCTTCTTTGGAATAGAACCCTCAGAGTTTGATAGAGAAAGCGCCCTTTTTGTCCTTCCCAACGGCGACGAATTCGAAGTGAAGAATGGAGCCAGCGGATCAGATAATGCCTGCAATAGGGAAGTGGCAGGTTTCCTTGTAGACGATATTCCGTCAGGAATAAAAAGGCTAAACAATATTGGCGTTAGCGACATAGACAGCTTAGAATGTGGTTCCGACGGATCATGCTGGCAACACTTCAGGCTGCCTGACGGGACAGAGTTCGAACTCAAAAGTTATTCCCGAGTTAAGCAATAGCATCATTGAAGGTAATAAAGGTGCAGGGTTGCCCTACACCTAAAATATAATACGACCTCGACATATGTTTCTCCTATGACCAAGATATGCGTGATGGTGTCTGGAAATGGGACGACCCTCCAGGCAATTATAGATGCTGTTAAAAATAAGAAGATAGATGTTGAGATATCAAAAGTAATAGCTGATAGAGAGTGCTTGGCTATAAAGAGGGCAGAGGACAATAACATACCCTATAGAATACTAAAACGCGGCGAATATTTCCAGAGGGACTTAAAGGAAGAGATGAGATCGTCGAAATGCGATTTTTTTGTTTTGGCCGGCTTTCTAAGCATTATAGGTAAAGAGATCACCGACGAGTTCAGATACAGGATAATAAATACGCATCCTTCACTCCTGCCGTGCTTCGGGGGCCACGGATTTTATGGCCGTAAGGTACACGAAGCAGTTATAAAGAGCGGGATGAAATATTCTGGATGCACGGTTCACTTCGTTACGGATGAAGTTGACGGTGGCCCGATAATCCTGCAGCGCTGTGTCTCAGTCGAAGACGTAGATGATGCCCAGAGTCTTGAAGAAAAAATACACGGTATAGAACACTCTGCGATCGTAGAGGCTATCTCTCTGCTTTCAAACGGACATTACAAAATTGAAGGTAAAAGAGTGATCTTAAATATGTAGAAAATAACTTTAAAGTGTATACGAATACCTTACAAGAGATCACTGTGATGATAAACCATCTTTCTGACAAAATGATGAAAGACGGGCAGGCTGAGTGGTCTCAGTCGTTGTCGTAGAAGGAATGGAACTCTTCTCTCTTCTTATCAGCATCATAGATGTAAATCTTTTCGCCTTCGTCTGTGGTTATCTTGTGAGTTCCGTCGCAATAGGGCTTATGAGATGAAAGCCCGCATCCACAGATGTGCACCTCCCTATCACCCACTTTGACTACGTATGGATGATCCCTTGTGTGTAGAACAAGTCTTGCCATACGTAACTAATAATGATTAGGTATTAAAAGTTATTCAATATAAATCGTGTATTAACGCTATCTAATCCTCTCAACGTTGAACGAACCGAGCGTGAATACATCGCTGTCCTTATATATCCTTATCCAGTCCTTTGTTCTCACAGGCTTAAGGGAGAGAACACGCATGTAATCGTAGTCACCGTCGTTTTTAAAGTACAATGAGAAATCCATCATATAAGCGAACCACTCAGCAGTAGTTTGCCCAACAAAGTCATCCAATACATAAGTAGAGAGCAAAGAATTCTTTCTGTTCCAGTGTACAAGCTGGACGAAGAATTTTCTATTCTGGTCATTGAAGTCCATAAGGTAAGGAGTGGCAGACAGAAAGACGAATATGAAATCCTTTTCCTTCTGGGCTCTTAGCATGTATTGCTTCAGGACAGAAGACACATTCGATGGATCATCAATTACCTCTGCATTAGGAGGGACCTTTTCTTGAAAGTTTTTAGAAAATCCGTCTAAAAGTATGATATTCTCTAAGTCTGTACCTCTCCTTGCAAGATCTGCGAGTAATGATTCGGATGATCCATCTACATTTATGATAATGACTTTCATCCCACTATTGGCAGAACTTTTTATGAAGTTATAAATAAAGCTTCTTTTCTGTGAAAAATTATTACCGGAGACAACTATGTTGTCTCTTCCATCGAATCCTCCATACAGGAGTTCGTCAACTCTGGGTATGCCAGTGGAGATCTTCGAGATTTTATCACTCTTCTCCCCTTCAGCCTGCATATAAAAATTTAGCAGAAACTTCTATAAATATTATTTTTGTTGGTAGTGTTTGAAGGTACCAGATACAACCCATGGGGGTTCTTTGTCATCGAACGGCTCCATTCCAGATACCTGGTATTTTTCAACTATGCTTTCATTTACTTTGCCTATTCCTGCATCCCCTGTTAATCTGAAATAGCCGTTTTCTAGTTTATATCCTGACGCCATCAGATTCTTTTTCCAGTCTGGCCAGAACATCTCAAAGCTCTCCTGTATTGCAAAGTTAGTGAGTGTTGTATCAACATTCAAAGTTGCGGCAGTCTGTATCGGACCGAATGCATTGTGTGGAGCAATGGGTATGCCAAATCCGTCAGCTATGGCAGCTATTTTCTTTGCTTCAAGTATTCCGCCAGAGTTTGTAAGGTCCGGTTGTATAATATCTACAAGTTTCTGGGATATGAACCTAGCAAATATCTTCTTGTTAAGAACGCGTTCACCTAGCGCAATTGGTACCTTATAGTATTGTTTCAGATCAAGCAGGTCATGATCCAGATCTGGATGGAGCGGTTCTTCATAGAAATATGGCTTAAATTCCTCTAATGCCATTCCTGCTTTTATTGCAGCGATTTTGGAAAATCTGCCGTGATACTCTATAAGAAGATCGACCTTTTCTCCAAACTCGCTTCTAAGGGCGCCCACTATGTTTCTCGCATTTTCGATCCCCTCGTTTGTTATCGTATCATAGTTGTCTCCAAACGGATCGAATTTCATTGCAGTGAATCCCATCTTTACTACTTCCTTAGCCTTCTTAACAAAGTCATCCGGAGTAACGCAGTCATTGTACCATCCGTTGGCATATGCCCTAATATTGTGGTTTACCTCACCACCTATTAGCTTGTAGACTGGTGTCCCTAACTCTTTTCCGATTAGATCCCATGAGGCTATTTCAAAGGCACTTAAGGCCGAAGTTGCTTCCATCGATACAGGAAGATAAA
This sequence comes from Thermoplasma volcanium GSS1, assembly GCF_000011185.1. Lineage (NCBI taxonomy): Archaea > Methanobacteriati > Thermoplasmatota > Thermoplasmata > Thermoplasmatales > Thermoplasmataceae > Thermoplasma > Thermoplasma volcanium. The sequence continues at coordinate 178,331 of NC_002689.2, read as the reverse complement.
ACGAGTTTCTATAAAAATCAAAAACGTTTTGTTCTACGTTGAAGAAGTCTTTTCCTTTAAAGACCCTTGCAACCTCCTTCATGCTCTCAAGGACAGGCAAAGTCATCAGTGTGGTCGGGGCTTCACCATAACCTACAAGGCCGTCTGCACTTGTTAGTTTGACCAGCAGAATAGTAGAACTCCATGGGGATGATGTCTCTCTAAGCTTTTCTCCCATCTCTATTATTTCAATGTCCTTTATTGCAGAATTCATACTTAGGATAACGTATCTTCTCTTTTAAGAATATCGAATTAATATTATTAACATAAAATCAAATTTTAACAGGATTTCCATGTCCAGGTAGTACTGTATGGCCTTTCATCGATGCTATAGTTTCAAGAGATCTTTCTGCTCCATTTATTTCATAAGTAAACGTCTTATTTATTACGAGTTTGCCTCCAGATTCAACTGCTGCATCACCGCTGAAAATAAGCTTAAAATCGTCTAGTATATATGAGGTGCTCCCAATGGTATGGCCAGGAGTTGCCATAACTTCAATTCCAGGGACATCAAGCTTCGAAGCTGGAACTATCGCTTTAACTGGATTGAATTTCAACGACCTGGCAATTATTCTCCCTATAAATGACTTCGGGGCTGGGGGCTTTTCTTCGCCACTCACTATTTTAAGCTCTAGATCTGGAACATACACTTTTGGGTGAAACCTTTCTACTATCTCCGATAAACCGCCTATATGATCGGCGTGATGGTGCGTTATAACAACCACGTCTGGCTTTCCTCCTGATCGTTCGTAATAATCGATTATTTTTTTGCCTCCAGATCTAGTTCCGGAGTCAACAAGAACTGTTACGTCTCCAATCTTCAGGCTATAGCAATTTGCAACAACACCGTCAATCCTCTCAACGGCATCGTTAATTTTCATAATTAGTTAACCGTTTTTTCTATTTTAACTATTTTAAATTTTTATATCTATATTCGTATATTTTATTCATTCAAGTTTGATTATAAAAAGCAAATATTATTTATATCTCCTAGGAATTAATCTTAGATGGAAACTGTTTCAGCGGCTAACGATATTTATTCATACGCTATCAGTTCGAAATACCAATTTACATATTACATAAGAAGCAAGCGGTTCATAGGGCTTCTCATTCTTACAATAGTTATAACTGCGGCACTGATAATGCTGGATTTACACTACAAATACACAACTTTGAAGACAGAAAATTCCGCTATTTTCTTTAATGGCTTTCTTTCAAGTGATTTAATAACATTTTTCGCCGTCATAGCAGCCTTTTTTGGAGGTGATCTTGTTTCAATGGATCTCGGAACAAACACTGCTTACTACACTCTTGTGCAACCAATACGGAGATCCGTTTTATACATTGGTAGATATACTTCAGCATTTCTTGCTTCTGCAGTTATGGTATTGATTGTATACATTGGTGGTATGGCGATGTCGTTGTATCTTTACGGTAATATAACAGACATAACTGGAATTTCCTTTGCACTGGCGCTTCTTTATATGCTAGCTCTTCTCTCCTTTTCTAGCCTCTTCAGTGCAATCTTCAGGACTCCAACAATAGGCCTTGTTATGTCGATCATATTTTTGATCATTATATATCCTGCAATTCAAGGAATACTGTCCGGACTCGCTGGAGTAAACCCTTGGATGTTTGTGACGTATGCAGGCCAGATACTATACCTAGTATTTGAAAAGAAATACACAACGTATGCGGTTACTCACGTCGGAAGGATATCCTTTTACACTTTTAATCCCACACTTCTTGAATCCATCTACATAATGCTGGGATACATTGTGATATTCCTGCTGATATCTGCAGCTGTATTTACGTACAAAGAGATAAAGGGGTAGAGAGATGCCAAGCATAGAGATCAAAGACGTATCGAAGTATTATGGAAAGTTTAGGGCCTTAGATGGTGTATCGTTTAAGTATGATGGCGAAGGAGCAATAGGGTATTTGGGCCCCAACGGTGCGGGAAAAACCACTACTTTAAAGATACTAACGAATCTAATAAAGCCCTCTACTGGCGTTGCTTTGATAAATGGAATAAACGTAAACAAAGAACCTGTAAAAGCCTTTGCGGTTACAGGCTCAGTCATAGAGTCGCCATCGCCATTCCCATACTTCACGATAATGGATTCGCTTATGTTCGTCGCAGATATACGGAAGATCGACCATAGAGAAGCAAAGAAAAGCATAGACGAATACGCAGATATACTCAAGCTGCCACCGCTAGACTCAAAAATAGGAGATCTTTCAAAAGGACAAAGACAGAGAGTCGTGATAGCAGCTGCGTTGATGCCGGATCCAGAAATACTTCTACTTGACGAGCCGACCAGCGGGCTTGATCCATTTGAGATGAAGATAATCAGGGACTTAATTAAAGCCTATAAAAAGGATAAGCTAATATTGATGAGTTCTCATCTTCTTTCGGAAGTTTCTGAGGTCTGCGATGATGTTATATTCATAAACCATGGAAAAATATTAGCCACAGACAAAGTATCAAACTTATCCAACCAGTTCAGATCCAAAAAACTGATAGCGGAGACACTTCAGCCAATCACAGACGATATTATAGCTAAAATAAAGAAGGCTGGAATAGACGCCGAAAAATCTGGCGAAAATTCCCTAGTAATATCATACGACGGATCAAATGAAAGAAGAGCAGACATATTGAAGAAATTGGTTGATATTGCACCTGTAATAAGCTATGAATCAGCAGGATCAGAACTAGAACAGGCCTACATTTCTATTCTGTCCGAATCAAAGTAATCAATAGTATCCCATGAGGGATACAGAATATTTTGGTATTTCTACTCCGGTCCCATTTTCAACGTGGCCGATTACCTTTAACGGGACCCTGTTTTTAAGCGTGTTTATAAAATCTATCTTGTCGTCCTCGCCTATTACAACGACAAATCCCGTACCCATATTAAATATCTCATACATTTGTTTATAGTTAAGATTCCCCAATTCCATAAGCCTTACAAAGACGTTCTGAGGTTCCATGGGATCGTCTATAACATACTTCATATCTTTCATCCTAGTAATATTCTTGAAGCCACCACCAGTTATGTTCGCCATTCCTTTTATTTGTATTATGCCCATTACATCAAGTATCTCCCGCACGTATATTCTGGTCGGTTCCAGCAACACCTCATAGGTCTTTTTGGATTCGCCTGGAAAATTATCGAAGAGATTTATTTCATTGTCTGATATTATCTTTCTAACCGTGGTAAATCCGTTTGAGTGGAGACCGCTGCTACCAAGTCCAATGATTACGTCACCTTCTTTTATGTTGGCTCCAGTTATTATCTGGTTCTTCTGCACAATACCTATCACGGCACCAGAAACATCTATATGGTTTACTATTTCTGGAACAACGGCTGTCTCACCGCCAACAATTGATATATTTGCGATCTGGGCGCCTACGTTGAAGCCATTGCCAAGCTGTTTGGCGATATCTTCATTGAGATCTCTTACAGCAAGATAATCAACCATAGCTATGGGCTCTGATCCTACAGTAATTGCATCGTTGACGTTCATGGCTACGCAATCTATACCTAGAGTATCATATTTGTTAGCTTGTTCCGCTATCATTGTTTTAGTACCTACTCCATCATTGTTAAAGCTTAAAGCAAAATTGCCCATATCAATAAGTGAGGTAAAGCCACCAATATAACCTATATTCTTAAAATCTTCACGGTGAAATTTAAGCTGTCTTATGAAGCTGCTTACAAATTCCCCCTGCATTTTTCTATCTATTATACCATCTTTGACTTCGGGCATATAAACGATATCACTTCATTAAATAACTTTATTTTCATTCAAGGTAAGAATTCAGCCATCTGAAGTTATACCAGATTAGGCCTGAATGGCAGTTTTCTTCTCTTTCTGCAGTTTATCAATTACCTTCTCCTGCTCTTTCTTTTCCCTTGTGAGTTCGTCTATTATCCTCTGACCATCAGGGTCTCTGGCAGGTCTTTTATTCATTATAATATTATAATGCATTTATTATGCAAGGATCTTTCAGTTTGAAATGCGTATTCTGATGAACTTAAAAGCACTGAACTATTACCATTCGAGTAAAGATATCGATAAGGAACTGAAGACTTCTGTTTTTAGAGAATGGATTATTGCCTTTTCCGTTGTAAGCGAGAATAATTTCGTTCTATTATAAAAGGATACAGAAAATATTAAATTTGATGGTGTTGCCTAGTTCTGTTAATACTAATATAAGTGTAAACAACTTGAAATTTAAAATTTGAAGATTCGAGCATATAAATAGAATTACGGGTAAATATCTGACAGAGGAAAGATCCTTTCATTACCTTAGTAGAGGATGTGAAGCAAACGCAAGATACAATACACAAGTGTTATATATAGACAGAAAATACAGCACACACTATTACTAAAGGTAACGTATTCATCACTGCACGGTGATATTATGGGAAATGGATTGAACGCTGGCAGGAAGCTGCTTGAAAATAGGAAGAAATTTCGCTGGTCTGATAGAGATTATAAAAGAAGAGTACTTCAACTGAAGAGGAAAAGCGATCCACTAGAGGGCGCTCCACAAGCGAAAGGCATAGCAATTGAAAAGGTTGGTATTGAGGCAAAGCAGCCTAACTCCGCTATAAGAAAGTGCGTTAAGGTGCAGCTTATAAAAAATGGTAGGCAAATAACAGCATTTGCTGTAGGTGATGGTGCAATAAACTATATTGACGAACATGACGAAGTTACAGTTGAAGGAATTGGTGGAAGGATGGGAAGAAGTAAGGGAGATATACCTGGAGTGCGTTATAAAGTAGTCGCTGTTAACGGCATTTCCCTGAAAGAGCTCGTTAAAGGAAGAAAGGAGAAGACGGTGAGGTAAACATGCTGTTGCTATTTGACAAGTATGATGTTAACTCTGTCGAAGTACACGATCCAGGAATGGTGAAATACATAAATGTCAAATCAGCTCTAAACCTACATACTGGAGGCAGGTTTTCCTCCTACTATGCTGGGAAAATAAATATGAATGTTGTGGAGAGGCTCATAAATAAACTCATGAGGACAGAAAAATGGACAGGCAAGAAGTACAGCGCTTATAAGATAACCAAGGATGCCTTTGATATCATTGCAGATAAGACAAAACAAAATCCACTCCAGATACTAATAAATGCTATAGAAAACGCAGGCCCACGTGAAGAGGTTACAAGGCTGAAGTACGGCGGTATTGCAGTACCTAAATCAGTGGATGTGTCTCCATCAAGGAGAGTCGATGAAGCACTCCGTAACATTGCAACTGGAGCTACAAATGCCTCTTTCAAGAGCAAAAAGTCGATTGTTAATTGCCTTGCTGATGAAATCATGCTTGCTGCAAAGAACGATGCGTCTTCGTTTGCAATAAGCAAGAAAGAAGAGATAGAAAGAGTCGCACAGTCAGCAAGATAAATTACATTTTTTGTGTTTTATTTTAGAAAAAATTGTAAAACTGCCAAATATTAAAAATTAAGCCTTAACTCACGCCTTTTTACGTAATAGGTCGAGATCTATATTCAGAGTTGATACCAGATCATTGGCTTTTTTTGGTATCTCGCTCATGATCTCCCCCTTCTCCGTCCGGTACATCTTTATCCTGGAGAGTATGAGTAGGATATCCTTCACGCTGTATTTTCCATCTATCATGTTGAGAATCTGGAAGTGTAGATAAAGCGACAGAAGATTGAGGAACATGTATGTGAAAAGCATGTGGTCATCCCTGAGGTATGATCTATCCGCCTCTAGATCATTCTTGTACACATTGAATGCGTATTCCACATATTCTCTCTGTTTATACAGGCGATATATTCTCTCAGGTTCCTCATTTAGATCCGAAAGAAGGTAAAGCTTTCCAAAATTGATCTCGTTCTCATCATACTGCTTTCTGCTCCTTTTATTCTCTTCAATTCTGAGAAGAAAGTCCTTCTCCTCCTCAGATCGCAGAACAGGATCCTCGAATATGTACACATCATTTTCACGTTTCCAGTATTTTACAGGTTTACCGTCATAGCTGAACACACCCATGAAGTGTTCAGGTTCAGGTATGAGTGATGAGTTTCTTCTCAGTGGAATGATGTAGCTCAGGTGCCTCCTCTTCAATTTCTTAACGTTGATTGCAGAGAAGAATCCCTTATCCGCCACTATTACACACCGATCAACACCTGCCATGTCAATGGTCTTTGACATGGCGGATGCATCCCTTATTGATCCTGGAAGAATTCTAACAAAGGTAGGCATTGTCCTGGTGGATGAGAACAGCATCATCACGTTGATCTGGGGAAGATGCATGCCCTTTGAGTTATGTCCAAGTTCCAGGAATGACATGTTCTCTGATCTGGAGAATATTGCAGTGGAATCCATGAGGACATACTCACCCTTTTCAGTGAGTTTCTTCATGACACGGATGCTCTGGTCCTCAGGCAGTGAGGAGAGCATCCTTGACAGCGAATCAGGCGACATGCTCTCGTCCATGATTCTTGGCAGGTATGTCTTCTCATACAGGTAATGAACGGATTTCATTGGCAGTGGCTGTATGTTCCTCAGAATGACATAGGATATGATGCGTTTCCACATTGTGGGATATATCTCCCTTAGGACGGGGATGACTGTCCTCTCAGCTATTCCATAGAGAAGGGCAATGTTGCCGTATTCATAGTCACCTTTTATGCCTGTGATTTCTCCCTTCTTTACTATGCCATCCTTTGTAACGACGCCCAGATATTTTCCTGTGACCTTCCTTGCCCTCTTCAGTTCCTTATCATATTTGCTTGTCACCTCATATGCATAATAACGATCACCGAACCTCCTGATCTCAATACCCTTTCTCTTCTGCCTCAATACCCAGTCTGGAATATTATCCATATAGTGTATATATACGTAATATACATATAAACATAATTGTTACCAGATATGGTAATAAATCAGCTAAAACAAGTACTCTCACAAGCATTCGTGAATATCGATAATGTGATCTATAACGTAAAAAATAGAGAGTTAAGGATTAAGATAAGAATTTTATTGTTGGTACTTTATCTTGCTAGATGCCCTGAAGACGAACTTCTTCTTGGATGGTACTTCTATAACCTTCTTCGTCTGAGGGTTTCTTGCTTTCCTCGGGCCTTGTGTTCTCCTCTCGAATATCCCAAAGCCAGCCAGGTTTATCTTCTGACCGCCGTTGGCCTGAGCAACGATTTCATCCAGGAACGATTTTATGACTGTCCTGGCAACCTTTTGGGTTGTGTTTGCCTTCTTGGCAACATCTTTAGAAAGTTCACTAATTCCAACCATTTTGGTTCACCTTAATACTAATACGCTTCGTTGTATTAAAATATTTCTATCTTGTTTTTAATAAACCTCGGATTAGATTATGTCAGCCAAAATAAGAATAATAAAATAAAATGATCATTGAATTAATATTGCATGAAAACTCAAAGTTATCCATATTTATGTAAATTCACATATTATGGTGGCTGTAACTTATTCCATATTCAATGAATTATAATCATTGATAATATGCTATAAGTCTGACATTGATATATACTTATCATATTGTCTTGCTATAAAAACGAAATTCGTGGCTGAATCGCTACTAATTTATACCCACCCCCGATATAACGACATGAGTTCGCTTGACCTCATTATGGCTGTGTTAATAATACACGTCTTTGCATCGATTATGTTTATCGGCGGTTCTTTCTTCATATGGTTCATAGTTTGGCCTGCATCTTATAAGATGACAAAAGACGAATCAATGAGAACAAAGATAGTAGGGATAATCGGGAGGTACTTTGGATGGTGGACAGATGCCACTATTGCTATACTTGTAGTATCAGGAGGCTACCTTGGCTATGAATACATACACGGAAACTTCGGTCTCCTAACAACAACTATTGGCGGAAAAATCCTACTGGCAAAGGTAATAGTAGTATGGATAATGATAGTTTTGATGTACGCGAACAATATCTATCACGGTAAACTTATAATGAGACTTGCCGAGGAGAAAAAATACGATGAGATGAAGAGGATAAGGAAGATAACACACGTTGCTTCATTCATAACTCTCGGGCTTATACTGGCTATAATGGGTCTTGCTGTATTACTACAGTTCTTCATGCCATAAAAATTCAATATTTACTGCTGCGAATTTAATAATTAATCAATCTTTTGTCATCATTTTTTTTCTTTCCTTGGCGCTATACCCTGTAAGCTTCTCTATAAGATCATTGTAGTTCTTTATTATTTGCAGCTTGTCTACGCCATCGCTGTAGTCTGAGGTGTTAACAAGAAGCTTCCTCTTTTCTGGTTTTATCTCAATACGCGATATGCCTGGTAGTGATGTTACGATAATATCGCCTTCTATGCTAAATTGATAGCCCATTCCAGACAGCAGATCCGCGATGCTTTCTAGAGTATTTGCTATCCCCTTTTTAACAGGATAATCCCTCACTTCATTCACCTGAAACAGGTTTTTCAGCAAGATGCCTTCTCTGCATCTTCTTAAAGTAAGACCTTATGTAAATTATCTGCATGTATTGCGCATCATGTTCAAGAAGCGGAGAAGACGAGATAATTGTCATGTCGTCAGGATAGTCTATAAGATACTCGGACAGTGTCTCAAATTTAAGCGTCCCATGTTTTATGGCAGTAAGCCTTTTTTCTTCGTTTCCCTCAAATTCAACCCCAGAAAACTCCGTGTATAGGTCATACTTTGCATACTTCTTGAATTCGTTTATGATGCTTTCGAAATCCTTTATCTCCATAAGTGATCCCCCAGTAATAGCGTGAACGTGTGCAAAATTCAGAATAGGCTCTATATTTACCTTCTTGGCAAGGTCTGTAACCTCTTTAACGGTACCGAAAACTTCCTGTTTACCCGAAGTCTCGACTCCAATGTAAGGATAGCCGGCATCAGGCGGAAATTCGTTAACCAGATCGGCGTAAACTTCGGCAAATTTTTTTACCGCGTCTTTTTTCTGGCCGTGATAGAATCCAGAGTGTGTGATTACTCTCTTAGCCCCCATATATTTTCCAAGTATCAAAGCCCACCTGAGATGGTTTATTGACTTATCTGCTACATCGTTACCTGCAATCATGTCCATATAATATGGCGCGTGCATAGACAATGTTATATCCAACTCCCTAGCCAGTTGGCCGCCAGTTTCGAGATCATCATAGTTTCTAGCCATGTTCCAGAAAAGTTCCCTTACGATGTCGTCTTCCTCTATCTCTGTGTTTATACCTACACTAACATAGTTCCCTTCTTCGTCTTGCCTCATTACATCGATGATTATTGAATCTTCTACATCCCTAGGACGAAGGCCTGCAAACTCTTCTGCAGAGTTTTCTTGGACATTAACCCTAAGGAGCTGCACCTCTAGTGCATTGAGGCCAAGATTGTGTGTTTCTTCAACTGAATCTATAAATGTCCTCCCTTTACTTGTCAGGGGTATACCGGCAATACCAAATCTGATCATAAATAATCTTAAGATTGCTATTCATTCGATATATAAATATCTGACCATCATAAGCTCATTGCGTAATTTCGCCTGACGCAGATCACCTGTTCAATAGTATCATAAAATCGATCAAATCTGTGCTTCCGAAAAACGAAATTTGGATAGCTTTTTTGGTCCATCTAGTAACTATAAATTGGTCGATATCGAAAGAGCTCAGGAATCGACAAGCGTTCAATTCGTTGATAGAATACATTATATAGCATATACGCATTGGTAGATTGATGCCTGTATTAGGTGGTAATGTTAATATCATTATCATTAAAAAAGGTGATATGGATGAACGTAGATCCAAATTTAACAAAATACATGATCAAAGCGAAAATATACACGGATGGGGTGGTTGAAAAACCAGACGTTGTTGGTGCAATATTTGGTCAAACCGAAGGTTTGCTCGGTGATGATCTCGATCTAAGGGATCTCCAAAAAAGTGGCAAAATAGGGAGAATTGAAGTTGAGATCGATAGCAAAAAAGGTAGGACTGAAGGCTATGCACTTATACCATCTGGTTTGGATCAGGTTGAAACAGCTATTTTGGCAGCCGCGCTTGAAACTATAGATAGGATAGGCCCATGCAAAGCAAAAGTTGAAATTGCAAATGTGGAAGACGTCAGGGTTCAGAAGAGACAGAAGATAATAGAAAGAGCGAAAAAGATATATCAAGATATGAACAGCAAGGGCGACGATCTCAGTGAAAGCTTGGTAAAAAGTGTAAGGGAGGAAGTAGAAAAATCTGAGATAATATCTTACGGCGAAGAAAAGCTTCCTGCGGGTCCAGCAATAAATGATTCTGATTCGATAATAGTCGTCGAAGGCAGGAATGATGTCTTAAACCTGCTTAAGTATGGAATAAAGAATACGATAGCAGTGCAGGGTACTAACATACCAGAAACTGTGAAAAAGCTTTCAAAGGAGAGGACAGTGACCGTTTTCCTGGACGGAGATAGGGGAGGAGATCTAATACTGAAAGAGATGCTACAAGTAGCTGAGGTTGATTTTGTCGCAAGGGCGCCTCCGGGCACGGAGGTAGAAGAGCTCACGTATAAACAGATAGTAAAAGCGTTAAGATACAAGACACCAATAGATCAGTACCTGTCTATGCATGGAATGAACGATGAACTCAAAGAATATTCTCAGAGGAATAACCTGGTATTTACAAACCATAACAGCGAACAGAAGAAAGAGGTATTAGAAGAACCTGAAGCTGAAAAGAATGAAGTACTGGAACAGGGAGAAGTAACTCAGCAGGTATCCGTCCCAAAGGAAGGATACTTAGACTTATTAAATCCACACGATGTTTCCAGGAGGATAGAAGCGCTCTCACAGTTAAAGACAACCGAAATATACGATTCGAACGGACAACGAATCGCTTCATTTCCAGTAGCTGAGGCTGTTGACAGGATTATTCAGGATCCCCAAGGAAATACCATTGTTACCGGCGGTATTATATCACAAAGGTTGATCGATGTAGCGTACAATGCTGGGATAAAGAATATATACGGGCTAAAACTTGGGCACATAACAAAGAAACCCGTTGACATAAACGTGATAGCATGGGATCGGTCTACGTGAATTTTTTTGAAGAATATCCGGATACATCGTATATAAAGATCCCGAATAACCCACTTGATAGGGTTATCGGTCAGGATGAAGCTGTAAGAATAGCAAGTGTAGCGGCAAGGCAGAGAAGGCATCTGCTTCTTGTTGGTCCGCCAGGTGTTGGAAAATCCATGATCGCTCAGGCCCTTTCATTTTACATAGGCAGGCCAAATGAAGAGATTAGAGTTGTACATAACCCACAGTATCCTGAGAGGCCTTTCGTCGAAATAAAAACAAGAGAAGAGGTCATGCTGGAAAGGGAGGAAGAAAGCTCTACGTCTGGCACATTGATAGATCCTAAAGATGCGCCTACAAGCGTAGCTGAAAGGCTTGGATACAGATGCAGCAAATGCGGGTTCTACTCTTCGCCTACAGAAATGGTTTGTCCAAACTGTAATTCTCCAAAAGCCCAAATAGGAACCCAGGGCCCATTCGGAGATGTATTTAACGTTATAGGGGCCGCTTTTGGCGTACAAAACAATGTTGACAAGGTCACCTTGACGAGAAGAAATGGGGACCACGACGAGATAGTGGTATACGAAAGGTACAACGACAAGATAAGAGTTTTAGACGAAAAAACTTTGGAGAGAAGAAGGCGTTTAGAGAAGAAGAGCCCAAGCAAAACAATAGTTCCAATAGACAGAAATCCTTTTGTTCTTGCTACAGGAGCAAGCGAAACGGAGCTGCTTGGCGATGTGCGACATGATCCATATGGCGGCCATCCGCAGCTTGGCACCCTTCCCTATGAAAGAGTAATTGCTGGTGCTGTTCATGAAGCGCATGAAGGTGTCCTATTTATTGATGAGATAACTCACCTAGGCAACCTTCAGAGATACATACTCACTGCTATGCAGGAGAAGGTCTTTCCGATCACAGGCAGAAACCCACAGAGTGCAGGGGCCAGCGTAAGGGTTGATAAAGTACCAGCCGACTTTATTCTTGTTGCAGCCTGCAACATTAACGATCTGCCTTACATACTCAGTCCACTAAGGTCGAGGATAGTTGGGAACGGTTACGAAATACTGATGAAAACAACGATGAAGGATACTGAAGAGAATAGGATGAAGTATCTCCAGTTTATTGCCCAGGAAATAAACATGGACGGGAAGATACCGCACATGACAATGGATGCAGCGCAGTTGATAATAGAGGAAGGCAGAAAGAGGGCAAAGCTTATAGACAGAAAAAACAATGAACTAACACTCCGCCTGCGTGAACTTGGTGGGCTAATAAGGGCTGCCGGAGACATTGCCGTATTCAAGGGAAACAAGCTCATAGATAAGGAAGATGTGGAAGAAGCAATAAAACTATACGTACCTGTTGAGGAGAAGATTATGAAAGAGTACGGAAGCATGGCCGCAGCTTACTCTTCGGAAACAACTGGTTCACAGAGAGATTCCACGTATAACTATGCCAATATGGACGACAGATCCTACGAATAAGGCCACAATTTCTGTTAAAGTTTGCCTATTGCTTCTGCCGTCTAGGACTATAGGCTTTGTAGATACAACCAAATAAGATATTGCCAGACAGAAGTTTCCGGGTTACCTTTCCTATCAGAATAAGATATGCGTATTCTGTTTTTCAATTTTTTCGCTTTCAACATTTTCATTCTGCAATAGCGTATTTTTTAGACTAAGATTTACGTATAGACCTAGTTAAAGATCCAAAACTGTTTAGGATATTTACTTCACATTTCAAATGCTGGATCGTTATTTAACTTCTATTGCCTTTATTTTTCTCAGTTTGCCTCCTATACATAAAGATTTAAATTTTACCTCTCATAATCTATAAATACTCCTGTAATTTCACAACACAGTGGTGTTTTCCTGTGCAGATAGAAAGGATAAAGGGGTTTAGGGACTTTTACCCTGAAGATATGGAGATTGAAAAATTCATATTCGAAACAGCATCCTCAGTAGCCGAATCGTATGGATTTAAAAGGATCGATTTTCCAAGCCTTGAATACATCGATCTTTATAGGATAAAGTCAGGAGAAGAATTATTGAATCAGACTTATTCGTTTACAGATAGAGGTGGAAGAGAGGTAACTCTTATACCAGAAGCCACCCCATCTACGGTAAGGATGCTTACCTCCAGAAAGGATATAGCAAAGCCAGTAAGATGGTATAGCTTTCCAAAAGTATGGAGGTACGAAGAGCCTCAAGCAGGGAGATTCAGGGAGCACTATCAGTTCAACGCAGATATTTTCGGCCCAAGCAATGAGGAAGCTGACGCTGAGATAATCTCCCTTGCATCTGGCATACTGGACGGGCTCGGTCTGTCCGGAGCGTACGAAATAAGAGTTAACAGCAGGATTATGATGGAAGACATATTGAACGGCATGGGAATTGCCGATCCATATACGGTTTTCTCTATTGTAGATAGGTTTCACAAGGTAAGCAAGGAAACTTTCGTAGATGATCTTATGTCGGTCGGTCTCTCCGAGGAAAATTCAAACACAATATATAGGATGTGCTCAGAAGCATCTGAACCAGGGGGCATATCTGGCCTATTTGGCAGCGGGAAGGTTTCTAAGGCGGCTGAGAGGCTCATCCGCACAATAGATATTCTAAAAGAATACGGAGTGAAATCTGTAAAGTATGACTTTTCTATCGTGAGGGGCTTATCGTACTATACCGGCCTGGTATTTGAAGCCTATGATAAAAGCGGACAATTTAGAGCCATTCTAGGGGGTGGAAGATATGACAATCTTGCAAAGCTATTTTCAGAACAAGACATACCTGCAGTTGGATTTGGGATGGGCGATGCCGTTATATCGCTGCTCCTTAAGAGCAAGGGTGTGAAGGCACCACATGCCAAGAAAAGTGTATATGTATGCAGGGTTGGAACAGTGAAAGCGGAGAGGATTGCTTCAATTTCAAAGATGTTAAGATCGTCAGGGTTCATTGTATCTGCAGAGATAATGGATAGGTCGCTTTCATCCCAGCTGAAATACGCTTCTTATGAAGGATGTGAATACGCTGTGATAGCTGGAGAGAGGGACCTTGAAAACAACAGCGTGACAGTAAGAGATCTCTCGACTGGAGAACAGGAAATTGTAACACTAGGCGATTTAGTTCCATTCCTTGAAAAGAGCACAAGCTATTGAGGCTAGGCCGTTGCTCAGCTAAAATCATATATTCATTATTAATAACCTAAACCATGGACGGCCTCATAATACCGAGAAGGGGTGCATACAAGCAGGAGGATGGCAAATACCTTTTCGAGGTCATATCTGAGAGAGAGCCGCCTGTGGAACACCAGACTATACTGGAAAACGGAATAAAAAAGTATATAGTAAAGCTAGATCAGTCTGCCCTAAAGGATCTAATGCGGTATTATTCAGTATTCCCTAGTTACGAAGATCAGGCAGCGGAAAGAATTTTTGCTGGGCTGGATGAAAAACCCATAAAACCAAAGATCATGGGCATAATAAACGCAACTCCAGACTCATTTTATTCTGGAAGCCGCGTACTGGGAAACGAAGACCTTATTTTCAAGATCATAGACGAGAAGCCAGATATTGTTGATGTAGGTGCAGAAAGCACAAGGCCTGGAAGCAAGCCTGTGGATCCTACAAAAGAATATGAGAGGCTGCTGCCGGTCATAAAAATAATAAGGGATTATTCAGACATACCTGTGTCTATAGATTCTAGGCATCCTTCCGTAATAAAAAATCTTGTAAAGTATGAAATAAACTACATAAATGATATATCAGGCTTTACCAACAAGGAGATGATAGATCTAGCGAAGGATTCAAGCCTATACTGTGTTGTCATGCACATGAGGGGATCTCCACAAGACATGCAGAACTTTACAAACTATGATGATGTTATAGTTGACGTCATAGGTTTCTTGCTAGATCGAGCAAACAACCTACTGGCTAATGATGTCGCTTTTGGAAGAATAATAAGCGATCCTGGGATAGGTTTTGCAAAAGATCTGAAAGGCAATATTGAAATATTGAGGAATATCAAAAGCTTTCACATCGGTATGCCCCTGCTCGTAGGAACTTCGAGGAAAACGTTTATCGGGACAATAACAGGCCAGGCCGTTGAGGGCAGGCTGCCAGGAACCATCGGTACTAGTATATACCTTGCAAACAACAGAGTATCGATAATCAGAGTGCATGACGTTAGGGAAAATAAAGATGCGATAAATACGTACCTATCGTTGGCACAATAAATTAAATGAATTGTTCGTAGAAATCATCTACGCTTTTATATATTGCCTCTGCTTCAAAGTTCATTAACCTTGCAAGGAGAAATGCGGCACCCATTCCAGTGCCTTCTCTGACGTGGCCATACTGATAGTACCTAAGGCCAGGATGTTTCATTCCAGAGAAGTCCATGGCTGAGACAGCTAAATAGTCACTCAACCCGAGATCAGAGAATAATTCAGTCCTGTGATAGTACACCCAGCCGGTTGTTGAGATATATCTGTCTCTCATTCCATTGATGAGCCTATCCAGATACATAACTGTGGCCATCTGCGTTCCTCCACCGAATATTATCTTTGATCTTTTAACAGAGGAAGATATGCCTAGCGATACTGCCATCATATTGTCCCCGTACTCCTTAACTGCACCAAGTGGCGATTTTTCTAGCTTTCTCCTAAAGCTCATTTCAGCTATCTTTTCTTTTATAGAAAACGGATCTTCCTTCATGGAGCTACTTGTTTTGGCATTTATGCCTATCGCCTTTAGAACAGCATATGCGGTTGTTGTACCGCCAGGTACGCTTTCAGCAAGAATGATGTTCTCAAAGACCCCATCCAGCAACCTGCCTATATGTTCGCCCGCATGTATAGCAGCGTCAAGATCCTCTATCGCTGTCTTCACAGCCGGGTTGTTTGATGGCTTCAATCCAGTTTCTATGAAAGGTGTCTTAGGCTTGGCATAGAATCCGCCGTTCACAATGATATAGCGAATGTTCGTCAACGACAATATCGCTTTAGTTACTATTGCAGGAGTAGGAATGCCCTCAGGTGTCATAGGTGGGTCTTTGCTGCTAAGGCATTTGCCTTCGCCTATTATCTCCGAGTCTATTGCTGGCGTCAGCCTTGTCAGCTCTGGCGTCGCCCCAGCAGATGTTATCCCTGGGACAGTTGAAACTTCGCTTGTTCCAGCGATTAGCACAAATACAGTATTTTCTGGATTAACATCAAATACGTTCGATCTTTTCCCAAATATTATATCCTCCACGTAGACCACTACTCATAATGGAATATGATAGATGTATATCTGCTTGAACGTAGAATATAAAAAACGGAATAAATTGCTACCAGAAGGGCAATGGCAAAGAATATATCGACAAGCATAGACGTGTAGATATCAGCTAAGATAGAATATGCTAATGTAACGAGAACAGTAAAGGATGAAGCAATGAGCATTATCTTTCCGATCACCTCTCTTGAAGCTGATATATGTTTATAAAGTGATACATTAGATATAAGGTGAACTGTGAGGTACGAAGCTGAAACGAGGCCCGTAATTGTTACGAAGGCCACAAATGGACCAAATAGTATTGGGAATACGCTCGATGCGACTATATCCAATGCAAGCGATATGGCTAATACCTTCCTCCTAGAAAGGGGCGCTATAATACCATCTTCTCCCATCTTTACAGCAGAGTTGCTGAATGCATTTAAGTAGGCGACCGCAAGGTTGAAGGCACTGGAAACTGAGAAGAATAGGAAAAATATATAGAAATACGAACCAAGCACGCTTTTAACGCTTCCAATAATGTAGAACGGATTCGATGAGTAATAAGATATATTGTTGCCAAGGAATCTCTCTATTGCTAATGCAGTAACTACCATCAAAGATCCAGATACTGCATACGCTATTGCTATTCCCCTTGACACAGAAACTTTGCTGTTTTTTGTATTTTCTGATATGAAGAGTGAAGATCCAAGTCCAGAAAACATAAGAAGCCCGAACATAATCCCATACCAAAAATTAGGCGTAGTTGCCGAAGATAGGGCATATGGAGATATTACTCCGGATCCATGGGATATCATGCTTACATCTAACAAAACAATAAACATTATTTCCAGTGCGCCAAGGATCTTAAGGACTTTAGCGGAAACATATGTTCCGCCCATTGTAACAAATGCTATTGATGCTGCAATTGCGTCTGCTGCTACTACCGACATGGTTAAGCTTCCCGAGAGGTAGTAAAGTATCGATACCGTAAAAATGGTAATTGATGGAAAAGCAGCGAAGCCGTATATTAAGTAGAGTATAGATACAAAAAGGCCAGTCCTTTTGCCCATAAAGATGCCATTTAAAGTGTAATAGCCGCCATTTGACCTTATGATCTTTGATGCTCTGTATGGCATATATATGTTTACTAACGATATGATGAACGCACCAATTACAATGTAGACGAGGTTAATTGAAGAAAAACTTGCAATTATGGCAAATACGCCTACGATATTAAGCATAGGACCGGATCCGCCTATTGACTGCATTATACTGGATCCTACACCAAGATCCCGGCTCCCCATGCACCATAATAATAATTCTGTATAAGTAAATTATTTTTCCACGAATCAACTTTTACCCATTAAGGGATGTTTAGACGAAGTTCCTTTCAACCATACGTTTCATTATGGCAGATCCAGTGCGCGGAAGATAAAGTATTATAGCGGATGGTATCCAAATACCTACAACGTAATAAACAGAAAATATAGGTGTAAAGAGGCCTATGATAGCAGGGGCTGAGATCGCCAACAAGATCAACATTGTCAGTAATGAAGATAGCGAATTCCTATAGGAATATGATATCTCTCCTATATCAATTATCTGCATTGGGTTAATATATGCAGACATAAAGAAGGATATTATAGATATGGCAGGAGAAATAAGCACAAAATAAGATGAGGCCGCTAGGAATATATTCGCCTTTAAAATGATAAATAGCAAAATGTTCGCTGCGAAGAATGGAACTGATAGAAGTAGCTGAGAAAAGGATCTAGCAAGAGACGCATTCCTGAGATAGATGTGAGGTGGCATGGACATAAAGGCGAGCCATACTCTCTCTGATGAAACAGATCCATAACTTCTAGCAGTTGGGATTATAAAGACTCCATATAATACAACATAAGGAACTACGAATAGATACATACTTTTGGGAATAAAGTAAATTAGGATGCCGTATAGGATCGCAATTACAACGGATACAATAAAAAATGAACGTATTCCTCCTCTCGAGGTATAGGATCTAGCGGCTGCGCCGACCCTCATTACCCCTGACGAACCAGAGATCATGAAGTATCTTTTTCTGACTGCCGATTTTGGTGAGAGTCCATAGAATGATATACCATGGCTTACTTCGCCCATTTTTTCCACGAAAGATGAACTGAATAAATAGGTTGCGTTTCCTGCGCGCGAGATGGCCAAATAAGATATGGGAACGAGTAAAGCTATTAGCACGATTGTACCGACAAACGGATACCCGCTGTATGTTATAGTTGGTGCCAAGTCAAAGTATGATAGGCCGGGAAGAAGAAACCATATGGCAAGAATCGCAGATATAATTGCACGTTTCCTAAAATTGAAATTCCTTATTAAGAACCCTATCTCCACAGCCAGAAATACTTGGAGAAAAATATCCAGTATGCCTATGAATATGGAATAGCCGCTCATGACTGTTAAAACAAGGAACCCTAGGAATATTGGAGTTATAGAAAAACTAAGCAACGATGAGAAGAGAAGAGCTATCCCTAGGTCAGACCGCTTAACTGGCAGCTGAAACAGGAAGTCTACATCAGACTTTTTAAGCATAACGCTACCGGAAATTGAGATTATGAAGATTACCAGAGATATTATGCCGTCTAAGTAAATGCTATTTGCTCTTAGAACAAGATTGGAAGTATACGACAAGTAGGAATCGTATAAGAGAAGAATAATTAAGAATATGTAGAATACAAGCATAGGAGTTGTGAACCTTGTTTTTATCACAAACCTGATGAGCCTAAAGTTCAAGTTGCCCACCCATAATCCTGGTTATAAGATCCTCAACTGAAACATTGCTCCTGTTGCTCTGGTCCTTTATCTGCTGAATATCGCCCTCCCACACCTTCCGCCCGTTATTTATTATGAGGATTCTGGATGTGAAACGCTCGGCTATGGACATGATGTGCGTTGAAACGAGGAATGTAGCCTTGAGGCTGTGGAAGTATTTGGTTATAGCCTCCTGCGATGGTATATCAAGGTAATTGAGCGGTTCGTCAAGCAAGAGAACCTTTGGATCGTGTATCAACACAAGAGCAATAGCTAACTTCTGCCTGTTACCCCTAGACAGCGCTGAAACCTTTACATTCCTATAGTTACCTAGTCCAAGCAATTCCATGAGGAAATCCATCCGAGAATTCAGATTCTGAACTCCTCTCAATGCACCTATATATTCCAGATTCTCCCTTACGGAAAGAGTAAAGTAGGGAGCAGCGTCCTCTGGCAGATAGCCCACTATTTTCCTAGCATCATTAGTAGATGGATCGTAGCCAGATATCGAAACGCTGCCTGAATCCGGCTTTAATATACCGGCAAGGATCTTAAGAGTTGTGCTCTTTCCAGCACCGTTAGGGCCGATTAGGGCCATACTCTCACCACAATCCAATCTGAATGTAAGGCCGTCAATGGCTCTCTTTTTCCCATAGTATTTGCTAACTTGTTCGAAATGAATGCACTCCATTTATTAACTTTAAGATAAGCTTATATTAAAAACGTTTTACATTTAATGGATAAAACATCATATGGCTAAGATATAGTTACCATAGATACACCTTGATTGACAGAACACCATTTATTGGCTTTTTAACAGTAAATGGCGGTTGAAAATAAGTATCATTTTTTCATATGTATTTAAAAAGAGGTGTTTCATGTATTTTCTATGTTATCCAAGAGAATTATGATCATTACGATACTCGTAGTGATCGTATCCGTAGTAGGGTTTATGGGCATAAACTTCGCCCATACACCAGTAAATACGGCGATCGTTCCTAAGACTTCTAGCGTAAAGAGCACTTCGCCTGTAAACCAAGCACCAGCAACAACAAGCAGCATAAAGGTTACGCCTCAGCCAATGAAGAAGCAGATAAACAACTACCTCTACCTTCCTGCAAAGGTGCATAGGTTCGTTATGGATAATGGTGTTGTTGAGCTGCTATACACGCAATCTCCTGCACCTATGGGAATAGGTTTCTTCGGGCTTGAAAACAAAAACGGGCAGCTTATGGGAAGCAACTATTACGCTTATAGCTTTTCTGCAACCGTAAACTTAACCAACCTAAGCGTTTTCAACTTGGCCAATGATGGCCCAAACTCAATATCGATACAACTTAACACAGTGCTTGACAATACTACAATACTTGGAACATCTAACTATACATACTGGACACAGAATGTTGCATTCTACTCCGTCCGAACACACGAACTTGAATTTATAGATAACATATGGAACTTCAGCAGCCCAACAGCTGTCATGACGCCGAATACCATACTAAATTCCACAGGGCAAGTTTTGCCGTATCCAGGAGTGCATATAGCTATAGGCCCAACTTACTATTTACCTACGCCGTTCACTCTTACCCTTTATCTAAATACATCCGAGATCAATGGAAACAATGTAGTCTACTTCAACTATTCTATACCGCAGATAGGTGCAGAAGGCACATATGATCGTGTAACCTTCAATTCCACTTATGGAATGCCGCCAGCATACAAAGCACCTTACTCCTACTTTAGGGTCAGCGGCACGCAGCTTACGCCTTTGGGATTACTATACGATGCTGAAATAATGATCGGCGGGCCTGGAGGTGGATCCACGACTACAATAATGGGCATAAACGGAACTATGTCCCTCAAATACATACCCGCTGGGCAAAGCCGAGTTACTCCTCCGCCTCCACCACCTCCGCCCAATGGACCTGCGTCACCGCAGATGGATTATGTTAATGTCCCATCAGCCTTCGATTTCGGTACTGACACCGGGGAAACTTCAATTGGGGTGGCAGTGGCCTGGAACAGCAACGACCAAGCTATATTGACTCCTGGCCCATCACTGTTATATGGAATGTGGAATGTATCCGCAACAACCGAGATGGAACAATTCCAGGGATCAGTTTCGCCGAGCAACGCATTCTTGTTTGTAAGCCCTGGAAATGTTATCAACTATAGCCAGAATGGATACGTTCCGCTCACCCAGTCCGGCACATACAACTTCTGGCTTCCTGAGGGGCAATATGCTGCGCTTGCCCTTCTGAGTGATCACTCACCTCAGGCACAGATACTCAACGGAATGAACAGCTTCGTTCTGCCGGTAGATATGTCCGCTGGGGTATATACGCCATTATTCGCAATGAACAATGCACAGCTGGCTAATATATCAATGTCCGGCGCTGGTACAGCAAAAGATCCATATGTACTTTACAACAATGAGTACGGCTACATAAGTCCACTCTTCGGCCAGATCAATGACTATTCGTTCCCGCAGTTTGCAGGTGTCATGCTTCTTGGCACTAGTAGCTATGTAGTTGGATCAGACATGCCTATGTTCCAGATCATATACCAGGGCTCTGATTTAGCTTACGCAGAGTTTGAAGGCATATTGCCGTACAATTATCTTGGTTACTGGATATACAATTCATCCCATGTCGTTGTAAGGCAAAGTGAAATTACAGGATGGTTCTTTACAGATGATTCAGGATTCCCGCTTGCAAACATAATACTCTGGAACACTTCAGATTCACTAATAGCATCAAACTACTTCCTTTCTATGGATTCCTCACTCTTGATATTTGGAGGTTCCAATAATACTGTCTGGGGCAACTATTTCTTCAACTCGCCGTTAATAGCTAATCCAAGCTTATACGCAGCATGGAACTTATGGGGAGAAGCGCTAGGTTTGGCTGTGTACTCATCCAATAACACCATATACAACAACTTCTTTGCAACGCAGCTTACTGCGATAAGCCCATCGACGAGTATATATACCGGCAATCCTGCTGTATACACAAACATTTGGAACATAAGCAAGGAACCGGTAAACTACGTGAGGATCGTAGACGGTTTCAAGTTGAGCGGTAGCATAATAGGCGGCAAGTATCAGGGCGGAAACTACTGGTACAACTTCAATGGGACTATACCTTACAACAACAACGGTATGATAGAGTACGGTGGTGATTACGAGCCATTGAACGTTCTCGACCTCGCTCCTCCAAAATCAGTTCTTTTAAACGGCAACACTCCGTACCTTATGACATCACCTTATTTCTCACCCTACTTACTTAACCTGGGGCCTGCGAACCAATCAACGGTGATAAACGTAACCCTTTACCTAAACTTCACTCACATACAGGCATTAGAACAATTTGTATCACAGGTCAATTCACCAAACAGCCCTGAGTTTAGGCATTACCTGTCACCATCACAATTTGAGTCGATGTATTACCCATCTTCAAGCGTGATAAACTCAATTGAGAATTATTACGAAAAACTTGGCTTCAAGGTATGGTCTTACTGGTATGCGCCATTAGTAATAGTCCTGCAGGGAAATGTTAGTATGTTCGAGCACGCCTTCGGTACGATGCTATTTGAGTACATGTTCACATACCCGGGCGGTGACGGTGCAGTATTCATGACGAACACGGCCAATCCATACATACCCATAGAATTTAAGGGTGTAATAATGCACGTATATGGCCTCAGTTATTCATCGGATGCTTTGCTATCAACCGTTAACAAGCACGAACTAAAGACTGAGGTATCCACAGTCAAGCTGAGTGGGCTTAACCTTAATGGATCGAAGGATCTCTTAACGCCTATAAACCTTGCCAACTTCTATGGTGTATCGGCACTTGAAGAATCAGGCCTAACAGGTGCCGGGATAAAGATAGGGATACTCGGCGTCGGAGAATCAGCTAACATATCAGCCATAGATAACTTCTGGAATCAGTACGGAATACACCATCCCACGGTTAAGTTTGTCAATCTTACTCCCAATGGCTTAAACCCATATCCTGAGGGTGTCGAAGCGGATTTAGACGTTGAGTGGTCTGGTGCAATGGCTCCAAACTCAACAATATACGATGTGATGCAGCCTTTCAACCTTACAGGGATAGGGGATAATGCAGTGAACATAGAGCTATACTATATGTTGAATGTAGTGCATCCGCAGGTAATATCCGGCAGCTGGGCTGAACTGCAGTTCCACCACGACAGTGGATTTGCAAAGATATACGATCTCATAGGGCTTCAAGCAGCCGCTGAGGGCACAACCATATTCCTAGGCTCTGCTGACAGCCACAGCATATTCTACTTGACTGTAATGGCCTCCCAATACATAGTGTCGGTGGGGGGAGTTTATCCCATACTCAACAGCAAAGGTGCTATAATAGGGCAGTATGGGTGGTACCAGCCAGAGTATTCATGGTATGGAGGGCCTGTAGGATCTGGAGGTGGCAATAGCTTCTTCTTTGCTAGGCCAGTCTATCAAAGCGCCGAAATGATAGTAGTGCCATCCACCTTTACGAACAGAGGACAACCTGACATAGCAATGCCCGCTGCAAAGATGGTTTTCGCATACAAGAACTTCTTTGGCGTTGCTGGCGGAACCAGTTTTGCAACACCAATATCGGCAGGCATATTTGCTGATATAGAGCAAGGATATATGAACAACTTTGGTACATTTGGATACCTCGGATGGGTACAGCCTGCCCTTTACGAGCTAGGATACAGCAATCTCTTTGGTGCACAAGCTTACTACCAGATAAACTACGTCCAGCCTTACCCAGGTATGGTAGGAAATGGCTATCTTGGTCAGGGCTGGAACGACTTTGTCGGAATCGGGTCAATCAATGCCTACAACCTATCGATTGACTTATCTAACTACTATTCGGCAACTTATCTGATAGGGCAGGGCCTATAAAATAATATATATTTTTATTTTAATTATATATATTTTAAGTAAGTTATCCTTTAGGTGTATCCTTTTCGATTATTGAAACTATGCTAATTTTTTATGTCACTTACATTAGAATGCTCAGGATATTTCTTTGTAACAACTTTCCGATTATGCCTCTACGATGATCATAATTCCTATGGTTTTGATGTTATACTAAAGGTAAGAAACATTAAAATAAATGTTGAAAATATTAAATTTTTGTCAAAGTTATTTAAAAAGTCTCGGAAAAATAATACTACCCTGGAGAATATAATAGCATCACTGATAATATCTAGCAAAGCTTTAATACATGCTAATATATATCACATATGTGAACAGCAAGTACAAAAAATTTCTGCTTCTGCTCATACCGTATATAGCCATACTTGTGATAGCTCCTCTGTTGAATTCTATTCATATACTAGTGCTTGACATGCCGCTAATAATGTTTTGGCTCTTCATCTGGTTCTTTCTAACACCAATCGTAACGTACATGATATATAGGGAAGACAGGAGGGTGAATTAAGATGAGCGTGGGTGTTGAAGTACTTACGATATCTTTTGTCGTAATAGTTATCGCTGCTGTTATAGGATTTCTTGCAAGAAGCAAAAACGTCTCGCTAGAGCAGTGGGCCGTCGGTGGCAGAAATATAGGGGCCCTGCTCATATGGTTCCTGCTTGCAGGTGAGATATACACTGCCTTTACATTCCTTGGCGTTCCTGGATACGCTTACGCATTTGGAGCTCCTGCATACTACGCACTTTCTTATGGTGTACTTGCCTACCTTACTTCTTATTTTATATTGCCAAAGATTTGGAGAATCTCAAAGAAGAAGAACATAATGACACAGCCAGATTTCTTTAAGGAAAGGTATCAAAGCACTCTACTTGCCACCATAGTTGCTGTGGTCGGAGTAGTATTTATGGTACCATACTTAGAACTTCAGGTATCGGCAATAACCGATATCTTGGAAGTGATGGGGTATAATGTTATAATGCCGGCATATGTAATGATAATTACATTTGTATTAACAGCAGGATACGTTATTATGAATGGCCTTCGATCGGCTACTTTCACCGCCTTCTTTAAAGACGGCCTTGCCCTGATAGTCATATTTAGCGCCCTAATAGTTATTCCAGCAGTACAATTCGGTGACCTAAACAACATGATGCATAGGATGGTCACCAATTATTCAGAATATCTGTATTTTCCTGGGCATAGTGAACTTGGCCTAAGCTGGTTTGTTTCTGTTGTTCTGATGAGCGCGCTCGGCTTCTTTATGTGGCCGCATTCCTTCCAAAGCTATATATCAGCAAAGAATGATAACGTATTGAAGAAAAACGCTGTATTTTTACCTGTTTATAATGTACTGCTGGTGATAACAGTTTTTATGGGATTCGCTGCACTATTGTACAATCCACATCTATCCAATGCAGATGACGCCTTCTTGATTGTTGCTAGAGCTTCGTTTCCATCTTGGTGGAATGGTGTAGTGGCAGGCGCCATAACACTCGGATCAATGGTTCCGGCGTCGGTTCTCCTAATAGCAAGTTCCACGATAATATCTAAAAATTTATATAAAGATCTAATAAATAAGAAAGCAAGTGATTCTTCCGTTAAATTCATCGCTCAAGTATTTGTGGCGATAATAACAGGTGTTGCACTGCTCTTCGCAATTGAATTTCCTGCACTGTTCGTTAACCTTTTGCTTTTGGGCTACAGTGGTATAACCCTATTCTTCCCAGGTATTGTAATGGGTATAACATGGAGAAAAGTTACCGCAGTTGGTGTCATATCTGGCATAATTACCGGTCTAATAGTCAATGCGGTGTTTTTCCTGCCGCTATCATCATATTCCCATATTATCTATCCAGGGTTAGTCGGTCTGTTCGCTGACACAGTTGTAACTATTTTAGTGAGCTTAGTCACAAAGGCGCCCTCAGGTGAGGTGATAGAAGAATTCGTAACTGCGTAGTGTATGTCAGATCTTCACCATTTTTACTTATTCTGTAAGTCCATCAATCCAGTTATTAAGGAACTTTAAACGATAATTTTAATTTTTTAACAAAATCGATGTAATATTGCTTAATTTGCCTTCTGCTTTTCCTTTAGATATCATTTCAATGATAAGTAATAGCTTGATTATGTCTATAATAAATCAGGGAATATACCGTTATTAATTTCGTAGGTCTTTTGCTTGATTATATCTTCGCTCTTCATTCCACGAAATCTCTCGAGAACACGAGGCAACTTACAGAATTTTGACTCATCGTAATATAAGGTATTATGTTCTCCAAAATCTGTCTTAAAATCATTACGTCTTTCCTTTATGAAATTCTCGATAGATCCATATTTTTTTCTAATCTCTGGCTTCATCCACTCCCAACTTGCTTGCTTGAGAATCATTTTTTCTTTATCGAAAAGCCTGTTGAGGTGAACCATATAAGGTGTACTAACAACAATTTTCTTATAATACAATGGAGTTGCTGGGCAGTCTGTCCTTCTTGGTACCCACTTCAGATCCTTGCTGAAGGAGTAAATCCAATCTTCCATTCCATACACTGATTCTTGGATCCTATCAAGTTCGGTGTCTATGAACAGAAGAGGAAAGTAAATATCATAATATTTATTTTTTGGAAGAGTTCTAACATAATTAATAAAATCTTGCATTTTGTATGGGGGTGTATCGCACGCGATCATATCTCCATCGAGATGGAATATAAGACGAGAGTCTGTTTTTTGTGCGCCATAATACGAGCCGTTTTCGCATCTACATCCTTGTGATAATACTCAACTTTGTCAGATAGAAATTTCTCAGCAATAGTTTGTGCATATTTTTCAAATGGACCTGTATAAGAATCTATTATAATATAATGATCTATAAAATTCCTTGTTGGCATTACTGTTTCTTATAGCCAAAGATCATTTCTTGTGATGATATGTGCTGTAACCTCGTATTTCGGTAAAGAATCATTTTTATTTCTAGGGTCAATATTGGAGAAAAGAAAATGCAAAATATCACCAGCAAAATCTTCAACTTTAAGTCGTAACGATCTTTTTGAGAGGTAATATTTAAAATAATTTGGTTTCTCCATATCATATACGGGATTACTATCTGTTCTTAAACGTTAATATCGGGTAAGTTATCATAAATTAGTTGAAGATCTATCTCAGTATTATGACAATAACGGCAACAATTTTTAAAATTATCGATTCACACATCTCAGAATTTTTTCTAACTTCTAAAAGAAAAATAAATAATTTGCAGTGATTATGTTTTACAATTCTTTTCAATAATTATTGAATGGTGTTAGCCAATAACGTAATTTATTCTGTGAACTTAGAATTGAAATCACCAAATGATAGGAATTGAAGGAGATATATCCTTTTGGAAGATTACCAATAATAATAACATGGGCATTGATATACTTTACAAATATTTGTTGCTATATTCCATGACTTTGTATATAATCAACATTCAGAGTACTTAAGATAATGAAACAGAGAAAATGTTAAGAGCAAGGAATTAATCTTTTGGCACCGCAATAATGCTGAAAACTATTGCGTATAATTTAATCGTTGCATCGAAAATTAAATTGCTAAAAATAAGATAGACGATGAAAATTGCTGGGTTATAAAACATAAGAAAAACTAAACTCTTTTAGAATAATGTCTAAATTCAATTAAAAATATTTTGCAAATTCCTTTTATATATTAATATTGAATATCATTCAAAATAACATAAGATATTTTATTAACTATTGGCGGCCCTTTCTAAGTCACCACGGGCTATCAACAATAAAATTCCAGTTAACAGCCCTCCAAATATTAATGCCACTACTCCAAACCCAACGCTATTTTTTTGATATGCTGATTCATAATCTCCATTGATAATATATGAACGGATTTTACTTATTCTAACTACTATATATATGTCTATCACTAAGAATATTATAAGAAAGACTAGAATTGATATAAGACCAACAAGTGCGCCTGTGGCCACATTGGTATATCCTATTCCCTGACCTCCATATGAGCTATACATGTGAGTTGAGGCAATACCATCTAAACTAATTATTGCAATCGATATAATATAGGCTATAACACTGAGAATTGAAATAGCGTAAGCTACTGTCACTAGTGTTCTCGAGCTTCCTGCATTTCCTTCGACCATTTTGGCCTCGTGCATGTCTATTATTTCAGATGTATCATTATTTATATTTATAACATAATATTTTTGTTCGTTATTTAAAATAAAAGAAGTTTTGATTTGCCATATACCATTTCTTAAAGCAGAAGATTTTATAATAACGTCAGTAACATTAAATCTAGACTGTATTTCATTTTTGGCAATTTCTATAGCTTGATTTACGTCCATAACGATCATATAATATTCTTATAATTAAATATTTGTATTTCTAGATCTTATATGTGTATAGATGTACCAATTATATGATAAATAACATCTACATCATAAAAATCAGGTATACAACTCAAGCAATGTTCATTAAGCTTGCTTAAAAATTACAAATACTTCAAGCAGATGAAAAATAGTTAACATAACAACAACCGAAACAGGATATATATAATCCCAAAGGCCTATTTTAAAAAATTTCTACTTCCTGATTTTTCTGTATGTACTTAAACCACCTTGAATTATTAATCTCACCATGGCAGCGATAATGAACAATATTCCAATTACAACCGAACCTGCCCACACTAGGGACTCCACACCTAAGTAGAATGTTAGAATGCCGAACAAAAATAAAGTGATTCCAATAACTAAACTCATAATCCCGGTTCTAAAAAACCAAGGAGAATCTTTCTCCATTATTAGAATAACTGCAACACCAATAGAAGCCGCAGAAAAGACTAATGGTAAAACAATTGGCAATGCGGATATGAAATGCCCATTGTACTTTAGGATGTTAGATAAAAATATTGACAGATATAGAAGTGCTAAACCAACAACGTAGAAAAGAATGGACTTATAGATGTTCTGATATCTCATGTTTACACCTTTTCAGCTTATTATTTGCAACATTGAATTACCTTATAAGCATCCTCAGTACATTCCCGACTCTGGGACATAATTAGTCTTATCCATTCATGAACATCAGGTTGTGCCAGAGTCCCTTTATGAATATCGATGTCTCAATCCTGTCGTTGCGCCTTTGGAATATCCTCCGTCCTGTGGCTCGCTTGTCTGAGGAGAAACCTGCCTCAGAGTTGTTGCGTTTGAAGTATTCCTTGAGGAACTCCATGGGATCGCTCATGAATGAGGCAATTATGTCCCTCCATCTTTTTTTACCGTGAATGCGTGAATTCTTCTTTGGAATGATGAATATCCTTGTGTTATCTGAGAAATCACCCAGTATGCTCTGCCCTGAATATTACTTGTTAAGCCTCACTGAATTTATCTGTATCCCGAGGTCAGAGATAATCCTCGAAGCTTTCTGGTAAGCATCACTCTCCGATCTCACAAAGGATGCGTATCCTATGTACATGCGTGTCTTCAGATCCATGATGGCAAATGAATACCTGTATTTTCCATGCTTCACAGATTCTCCCAGCTTCTCCCTCACAGATCTGTGGTGGTCTGAAACTGTCAGCGAATAACCGGTTCTGTCCCTGCATGCGTTCGATATATCAATGCCCCTCTTTTTCACTGAGAGTACGAAGTGGTTGTGCATTATCATTGGCACAACATCATCTGAATAGATCCTTTCGACTGTTTTATAGGACACCTCATATTCCATGCCCATGAGGGGCATGAGATAGGCAGCCTTGCGGTTGCTCAGGTCGAACATCTCTTTTGACAGTATGATCTGTGCCCTGTCAACTTCATGTATGACTGACGGTCTACCAAATTCATCCTCCCGTATACGGGATGATGCCTCCAGCAACAGTGATCGCAGTTCCCTGGAGGCTGCGGTCAGCCTGGATCTGTATTTTTTCTCGTACTCCTTTCAGTCCATGACATGAGGAATGGATAACTTCTCCCTGTACTCCTCAATGAGGGAGTTTATGTTATCCCTGAATTCCTCATACATGGATTGTTGAATGACAAAGTATAATATATACTGTATATATACATTTGTAAAGAAGGTTAAGGTGAAGGAGGCAAACGAGATCACAGCGCACAACATAGAGGCTTACATGGAACGTACTGTTACAAAGTTTGGATCCGGTGCCAAAGTTGATTGTCCTAAGGAATATCTGGGAAAGAGGGTGTGTCTGATCATCAAGAAAGATGATGAGGGAGATGAATGACTATTTTTGTCCTAGAGTCGATCAGACTCTTCACTTTTTCAAAGTCTGTCTCCCTTATCATTATCATGCCTTTCTCGTACCTGATGGATGGTATCTCCTCAAGCAACCCTTTCTTGCGCTTATTGTATTGATTATAGTTCGAGTGCATGTCGTAACCATATAGTTTCCTGAAGATTGAGCTCCCCTGCTCTTCCGTTTCTTCATGCTGTTCCTGTACGGTGCGTGTATCCTGACAAGTACTGTTGTTTCCATGAAAGAACAACACAAAATATTTTAAATGCTTTCTTTCCACAATACGGTGGTATAACACCGTATTTAACAGAGAAGTAAAATGTCTAGATGGGGAAAACATTTCAAAGACGGAAGGAACTGGCCTGGGTACAATGAAGAGCTGGTGATCAGGAGCACATTCCTCTTCAATCTTGATTTCGTACAGCAGTGGGATCAGGAAGTGACAAACATGAACAGGGGAAAACGTGGTTCACCCTATCTATTCCCGGAATCGTTCATGAAATTCATGATGATGTGGAAACAGTTCCTGGATTATCGTGCACTTGAAGGAATGGCAAGATCCCTTGCTGACATGAAAAAAATACCACAATACGGTTATTACACCACCGTATGGCACCGCATCCATGACATGAAACCTACACTAGATATTTCAGACCTGAGATATGCAGATCTCGGCACAGATGGTACAGGATTGAAGACAAACAATGCGAGGTCGTACAGGATCATGAAGTACGGCGATCCGGATTCAGGAAGAAGGTTAGGATGAAAAAAGTGAAGTAATTCATGATTCATGGGAGGTTCATGGGAGGATGGCTGATAGTAAGGGATTTGTTCAACAGAGCAAAGAGAGCTAAAAATTTTAATAGAATACACATCTGAAGGATACTGTAACTCAAGATGATGAGGTCATTTGACAGGAACCAGAAACGGATGATTGGCGCAGTAGCCGTTATTGAAGTTCTCAGGATGTTTGGAATTTTCCTTGTTGTCCCTGTCTTCACGCTTTATGGAAAGCTGTTCTCGAATTCTCCAATCCTCATCGGAATAGCATTTGGCGCATATGGGCTCACAATGGCCCTTTTCCAGGCCCCATTTGGAATTATATCAGACAGGTTCGGGAGAAAGAATGTCATCATCCTGGGAATGATACCCTATATCGTGGGAAATTTAATAGCCTGGCACCCAGTAAACATATTTGGCCTTATAGTCGGGAGGCTGGTTGCAGGTTCTGGTGCAGTCACCTCATCAGGAATGGCGATGGTCCAGGAAAGTGTCCCGCCAGAAAGGAGGAACCTCGCAATGGCACTCCTCGGAATCCCAATCGGTTTTGCCTTCATGATTGGAATTGTGCTCGGACCGCTGATTTCTGCAAGGCTAGGCGCAGACACGCTTTTCCTCATTTCAGCGCTGCTGGGAATAATCTCGATAATACCCATGACCGCCATAAAGTACCACAAGCCAGAATACAGAGCGGAGGAGAGGAAGAAGGCGGGCAGGATAGAACCAAAGACCGTCCTTGTTGGAGTGGTGGGTTTCCTGGTATCACTTTACATGATTGTGTTCTTTTATTACCTCCCCCTCTATGGAACACGGGCATACGGATCACACGGATATGAGCTCCTGCTTTTTTGGTCGGTTGTAATAGGCGGAATCATAGCAGTGGCATCTTCCAGCTTTGCTGACCGGGGCAAGACTACCCTGTTCTCGATAATAGCCCTGATCCTCATGCTGGTCAGTACGCCATTTGTTTTCCTGGAGCCAGTTGCAACGGGAAACAGAGACTGGTTCTTCATTGGCACCATTATATTCTTTGCAGGATTTTCAATCTACGAAATCGTATTTACGCCACTGGTGTCCAAGCTGTCCAAGAAGGAGAGTTACGGTGCGAATATAGGAATTTACAACACAATGCAGTTCTTGGGCCAGTTTGCTGGTGGAATCACCGGTGGAGTGTTGGTTACACTGACTCTGGATTACAATTCCATGCTCAGGACTTCGATGATACTTGCAGTCCTCGTGCTTATCTCGCTTGGATTCCTGTATATTCCAACAAAGTTCAGGGAAATCAGGAAAAAGGCTACTGCCTGAGAATTCTAAATTTTTCTCATGTATACTTCCCTGACATAATGGTCGCTTTCCTTGTTCAGTATCAGGTGGGCATGAAACTTTGAAGGCTAGATGTTCTGGACGAGATTCGGGCCATTTATCTCGTCCCAGATGTTGCCTGCCGTCCTGACAGCATCTTCAATGCCTAGGCCTCCGAATTCCCGGAAGAATGACCTTTCATCCATGAACGCAGTTTCCCTGAAGATGAGGAATCTGTCGATATATCATTTCATGATGTCCTTCTCAATGGCATCCACATTAAATTGAAAAATCAAGAAAGTCAGAAACCAGCAATTCGCTGGCTGGTGGGATTGTATCAGTCCGCCTGGTCTGAAGGACATTAAGACCCTCAAGGATCAGTACATCTGGATTTTCCACTGTCTTGAACTTGCCTGGAACTATGTCATATATAATATGGGAATACTGAGGAATGTCAATATTCTCTTTACCTGACTTGAGTTCGTACGGGAATTTTATCAGTGCCTTCAGGTCGTAACTCTCCGGAAAGCCCTTCCTGTTCATAAGGCCCCGCTCCTCAAGATACTCCTTGATGTAGGTTGCGCCTTCCTCTCCAATGAATCCGAAATACTGTTGTCTTGACTTGCTCAGCTTGCTCTTCACCATCACTTTTGCCGGTATCTTGTCAAACTGGATTTCGTCGGACAATTTCACTTCCTTTAGATCACCAATTCTGAGACAGTCCGTGCCCTCATAATCGCCCAGAGATTCCGGTCGGAGTCCGGAGAATGCCATGATTGCTATGGCAACCCTGCCTCTTGAAGTTGCCTTCCTGAGAATCCTTGCCAACTCCTCCTTGCTTGGAACTCTCTCGTTAACGATTGCCGGTGTTTCGTTCTACCCGGATATGTTAACAGTTAACTACAAACCGATACCGTTAAACTTTAACCATGAAAGAATAACCTTCTTGAATCTAGCTATGTATGACCCTGCCTTACCTTCTTTCTCCATTTTCCTGACAAAGTCTGTTAATTCGTACCTGAAATCCTTCTCGTTGGCTCTGGCTCTATTCAGGATTCCCTTCGGATCAGTACGGGTAAGCTTACAGTAGTGCCTCAGATTCCTTAATGCCCAAGCTGCTGCCAAAACAGATTTTGATCTGAGGTTTTCAAACCATATTCGTACATAATCGTCTAGAAGCAGTTAAGGATGTTTCGGCTGCGTGGTCATGAGAACATGTCGAATACTCGCATGAAAGGTATTCGATTAATAGATTATGGACCGGTCGGGATTTGATTAAAGTTTTAAGGGAATACTAAATCCTCACAAAAACAGAGTTGACATACTCAGCAAAAAACGACATTTCGAGACATTCTTCGAAGATATTGTCTTTCATTTTATTAATTCTAAGTATTTTGGGGGCTCTAATATTCTGTTTACGTCTATGCCGTTTCTGTCAGCATACTTGAGAACGTCCTGAGTATTCCAAGTAACAATGTAGTCGATGCTGACAGATTTGGCTATCGAAATCATGTACCAATCGTTTCCAATATCTTTTATTGCTACAGGATCTATTGCAAGATTCTCTGTTTTTACGAAATTCAGCTGCATAACGTAAGGGTCGAGTCT
Source organism: Thermoplasma volcanium GSS1 (assembly GCF_000011185.1). Lineage (NCBI taxonomy): Archaea > Methanobacteriati > Thermoplasmatota > Thermoplasmata > Thermoplasmatales > Thermoplasmataceae > Thermoplasma > Thermoplasma volcanium. Next base: position 144,240 of record NC_002689.2, on the reverse strand, counting down.
TGAGTTCAAGTACTCAGTTTTAGCATTATATAAGGCACGAAATACATCTCCTTCCTTCTTTCCAATAATTGAAATCTTCTCGATCAGATCTGGGTCTAAATCAAGAAGTCTTTTCAACTCACCGTAGAGTATATCACAAGTAAATGCCTTATCCAAGCCATTTACTACTCTCCTGCACACCTTCGCATTTGAGGAACGGGCGGACCCAGATATCAGATATGCTAATACAACATTGGTGTCGATTATGAGCCGCATTTATTGTCTCAATGCCTTCTTAGCCATATTGACGGCAGAAACTACATCTTCTTCAGTTATTTTATTTTCCTGGAGAAAATCAGCGAAATACTTATCGACCACCTCTTTCTTAAGGGCCGATCTCTTAGTGAATCTTGGGTACCTGGAATACACCGTATCAAGCAATTCTGTTAGACTCATATAATTGAAGGTTGACTTGACGTCAAATATTTGCTGTTTCTCAAAATCAGTTAAGTGATCCCAAACTGAAGCAGCGATTTTAAATCCTTTGTTGGTAAGTCTTATCTCATCAAATGAGATTACTCCTCTTGATTGGAAATCAGTTAGATCTCCGGAAAGTTCCTTGGAAAATGGGCCATACCAGAGAGGTTCGAAGTGATAGACATCTTTCATTTCTGCGAACGGAGTTCTTCTGCAGAGGAGGAAAATCTCTTTCTGTAGATGTGTAACTGATGGGATTGGTTCATTGTTCTTCTTTGACTTTCCCCACGCATAGATGAAAGAGAGCAGCAAATCGCTTCTTGAAACCATACAAAGAGAATATTTCATAGTTATATACAATTCTTATGTAATCTGATAAGTCTTGACAGGCAGAGTTGACTTTAGTTTTATTGCCAGAATCAACTAGTGGACCGGTCGGGGTTTGAACCCGAGGCCTCCTGCTTGCAAAGCAGGCGATCTACCGCTGATCTACCGGCCCTGCGTATTGTGAATTTCACCATGGTTTTAAAATTATCGATGCTATGGTGAACTGGAGTGCCTTTATGCATGAAGAAGTTCAGTGCGGCATAGACGAAGCCGGGCGTGGGCCAGTAATCGGCCCCATGGTTATATCGATAGTCTGCTGCAAAGAAGAATACCTAAGAGAGATAGGCGTTAAAGATTCAAAAATGCTGTCGAGGAAACGAAGGGAGTACCTTTTTGACAAAATAACTAAAAATTGCGCATATTCATACGTTGTTGTATCACCTGAAACATTGAACAAAGATATGGCCAGTGAAAGCCTAAACAAGATAGAAGAGAATTACATACTTGAATTGCTAAGCAAAGCTGAAGGTATCGTTTACATAGACTGCTTCGATGTTATAGAAGAGAGGGCAGAAAAATATATTCGCGAAAAAAGCGGAAAAGAAGTTGTATGCAAGCATAAGGCTGATTCAATTTACCCGGCTGTATCCGCAGCCTCCATCGTCTCTAAGGTCATAAGGGATCGAGAGATAGATAAAATAGCTGAAAAATACGGCTTTTTTGGATCCGGATATCCATCAGACCCAAGAACTATAGATTTCCTCAGGAAGGCGATGCAACAGGGATTAGATCTTAGAAGCGTTGCAAGGATACATTGGGAGACTTATAAAAAAATAAAAGAAGACGTCGAATCTGGGCAGAAGAAGCTGTTTTAGTCCAGAACAAACTTATATCCGTAAACTATTACTCCGCTCTCTCCGTCCTCGCCCATTCTCCTGAACACCGCGTGCACTTTCTTTCCTATTTCTACTTCGTCTGGATCTGCATCTACTATTTGGCCGGTCAACATCGGCCCTTCCTCAGTCTTTATAAGTGCAAGTATGTATGGCCTCTGCCTTGAAAAACGAGGCGGAGCTTCATGCACTACGGTAAATGATTCTATGACGCCGTCTCCAGACAGCTCTATGTCCTTCATTTTTCCTATTGAGTCCCTATGGCATGTCGGGCAAACCTCCCTTGGAGGAAAATATACCGTTCCACAGTTGCCACACTTTGATCCAAGCAGCCTGTACCTGTGCTCACTCTCTCTCCAAAATCTAGAAAGCTGTCCCATCTTCACTCACCTACAACATGTACAACAGAAGTTGCTCCAGTTCCAGCCATATTGTGGAGCAGCGCATACCTTGCATCCTTTACCTGCCTCTGCCCTGCCTTCCCTTTGAGCTGTAAGTATGCTTCAAAAAATTGAGAAACACCTGTAGCCCCCAGAGGATTGCCTTTAGCTTTAAGGCCACCAGACGGATTAACAGGGAGCCTTCCGTTCAGCTTTATGTCGTCGTAAACCAGATCCTTTGCCTTACCCTTTTCTGCAAAACCCATGTCTTCAAGTTCAAGCAGTCCATATATACTGTAGGAATCGTTTAACTCTAAAAATGATACGTCTTCCCTCTTTATTCCTGCCTTCTTAAGTGCTTCTTCTGTGGCGATCTTTGTTGATTCCAGAGTGTAGATAGATTTCCTGCTATGAAGTGCTAGGTAGTCCTCTGCCATAGCAGAGCTTAATATTCTTACGCCATCAATCCTGTTTTTCTTGACAAAGCCTTCAGATGCCAATATTATTGCTGAAGCACCGTCGGTAATCGGGGAACAATCGAATACGTTAAGTGGCTCAGCAACAGGATCGCTGTTTAATACCTGATCTACAGTTATCTTATTCCTGTATTGAGCATCAGGATTCAGCGATGCATTAGCGTGATCGTTAACAGCGACCATGGATATGGCCTCTCTTTCAACATTAAAGTCATGCATGTACCTGCGTGCTGCTATTGCCGCCATGGCTGCTGGTGTGGCACCATTGAAGCTTTCCCATTCTCGATCCAATATCGAGGACTGTACATCGATTATCTCTGTTCCGTATATATCTGTCATTTTCTCGACACCGCCCACCATTACCACATCGTACTCTCCGGACTTAATGGCGAGATAAGCTTCCCTGACAGCCGCACCGCCAGATGCAGTAGAAGCTTCAACCCTTACAGCAGGAACATGGTTCTCTGCAATACCGGAAAAGTCAGCTGCAAGTGCAGCAATGTTAGACTGTTCATTTATTGTTCCGGCCAGACTATTGCTGGCGTAGAGCATCTGCAAGTCTTTAGAGTATATATTTGCGTCTTTTATGGCCTCAAGGCCGGCTTCTACAGCCAGATCCCTAAGGGACTTATCCCATAGTTCGCCGAATTTTGTTTCACCTGCACCGATAATATAAACGTCATTACTCAATTCCATCACCTAGAACTATCTTTTTCTTATACTTGGCATATATAGCGTAGTCAACCCATTTAATTTTTTCAAGCATTTTCTTAATAGTAGGAGCCTTATTCCTATCCATTTCCTCTATGCGATCCGTTACCGTAATATCGAATGCGTCTGAACCGGCGCCGGATCCAAATGAAACAGCAAGTATATGATCGCCTGGCTTTGAGACATCAAGTATTGATGAAAGGCCTGTCATCATCGATCCGGAGTATGTGTTTCCAATATAAGGAGTTATTAAACCGTCCTTGTACTGTTTCTCCTCAAAACCAAGAAGCTTTGCTGCCCTAGTCGGAAACTTACCGTTTGGCTGGTGGAATACAACGTAATCGTAATCCTTTGGTTGTGTCTCCATTCGTTCCATCATCATCTTGGCTGCATTCACCACGTGCCTGAAGTATGCAGGCTCTCCCGTAAATCGCTCTCCATGGCTCGGGTACGGCTGACCTTCCCTCCTCCAGAAATCTGGCGTATCGGAAGCAACAGACAAAGTAGAGTTAATCTCAGCAATAACATCATCCTTGCCTATTATGAAGGCACTACCGCCTGCTGAGGCTGAATATTCTAGTGCATCACCTGGGGCGCCCTGTGAAGTGTCAGCTCCTATTGCAAGTCCATACTTGATCATTCCAGCGTCGACCATTGCCTTCACATTCTGCATGCCAGCGGTACCTGCCTTGCAGGCAAACTCATAATCCGCAGCAAAGAGTGAAAAATCTACACCGATGGCCGATCCAACTATGGTAGCAGTTGGCTTAACTGCATATGGGTGCGATTCAGAACCGACGTAAATGGCACCTATCTCCTTTGGGTTAATTTTTTTTCTCTTGAGGGCATTCCTAGCGGCTTCAACAGATATTGTAGCCACGTCCTCATCTGGAGCCGGAACAGATTTACTTAGTATAAAAATACCGTTTTTTATTCTCTCAGGGTTCTCTCCCCATACCCTTGCTATCTCATCAGGTTTTATCCTGTACCTGGGTATGTAAGAACCGTAGGTCACTATCCCTGACATAAAACATGGAATGTGTAGGGGTATTTAAAAATTGGCGAAGTTCAATTCGACGTTAGTCGAATAGGTCAGAAACCTTTACAGATTTACCATCTTTCAGTACATACACTTCACTTTCGAAATCTGCATCAATAGCTAAATTTCTCTTATTTCCCGTAGGTATTATAAAAAAAGACCTGTTCTCTTTTTCTCCTTTTAGAACGAGCCTGTATTTTTTCTCCATTTTTCCGTCTTCTTCGTATCCGTATATTACAAATTTGCCTGAATCAATGAAAACCCTTGCCTCCACCTTTCCCCCTTTGGTTTCGGTCTCATATTCCTTCATATATTCGTATATTCTTTTTTTATAAAAGGATTAGGAACTTTAAACAAGAAATTCGTTTAAACATCTAAACTTCCGAAATTTGAGAATAAAACGAGTAGATATTAATTAATTATTTCGAAGTCTCTTTCATGATTTTGCCTTTCGACCATCCAGTTCGGATAAATTTCCCTGTTTTTGGATACATTATCGAGGCGATCCATCTGCTCTTTAGTGAGTTGCACATCAAGCGAACCAAGGTTTTCTTCGAGTTGTTCCATGCTTCTAGCTCCCAGTATAGCTACGTGCGACTTCGATATAATCCAAGCAAGGGCAACTTGCGACGGCTTGCAGCCCTGTTCTTGGGCCACCTTCTTAACTTCCTCCACTACGTCCCATCCATGATCTTCGTCAAAATACGGGAAGAAGAAGCCACGATTACCCATCCTTGTCCCTGTGGCTGGCTTCTCGCCCTTCTTGTATTTTCCAGCAAGCACACCGCCATGGAGTGGGCTCCATGAAAGCAGAGTCATCCCACTGTACTTCATAAAAGGAAGCACCTCATATTCTACATCCCTGTTTAGCAAGCTGTAGTTCATCTGTGCACTTTCGTACCTCGCATAGCCTCTTTCTATCGCCATTGTCTGTAGAACAGAGATCTGCCAAGCAGTGAAGTTCGAAACTGCTGGATATATGACTAGGCCCTGTTCCACAAAAGATTCCATAGTCTCAAGGAATTCCTCAAAATTTCCGTAAACATCCCAGCCGTGGTATTGGTATATGTCGATCCATTCCGTACCAAGCCTTTCAAGGCTCTTCTTTATTGCAATGTGCATATGGTGCCTTGACAGGCCGCTTGAATTAACTCCTTGACCGATCTTTCCCCTGACCTTGGTTGCTATCATTACACTGTCCCTGTATGGTTTTAGGGATCTGCCAAGCATGACCTCTGAATCTCCATCGTCGTAAACATCGGCCGTATCAAAGAGATTTATGCCGGCATCGTAAGCCCTTTTTACCATTCGATCGGAGAGCTCCTGCGTTACACCGCCCAATTTCCATCTATTTCTTTCTCCAAATGTCATAGCACCAAAGGAAAGCACAGATACAAATGAGGCTGTAGACCCATACCTTACGTACTTCATAATGTTGATTATATATACATGCTATTTCACACTTTTGAATCGAATGCAGAAAATATTTAGCTTAACTATTTCTTTTAAGTTGTCATGTTTAGGTATGGGTTATTACGATGATATGCGCCATGATGATCTTAACTACGAATACCTCTACGGGAGCACGTATCCACTTATGAAGAACGCAGGATCTTCTGTTGCCAAGGTGATCGAAAAAAATTTCGCAAGTGGACAGAAGGTATGCGTAGTATGTGGTACAGGAAATAACGCAGGCGACGCCATAGTCGCGGCTGAATTGCTCCGCACAAAATTCGAAGTTACCGTACTATTGGTAAACGGGCTGAAGAGCGAACTAGCCAAAAAAGCGTTGCAGGAATATGGCGGAAACGTAGTAGATGCCTCTCACATTGACGAATGCCTGGCTGCAGACATAATCATAGATGGCATCTTTGGGGTAGGAATATCTGGTGAGCCAAAGGAACCTTATAAAAGTACGATAGAGAAGATAAATGCCTCCGGCAAAAAGATCGTTTCTGTTGATGTACCATCAGGCCTTGGGACAAACTGTGCGGTAAGGCCAGATATAACAGTTACGTTCACATCCCTAAAATATGGTATGAACAAGGAAAATAGTGGAGAAATAATCGTGGCAGATATTGGTATACCTGATGATGTGAGAAAGTATGCGGGCCCTGGGGATCTAATATATTATCCACGACCTGATCCAGATTCGCACAAGGGGATGAATGGTACACTCGGCATAGTTGCAGGCTGGGAATACCATGGTTCTTCAGTCATAGCAGCACTAGCAGCAGAGAATCTTGGCCTTGACCTAGTGCGAATATACGTCACGAATAAGAATTATGAAATAGTATCGTCCTACGACCCAGGCATAATAGTGAGGCTATTCGATTATAAAAGGCAAGCAAGCTATGAAGAGGTTTGGAGGAATAGTGCCCTATTGATCGGACCTGGCCTTGGTACATCCCATGAGGCAGAAATAGCACTGAAGAGGCTAGTCAATGGATCTGCAGTACCAATTGTAATAGATGCGGACGGCATTACATTACTGTCAAAACACCTGTCGATAATTAAAGGAAAGAAGATAGTTGTCACTCCTCACAAGAACGAGTTCAGAAAGCTTACAGGTACTGAACCAAACGAAGAAAACGCAGTAGAATTTGCAAAAGAAAAAGGCATAATAATAGTCCTGAAAGGAAAGGTAGATATCATTACCGACGGAAAAGAGGTCCATTATGCCAAGGGAGGCAATGCCAGAATGACCATGGGAGGAACAGGAGATCTCCTAGCTGGGTTGATATCATCTTTCATATCAAAGGGGATAGACCCGATGAGGTCATGTCTAATGGGCACCTACTTAAACAAGAGGATCGGTGAGCTGGCTTATGACAAGAAGGGCTTATTCTATAAAATTACGGACATGATAGATGAAATCCCTTCTGTTATGGCCAGTTATGTTAGGTAAGCGTATATTTGCAACGAGGCATTAGGTAAAAAAAATTTAATACTAGAGCATGGATATGAATGGGAATGGGTGAAGCCGAAGTTAAGCAGGAGAATACGCTCTATCGTTATCTCTATCAGATCGCAGAAAAGAATAGCAGTCAGGTAGCAATATACTATCTTGGAAAGCCAATAACTTATAGCGCGCTAATTTCTATGGTAGATTCGTTTGCGTTTAACCTTAAGAGCCTCGATGTTGATGGCGATGTCGGAATAATGCTTCGGAATTCACCACAGATCCTCATATCGATACTTGCACTAAATAGGCTTGGACTTCCAGCCTTCATACTGAATCAGTATGAGAACCCTTCTAAGTATGGGATAAAAACCATAATAGGAAATGCCTCCTCGCTATGCAGGCTAGATCCTTTTCCTGATCGTGCCATAGTTGTGCGTGAGGAGGATCTTGGACCGTACGGGTCATCCATAGATCCATACTTTAAAAATGACAGGGCCTGTTTTAAGAAGTTCCTTGCGAAGAGAGGCATATTAAAATTTTCAGACATGATATTCGACAAAGTAAACAGAGAAGAACTGCCTGAGAATGACGGAGTACTCAAGAGGCATACTTTTAGAGGGGATTCTGTTTATACATATCCGAGCAGCTTTATCTATGAGGCAGCTAATTCTTTACAGCAGTTTCTAGAAGGTTATAGAAAAGATGTTGCGGTATATTCGTCTTTAAACCACATTTCTTCTCTCATTTTTTCTCTAATACCTCTTTTTTCTGGACGAACCCTTACTTTAATGCCTGAGTTTTACGAAGTGGAGAAGACTATTAAGGCTATTGAAAAAGCTGAGTCATCAATGCTTGTGGGGAATACTTACCTATACGAGGAGATGCTTTTAAAAAATGTAGAAATGCCTAAAACTATACGTTACCTGTTTTCTATTGGCGAATACATCAGACCTGAGTTTCTCAAGGATTTCTTCGTTAAGTACGGAAAAGACATAAAGATTGGATACGATATTTCAGCTGCGACCGGACTTGTATGTATGCAGGAACTAATGAAAAATGATTTTGATTCAGTCGGAGTTGCTCTGCCAGATTGCACAGTTAGTATTAGTGATAGAAGTGGAAAGCCACTACCTGTTGGGGAAAATGGGCTAGTCAAGATTAAGTCAAACAGGATTGTAGACAAGACAGATGAAGGAGGATCTCTGAGTACAGGTGATCTAGGACACATAGACGAATCAGGCCACCTATACCTAGCAAAAGCTTCAGAAACCGTGTTTGGTAGCGTTGTTTCTCCAGAAATAATAGAGGGGATTATCGGCAAAGTGTGGAATAAGACAGACTTAGCAGTCGGCCTTTACAAAACAAGATCGTCCTATAGGCTAGAGGCGTTCATAGCTTCGAGCGATAGATCCGATGCTGTAAAATTTGCACGTACCTGCAAAGAGATTCTTCCATTGGAAATAAGGCCATTCAGGTATGTTATGGTGAAAAAAATACCTAGAAGCCAGTCTGGAAAAATAATAAGGGAGCTTCTCGGAAAAGAATCAATCGGATCAATCAATCCAAAATAGATATGCTTAATGAACTAATTACTTCCATTTCATTCTTTGCAAGCCAACCTTTTTATAAAATTTAGCAATAACGCTGTAAGCCGTGGTAGCTCAGTTGGGAGAGCGCCAGACTGAAGATCTGGAGGTCGCTGGTTCGATCCCGGCCCACGGCATATATTCATAAATTCAGCATTATTCTCATACTGTTGTGGATTTTTGATGAATTTATCAAGATAGCTCTAGAGGATCCGTTAAAATCAGATCTCTTCTGGTACTTACTATTGGTTTTAAACTTCATTTCCTGTCTGTCAAGGCCATTAGACCTGTTTAACTAACTTGATCATTAAAAAACTAGGCAAATACACAAAGTTTACCGGAATGGCTGGAAATATACTAAAGCGCCTTTCTTTGACTTTTTTAGGAAAGTCATGGATTGGCGATGGCGTATTTCAAGAAACAAAAATCACTATGCGTGCTAAGGTGAAAACATACGTGTTTTGAAACAAGGTCATGAACGCTTTCTGGCCTCAACAATAGTAGCCTTTAAGCCCCACATGGATAGTATTCAGGGGTTTGCCGTTGCCCTTGACGGAAATTGAATTCCTTCTCTTTTGCAAATATTCCTTTAGCGTCCCAGAAGTTAAGAAGTTCGCATGTATCAGTAGCTGCCATTTTCATGAATTCTACTGATTCCCTTCATGAATTGACTTCTTCGTTTAACTCCTTTTCAAGTTTCAATGCGGCATCCATTCTACAAAGAGACTTTAAGTTAACCATTATCTTACATCCTGAATTGCCATACTTTCAAACCCCAGTACATCAACAGCCCTTACGCACACCCTTCTCTTTTTGCCAGTTCTTGGCACAAGGAGTTTTACCTTTCTATTGACCTTAAAACTATTCCGATGATTTTCTCTGTAATCCTGCCATTTACTTCTAAACACTTCGCCGTCGTAATCAGGATCAATACTCCAGTATTCGATGAGGCTAAGCGGGTCTTCTTCTATCACTTTCTCAAGTTTTTCCTTATCATCTTTGTCCAGAGGCAAAGCGTCGGGGGAAAGCAAGACATAATTCTCAAGTTCAATTTCCAGCTCTTCTTGGGCTTCGTCAACCGTTTTCCTTCTTATGGGCTTCACACTGAGATACCGCAGAGACGAGAATTTTACCTTTCCATTTTTAATTAGATCGTCACAATCTTCTTTGTTTCTTAGTTTTTCAAGCAGGTCTGGTGGTATAACCAGGACCTCCAATTTATCGTCGTTAAGGCTTTCGATGATTCTACCGATGTCGTTGTCGAAGTTCCATCCTAATACAACTATTTTTTCCCACCTGCCCATAACAGATCTTCTTAGTTTCTGGGCTCCCTTCAAAGTAGAATAACCAGTTATTCTTGCGGGGGAATCCACATATACAAGAGTTTTGCTCTGTTTTATGTAACCCAAATTGTTTGGAATGCCATCCTGCATAGGGAAAGGTATTGCCCCATAAAGTTTTATGACAACATGGGCAAGGTCGCCAATACGTCTAAATTGTGACCTCTTGAATTGCTCCTTTTGATAGTCACCTATAGATTGGTAGAGGAATGGCCTTGCGTTTAGATCGCTTAGCCGTTTTCTCATGATCATACAAGCAGGTTTCCCCACATCGCACATGATCCATTTTCTTCCAAGTTTTTCCGCAACTGCCCCCAATGTCCCAGAGCCTGCAAAAAAATCAGCAACTATAGAATCCGGCAGCGAAGATGCCTCTATTATCCTTTTTAAGAGAGCCTCTGGTTTTTGAGTCACGTATCCTAAGTTTTCTGAAGACTGGCCCTGCAATGGACCTACTTCCTTGTCAACCCATATATCAGATACAAGCGGAGCGCTATATCCTTTAGATAAACTTTTAGCCTGTACCCCGTCTTTGTCTTGAATATTCTACCATCGGACCAGAATCTTTCCAAGTTCTCCAATGAATAGAGCCAAGGAGCCCTTACACCATGGAATTCGAAAATTTTTCTGTTTTCACTCCTCTGTATACCTCCTGCAACCAAGGCAACTGTTTGATAAGGCCCTCTGCCGTCATTATCATCATATACATACGATTTTAGGTAATCTTCGTCCGGTTCCTTCTTGATCTGATTAAATATAAATTGCGGAGTCTTTCTGTAAATATATAAGACATCATGTTGAGTGCCAAAACCTTTAGATTGGGCTTTTGGGCTGTTTGTCTTTTTCCATACGATCTCGTTTACAAAATTCTCCCTCCCAAAAATCTCATCCATAATGACTTTAACATAGTGCCCAACGTGCCAGTCAATGTGAACGTAAATGGATCCTTTTTCACTTAAGAGCTCTTTCATAAGAACTAACCTCGGAACTATCATCTCCAAGTACGACTTCGTTCCATCTTTCCAGGTGTCAGAGTAAGCAAACTGTTCAATTACAGAAGGCATTTGTTCCACGTCAGCAGTTGGCAGATGTATTTTCGTTCTATAATTCGCTTTACTGTCAAATGGTGGATCAATGTAAATCAGATCTATTTTTCCACGCATAGAAGGCAGTCCAGTTTCAGGGTCTCCAGCCAGGAATGCTTGCATTGCAAGCAAATTGTCACCATAAATAAGCCTATTGAGAAATTCATTGTTATTCTCTGTTTTAATAGTTTGACCATAGAATTTATTTAATTCTCCAATTGCTTTTGTGGGAAGAACCAGTTCATTTGTTTGCAGCGTTATTCTTTGCGATTTTGAAAGACCGTCAAGAATTTTTTGGGCCTCTTTCTCGCCTCTTTCCACTATTCTTGGCAACTCTTCAATCAAAGATTTTCTATGACTATTTTCACTGAATTCAATCATTTTTAACACCAAGATCTCCGCACTCTAGATACTTTTTGGATTGCGTTGTAAAATTAAGAAATTGTATAATAATATTTTCGGCTAAAATCAGTAATTTTTCTCCATCAGTACAGATGATCCTAAATTTCGCAACCAAAGAGATCGACATAAGACGCCTCTATCATTATAATGCATGCATTTGGATTTAAGGTAAATATTGTTCGTTTCTATTTAAGCATCAAATTTTTATTTCAATTTATCTAAAAATTAAGAAATACAGAATTGAATTGTTAAGTTCTTACGAGCAGTATATTATACGCAAGATTTTAGACGCGACAAAAGCGATAAATATTGATTTAATAATTGATTAGATAAAAAACAATATTTTTGTGAATAAAAAATTATAAAGCTTAGAAAAATAAATTTTTTGAATGTTGTTTTATATCTTACACCTTAATATTTTCAAACAAGAAGTGCCTTCTCTCCAGAAGACTCATCTAGGTCAAGTTTCTTAGGCTCTGGAAGCAGAACCAGTGTTATGATCAAGCCAAAAGCTGCCAGCAATGCTAGTATCATGAAGAGACCAGATTCACCTATTGAAGAACGTAATATAATTGCATTAAGGAATGTTCCGACGAAGGCCCCTATTTTTCCACCAGCTGCTGAAGCGCCTGCTCCTAGCCCCCTAACCTTTGTAGGAAACACTTCAGGTGGGTATATGAATGTAGTTACATTTGGCCCGAAGTTTATGAAGAAATAGCTCATACCATACAGTAATAGGAACTGAACAATATACGACGGAGAAAGAAGCTGATGAAAGACACCAAGTATTCCAAATGAAAGTGCCATTGCTGCAAAACCTATGGACTGTATAGTTTTCCTCCCAATACGGTCTATTGTGAAAGTTGCGAGCCAGTATCCGGGGAATGCCGCAAATCCAAAAATCATCGCAGAATATATTGTTGTCCTTATCAGATGATCCAGACCAGTCACAGATGAGGGGACAAGAACTCCAAGCATAGAACTAGACATTATGGAATTACCGTAAAGAGCCCAATCCATTAGGAACCATGCCCCTGCTGTTCCAACAAGGGTAATTAGAAACTCCTTTTGTTTAATTATCTGCGTCCAGGATTTCTTTATGACTTCAGCTTGAGCATCTGCAGACGCTTCTATGCCAGTATATTTCTCCCAGTTCTTGACGGCTGCCTCAGCATCTCCTTTGACTCTGAGTAGGTACCTTGGCGTCTCAGGCATTTTTCTTCTGAAATACACGACTATGAGGGCTGGTATGGCACCAAATGCTAGGAGAAGCTTCCAGACGAGTGAAAGGCTCATGCCTGAATATAACAAACCGAGAGTTATCAACGGCCCGGCAAGAAGCCCCAGGGACTGCATCGAAAACACCATTCCGACGAGTTTTCCCCTGTGGGCCGTATTAGAGTATTCAGCCATTATTGTTGAACTAGTTGCATAGTCCCCTCCTATTCCGATACCCAGTATGAACCTCCAGATAATCAATACATATACACCATTTAACGGTGTCAGGAACGCACTTCCAAGTGCACCTACTATAAGTATTATGAGTTCGAGGCCATACACCGTCTTTCTCCCGAGCTTGTCTATTAGCCTTCCAAATATCAATGCTCCAATTACAGCAGACAAAAGGGCTGTGGAATCAAGTAGCGATGACTGAAGTGTTGTAAACTTGTTCCAGCCTGATAGAACAAGTATGCTCGTTACAACCCCTATTATGAACAGGTCATAGGCATCCGTAAAGAAACCTAGACCTGACACAATCCATGTCTTGTAATGGAACCCACTTGTTTTGGCATCATTTATGGATTCTATCAACTCCGGTTTTGATTCAGTGGTCATATCGAAGGAGAGATTATTGAATTTAAGATAAACATTATACAAATAATATATTGTTGTGTATATATGTATATATTGTCTATATATGTTATAGATAATCAAATGCAATAAATAAGATTCTAACCTTTGTTTAACCTGTGGTAGTACTAAGATAATAAATGGATATCTCCATAAATTTATCTTAATTATATGATTGATAATAGTTTTCCCTGGAAATTCAGATTCCAAATATAAAAAATAAAGAAAAGGCTTATCTCATCCATTAAGGATCATTCGATCCTTTCTATGTTGAATTCTTTGTTACTAGTGTTTAAATTAATCCCATTTTTCATTTTCATATACCTGTCTATTTCCATCTGCCTGAGCTGTTTCCTTATTATTTTTCCGCTTATAGTCTTAGGGAGATCTTCAACGAATTCTATCCTCTTTGGTCTAGCGTGTGGACCTATTGTATTTCTTACGAGCATACTTAATTCTCTGGCAAGTTCGTAACTCGGCTCATATCCTTTCTTTAGAACAACATATGCTTTAACAATATCGCCGCGGATATCGTCGGGTGAGCCAACAACTGCTGATTCTACTACAGCAGGATGCCTTAACAGAGCCGATTCCACTTCAAAAGGCCCAATCCTGTAATCCGATGCCTTAATTACGTCATCTGACCTGGAAACGAACCATATGTACCCATCTTCATCTCGATATCCCGTATCGCCTGTGTAATAGTAGCCATTCTTAAACCTGTCGTGTGTAAGCTTTTTATCATTAATATATGCACTGAAAAGCCCCTCTGGCCTTTTTTCTGCTTTCACAGCTATAAAACCTGTTCTATTTACGCCTAGTTCATTTCCATTTTCGTCAACAATACGTATATCGTACGGCTCTAACGATTTTCCCATCGAACCTGGTTTCACCTTCATGCCTGTCAAATTGCCCACCATCAAAGTCGATTCAGTCTGGCCGTAACCGTCCTTTATCTTAACGCCTGTGTATTTTTCAAATCTTTCGATAACCTCAGGATTGAGCGGTTCTCCTGCGGAGGCCGCCTTCTTCAGGTAGAGCGCCCTAGATCCAACATCGTGCTGAAGGAACATCCTCCATACTGTAGGTGGTGCGCATACGCTAGTTATCTGAAACTTTGACATAGCGTCTAAAGCACGTTCTGGATCGAACCTCCTGTAGCTCATGCCAAAAACTGCCGAACCGGCAATAAATGGAGAATAATAGGAAGACCATCCCCATTTGGCCCAGCCTGGACTGCTTATGTTCCAATGCACATCATCTCTGTTCAAATCAAGCCATTTGACTGTTGTTCTATGGCCTTCTGGATAGCGGTTCGTATGTAGCACCATCTTTGGCATACCTTCAGTTCCAGAGGTGAAGAAAACCGCATGCTCGCCGTCTATTTCTGTTTCAAAATCATTAAAAGTGTCATCCATTTTAGATATCTCTACCCTTGTACCTTCATCACTCATGTTAACTACGATGTCACCGAATTGCTCTGCTTTTTGATGGGTTCCAGCATCCACGAATATAGCTTTAGCCTTGAGTTGCTCTACCCTGTATTTTATCTGATCATCTGGGAGTATCGGAGCTGTGGGTGCATACACCATCCCTGCAGCTATAGATGCAGTAACAACATGGTATAGATCAAGGGAGTTCTCCATCATTATAAGGATGCGATTTCCTGCCTTCAGCCTTAGTTGACGCATAAAATTGCTTAGTTTGTAAGATTCTTTCAACAGTGTTCCATAGGTCTCATTTTTTGAGCTAAGATTTTCATCTGACATTATTACTGCAGTCTTTCTCTTGTCGTTTCTCTCAATAACATCTCTCACGAAGTTATAGCCCATGATAGAATATTCCATATCACATATATAACATTTTTCTGTTATGCTTAACTATTACTAAATATTTATATAATCAAATTATAAGATATTTCCTTTTCACACTAAAAAATATAATTTTGCGAGGCATACTGTAATATGATTATTTTTTAAAATATAGATACTAACTTGTTAAATACTGATTTGCATATCGTGCTTTATGGATTTGAAGTATGAAAGCCCTGTTGGTTATTCCGAAACTCTTTCTCAGCTTAAAAATTCTATAGAGAAAAATGGAATGAAGATCGTTACGGAAATAGATCCACAACAGAACCTCAAAAACGCTGGGATATCAATCGAACCTCAGCACATCTTCGAGATATTTAACCCAGTATATGCTAAGTCGGTATTTGACCAGAATATCTTGGCAGGCATAGTGCCGCCACTCCGAATATTCGTATACGTATCGGAAGGGAAAACCTGGATGATGAGAGAGTCCGCAATTGAAAAATTCCGTCCTTACAACATAAAAGATATCCCTGAGAAGGTTGAAGGGATAATGGAAAAAATAATCAATGACGTGATAAAAAACAAGGTACAAGATGATTGATTAACCGGCTTTTTCTGTTGGCCTAGTAACTTCATACCTCGTTCTTTTCTGCTAAGATTTATAATTATCAATATAAATTAATATTAATGGTTTGGATACTTTTGTGGCCAGAAAATTTATGCCTATAGCATTTGCAGCTACCGCCTTTGAAACCACAAATTATTTCATAAAAGGTGAAAAGATAATATGTTGGCTATCAGCACTAAATTTTCTTTACAGCGGATCTCTTCTTATCATAATGCCGTTTGACATTATGCCCACATATATCACATACTTTGACGGGCTCATGGAATATCTTTTTGCAGCCTGTGCATCTATACACCCAGCTTATCTGTTTGCTTATACTCTTTATGTTAGCGTTCATGAACGCTATCTTCAACGCAGATGCAACATTCTGTATTGAATAATCATCCGTTACAATTGTGGCACCATACTGCATGGCCACAGCTATAACCTCTATGTCAGTTCCGCTTAAGTTCATAAGATCGCCGGTTTTATGGGCAGCATCCTCTACGCTCCTAACATAATACTGGTCTGGATCAACTATCCTTATCATGGGAAAAAGCGCATCGAGCATATATTTCAACTTGCCCTTTCTAATCTCACCTATTACACTTGAAGGAAATAGAAGGTCGCCATCAAGCAGGTTGATATTCCTCGATATGATGGCCGAAGTGTCAAGTACGTACTTCATTTAGGAAAACATATTTTTAATTGCTATAAAACGTTTTTTACAAGATCATCATTCCTTAAAAAAATATCCCTTTGATTCGCTTTTTCAAATTAAAAATTATCTGATCAGAATAAAATAGTAGACACTCATTCACTATCGTACTATAACGTTTTTACAGAATTTGGTTGCGTATAGTTTAAATAAAAATATAAAATATCTCCTTGGTGAGTGTATTTGGTTAAATTGGAGGAACTAGACTTTAAGCCCAAGCCTATAGATGAGCACTTCCTTGAAAACGACAAGGATTACCCAATAACTGGCCAGCACAATAATCACGATGTTAGGGCAGAGGGTATGCAGAGGATGGATGCTGACGGAAAGCCATATCCAACCAAGCTGGGTATACATGGTACGCACGTTGCAGTAGATTGGGACTGCTGCATAGCGGATGGGGCCTGCATGGATGTATGCCCTGTAAACCTTTACGAATGGAATTTGAACCCTGGAAAGAGTGGAACTGGAAACGACAAGAAGGTCGAGAAGGGCAGCGACGAATGGAACAAGTACAGGACAGACAAATGCGATCCTGTACGTGAATCGGACTGCATATTCTGCATGGCATGCGAAA
Source organism: Thermoplasma volcanium GSS1 (assembly GCF_000011185.1). Taxonomy (NCBI): domain Archaea; kingdom Methanobacteriati; phylum Thermoplasmatota; class Thermoplasmata; order Thermoplasmatales; family Thermoplasmataceae; genus Thermoplasma; species Thermoplasma volcanium. Next base: position 127,073 of record NC_002689.2, on the reverse strand, counting down.
GCGTTTGCCCTGTAAGAGCCATAAAAATAACACCGTAAATAAAATTCTTGTTTTTATTTATTATATCATGTGTTTAACATACTTAAAAGCCGTCCACAACGATTTTTAAAAAACTAAGTTTTGCATAAATTTCTTTTAGATTATATAGTAGTGCTGGACCACGTATTACACTTATACTAAAAATATTGGACCTTCAGCCGTTCTCAAAAAGTTTTGCAATGTTACGCACCACATTTTTTCGGAACGTATGCCATCTCAGTAGAACCTGCTCCAGGAATCTCAGGTCGATTCATGCTGTACAGGTATCCATCCATCATGGATGATAAAGAGGTTACAGCACTTACGAGTAACGGATATCCGCACAGATCAAGACTACGAAGGGAAATAGAAAGTGAAGCTAATCTTTCCACATCGTAGTCCAGATCACAGTTTTTCACACATACATATATTCCAATTTGGGTGCTTTACATTACCACCACATACAGGACACTCAGATGAGGTCTCCCTTGAATCCAACTTTATCGCTTCATAACATATCACAATATTATATTAATGTTTTATCTTAACTGTTAAAGCCCTCTCATCGTGTGTTTGAGCGTCTAATTTGCAAAAGCAAAGTTGGCTATGAACTACATCTTAATCTGCGTTTGCATAATCAACTTTATTTACTACACAAAGATCAGTTAGGGAATGATACCTGGAAGGATGAACTCAAGGGAGATGCGCCGCTTAATGGCGCAGATGGGGATAAAATCCACGGAAATGGATGATGTAAAGAAAGTTATATTCGTAGGCAAGGAAAAAGATTATGTCATTGAGAATGCCCAGGTAACGATGATTGAAGCACAGGGAGTTAAGACATTCCAGGTTGTGGGAGATTTCAGAGAAACTCCAAAAAAGCAAGAGGGAAAGAAGGAAGAAACGTTTCCTGAAGATGACATAAAGCTTGTAATGGATCAAACAGGTGTAGCAAGAGAAAAGGCTATTGAAGCTCTCAAAGCTGCATCCGGTGAGCCTGCGCAGGCAATACTGAACCTCACTCAGAAATGATCGATTATTCCGCCATACTTAACAGGTACAGGCCAGATGAGCAAGAGCTCCAAAAGCTCAAGAGCATATCAGAGTACCTTACTACGCGTGCTTCAGAAATATGCAGACATAAGAATATTAGGGCCGATCCAGTTTTAGTTGGTTCATACGCGAAAGGTACCAACCTGAAGGACGGGGACCTTGACCTGTTCATAGCATTTGATAGGGACTATGAAGAAAAAATCATGGAGAAACTAGGGCTTTCCATCGGCCACGATCTTCTACCCAATGGAAAGGAGAAATATGCAGAACATCCCTACGTATCTGGAGAAATTGATGGAATAAAGATCGATGTTGTACCTTGTTTTAAAATGGAATTTGGGCAAAAGAAGATAAGTGCTGTTGACCGCACGCTCTTGCACACGCGTTATGTGAATGAGAAGCTTGACGGCGCTTCCAAGGATCAGGTAAGGCTGTTGAAGGTGTTCATGAAGTCTGTCGGTGTCTACGGAGCAGAGGCCCGTACCTATGGTTTTTCTGGTTATCTGTGTGAGCTGCTGATTATAAGATACGGTAACTTCGAAAACGTGCTTAGGCTATTCTCAACTACGAGAGGCCGCCTTAAGATAGACGATGATGAAAGGTTCGAAGATCCAATGGTTCTCATAGATCCTGTAGATCCTGATAGAAATGTTGCATCAGCCGTTAGCCTTGAGAGCCTTTCAAGGATGAGGATCGCTTCCAAGATGTTTCTCGATAATCCTTCAGAAAGTTTTTTTGATCTTGAGAGGAAACCGATCAAGCCTAAATACCATGATAGGGGGACATGCATAAGGATATATTCAATAGAAAAGCCAGACCTAACAGATGATGTTTTGTACCCGCAGATCTACAAATTTAAGCTTGCACTCTTAAGATTAATGGAAGAATACAACATGGAGCCTGTTGGAAGCGCAATAGATGTAGCTGATAGGATATACGTATTGATTGAAACAAGAAAGTTCATTAGTGATTCTATCAGGATCCACGTTGGGCCTCCCGCCGATACTTCTAATTCCATTGATTTCATAAAAAAATGGCTAACACGTGAAAGATCTAGGGGCCCTTACCTGGTAGGGAACAGGCTCTACGTTGATACTGTCGAGGAGAGAAAAACGCCGGAGGAAATTGTATTATCAAACATAAGCAAGTATTCCATAGGAAAAAATCTCGATAAGTTAAAGAATACCATAAAAGTCCAGAAGTTTGAAGAAATAAAAGGAAGGATACGAGTACTCGATCGATTCTTTTCTGAGGAAGCCTTTGGCGGCCTTAACTCTTTATCCGCCTGAAAAGACCTCTAATATGACAACATCGTCGTCCTTCTTGACAGTGTGATCGGCCAATACAGGCTTCCCATTAACTATTACAACGTATTCTTCCTCTGGGAGCCCAAGATCCTTAAGTATATCCCCCACGCTCATTTCTCTATCGATTTCAACGCTTTTCTTTATGTGCCCTTTAACCGTTATCATATTATCATCCATACATCGACTGTGGTTCCTGTTTTTGTCTGTTTTGAAGCTCCTTGTATTGCTCCTCTATCTTCTTTATCTGGTCGTTGAGTTCCTTTACCTGTTGCTCAAGCAGATCAGTCTCTATATTAAGGTTGTAAACCTTGTTCAGGGCGTTAACCACGCTTAGAACAGCTCCAGGATCTGGAATGTCAGCTGAGGTTGGCGTTATAAAGGATATGCCTGACATTCTCCTCACAAGGCACTCGTTTAGCATTCCACCGCCCATTCCGGCAATCAAAGCTGATTCAGCTGCAGGTATGCCTACTTTCTTTAACTTGTCAAGCCTTCTTTTTTCTGCTACTGAATAGACATTTCTGTCTTCAGGAATGCCGGATACGGGACTCCCCTCTATAACCGCTATTTCGCTGGCCCCAATTTCTTCAAGCCAGCTCATAAGTGCATTTGATATTTCATATATATGCGAAGTAAGTATAGGAACTTCGCATACAGCGACCAGAAGTGTATTAGAATTGTTTGCATATATCCTGAATGGGTGCCTAAGCTTTCCTCCCACGAATACGGTTACCGGCGGCACGTGCTGTGATATTAAATGTGCAACCTGGTGCAGACCGAGCGTCTCAATCATATAGCTGGCCGTAAGCACCCCAGTTGGAGTTGAGCTTGCAAAGCCGCATATTACTATTGGATTATTGTAAGACCTTTTTTCGATCTCTATAACCTGGCTTTCTGAAGATTTCTTTGATACCATAGTTATAAAAAGCCCTTAAACGTATTTATAGTTTACCAGTAATTTTACAGCCCATAACATGTGGAGTTGAGTTCCTGTAAAGATTGCAATATAGAAAAAAGAATTCAAGAAAAGTGGCGCTAAGCAATAAGAAAATAAAATATATAATAAAAAAGAAGAAGGGTGATCATCTAAGAGATCAGCGATTATTCACAAGGCTGCAAGATATATAAATAAAATATACTATAATTACTTAGAATACGGTAAAGATCAATTATATAAAACACGTAGAAAAAATATAGATATTAATAGAGATATTGATAGTAAGTAACGAATAATTATCCATTATCAGGGCCATTGCCAATAGAGAAATACCTTAATGATGATGGAATAAAAATATCACATAAATATTATATACAATACATTGTTAAAATACAAATGGTAAATGAAGACACCAATAAGAAGAATCAAGGAAGATATATAAAATATGAAAGAGAACACTAAAATTCACTATGGCGTATGGGCTAAGCACAATGATGATGGGAAATTAATAATAGAGTATGATGCTTCCAGATTCACAGCAGGCACGAATATATACAATGAGGAAACATTGGAAATAGCAATAAACACATATTGTAAACTAGAAGAGATGTTTACGATCAAAACAGTTCTTTTCAAATGGAAGGGATGGGATCACATGTATTAAAAATAAATTCCAGGAATATTTAGAAAACAGTGGAATAAAGCATATATTAGGAGGAATAGATCATCCTGAAACATACGGCAAATTAGAAAGATTAAAATATACGATGAAGAGGTAAAGGCGATATTTCTTCACATGGGATATACATTATAATTATAAAAGAAGGCCTATGCCCTTACGTATGAAAGGCCTGCAAACACTAACTATGGAATATGAAGAAAGAGGAGGCAAATTGTATGTTAAAGGGCAATAAATATGCAAGGGAACTAATTTCTGGATATAATGTAGTAACGATTACTACGCAAAATCTAAATATAAATTGATCTTTAAATACTAAGGGCAAAAAATCGATCCCCGCAAGATTTAATGTGGGATTAGTATTTTAGAGGTTTATTATCAAAATTTTCCTCTCTTTGGATCTTTTTACAATTTTTTAAGGAGAACCTTTAAATAACTATGTTTATTATAATTATTGATACGGGTTTAAGATGTACTAGTTAGTATGGAAGATGCCCCACAGCCGATATAAATCCGCTTTCTAACAGTCTCTTGTTTAAGATGTACTAGTTAGTATGGAAGTTCTTTTTTATCCATTTTTTCACCTTAATATGATATACCTAAGTTTAAGATGTACTAGTTAGTATGGAAGGTAGTCCTCGAATACTTCTGAAATCAATTTCGTAGCATACTCGTGTTTAAGATGTACTAGTTAGTATGGAAGTGTATTTTCTGTATGTTCTCTTTTCCCATGTAATATCCGTTTAAGATGTACTAGTTAGTATGGAAGTACATTCGGCAGTGCTGCCGAATTGAGAACATACACCTTGTTGTTTAAGATGTACTAGTTAGTATGGAAGAATAAGAATTTGCATGCCAATCACAATGGAGATACATAGAACCTGGTTTAAGATGTACTAGTTAGTATGGAAGATGTGATTTATCAGCTTTAATAGGCAGAGCTCTTGCTCCCTTGTTTAAGATGTACTAGTTAGTATGGAAGAAGAGTCTTTCAATTGGTCTGCAATCAATGAACAGTATTTTCTAGTTTAAGATGTACTAGTTAGTATGGAAGAGCTGAGGGCCTCCCTAACACCTTTTTCTACTCTATTGGACATCGTTTAAGATGTACTAGTTAGTATGGAAGTCATCCGCTGCATATTCTGCTCTCCTTTTTTGTGCGTACCTGGTTTAAGATGTACTAGTTAGTATGGAAGGCCCTGCCATGCGCTCCTGAAGAGCGAGTAATAAAAAACCTTGTTTAAGATGTACTAGTTAGTATGGAAGGGTCTAATTACACCTTGCCTTTTTTTGGATATGCCTCTGCGTTTAAGATGTACTAGTTAGTATGGAAGAGCGTTTAAAAGTATACTATCCGCATCTCCATTGCGTGAGTCGTTTAAGATGTACTAGTTAGTATGGAAGATATAAATTTGAGTGAAAATAGCCGAATAGGATTTTTTTCGTTTAAGATGTACTAGTTAGTATGGAAGCTTATTGTACTCACAGTCTTTGCTGCTTTCGGCAGATTGTCCAGTTTAAGATGTACTAGCTAGTATGGAAGCAATAGCTCCGACAATTACGCCTTTATTATACAAATAACGTTTGAGACGTACTAATTGGTGTGGAAGAAAATTGTCATGACAACCATGAATCACGGACTGTATAGAATAAAAATTTTAGAAAAACTGCAAGGTCATTATCGGGGAAATGGGATCAAAAATCCCCATGATCGGTATCATGAATTAAGGCCGATTGCAACATGTTGCAACCGATCATGTTGCAATAAAATAAAATATGGATATGAAAATTAAAATATGGAATTAGGATAATACGGGATAAAATGAATATGCAACACTATGTTGCAACCGTTGCAACACCAGTTGCAACATCGGAAAATGCCTAAAATAGAGGGTCTTCTAACGAACGCTGGCTTTTTCATGGTGACATGTTGCAACATGATGCAACACCAATTGCAACATAAGAAATTGCGTATAATAGAGGGTTTCTTGACAAGTGGACATCTGCATGGTGATCACGTTGCAACTGTTGCAACCGATCATGTTGCAACCGAATAAAATTAGGAGATGAAAATTAAAATATGGAATTGGAATAATACGGGATAAAATGAATATGCAACACTATGTTGCAACTTGTTGCAATCATGTTGCAATAAACGTCTCATTTATTGCAACACAAAAAAATGCGTATAATAAAGGGTTTCCTGACAAGTTGCAACATTCGCATGGTGGTCATGTTGCAACTATGTCGCAATAATGTTGCAACCGTTGCAACACAAATTGCAACACCTAAAATTGAGTATAATTTGGGTTCTGCTGGTGTGTTCGGAGTAAATGGGACATGTGCATGGGACAATATGGGGCAATATGTTGACTTTTGGTGTTTCCTTATGTTTCCATTCAGGAAAATGGCTATAATAGCAGATCTGTTAAGAAATGTTACCATGCCTATGTTATCTTTTTAGAACTCGTAATTACGTAACATGAAGAAGAGGCATGGAAAGAATCGATACAATAAGCATGGCCAGTCTTTAGTGGCACTAGTTAGTTTGAAAATATCTCAAAATATTCGATTGAATTTTTTTTTTAATTTAGACATTGAAAATCTTTAAGAAAGGGATAAGATATGCTATATCATCTTTATACATCCAATATTACATACAAATAATAAAACTGAGTACAAATTAGTGAAAAATTATTAAATTGCCATATAGAAATTCCTTTAAAGGTTTTAGTTATTATAAATAGTTCAAGATTAAATATTTTTAACTATCCAATTTAGATCTATCTTCTGATTTTGAAAATGGAACGTTTTAAAATCTATGGAGTTATCTTTAAGAACATATAATCCATCTAGCAAACCTGCATATGCTTTAAAATTTCTTGAAAAATTTCCTATATCAAAATCATAATGCTCTTTTTTACTTTTAATTTTTCTTAACTCATTTTTTATAAAAATATTATATGATTCTCTGGAAAAGAAATTATCCGTAAATGTGTATATGTCAGGTATTTTAAAACCATTATCGTATTTTATGGATGAGTTAATTTTTATTAATGTATCCAAAAATGCAAGAGTTTCAATATTGACATTGATCTTATTGTCAAACGTCTGCCTTATTTTATTATCCTCTATGTTTAAATGAACTTCTAATCCACCACTACCGATTTCATATATTTTTTTGTATATGTTTATTATCAAATACATAAGATACGGTACTGTTACAGATTGTGCCATGATTGAGCATGCTTTAATATAGTCCGATAAATCTTCATTGAAGTTTAATTTAAAATAATCTTTAATATCTTTTTTATTGTGCCTGTACATATTGATAAAATCTCTGGATATTATAGATAAAACGTTCTTATATTCTATTTCAATGCTTTTAATTTTATAAATATTCAATATAGCAAAATTACTATATGGATCAGAATTATAATATTCAATATTTACATCTATTTTATTTGATAATGCATATACACGTAAAGCATACATTAATGATTCAAGAAATATAAATTCAAGAAAATTAATCCCATGTGTTATATCTACTATTATCTTATTTATTTTATCAACAGATTCTAAATAGTTTAAAATGCTTCTATAAAAATATGAGTAAATATAATTTATATCAAAATCAAATATATAGTTCTTATTATCTGCTGTAAAGGATCCCTTCGATGGAAATATTATTTTATTGCTATTCTTATAAAATTCAGCACTTTCAGTATCTTTGCTGTTTAGAAATTCACATAGTTTACTATTAATAAGATCTTGATATTGGGATAAATATGTATCATCTTTGTATATGCCGGGATATATCGAATTTGGTATGTATATTATACAATAATCCGTTTTAAAATTTTCATATATTACCCTTGAACTTGTTATACTTTCACATGTTTTTGAGTTAAAAGAGTACCTAGTTACGTTCCATCTTTCAGGATTTCCCCATAATGAAATAAAAATAGATTTCATAAAAATATAATGTGTTAATGCAAATAAATTTTATTAATAATTTTATGTGCGTGTAATTTGAATAAATTTTTATATAAATATTAGCTTCCACAAACTTTGTGAGGCAATTTAATAAAATTCAGATATAAAATGTAAGACTTTAGCCGTTAATAGAATAACAATATAAATATTAATGGGAAAAATTAAAAATATTCGAGGAGTATAGAAAAGAAAAATTTAAGTATAAAATATGATTATATTTTATAAATGAGGTTGAAAGTAACCTTTTATACCAAAGATGATGAAAATTACGAATTTAATAAGTACGATATTCAAGGGATGATTTATTCAGCATTGCTTGATGCCGGCATGACAGAAATCCATGCAGGCAATAAAATTAGATTTTTCTGTTTCAGCGATATATTTCCTAGTAATATTTTAAAAAAAGATTTTTTATTTAATTTCATTATATCAAGCCCCGATAGTAATATCATAAAAAATATCTATAATATACTTGATAAAAATAAAATTTTTTATTTGTCAGGTTATAAATTTCACATCGCAGAAATAAAAGAATTTGATATAAATATATCAAAGGATTTTATTACAGGAAGCCCTGTTGTTTTATATTTAGACAATAAAAAAAATAAATATTTCTCAATAAAAGATGACAGCATTGCATTCTTTTTACGTAGATTAAAAGAGAATGCTATAAAGAAATTTAATTTATATTATCATGAAAATATTAATATTAACCATTTAATTTTTGATAAATTAAAATTCCATAGAGAAGTTGCATTATTATTAAGGAAAGGAAAGACATCATTTAATATCATAGGCACAACATGGTACAATCTCCATTTAAATAAGTTAAACAGAGACGAGATTAAATTTTACAATTTTATTATGGATGCCGGCATAGGTGAAAAGAACAGTTTGGGCTTTGGCTTTCTAAATCCGGTGAGAAACTATGGACAATGATGAATTTGTATTGATAACAGCGTCGATATTGCACGATATAGGAAAAATACAGCAAAGATATAAATTATCTGAAAAACATGCCGATCTAGGATATCAATTTATTAAAGAAATAAAATATAGTAATAAAGATATGGAAAGAATAGCGAATTTAGTTAAACACCACCACCATGATCCGGATAAAACAGAACTTGATGGCAGAGACAAGAAACTTCTTAAGATATTGCAGATTGCGGACAGAAAATCAGCTGCACATGATAGGGAAGATAGGGATCTAGGTGAATATAGGGATATAAAGCTACACAAAATATCAAACGAAATACAGATAAAAGATATGAAAGATACCAATTGTACATATGAATTAAAAACTCTTGATGATCAGGAAAATAAAGCAGCAAATTCCGGCTATAAATATTTATACAATAAAGTTAAGGCAGATATTGATAAATTAAACTTTAATGAACCTGATAAATATAAATTTTTCAATACATTAAATAGTATTTTATATAAAGATACTGTAGCTATACCATCGGCGTTTTATTATTCAAAACCTGATATACCACTTTACCATCACTTAAAACTAACTGCTGCAATAGCTCTATCTTTATACAGGAATTTAAAATCAAGTGATATTGAAATTTCCGACGATGATAAAAATCCGTTCTTTATACTATTAATGTGCAATTTATCAGGCATACAGGATTACATATTTAGACATTACAAATCTGAAGCTGCAGATGAAAAGGGCACAAAAAGGTTGAAGGGCAGAAGCTTCATGATAAAGCTGTTTACAGATTCCATTGAATCATATATAATTAATGAATTTAATTTATACAGGTTTAATGTTGTATGGGAAAAGTCCGATGGGTTTTTGCTATTAATGGACAATAATGAAGAGAATATAAAAAAATTGGAGGATATAAAAAAGAATATAGACTTAGGCTTAATTGAAAAAAAACGTGGCATAACAGCAAATATAGCATGGGTTACTGCATCACTTGATGATTTTACAACCCTAGCAGTTAATAGAAATTTGGAGCTTGAAGGCGAAAACGATAATTTTAAAGTTAAAATGCAGTGTTTATACAACAATATAGATAAGGCAAAAAGAATGAAGATGTCTGAAATATTTTCCGACAATGCAATAGAAAGGGATGTAAAATTTGGGCATTCTATTACAAATATGTGTGAAAGCTGTGGGATGGACAGTATTTATGATAATGCTAAATGCATAGGTTGCCTTGAAGAGGAAAATATAGGTAGTTCTTTGTATAAATACAGCAATATTATTACAGATATTGATAATAGTTATAATGCAGATAACAGAAAAAATATAATCTTATTCCACTACGGAAATAAATATATTAAATATTATTTTTCTGATCATGAAGAAAAAGAAGTTATAAAGATCTATGATTACAATAATATTGATTCTAATTATAATAATTGGAGGTTTATATTACAGGCTAAATACGTTCCTTTATATGATGATGTACGCAGCATAAAGCCGTTTAGTGATTACTTTAAAGATGAATCAGAACATAAAATGCTTGGAGTACTGAAGGCCGATGTAGACGATATGGGCTTAATAGTAGCTGCTGGATTAAAAAGGACAACAATAAGCAAATTAGCATCATTAACATTCGAGTTTGAATATTTCTTTTCTGTAAAATTAGATGAAATTGCACAGCAAAACAAGGATATCTATATTGTATACTCAGGTGGTGATGATGTTACTGCCGTTGGTGAAATTAATAAATTAATAAAATTCATCTCTGATTTTCATAACGAATTTAATAAGTATTTTTGTAAGAAGATAAACATATCCGCTGGTGTAACTGTAGTATCACCAAAATTCCCATTGAGGCGCGCAGTACTTATTGCTGAAGAAAACCTTAAAAAAGCAAAAGAAAATAGAACAGAGAAAAACAGCATTAGAATATTTGATACAACTATGGGCTGGGACACTTACGATAAAATGAATGAAATTGGAGAATATATATATAAAAAAGCATATAATAACGAAGAGCCTAATAAAAACAAACTTGGGAAAGGTTTTCCCTATTTTCTAAATAACCTTGGAAAGGCCTACAATAAGAGAATAGAAAAAGGAACAGAAATAACAGATAAAATTGCCAGTGGTAGTGTTACAATTCCGTGCCCAATGTTGTATTACTATATAAGCAGGAATTACAAGTCCAAGGATGAGAATGAAAAAAAGGAATTAATAAACAGATTGTGTGAGAAAGATTACGAAAATTGGAAATACATGAATTATTTAAGTTCATATATAGTAATAAAAATTAGAAGTGGTGAGTAAGAATGATGAATTCGGATAGAAATAAATATCGTAAAGAGAATGATATGGGAAAGCAAGTGAGAGACAAAGAAGTTCAGGAGATCATGGATTACATTATGAATAAGGGAGAGGATTCAGAAGAAAGAGTTTATAAACTATTTAAAATGAATGGAGTGATATATGAAATTGCTTGTAATATAAGTAGGAATCAAAACAGTGAAACAACACAAAATCAGATAAGAAAGTTTTATGATTACACCATAAAAATAAATAGTAAGGATGAAAAAAAGGCAAAGATAAAGCTTGCAATGATGATGCCACAAATATACTATGCAATTCAAAGAAAAGTTATTAGTAGTGATAGCCCGTTTGTAAAATTTTTAGAGGATTCTATTGATAAGCTTAATAAGACTGAAGATTTTGAGAATGCATTCAATAGATTTTTGAATGTTTTTCAGGCAATAGTTGCATATAGTAAAAAATCAAGGAGTGACAGAAATGAGTGATAGCAAATGGAAATACAATATAATATACAATATGGAGATAGAAGTCTTAACCGGTTTGCATATAGGCGGATCAAATGAAGAATTGAAGATTGGTGGCACCGATAGCCCTGTCATAACAACTAAATATTTAATAAATAATGTTGAACCGTGTGATTTGCCTTACATACCTGGCAGCAGCATAAAGGGTAAAATCAGGTCATTGTTAGAAAATGTTGATTATAAAGGCAAAAACGGTGATGACATCGTTTCTAAAATGTTTGGTTATTATCCTAACGCCGGCGAAGGTATTAAAAGGCTCACAAGGCTTATTATTAGGGACGCATTCCTTGACGATGGGCACATAAAAAGCGCTGAAGATGCCAGAAATGTAATCGAAATAAAAAGCGAAAATAAAATAGATCCAATTGAATCAAAGGCAACTCCAAGATTTATAGAGAGGGTAAGGAGAGGTACAAAATTTAAAGGCAAAATAATATTATCAATATATGAAGGCGATAATGAAGAAGAGATGATAAAATGCTTGAAAACAGGGATATCGCTACTTGAAGATTCTTACTTAGGTGGCAACGGTACAAGAGGTTATGGCAGTGTTAAAATCACACTAGGTGAACCTATAAAAAAAGGTATTGATAAATACGAAGAAAACATAAAAGATAATACAAGTAACGGTAGTGAAAATTAAAATGAGCCTGTTTAAAATCTCATTTAAATCCTCATCGTCGTATGTGGATTCAATAAAGATTTCCAGGGCCATAATTTATGCTTATAACACTTTGTATCCTGATAAAATAGATGATTTAATAAATAAGGTAAAAGATTCATATGTATCAGTTTCGGATCTGTTGCTATATAAAAATAAGGTGTATTATCCATTTCCGCCTATAAACGCTTTAATAGACGTTAATAATACAGAATCGATAAAAAACAGGAAAAAGAGATCAGAATTCATAGATATTGATGAACTCAGTTCAATCGTTGAGGCTTTTAAGGAAACAGGATACCAGGGTGTAAATTATAGCAAGATAAAACACGAAGGAAATGGAGATAATAAAGGCAAGCCACATAAGATACTAATTTCAGAGCCGGGAATAAATATTTTTCAAACTCCGGAAATTAAAGATAATAAATATAAATACAATGATATATTCACTAAGGAATTGTTTATTTATGATGAAAGCTGTTTTTATGCCCGAAATTCTGATAAAAACATAGAGGCCACAATAAATCTGCTTAATGATTTCGGGCTTTCAGGAAGGAGAAGCACAGGCAAAGGTGAAGTTTACATAGAAAAAATAAACGATAATTTTAATGAGGGTTTTAATGGAGAAGGAATTTACATTTTATTGTCATCTTTTATACCAGATAATGATTATATCAAAAACATAGACTTTGAAAGATCAAGGTACAATATTAAAACACTACAGGGCAAAAACATAAACGGAAATCCCATTGGCCCCTTCAGATATTTTGCTCCAGGATCTATATTCTATTTAAAAGGCGACGTAAAAGGCGTATCATTTATTGAAAATAACGGCATAATACCATTTAACCCAGTTATTACGAAGGTGTTATAAATGGAGGTTCAACTTAAAGTAAGCTCCCCGGTATTAATAGGCAACGATTATGTAAACGTTACAAATATGATTATAAATAAAGATTCATTGTATATGCTGGATATGGACAAATTAATAGATAACGAGCCAAAAATAGATCAATTGGCTGAATATTTCCTTAGTTATAAATCGTCAGACAAAGATGAATACAGCAAATATAATGAAATAAAACGTTTTTATAATAATATTAATGCAGAAAATTATAAAATAGAGCCTGAAATAAAAGGTGATAAAGAATTTTATGAAGTTATAAATTCCAATGATAATAAGTTCCTCAAAGCCAAAGATGTAAAGTTAACCATGGGCACTTATGAAGTTATTAATAATAAAAAGACATTTGTGCCCTTTATACCAGGTTCTACAATAAAAGGAGCAATAAGAAATGCTATTAGAAATGAATACATAAAGAAAAATAAGATTAATATTACATATGATGACCATAAAAAAGTAAAATCATATAATTTTAATGGCAACAGTTACGGGGATTTAGACGAGGCAATATTTTACAAGGAAGATCAAAAGAGGCAGAATGAGCCCAAGAAAATTTCAAATGACGTATTCAGATTTGTTGAAGTAGATGATTTTTATCCTAAGGAATATTCATTGAAAATATATAGAATTGAAAGAATTAAATTAAGTAACAATAAACGCAATGGCATACCCTTTTATGCTATTTCCATAGATAGTGGCACTTTTACTGGAAATATAAAAATTGGTAGGTCCTTCGATAATATCTATAAAAGTGATAAAAATCAATTCTATGCAATTTCAAAAGTTTTTAATAAATTAATAGACATAAAAATAAATGATGCCTCGGATCATACAAAGAATGAAATAATAAATAAAATGCTTTGTATTTCGGGTAAATATTATAGGGATATTTTGAAAAAAGAGAAAGAACACTATAATGATAATCCGGACAAAGAAGTGTTGCTTATTGGGTTCGGTGGTGGCATAGAGGAAAAAACTATAATAAACTCGCTTGATGATGAACAATTCAAAAAAGCCGAACATATTATAAAAATCAGTAATAAAAAAATAAAATTTAGTGGTAGAATGCCATCTACAGCATGGACGATAAATAATAAAAAATTTGGCGTCTTAGAGGTGATATATTGAAAACATTATTAATAAATCCAATGGGTACTTCGCCTATGGTGGCTACTGAAATGTATGAGTATTTAAAAGATGAGATATCCGACGTTATTTTGATTTATACAGATAATAAATACGTTAAGGCCGGTACTTTAGCGGCAAAAGCATCATTAGAAGATAAATTCCATGCCCATGTGCACTTGCAAAAACTTGATTTTGATGACATAAGGTCAGATAATGACATGATAAAATTCATAAAAGTAATATCAGAGACAGTGAAAAAAGAAAAATATCAATTTGGAACAGAAAAGATTATAGTAAATGCATCTGGCGGCAGAAAAATTGAAACAATAATATTATCAGTATATGCGTCTATATTCTCATTTGATGAAGTGTATAATATCATAAATAAAAGTGTAACTAGTTATAATGAGGAATATGAAAAAATAAAAGACAAAATATCAGAATTTGACGATGAAAATTATAAAGATAAGTACAAAGAGTATAAGGATTTACTTGACCATGTTTTTTATCCAGATATGAATGATTTATATTTTCTAAAAGTTCCCGTTGTTAAATTGCCTAAAGATGAAATAAACAATATAAAAGCAGCATTAACATCAAGTAGCAGAGAATACTCTGATTTAGCCGATTATAAATTAAAATCGTATAAAGACTCGGGCTTTATTACATATGATAATTCAAGAATATATAGAACGGAGTTGGGGGATATAATATTGAGTTATCTAGAATAATATGTACAATTTTTATATAACACAGGATGGCACAATAACCAGAGAAGGCAACACATTGTATTTTATTGGTCCAGACTTTAAAAGGCATTTGCCTGTAATGAATGTTCAAGAAATCATAATTTCTGCCAAAGTTTCATTATCATCATGGGCATTAGATTATTTGTCTAAATTAGGTATTATTGTGCATATAATTTCTACAAACGGAAAGTACATGTCATCGTTAATACCAGGGAATAGGAATGAAAGAGGAAATACTACTGTTCAACAGGTAAAAGCCTATTTATCAGATAAAAGATTTAAAATTGCAGCTGAAATGGTTAATGGTATTAAAAATAATATATTAGCTAATTTAAGATACTACAGTGATAACAATGAAATTACTAAGTATATTAAAGCTATTGAATCATATAACCCTGATTATAATTCCAATGATATAAATAAAATTTTAGGCGTAGAAGGAAATATATGGTCAACTTATTATTCAGCATTCCCATTTATTTATAAGAAATATCCGGACTTTAAAAGGGAGTTTTATCCACCAAAAGACGAATTAAATGCCATGATATCATATGGAAATGCATTATTGTATGCGACTGTATTAACTAAGATTTTTATTACGGGTCTGAATCCATCTATAAGTTTTTTACACGAACCTTCTGAAAGGTCATTTTCCTTAGCTTTGGATATTGCGGATATCTTTAAGCCTGTTATTGTTGAAAGGACAATTGCGAACTTGGTAAATAAAAATATAATGGCACACGATTCTTTTCGTTTCGAGGATAATGGATGTTATTTATCATTAAATGGAAGAAGAAAGTTTATTGAATATTACAATGAAAAATTAAACACGGTAATAAAAATTGGCAACAATTACCTTTCATATAATAATATAATTGAGAGGGAGGCTTATAATTTATTAAATGCAATAAGAAATGATGAAGATTATAAATCCTTCAGGAGTAGATCTTGATGTATTTAATAGTTGTTTATGATGTTGATGAGTCCAGGGTAAACAAAGTAAATAAATATTTAAAGAGGTACTTATTATGGAGGCAGAATTCTGTCTTTGAGGGCGAAATTTCAGAAAATTTGATCGATTCCATGATCAAAGGCATCACAAAAATTATAAAAGATGAGGATTCGATAATTATATACAAATTTAAGGTTAAAAGCTATATCGATAATATAATCATAGGCAATGATAAAGGGAATACTTCAAATATGATATAATTTATTAATAAAAAGTATCCATTGGTACCACAAAAAATTTAAATATAAATTGATCTTTAAATACTAAGGGCAAAAAATCGATCCCCGCAAGATTTAATGTGGAATTAGTGTTTTAGGGGTTTATTATCAAAATTTTCCTCTCTTTGGATGTTTTTACATTTTTTAAGGAGAACCTTTAAATAACTATGTTTATTATAATTATTGATACGGGTTTAAGATGTACTAGTTAGTATGGAAGTATCTTACAAATCCAACTGGTGTGAAACACATTTTCTCTCACCTTGTTTAAGATGTACTAGTTAGTATGGAAGCGTAAGGCTGATTGAGATGCATGACAACGACACGCTGACACCGTTTAAGATGTACTAGTTAGTATGGAAGTCGAAAATGCCCCTTATGTATTCCTCCGGAACGTCTTCTGTTTAAGATGTACTAGTTAGTATGGAAGAACATTCACAAACGTTAGCTGATCGCTATCATGAAATATCGTTTAAGATGTACTAGTTAGTATGGAAGTGCTCTATCTTCCAGCACCTAAAAACCTTTTGCTTTAAAGCCTTGAGTTTAAGATGTACTAGTTAGTATGGAAGAGGTTATCGATCCAATATTCGAGGTCTCTCTTCCCTATCAGTTTAAGATGTACTAGTTAGTATGGAAGCCTTGAATTTCCATATTTTGCTCGTATTCAGCGCTAGGTTTAAGATGTACTAGTTAGTATGGAAGTAAAAGACGATCTTCGTGATCTTGCCTCATCCTTGGAGTTTAAGATGTACTAGTTAGTATGGAAGTAAAACCCGTGATGCATCGTAGCTATCATAAACTTCTTGTTTAAGATGTACTAGTTAGTATGGAAGTTTTCGTCTCCATTTTTTCCTCCAGGATATAATCCCAGTTTAAGATGTACTAGTTAGTATGGAAGAAGCATAATATTCGTTGTTGTCGTCGGGATAGAGGACGTAGAGTTTAAGATGTACTAGTTAGTATGGAAGAAGTCGATAGAAGTGAACCTTGTCTTGATCAAAGTCTTTTATTCGTTTAAGATGTACTAGTTAGTATGGAAGTAGACATATCTCTCACCGTCCACTTGAACGATGAGGTTTAAGATGTACTAGTTAGTATGGAAGCCAGAACGTAGTTGTCGAAAATCCGTCCACGGCGGTCGGTTTAAGATGTACTAGTTAGTATGGAAGTCGACTTGGCACGGAATATATCGACATCAGTGATGTAGCGTTTAAGATGTACTAGTTAGTATGGAAGTATTGACGAAGTCCCGCTTTATAAAAGATCTGAATTAAAGGAGTTTAAGATGTACTAGTTAGTATGGAAGTGGATAAAGCTATCCCCCTAGTGTCCACATTTGTAAGAGTTTAAGATGTACTAGTTAGTATGGAAGCCTTCATTTCGATCCAGCTAACATCGTCTCTTTTCTGAATAGTTTAAGATGTACTAGTTAGTATGGAAATATAGGAAATATTTACGTGACATATCTGTATTTCTCTACATCGGATCAATTTGTATATTATTATAATTATAAAATGGTGCATATGTCCTTACGTATGAAAGGCCACTAGCAACGCCAACTATGGCATATGAAGAAAGAGGAGATTTAAATATTAAAAAAATAAATATAAAGGAACTAATTTCGGTATATCACAAGTAATTTTGCAGCCTAACAACCTAATATTGGGAAAAGCGTTTCTTTTTACCTACTACATTCCTTTGTCTCATCTTTATTATTTAACATTGAAGGAAACGTATTTAACGTATTTCGGATAAACCACTATGGACGTAGGCATGCCATTTGCAGGCCCGGTTTCTTTTCCGCTACTTGTGATAGAAGAGGAGCTGCCCTTCAGGATACACAACATTTGTTCCGAAACGGGGAAATTCGATGTCGTGTTGGATTCCATAACAAATATGCCAAAGTATGGTTTAAAAATATTTGCAGGCGTAAGGATAGACATGTACTCTATTCTTGGAGACGAATCCTCTGGACGGATATACACACTTAGAAAGGGTACTCTCGCTGACTTTAACGCCAGAATACTGGCTTATTACGATAAGGCCCAGGTAATAAATGCAGACGGAGACACCTGCATAAAGATGGCTAATGAAGGCTATTCAGCACTTGTGGGAAACGAAATTTCTATAGGGAAGAGCTTTAGGAATAGGATGAAAGAACTTGGACTTGACCTGCCTTCATGCGCCATGGCTTCTACGAGAAGGATAGATGAGGTTATTGAAGCATACGAACAGGGTATAGATTTTATAAAAAATAACCATGAAAGGGCTGCAGAGATCATATCAAAAAAATCAGGATACTACAGCGAAGAGGTCATGAAGAAGATAATAGGTATCTACGGGCACGAAGTGACTAAGAAAAGGGCTGAATTAGTAGGATCGAGGGAACTTTATTCTCGCGTAGTACCAGAATTGAATGATATCGAAATAATAGGGTGATAGTTTGGATGAAGATGTAAAGAGGAAATATATTGAAGCTGGAAGAATAGGACGAGAGGCGCTAGAACTAGCCAGAACACTTATAGAGCCAGGGACAAAGCTGCTCGATGTAGCTGAAGCTATGGAAAAATTTGTAATTGAACAGGGAGCTAAGCCTGCATTTCCAGTTAACCTGTCAATCAACAACGATGCAGCACACTACACCCCAGCATCTGGCGACAAGAAGGTCTTTAAGACAGGCGACGTCGTTAAGGTCGATTTTGGGGCGCACATAGACGGTTATATGTCCGATACTGCCATAACCCTTGAGGTCGGAGAATCTGGAAAGCATTCGGATCTTATCGATGCTACACGTGAAGCACTCGATGCAGCTATTTCCCTGGTCAGGCCTATGAGGAGCGTCAACGAGATAGGGGGAAGGATTGCGGATGTCATTGGATCTTTTGGCTTCAAACCAGTAAGAAATCTTGGTGGACATGGAGTAGAAAGGTACGATCTGCACGCAACACTATTTATTCCAAACTACGATGACGGAAACGTTGTAAGGTTGCAGCCAGATCACGCCATTGCAATTGAACCATTTGCATCGACCGGAATAGGGATGATACACTCAGGCCCGCCTGGAAACATATACATACTTGATGCACCGAAGGTAAGAGAAGATGAGGTAATTTACAAGAATTTCAGAACGCTCCCATTCGCTGAACGCTGGCTCGCTGGTCTAGTTGAAGACCATAAAACGTATTTGAAATCGATGGTCTCCAGCAGAGAAGTTTCACCATTTCCGATACTTAGAGAACACAACAACACCCTGATATCACAGGCTGAACATACTATACTTGTACTCAATGATGAAATTATCGTGACGACGAGAAAATAAAATTATAGTTGTGCTATATTTTATTTATATTACATTAATAATCATTATATATTACTACTTTAAAATGAATAATAATAAATACTGAATAGTCATTATTATACGTGCAGAGCAGGATAAAACCACGCATTGGTGCTAAAGATGTCCTCGACATTTATCATAATAGTTGTTCTGCTCGCACAGTTCTTGAAAAGGTGTCAATATGACTGAAGTTTTAGATCAGGACCAGAAGAGCCTGTACGTCAAAGGCTTTACTTCTATGGTTCTCGGGCGGTTGTTTGACAAAAAGGTTATCACAGCACAGAGGCAGGGCCTCGTTGGCTTCTATACCCCTATGATGGGACAGGAGGCAACACAGGCAGGGGCGGCCATGGCACTCTCAAAGCAGGATCTTGTCTACGGATACTACCGGGACGTTACTCTCCTCATATACCTTGGATATCCAATTGAAAAGATATTCGACCAGATAATGGGAAATGCAGAGGATACCTCCAAGGGGAGGCAAATGCCTAGCCATTACAGCGCTAAGGCCGTTAATTTTATGTCAGTACCGAGCCCGGTAGCAACAAACCTTCCACTTGCAGTAGGTGCTGCATACGCTAAGAAATATAGAAAGGAGGATGGCATTGTAATTACCAGCTTCGGAGATGGAGGCACTTCAACGCCTGATTTCCATGCAGCCATGAATTTCGCTTCAGTGTACGATCTGCCTGTCGTTTTTCTCTGTGAGAATAACGGCTGGGCTATATCGTTCCCTGTAGAGAGGCAGACTAAGGCTGAAATCTACAAAAAGGCTGAAGCGTACGGCATGAAGGGTGTTTACGTTGATGGAAACGACTTCATAAAAACTTACAATGCCGTAAAGGAGGCTGTTGAATACGCAAGATCAGGAAATCCGATACTTGTCGAGGCCAGGAGCTATAGGATGGGCCCCCACTCAACTTCTGACGATCCAAGCAAGTACAGGCAAAATGAGGTAAAGGAGGGGGACGAGAACGATCCCCTTGTAATAGCAGAAAAGGCAGTTATCTCTAAAGGAATATTAAGCCAGTCAGAAGTTAACAGGATAAAGGATGAATCTAGAAAGATGATAGACGAAAAGTTTGAAGAGAGGCTTAAAATACCAGCCCCAGACCCTTCAACGTTGTTTGATGATGTATACTCCGAGACCACATGGGTTATTGAAGAAGAGAGGGGTGATATATTACGCAGATGAACATTGTTCAGGCGCTTAACAACGCAATGGATATAAAGATGGCCGAGGACAATGATGTTGTTGTACTCGGGGAAGATGTTGGAAAGGACGGAGGAGTCTTCAGAGTTACAGATGGGCTCCTCGCCAAGTATGGTCCAGAGAGAGTCATTGATACTCCTCTCACAGAACTCGGCATAGTGGGAATGGCAATAGGCATGGCTGTCAACGGTTTAAAGCCGATACCTGAGATCCAGTTCCAGGACTTCATTTACACCGCAATGGATCAAATAATAAATCAGATGGCAAAGATAAGGTACAGATCTGGTGGAGATTACACAGTGCCGCTTGTCCTTAGGACTCCTGTTGGAGGCGGGATAAAAGGTGGCCTTTACCATTCACAGAGCGGCGAAACTTATTTCGCCCACACAGCTGGGCTTACCGTTGTTTCACCTTCCAACCCCTATGACGCTAAGGGCCTCCTGATATCTTCAATAGAATCACCAGACCCTGTTATATTCCTTGAACCAAAGAGGCTTTACAGGTCGCAGAAGGCCGATGTACCAGAAGATAAGTATACCGTGCCTCTGCGCAAGGCAAATCTGCTTAGAGAAGGCAACAGCGTCACACTAGTAACTTACGGGTCCATGGTTCCTACTGTGCTGAGCACAGTAGACAAGAATGGTATAGATGCGGATGTCGTTGATCTACGAACAATAGCGCCACTCGATAAGGACACTATAATCTCTTCCGTTAAGAAGACCGGTAGGGTTGTTATCGTACATGAGGCACCGCGTACCCTCGGTGTCGGTGCAGAGGTCTCGGCCATGATATCCGAGAGGGCAATAGAATACCTTTACGCACCCATACTGAGGATTACCGGCCCAGATACTCCGTTCCCATACAGGCTGGAAGATTACTATCTCCCCAACGAACAAAGGATAATGGCTGCTATAAAGAAAGTGATGGAATACAGGTGATGTTTTTGTACGAATTTAAGCTTCCAGACATAGGAGAAGGCGTAACTGAAGGCGAAATAGTTAAATGGGACGTTGCTGAAGGTGATGAAGTAAAAAAGGATCAGGACCTTGTAGAGGTAATGACTGACAAAGTCACCGTTAAAATACCATCCCCCGTAAATGGCAAGATCTCTAAGATACTCTACAAAGAGGGGCAAGTTGTTCCTGTCGGCTCCACATTGGTCCAGATAGATACAGGCGAAGAGACCTCACAGCAAACTATGGCAGAAGAACATGCCGAATTAAAGCCGCAGACTACGGCAGCGCAGCAGATCGCAATTGAAACGGTGCCAGCAGGGAAAGTTCTTGCCAGTCCTGCTGTTAGGAGAATTGCCAGGGAGAATGGCATAGACCTAGCTAAGGTAAAAGGGACTGGCGATAACGGCAGAGTTACGTTGGACGATCTCGATGCATACATGAGAGGCGAAACTAAGGCCAAGGCCCCAGAAAAACCCATAGAGGCTGCAAAGCCGGCAGAAGTACCGCCTGTGCAAAGATCACCGGGCAGAGAAGAGATACTGGAGATGCACGGACTCAGGCGCATAATATTCGACAAGATGACAAAGGCAAAGCAGATCATGCCTCATTTCACCGTAGTAGAAAAGGTGGATGTTACAGGCATGATATCCATAATAGAATCAGCAAAATCCAGCGGAAAAAAGGTGACTATTACTGGATACATAGCAAGGATAGTACCAATTGTGCTGAAACAGTATCCATACCTGAACGCAATATACGATGAAGCGAACAGGAGATACCTTATAAAGAAATACTATAATATTGGTATAGCTGTAGATACTCCTGATGGGCTCAACGTATTTGTTGTTAAAGACGCAGACAGAAAGAGCATGTACGAGATTACCGCAGAAATAACGGATAAAGCTGAGCGGGCCAGGAATAATCAGCTTAAGATCGATGAGGTGCAGGATTCGACCTTTACAATAACAAATGTAGGCACAATAGGCGGAGTGCTTTCTACGCCAATAATAAACTATCCTGAAGTTGCTATACTTGGCGTACACAGGGTAATGGATGAAAATGGGAAAAAGATAATGTATCTATCGCTTTCTTGCGACCATAGGCTGATCGATGGAGCTGTTGCTACAAGGTTCATTATGGATCTCAAAAAAATTATTGAGGATCCTAACTCTTTGATATACGAGATGTAATATGTACGACGCAGTTGTACTTGGGGCTGGGCCAGGTGGATACGCTGCGGCCATTAGGCTTGGCCAAAGAAAAAAGAAGGTAGCCATAATAGAGAAGGACAAGATAGGAGGCGAGTGCCTAAACTATGGCTGCATACCATCTAAGGCGATCATCGAGCTTGCTAATTCAATAAATTACCTAAAGGAGATGCCCGGAGTATCGATTAATTACAATGTAGACATGAAAAAATGGCAGGAATGGAAATGGTCCATGATTAACAAGCTTACAGGTGGCGTTGAACTTCTCCTTAAGGCGTATGGCGTTGACATCTTCAGAGGCACAGGATACATACAAGACAAGAACCACGTGAAAGTCAACGATAAGGTTCTTGAGACAGATAGCCTTGTCATAGCTACTGGTTCTAAGCCTGTTTCAATCAACGGGATAAATGATGTGATGTATAACCGCGAAGTCTTAGATCTCGACCATATACCCTCTTCGATTGTTATAATTGGCGGAGGATACATCGGTGTTGAAATAGGAATAGCTCTAGCTAAGCTCGGAAGCAAGGTGACCATAGTTGAGATGATGCCATCAATACTGCCTGGTACGGATAATGAGCTAGTAAGGCACGTAGTAAGGAGGATGTCGCAGTTAGGCATAAACGTAATAACAGGGAGAAAGGTTTTATCTACTGCGAAAAACGGGGAAGTCACTGTTAAATTAGATGATGGACAAGAACTACGCGCCGAAAAGGTGCTCATGACTGTTGGGAGGATCCCAAATACTGAAGGATTCGGACTGGAGAATCTGAAGCTAGCCATGGATGGCCGCTTCATAAAGACCGATTCCAGGAAGATGACGAGTGTGAAAGGAGTTTACGCGATAGGTGATGTTTCAGGACAGCCTATGCTTGCACACAAGGCATACTATGAGGCAGATATCGCTGCGGACAATATATGCGGCATAGATAGCGAAGTTGATTACAGGGCCATGCCCTACGTTATATATTCAGATCCGGAAATAGCCTATACTGGCGTGAAGGGAGCAAAGTCCACAAGGTTTCCTGTCGCTGCAAACGGTAGGTCACTAACAATGAATGAAAACATAGGCACCTTCAACATATACTATGATGAAAAAGGCATAGTGACGGGCGCAGGAATCGCAGCACCTCATGCGAGCGAGCTAATCTCAGAGATATCGCTTGCCGTTGAATCAGGGCTAATGGCAATGGATATAGGTTTAACTATACACCCGCATCCGACCGTTTCAGAAGGCGTTAAGGAGAGCGCAGAAGAGGTTTACGGTAAGCCATTGCACTTCAAATTATGACCCATCTTTTGGCAGATGGATGGGCCATATTTTTTCCTCCACATTCTGCCTTTTGTTGGATACCATCGCGATCATAAATAGGAGTGAGGAAAGCCTATTTGCGTATATGAGTACATTTTTGTTGATATCAGTATAATGGTTGGCAAAAACTATCCTTCTCTCCAACCGCCTTGAAACAGTCCTTGCTATATGTACAGATGTAGCTTCAAGTGTTCCACCCGGGATTACAAATAGCTCTATTTTACCTATTTCTTTCCGAAGTACGTTTACCCTATCTTCGAGGTAGTCGATCATTTCGCGGGTTACAACCCTTCCTTTGCCGCCAGTTGAAACATCTTCTCCTAGTACGAATAGATCGTTCTGGATCTTAAATAGATCTTTTCTTATGTCTTCCCACTTCGTTAGAACTAATGCCTGACCTATAAACGCGTTCAGTTCATCTATTACGCCCTGGACTTCCACTATAGGCGAATCTTTACCCACTCGTACCCTGCTAGCAAGATCTGTTTCTCCTGTGTCTCCCCTTCTCGTAAACATTCCAAACACCTTGAATAAAGTACATTTTACTTTAATCAAACAGTCTTTACTTGTATTTGAACTTCACTTAATGATCAAAAAGCCTCGGCATAATGTTTTCGATGCAAATGTCCTTAAAATAAAAAACGTTTTATGCACGTCAGATATATTTAAAGGTGAGGCTAACTCACAGGATTGAGGTAAATAGGCTGGTAATGGTATTCGGCATAATTACTATGGTAACCGGTATCTTCTTACAAAGTCAGTGTACGTATACAGCCTAAAAATCCTGGGGAAAACGTATAAATTATCACAGAATACATTTTCGTTTCTCACTATATTCGATGGTTTTTTCTTAACATTAGGTGGCTACGGCCTCCAAGAAAAAACGAGGGCAGCCTGGTTTATCGTCACTGCTGATGCATTTCTTACATTTGCCCTCCTGATAATAAGCTATGCCCGGACTTACCATATAGTCTTTATAGGAGCCATCTTTGACTTATACCTAATTTTAACGCTTATCAAAAGACGTTCTGAATTCGTATACCCATCAAAGACTATCGGCAGGCCTGAAGTTGGCATCGCCATTCTAACGGTTCTCTTCACAATAGCGTACGGTGTTGGAGGCTCTATTCTCTCCGGAGAGCAGTTCAAGCCACCTATTAGATCGCTTGGAACGGCGCTATACTACACTGGAGAAACTGTAACAACTCTGGGCTTTGGCGATATATTACCAGTAGATCTGGAATCGCGCTTATTCACAATTTCTTTAGCGTTTCTGGGCGTTGCAATATTCTTCAGTGCCATGACAGCCTTAATAACTCCTACGATAGAGAGGAGAGTTGGTGGTTTGGTGAATAGGATGGAGAAAAGAGAGCTTATGAAGCTAAAGGACTTTGTCCTTGTTTGCGGCTATTCTCCCCTTCTGTCATCTTATCTTTTAATGCTAAAGCAGATGGGGAAGGTTATAGTGATAGTAGAGAAAGACCCTGCTATCGCAGCAAAGTTGCGGGATGACGGTTATATTGTATTGAACCAGGAGGCAGATGATCAAAACCTTTTGTCCTCATTCACCATGGACGACGCCTATAAAATAATAATTGGGCCCGAAGACGATGCATACAGCCTTATCATAGCTGCAACACTAAGGCAGGTAGCAGGGGAAAAAGCCGCTGGAAAGACCAGGGTAATAGTTTACAACACAAAAAATGTTAAAAAGTTCTCGCCGTTTGGATACGGTGTAATAGATTTACCCAAGATAGTTAGTGAAAGCCTACCCCCGAAGCAGAGTTAAGGCAAACCCTTATGTTTTCGCTAAGCTATCCACATACTGAATGATAAGAATTGCCGACGGGAGAAAAGAGGAAAATTGGTCTTCAATAAATATAATAATAGACATATTTAGATCTACAACTACGATACCAGTAATATTGTCAAGAGGAGCTCGCTACATAGTGCCATTCAAGGATGTAACCAGTGCACTTAACTTCAAAAGGAAAAACAAGAATGTTGTGCTTATCGGCGAGAAATATGGGATAAAACCCCCTTTCTTTGATTATGACAACTCGCCTGCACAAATAATTAACGCGGATTTAGAGGGAAAAATTATTGCGTTTACCTCAACAAATGGCATGTACGTACTCTCTCGAATAAAAAGAGGGAGGATACTCTTCTCTTCTCTTGTAAATATGAGTGCAACCATTAAAAAAGTAAAGGGCAAAGACGACATTCTTGTAGTCCCCTCAAACAGGCCTATTGGAAAGGCAGTTGAAGATAATATATTCGCTGAAATGCTTAAACTGGCGCTTGAGGGCAAAAATTACGATAGGGAAATTTTAGTAAATAGGATAAGGGAAACAAAGGAAAACACTGTAGTGTCAATTAGCACTCAAGATCTTGAGATATGCCTGAAATTAGATTTACTTGATTGCGTGCCAGAGTATATTGAGGGAAAGATAGTAAACGATCCTTAAATAAGGCAGACTGAATTGTCCTGTGCTGAGTTGAATGTTGCTTTCAGTGATTATCACAGCACAGGGAAGAAAAGGTTACGTGATGCAAGCAGTACGCTCAGTACTTTCACAAAATATCCCTAAAGAAGATTTTGAGATAATAGTATCAAAAGACTTTAAAGATGACGTAATCGATGAGTTCCTTGACGGCAGGGCCATTGTACTAAACGAGAACCATATACGATCTGGATCAAGGGTAGCTTCCGCTGTTCTCCAGTCCTCAGGAAAAATACTTGTCTTTCTTGATGACGATGACTTATTTTATCCGGGGAAACTAAGAGAGGTAAAGATAGTATTTTCAGAGATGGGCGTAGACTACTTCAAGAACTCCGTAAAACCGGTGGCAGAAAGTGGTGATACGGTATCGTATTATCAGCCAGCTATTAAGTCCGATATATTTGTTAAGGAACCAAATGAACAGGATATCAGGAAATTATTAAAGTTGAGGGCAGGCTTCAACAGCTCATCCATATCCTTAAAGAAGGATATTCTAGTAGGATATCTCGATGTTCTATCAAAGATAAACCTTGCAGTAGATTCATTTTATTTTTTTCTCTACATGTCCCATTCTAGGCCTATATATTACAGTAAGAAAACACTATCACTTTACCGAGTGCTATCTAAAAGCACGTCAAGAGATGTAAGGAACATTAATGCCTACGCAGAATTCAAGTCAAAGTTCTATGAACTTTACTCGAGGGACTTCGAGACCATATCTGAAATGGCTTCTGATGGCCCATGTTCTAAACTAGCCAAAACAGAATTTCATTTGCAAATGGCATACAAATGGATTTTCAATACATACCGCAAAGAAGAAAGACCAAGGATGTTGCATACCCTCGCCTCTTCGATTTATTCGCATGACCCATTTATTGCCTTGCCATGGCCGTCATTTATGAAAAAAATTGTACAGAGGCGTGAATATTTTAGAGAAAAGAAACTGCTTTCCGAAAACACAGAATAAATATGGGAAGAGATCTCTTTTGTTGTGTATTTGCAAAGTATATCTGTTTGGATCATATTCACTATTTCTCATATGCGCGTATAATATCGCTCCCTCTCCCCGATAATTTTAGACATATGCTTCATTGATCTTACTAGGGTTAGAAAATGCTGTTTCGATGCAATGAATAAATAAAAATTTTTCTATTTCTATTACATACAGCTAATTAATGGAAAAAATGAAAAAAATGTTCAATCTATCACGCTTACCTTATTTTGAAAAATGGTTTATAATGGGTCTTATAATTGGTGTAATATCTGGGCTTGGTGCACTTGCATTTTATTTTGCGATAAAACTTTTTGAATATCTTTTCCTTACTCATATGGTAGGAGCCACCATCCCACATCCTGTGGGTGAAGGCGGATCTCTGGCTTTCACTTATTATGTAAGGCGCTTCTACCTCATACCTGTATCAACAGCCCTCGGTGGCCTTTTTTCTGGACTTATCGTTTATACATTTGCACCAGAGGCAGAGGGTCATGGAACAGATGCGGCTATAAGAGCATTCCACAACGAACAGGGCAAAATAAGGAGGAGAATACCAGTAGTAAAAACGATTGCCTCAGCCATAACTATAGGGTCTGGTGGAAGTGCAGGGAGGGAAGGCCCAACTGCGCAGATATCTGCTGGGTTAGGATCACTGATAGCAGACCTTTTTGGTCTGAGCGATGCGGATAGGAGGATAGCTGTTGCCGTTGGGATAGGATCTGGCATAGGAACAATATTCAAGACCCCCATTGGCGGCACTATGCTGGGCGCTGAGATCCTTTACAAAAGAGATCTAGAAACACAGGCAATTTATCCATCATTGGTTGCTAATGCGGTTGGTTACTCGATATTCGCTTCTGTGGTCGGTTTCGAGCCGATATTTGGTTACTATACGGCTTCATTTCAGGTTATAAGGATACCTTACTATATGGTTTTAGGTGTAATCTCAGGACTGTTTGCTATATTCTATGTTAAATCATTTTACGGAACAGTAGCATTTTTTAAGAAATTAAAAATTAGTAACTACTACAAGCCAATTATTGGAGGAGGGCTTACAGGAATAATAGCACTCTTTTTCCCGGAAATCATGGCTACTGGCTACGGGTGGGTTAATCTCCTCATGAATCAAAAGCTGGGAGAAATACCGACATTCGGAATCCCTTTGCTTTTAGTGCTTATCCTGCTACCTTTCATAAAGGTAATTGCGACATCATTTACTGTTGGCTCAGGAGGAAGTGGAGGTGTCTACGCACCCGGAATTTTCATAGGGGCAGCTCTCGGTACTGTGGTCGCCATTGGATTCCACTATCTGACACCCAGTATAGTTCCGACCATAACTCCTTTCGTGATAATAGGTATGATCTCTTTCTTTGGATCAGCTGGAAAGGTGCCCCTCTCAGTGATACTTATGGTAGTCGAGATGACCGGCAGTTTACAGCTACTTCCAGGCGCTATGATAGCCACGTTCATAGCATACATAATATCTGGGAAATATAGCATATACCACAACCAGGTCGATACAAGGCGTGATTCGCCTGCACATTTCGGAGAATATAATACACCTCTGCTACTCAATATAAAGCTGAGCGATGTGAAATGTAGAGATATAAGCGTTAGTGATGACGATGATGTGGAACATGCTAAAACTGTTATGATAGACCATGGTTTGGCCTCAATACCTGTAGTTGTTTACGGAAAACTTATTGGTGCTCTTTATCTGTTCGACATAGCGGAGATAACTACAGGAAAAGTTCGCGAATACATGCGTGCTGGAATTACATATTTAAGGCCAACAAGTACAGCAGAGGAGGCTTGGGAAGTTATGATGAGGAATAAAACTACCTGGTGCCCAATAGTCTATGAAGGGAAGTTTAAGGGGATTGTTACCTTAAACGATATTTTAGATGCCTATGAAGCAGATATTTCTAAAATAATGCGAGTCTCGTCTGAGTTTGAATAATTGTTACTTATGGTAATTGCTATCAATTTATGATTCAATGAACATCATTTTTCTATCGATCTCAGGTAGTGAAAAAATATGGGATGTACGATTTGATTTTATAATAAGTAGATTATTAATCTATTCTTTTATAAACGTAATATATGCATGGATAGATAATGATTTCTTTATTGCTATGTTAATGTACATGTTTGAAACTCAATATGAAGCAATACCATATCTATAAGAGTTTCAAAGAAAGAAAAAAACAGACATTTATATTTGATAATGTATACTCTATTTCAAAGGCTTGCAAACAATGACCGCTTATAATAACAATGCGATTTACTTTAAAAATATAGCTAGTGGCAGCAAAGGCAACTCGACATTCATTTGGGATGCCCACGATCTCATTGTTATAGACTTTGGAATCACTATGAAAAAATTTAAAGAAGCCATTTCAGAACTTACTCTTGGCGGCCTAAATAAATCGATATTCATCAGCCACGAACATGCCGATCATGTATCCGGTATCAGGTCTGTAAAAAAAGTAGATGGCGCTGATGTGTACACAAGACCGGCGACTGCCGAAGCCGCTAATATCAAAGCATATGAAATAGATAACGAGGTAGTAATAGGGA
Source organism: Thermoplasma volcanium GSS1 (assembly GCF_000011185.1). Lineage (NCBI taxonomy): Archaea > Methanobacteriati > Thermoplasmatota > Thermoplasmata > Thermoplasmatales > Thermoplasmataceae > Thermoplasma > Thermoplasma volcanium. The sequence goes on along the minus strand of NC_002689.2, from coordinate 96,521 downwards.
ATTTCGAAATATTGGCTTTTGACGTACCACATGACGCAGCCGACCCGGTGGCATTCACAGTGAAATGGAAAGACCTCAAGATATCCGTTGTATCTGATCTAGGTACAGTAACTGAAAACGTCATCTCAAATATAAGAGATTCAGATATTCTTGCATTTGAATCCAACCATGACGTCAGCATGCTTAAGACTGGTCGATATCCAGCTTCACTTAAGAGGAGGATCCTTAGCCAGCACGGACATCTGTCCAATGAACAGTCGGCTGAAGCTATATCTAAAGCAATCAACGAAAGCACTGAGATTGTCTTAACACACCTTAGCCAAGAAAATAATAAGCCAGAAATAGCACTAAATGAAGTAAAAAGCTACCTAAAAAACAGGGATATAAAATATAAAGATGTTGAATGCGCAGATCAGTATGTTGGCAGCAGCTTGAAATCACTTAAAACATAAAAATGAGAGTTTTTTGTTTATTTGTCGCATTTTCCTGTTGGGCATGCAGGATCGAAGGTCGAATCTATTTTAAGATATTTGTCAGGCATCTTCGTTACTAGCTCTATTACCTCTTTCTCCTCCGTTTTTTTCGTCTCCGTTGTCCCGGCTGTAAGTACCTGTACAGTCTTACTCTTGTCTCTGTACACAGTTATACCTTTGCAGTGAAGATCCTTTGCCATCCTATAGGCTTTGGCTATGTCCTCCCTTGTAGCATCACTTTTCATGTTTATAGTCTTGGAAACGCCTGAATCACAGTATCTCTGGAACGTTGCCTGCATAAGTACATGCCACTGCGGATCTACTTCGTGAGCTGTGACGAAGATCTTCTTTATTTCTTCGTTTATCTCGATATTTTCCAGGTTTCCTGTTTCAGCGACTTTTCTCATAAGCTCCTCGGAGTATAGACCAAGGCTTCTAGTCTTCTCTTCGAACAGTGGGTTGACTTCTAGCAGTTCTTGTCCATTTAGTACATGTCTTACAAAGGCAAGTGCAAATATTGGCTCAATAGAGGAAGAGCATCCAGCGATTATAGATATGGTACCTGTAGGGGCTATGGTAGTTGTAGTTGAATTTCTCATCTTTATGCCTTCCTTCTCCCACTCAGAACCATACCAAGCTGGGAATACTCCACGCTCCTCTGCAAGATGTTGCGAGGCTTTATGGCTTTCTTCGTTTATGAAGCTCATAACTTTTTCAGCTATTTCCAAGGCCTCCCAGCTGTTGTAAGGCACTTCGAGCTTTATCAACAGGTCTGCGAAGCCCATAACGCCTAGACCGATCTTGCGTGTCATCCTGGTTACTTTCTTTATCTGCTCTACTGGAAACTTGTTAGCATCTATGACATCATCTAAAAAGCGAGTTGCCAGCCAGACGGTTTCCCTTAATCTATCGTAATCTATATCCTTTCCATTTACATACTTCGACAGGTTTATAGATCCAAGATTGCAAGACTCGTAAGGTAACAGGGGCTGTTCCCCACAAGGATTTGTTGATTCGATATCCCCAACGTTCTTGACGGGGTTTTTCCTGTTTATCTCGTCTAAGAATATAAGCCCTGGATCCGCTGTCTTCCAAGCCTGGTCAATTATTGCATCCCATAATTCCTTTGCTTTTATTCTTTTCGTTACCTTCTTTGTCCTTGGATTTATGAGATCAACGTAATCGTCATTGTCCAACTTCTCAAAAAATTCATCTGTAACGCCAACAGATATATTGAAGTTGCTAAGCACTTTATTTTCAGAGTCCTTGCTTAACACGAATTCCATTATGTCAGGGTGGTTGTAGTTCAGTATCCCCATATTTGCCCCGCGACGCTTGCCGCCCTGCTTTATGACATCAGTCGTTACATCGAATATCTTCATGAAAGACACCGGCCCGGACGCAACCCCCTTTGTTGAACCGACTATGTCGTCCTTCGGCCTTAGCCTGGAAAAAGAAAATCCGGTACCGCCACCAGACTTGTGTATGAGTGCAGTGTTTTTCAAGGTTTCAAAAATATCCTCTATACTGTCACCTACAGGAAGAACAAAGCATGCAGAGAGTTGCCCCAATTTCGTACCGGCATTCATAAGAGTTGGAGAATTTGGAACAAAATCCAAGGAAGACATCATCTCCTCAAACTTGTTTATGTAAAGATGCGCTGACGTTCCTTTGGTCGACAAAAAGTCCATGAATTCCTCGAAGGTGCCTTCCATTATTCCATCTTCTTTCATGTAATTAAAAGCCCTTCTGAGGACCTCTTCCTGAGTTAAGGATACTTTGCCGATCTTTTCTGCGTTTTCTGGTATTTTCCCTGTTTTTTTGTATTCCATAAAATCATATAGCGCCTCAATTATACCTATATGTGAAGCTACACGCCTGAACATCTGCCTAGGTGTCTCTATTATCTTTCCGTCTTCATCCTTAAGCAGATATCTTGCTTCCAGTACCTTCACAGCGTTCAGTGTCAATTTCAGATCGTCTTTTACTCCTAGGCTTTCCTTTTCCTCTCTTATAGCTCTCCTCTTTTCCCTGTAAAGTATGTATGACTTTGCAACGTCTGTAAATATTTTACCCTCAATCTTTGATGTCATGAGGACGTCTTCTACTATATCCTGTATCTGCTCGACTGTAGGCCTTTCAATGTTCTTTAGCCTTTCAACGACCTTGTCAGCGAGTGTTTCAGCATCTCTCATGCTACCATTCTTTACAGACAGCATGGCCTTGTATATGGCCATAGCAATTTTTCCCTTCTCGAATGGGACTACGGTTCCATCTCTTTTAACTACCTCTTTAACCATATTCACACCGTGAGTTTTGTTTTATCTTTCTAATCTTGATATATTTTTTTTGATCAGGTTTAACCATCCCTTCCTGTAACAATGCGATAAGTCATTGATTACTCTTTTGTTGCAGTTTGTGATAAAAATACGATCACATATACGATCACAATTGCGATCACATTTATGGTTCAGCGATGGCTTTATTCGTTTACAGAGTATAACAAGTCATGACTCTTATAGAATGTGTACCAAATTTCAGCGAAGGAAGAGACAAGTCCAAGGTAGATCAGATTAAATCCGCTATATCTGCAATTCCAACTGTAAGAATACTTGATGTGGAAATGGATAGCAACCATAATAGAAGCGTCATAACATTTGTATGCGATGATGGCAAAGCTGTAGAAGCAGCGTTTGCTGGAATTAAGAAAGCTGCTGAACTCATAGATATGGACAAGCATACAGGAGAGCACCCAAGGTTTGGTGCAGCGGATGTCATACCGTTTGTCCCGCTCGACGATACAAAGATGTCGAGATGCGTACAGCTTGCTAGAGAATTAGGAAAACGTGTAGGTGATGAGTTAAACATACCTGTATTTCTGTACGCAGAAGCCGCAACGAGGCCAGAGCGAGCAGATCTTGCTGCCATAAGAAACAAGAGCTTTCAGTATGAACAATTAAAGGGAGCAATTAAAGAAGAAAAGTGGAAACCGGACTTCGGTCCTTCTGAAGTTGGAAAGGCTGGTGCATCGATTATAGGGGCAAGGGATTTCCTTATTGCATACAATGTGAATCTTAACATATCTGATGTTGAGATTGGCAAAAAAATAGCGAGCGCACTGCGAGCCAGAGATGGCGGTTTAACTTTTGTAAAAGCACTAGCATTCTATTTGAAAGACAGGAACATAGTCCAAATATCTATGAATTTAACTAACTTCCGCAAGACTCCCATATACAGAGCGTACGAACTAGTTAAACTTGAAGCTTCAAGGTACGGTGCGTATCCCATCGAAAGTGAGATTGTTGGCCTTGTCCCTGAGCAGGCGCTAATAGACGCAGCTAAGTTTTACCTGCAGCTCAATGGGTTCGATGAACACAATTTAATAGAGAGGAAGATAAACGAAAATGTTTCTGAATAGAAATGCATATATTTGTAATGGCAAGTAATATCATTATTTTTTAACACGCTTAAATTTAAGTCATTCGTACCAATTAAGGTAATATGGAGAGTTATAACAACTTTATCGAAAGGCTAGCAAGCCCCTCTCCAGCACCAGGCGGCGGAGCTGCCAGCGCATTCGTTTCAATAGTTGCTTCAGCCCTTATATCTATGGTATCGCAGATTACTATGGGAAAGAAAGGTTATGAACAGTACGAAGATGAGATGAAGGAGATAATTAGTGAGAACTCTAAAATAAAGGAAGAACTAGAGAAACTAATAGAGGAGGATGAGGAAGCCTTCAATTCAATAATGGCCGCCATAAAGATGCCGAAGATCACCGAAGAGGAGAAGAAAGAGCGTGAAAAGAAATTACAATCTGCCCTTAGACATGGGATAGAGGTTCCTTGGCGTATAGCCGCTAGATCCTTTGACTTGTTGAAATTATCAGAAAAGCTTGTAGAACACGGAAATAAAAACGCAGTTACAGATGCAGGATCGGCAGCATCAATTTTACATTCAGCCATAGAAGCGGCACTTTACAACGTAAAAATAAACCTCAAAAGCGTGAAAGACCAAGAATATGTTTCAGATCAAAAAATGAAGATAAAGCTCTTCCTGGAAAACTCTGATGAGGTTTATGAACGTATCAAGAAGAAGTTGGAGGCGATGTTATGAGGGATATTGAAGAAATTTTGCATGAGATGGGTTTATCAAAAGATGACTACGAGCTTTATGGCAGATACATGGCTAAGTTGTCCCTTAACCTTCAAGAAGTGAATAAAAAGAAGGCTAAGTTGATACTTGTAACAGCCATGACGCCTACGGCTGCAGGCGAAGGAAAGACCACGACAACCATTGGCCTCGGCCAGGCATTCAAAAAACTTGGAAAGAACGTAGCCATAGCTATCAGGGAGCCTTCTCTTGGCCCGTGCTTCGGTATAAAGGGTGGAGCTACCGGCGGAGGTAAATCTAAAGTAGAACCAAGCGACAGGATAAATTTGCTCTTTACAGGCGACTTCCCCGCCATAAGCGCAGCTCATAACTTACTTTCGGCAATGATAAATAACCACATATACCATGGAAACGAGCTAAACCTAGATCCGAAGAGGATAACGTTCCCAAGGACAATTGACATGAACGACAGATCCCTAAGGAGCATAGTTGTAGGCGTTGGCCCAAGAGATATGGGTGCTATAGCAAACGACAACTTCGTTATAACGCCTGCTAGCGAGGTAATGGCAATAACTGGCTTGTCCTTAAACTATAAAGACTTGAAAGAAAAGCTGTCTAGGATACTAGCTGGCTTCACAGTAAAGAACAAACCAGTATTCGCTGCGGACTTAAAAGCGGAAGGATCAATGGCAGCTTTACTTAGGGACGCACTAAAACCAAATCTTGTGCAGACAACAGAAGGAGTACCTGCATTCGTGCACACCGGACCTTTCGGAAACATAGCACATGGAACGTCAAGCATAGTTGCAGACAGAATTGCAATGAATCTCTTTGATTACGTCATAACAGAGGCGGGTTTCGGATCGGATCTCGGCGCAGAGAAGTTTTTCAATATAGTATCTAGGATAGGTAATTTGCCTATCAATGCGGTTGTTCTTGTCGCCACAATAAGAGCTCTGAAACTTCATGGTGGAAGCAAGAAACAGGGCGAGGATGTAGAAGCTGTGAAAGAAGGTTCAAAGAATCTACTAAGGCACGTTGCAAATATAAGAAAGTTTGGTGTAGAACCTGTCGTAGCTCTAAACAAATTCCCGACAGATACAGAAAACGAGATAATGGCAATAGGCGAGATACTGGATTCGCACGGCATAAAGTGGGCGCTGTCTGAAGTATTTGAAAAAGGTGGTGAAGGCGGCATAGAACTCGCAAACAAGGTGCTTTCATCGATCGGTGATTACCAGATCAAGAGGACATACGAAGTAAGGGAAGATCTAAAGACAAAGATCGAAAAAATTGCTGTGAACGTATACGGAGCGGATGGTGTCATTTTTGAGAAAAAAGCACTCAACGATCTTAAGAAAGCTGAAGAGATAATGAATGATCCGTATGTTTGTATGGCTAAAACTCAGTACTCTTTCAGTGATGATGCCTCCCTTCTCAACGATCCGCATGGCTTCAAAGTAAGGGTCCAATCGGTAAACATATCCTCTGGTGCAGGTTTTGTTGTGCCAATACTAGGGGAAATAATGACTATGCCGGGCCTGCCAAAGAGGCCTGCTGCTGAAAACATTGATTTGGCAGAAGATGGAGAAATAACAGGGTTATTCTAAACCCTGAATATCTTTTTAGCTGCTAAAATTGTACGCATTTTTGCCATAAAGAGATAAATATTAACTCACGATAGTGAATTATGGCAAAGGGAACTATCAAAACAAACACACCACCGCCAGCACCAGTCGTAGGACCACCCGGCAAATCGGCAAAATACAGGGTTAAGCATACAATAACTGTGATGAGCGGCAAAGGTGGTGTGGGTAAATCTACAGTCGCAGTAAACTTAGCGGTTTCGTTAGCTAAGAAGGGACTTAAAGTTGGCTTAATAGATGCGGATATAAACGGACCAGATGATCCAAAACTGCTTGGAGTGGAAGATCTAAAGCTCTATGCTGATGATGATGGGATAATTCCAGCCGAAACAAAATACGGGGTAAAAGTAGTCTCAATGGGTTTTCTCCTTCCTTCACAGGATACTCCTGTAATATGGAGAGGATCCCTTATGCACAAGGCAATTCAGCAGTTCCTTGAAGACGTATCATGGAAAGATACGGATTATGTCGTACTAGATATGCCACCAGGTACAGGGGATGTCGCACTTAGTGTTGCACAGCTTGTCCCTGAGTCAAACGGAGTCGTAATAGTAGTGACGCCGCAGGATGTGGCCCTGCTTGACGCCAAGAAAGCGATTAACTTTGCTAGGCAGTTAAAGCTCCCAATATTTGGCATAATAGAAAACATGAGCGGTTTTGTCTGCCCACACTGTGGCAACGTAACGTACATATTTAAGGAGGGGGGAGGCGAAAAATCAGCAAAAGAATACAACGTTCCGTTCCTTGGCAAGATACCCCTAGTGCCAGAAATAGCAGATAACGGTGACAAAGGAATACCAGCAGTTGAAATAAATGATACAATAAAAAGTATATTTAACGATATCGCTGATAAGATACTGAAACAGATCCTCGGGGAAAACGTTAAAACCGAGGCATAACACTTTTTATATTTATTATAAATTTTAATTGATCCTTCGCTATAAAGACAATAACGTAGAATTATAATAAATTCAAAATAATGAACACGCTTATTTGAATTCAACCAGACAAGAGATTTAGCATGGATTGTGCTTTCGGCCTTTAGTAGCCGTGGACTTAAAATCTCGCAAAAGCTCGATCCTTACATCCCGGCCCTATCAAACCTCTCTTTTAGAGGCGGCCTAATGACGATGTCTATTTTCGGGGGCGGCTTCGAGCTTAGATGCCTTCAGCTCTTATCCGCGTATGACGTGGCTACCCGGCGATGCCCTGCCGGACAACCGGTAAACTAGAGGTCACGAGCCCTTGTTCCTCTCGTACTAAAGGCCCCTTCCCCTCAGACATCGAGCACTCCCACGGAGAAGCAACCCTACTGTCTCGCGACGTAGTGAACCCATCTCAGGATCCCTTTTAATGGGCGAACAGCCCCACCCTTGGCACCTTATGCAGCACCAGGATAGGAACAGACGACATCGAAGTAGCAAACCCTCGGGTCGATGTGTACTCTTGCCGAGGACGACTCAGTTATCCCTGGGGTAACTTCTCTCTTATCACCCGCCCCCACTAAGGAGGAACTGGGTGGTTCGCTAAACCCTGCTTTCGCATCTGCGTTGCTAGTTGTCTGCAACACAGTCAAGCCAGCTTTTGCTTTTACACTCTACGGAGGATTTCTGACCCTCCTGAGCTGACCTTTGGGGGCCCCTGTTACATTGTTAGGGGCGTGGCGCCCCACCCAAACTGCCCACCAATAGTTGTCCCTCTAACGAGGTTAGTGACGCAATCCCGAAAGGGAAGTGTTTCATTGGCGCCTCCACTTCGGCCAAAACCGAAGCTTCGACGGCTCCTTCCTACGCTACGCATTCAGGATCGCATCACAGCTACAGGCTGCAGTAAAGCTCCACGGGGACTTCGCTTTCACGTGGGAGAGACTGGATTGTGCACCAGTACATCAATTTCACTGGGCTGAACGCGGGGACAGTGGGACCCACGTTGAACCTTCATGCAAGCCGCCAATTAAGCGGCTAGGTATTACGCTACCTTAAGAGGGTCATAGTTACCCCCGCCGTTTACTGGCCCTTCTTCCCCTTGTGCGGGGCTTTCAGGTACCAGCACTGGGCAGGTTTCAACCGCTATACACATCCTTACGGACTAGCAGCGATCTGTGTTTGTGGTAAACAGTCGGAGTCCCTTCGCCACTGCGACCTATTCCATCGCGGAATAGGCACTCCTTATACCGAAGATACGGAGCTATTTTGCCGATTTCCCTCGCGTCCATTATCCCAAAACGCCTTAGGCTTCTCACCTAGGGGCACCTGTGTCGGTTCTTGGTACGATACTGAGTTTGACCCATGTATGATTTTCATGGGATCCAAGGATCGAAGCGACTCCCAAACGGGAGCTTCCACCCTTTCACGAACTTCTCGTCATTACGACTCTCCATCCGCTTATAGGCAGAAATACGTTGGCACCCGTACCGCTCCTACCTCGAACCTTCTCACACATGGCAAAACGCTCAGTGTGCCGGAATATTAACCGGCTTCCCTTTCGGTCATATCCTGTTAGGTATGACCTTAGGATCGACTAACCCTCGGCTGACGAACATTGCCAAGGAACCCTTAGCCCTTTCGGCGGAACCGATTCTCACGGTTCTTCTCTGCTACTTTTACCAGGATCCGCGATACCATGCGGTCCATTCCTCCTCTCGAAGAAACTTCTGCCCACATGGCACGCCCCCCTACCAGATCACCTTTCGGTGCTCGAAGGTCTCGGTATCTGGTTTTAGCCCCTTCCATCTTCTAGGCATGTGACCTCGGCGAGTGAGCTGTTACGCACTCTTTAAAGGGTGGCTGCTTCTAAGCCTACCTCCCCGCTGTCTTTGGCCACAAACCTATTTAGTGCACTTAACCAGAATTTAGGGACCTTAACCCTCGTCTTGGTTGTTTCCATCACGGAAGCAAAGCTTATCCCTGCCCCCTAGCACCCGACATCTACGATCTCGGCAAGTTCGGAGTTTGACAAGTCGGCGCAGCCTTTCGACTGCTAACCAACCAATCGGTCGCTCTACCTCGTCGAGAATCTCCGTCGAGGTCTACCTGCGGGTAGTATCGGGGGGAACCCGCTATTGCCGGCCTAGATTGGCCTTTAACCCCTACACCCAAGTCATCCAAACGATTTGCACATCAGAATAGGTTCGGTCCTCCACCCAGCTTTCACTGAGCTTCAACCTACTCAGGTGTAGATCGACCGGCTTCGGGTCTCTCACGAGTGACTAAACGCGTTTACCACGCTACCCCTCCATTGCTGTGCGGGTAATCGCTTTCGCTACGGCTTCTCCTTTAAGGATTAACCTTGCCACCCGTCAGAACTCCCTGGCCCGTTCTTCAACACGGACAATAGGACAGCGATCCACCGTTGTTAACGGTATCACCTCTTTACTGCCCTACAAGGTTATCTCTGCCTAGTTTCAGGCTCTTTTCACCACCCTTTCGGGTTACTTTTCAGCTTTCCCTCACGGTACTTAGTTCGCTATCGGATTCGGGACGTATTTAAGGTTGGATGTTAGTGCCACCCACATTCCCACGCGAAAAACGACGCATGGTACTCTGGTTACTTCCCCTTATAGCTTCTGAAGCTTCGATTACAGGGCTATCACCTTCTTTGGCTCTTCTTTCCAGAAGATTCATCTCGCTTCAGGAGGCATTAGAGAAAGACCAAACTCCACATCTTTCCCTTCTTTCGAAGGGCTATTCGGTTTGCCTTTTACCGCTTTCGATCGCCTTTACTAACGGTATCTCGATTGATTTCTTTTCCTCCGGGTACTAAGATGTTTCAATTCCCCGGGTTCCCTCTCCTTTCGGAGTGCCTTACGGCAGGAAGTCCCATTCGGAAATCCTTGGATCTATGGCTCCATGCGCCTCCCCAAGGCATATCGCAGCTTGGCACGTCCTTCTTCGGCGCCCGAACCAAGCCATCCTCTAGGCAGATTAGCAGAGCACAATCCATTGTGCCATCTCTCATCTGGTCTCATCAAAAATCGACATCTTCCCTTTTAATGCAATGCATTAAAAGGTGCATTTTTAAGCGTGTATTAACCATATCATTAACAGGCATATAAGCATTTTGATCCAGAGCCACAATTATGGCTTATTTTTATACATTTAAACATGAAATTACAAGAAAATTAAAAAATATATGTGATATATTAAAATTAACCAATAATTAAACGTATAACCGTATTTATGGCTTAAAACTAAAAGGGTATATCAAAATATAATCAATGCCAGGATCCGTTTCCGTTCTCAAGTATATCTCTCTTCCATATAGGTACTCTTTCTTTTATAGTGTCTATTATGTACCTGCAGGCTTCAAATGCACTGGAACGGTGTGCTGAACTTACTGATATAACCACAGAATCTTCTGTGAGACCTACAAGTCCTATCCGGTGGCATACAGCTGCATCTAAAATATTGTATTTTTTCTTAGCTTCATCAATGAGGTCAGCTATCTGCATCTCTGCCATCTCCTTATATGCCTCATAATACAAAGCGGTAACACGAACGCCATCTGAATCGTTCCTAACTGTTCCTTCAAATGTCACTATTGCCCCTGCGTCAGGCCTTCTTACCCTGTTTATCAAGTCAAGTGGGTTAATATCTTTTTCTGTTATCTCAACGTACGTGTTTATCAATCCTCCGCAATGTAGTTTTTCAAAAGTGAATAGAATTTTTCAGTCTTATCGACATGAGGTTCAGCAGATTTATCGAATACCTTAAATACAGAATCCGATATCAAATCATGATAGGATTGGCCCCTCATGATGCTCTGATATCCGCCGGAGTCACCCCATATCAACAGCACAGGTTTCTGAACTTTGTATAACTCGATCTTGTAGTCATCGTAACCAGGTGCGTTTATTACGATTATATTGCTACACCTCTCAGGATACTCCATTGCACACCGCAGTGCTACATCACCATTCACTCCAGAACCAATTAACATAGTGTTTTTGAGGTGGAGAGAATAGATAAAGTCGCTATAGAACTTTGGGCTTAACTTTACATAATCTGCGCTTTTGGATGATAGGGTGTCTTTAGAATCCAATGCATCAGGATAATCCGGATAATAAACGCTTATTCCCCATTCCTGTATGCGTTCTATGAATCTTATCCCGTCCCACTCCCTTTTTCCGTTGACATCCACGATCACGAGGTTCTTTCTAGGTTTAGATCCTTTGCTAAACCTGTAATGAACGCTTACACCGGAAACATCAACGTAGGACTCATCTACCATAATTACAGTATCCGTAATTGATATACAAATCTGATAGTTGCAAAGAATAAGTTAAGTAAATATGCGAAAGATAAATATCGGCATATTTCATTACTTGTATGCTAGCCCTGTGGTGTAGTGGACAAGCATTTTGGACTTTGGATCCAACGACGGCAGTTCGAATCTGCCCAGGGCTATAAAGCGGTGAACTGATGCCAAAGCCTCCGGATGTAGGTACAACAGATGCTTTAAAGAAAGCAAGGAAAATTGCAACAATTGCTGCAGTCGTCATTGTTGTCGCATCTTTCTCTGTATTCTATGCAATGTCCCTAGAAGATAGCGTAACCGTTAACGTGATGTACGTAAACGTTTACTTTTACTCTGGCAATTCGCTTATATCAGCTTACGTCATACAATACAACCACGATACTCTGTCCCATGACCAGAAAGTTACTGTGCCGTTTGAGGTTAATGGCGGTAAGGATGGCATAACTGTAAATAACCTTGTTTCATTTACTCCGGGCTTCTCTGAGGTTTCTCTCAGCACAAAGAGTGGATTAACAATAACAGGAGCGGCTTCGCCTTCTGCAACATACGGGCAAGCCATAAATATACCTGCAGGGGAAACTGTTACTCTCTACATTACCTTCATTACTCCTCAGCACAACTACGCTGGGAATTTCTATGCCAATTTTACTGTTTCGCCTTACAACAAGCTACCTTAAAGTGTATTTTTATCCTTTCCCCTATTGTTCAGTATATAAGGCTATAATACTGATGTTCCTGGAGTTCTATCTTTGAACGAAACCACTTCATTTATATTTTCTTAGATTCCACGCCATTTGTTAACGTGCAAAGCTATTGACTCATCACACATATAATCTAGGATTTAAAAATGAAAAGACATTGTGTTTTATTGCATGAAGTATAACCTTGAATTATATTGTAGGTTCATTGTCCAGGGCCGACTGCCAAAACATGATCTCATATTTTACACTTGCTTTGAATAGATCAGACAACTCTGATGCGTCACCATTGAACCTATCCAGGGACTTTAGGATTACCGAAACCCTCTCCATATAATCATCAGATGCATAAAACTCGGCCCATCTCTTAAAATACATATTCTTTGTAGCCACCACGTATTTCCCTATAAAGGAATAACCCCACATGCATGGAGTCCAAGCGGCCAAAAACTGCGGCCATCCAAGAGTTGATGCATATATTAGGTGCCTAGTGTAGGAATATGTCGTCATTGTCATCTTCCCCTTGCCAGTGATTCCGAGTTCCCGTTCAAGTTGGCCATGAACCTCCATGCCCTTGTCTCTGTTCAAAACAATTTTAGAAAGTATTTCATACGCCATATCAAATGGCATGGATGCTGCAGCCCTTATCACTGATCTTACCATTTCTTCAACGTACAGGGAGTCCTGCACTAAGTAGAACTTAAATGAATCAACCGGTAAAGTATCGTCACGCATCCTCTCTACAAATTCGTGCTTAACGTATTTCTCCCAAAGGTCTTCTGCACGTCTTTTAAGATCTTCAGCTATCATATTTGCAACATTGAAATGACCTAATTAAACGTCGCTATCTAAATGATATATAGTATTTTTTAATATACAATTCTATTTGAAATTAAAATCTATGTGAATCTTAAATTTCTTTAAAGTCTATACTCTTCATGTTTTGGCATTCCGTACTACATATGTAGTAATGATTCCTTATATTTTAGGCTTTATATCTGTTTATTTAGCTTATGGAATCTGAAAAATAAAGGTTCTATATAACATTTTGCAATGTATGAAATTTGTAGCAATTATCAATAGCATAACATTATTATAGTATAAAATAAGATTTAAATAGAAACCAGTCATTAATCTTAATATGGCGTTTATAACGACTTTTGATAGGCTTCTCTTTGCTTATTCCATCGGTGTCCACATAATACTTGTCACCATGAGCATATCTACGATCGTTGTGCTCAGTGTTGCGGAATACCTTGGAATAAAGTATAAGGATAAGTACTATGATCTGCTTGCGAAGAGGCTCGCCAAAGTCTTTACAATTTTCTTTGCCATAGGAACAGCGAGCGGCATAGTAATGGCCGCAGAACTTGTGATACTATTCCCCAAATTTTTCAGTGTAGTAGCTGCAGTTGCAATGGTGCCATTCTACCTTGAGATATTCGCTTTCATGACGGAAACAATATTCCTTATAATATACATCTATTACTGGGATTTCTTCAAAAATAGGATAACCCATTGGATACTCACCTTTTTCATAGGCGCTGGGACACTAGGCTCAGCTGCGTTTATAGTAATGGTGAACGCCTGGATGAATACACCTAACGGCTTCAATATAGGTGTTTACGAAAAGACTGGTGCAATAACAGATGTGAACCCATGGGCATCTCTTAATTCACCGTCCTTTATGTCTGAGATAGCACATGTTGTCCCAGTTACGCTTCTTGCTGGTACCATGCTTATAGGAGGATACTTCGCCTACAGATACCTCAAGGCTAGAGAAGGCGAAGACAGGACTTTCTATAAGAAGGGCATGAAGTTAACGTCTGCGTTATCCATGGCCTACGTTATCCTTGCCGGAGTATCTGGTTCTCTTGCTGCCAGCGATCTTATAGTTAACCAACCCCTTAAATACTCGGCTATAGAACTCAACTACCTTGGAGGCAGGGCCTTTGAACCGGAGAAACTCTTCGGCACAATTGTTAACGGCCATGTAGTCGGAGCAATAAAGATACCTGGTCTACAGAGTTTCCTCGCAGGTACTGGAAATCCTGCCTATGTGATTCCAAAGGGCTTGGCATACTATCCACAGTCCATGTGGCCCCCACTTATCGTCCACTCTTTATTCGATTTGATGGTAGGCTTCGGTATACTGATCGGCCTGTTTCTCCTTGCATACCTTATAATGTGGATACTTAGATCTGAGCCATATTCTAATAGAATCATGGCCGGAATTTACATAATCCTCGGTTTCTTGGCTATGTTTACGATGGAGGATGGTTGGGTCGTTGACGAAGTCGGAAGGCAACCGTGGATAATATACAACGTAATGTACGTATATCAAGCGATAAATACCTCCACCTCAATGATCGGGCCGGGTATTGCAATGATGGCATTCTACACATTGCTCATCCCAGTCTCATTCTACTTTTCTGCAAGGGTATTCAATAGAGATAGCGTTTCAAAGGAGATATCTGCTAGTGGGTCGACAACAGGAGTAAATTTCTGAGGTGAAAAAAATGAATGGAGTATTTGCTATAAACTTTTTTGTAATGGCCCTTATGCTTGCACTCTATATTTCCGAGTCGTTCGGTGCAATAATACTATTATTCTTTTACAAAGATGGATCTAAAAAAGTAACGCCTTATGTTGTACCTATATGGGAGCTTACGGGCACATTTATAGCCTTCTGGGTTGTTACTTCTGATTTCGCTTATCCATCCATACTTGTTCCAGCCGCTTTTATCTACGCTGTTCCTCTACTGATACTACTAATAGCTTTCATAGGACGAAATGCCTTTATCATCTTCGGCGAATTCATAAAGAAAGGCTTCATTGATGAAAAGGCAATGTACAAGATATTCTCTATTTTCGAATGTATATTCTGCCTAGTTTTTGTTATATTCGCTTCTTCCGTAGTAACTGGTGGAGGGGTAATTCTATCAAAGCTTGCTTTTAACGTTGGAAAATGGGCGACAACGCCAGGCGACGTCCTCTTTGTTGTTGGTACAGTAATATTTATATTTGGGCTTTCTTTCATATTTTACGGACTAGAAAAATATAAACTTCACTCAATTGTGCTTACCTATATAGGAATAATACTGGCTGTTGTTGCATTCGTGCAAATACATCTCTCAATCAGCACTGTTCCATTGAGCCCAGTACTTGCTATACCTATCTTAATAGGTATACTTGCCCCTATACTATTTTACATCGATTCTACAAGGAAAATAGTAGAAAACAAGATATTTTTCTTAGCGTTGCTAGTTATATCCGTGTATCCGTTCTACTCTCTGGTCTATCCCAAATTCTTTGGAGGCACTTTGCCTGTATCAGCCTTCCTTACGAACTCTCCAATGGCAACAGCTTACTTCTATATAACGCTCGGCGGTGGAATACTGCTAATAGCGATGCTCGCTTACATGGTTTATGTTGCTAATGGCTTTAACAAAATGGTGGCTGAGAAAGCCTAAATAAATTAAGTATTATTATAATTTTAATTTTTATCAATAAATATTATTTTTTGCATGCTCAATACAAGAAAAACGCATAGTGGAATAAGTTAAATTTGCGATTGTAAATTTCATTAATATGGATAGCGAATTTATAAAAGAGTAAATCAGATCAGTTTATTCTAGTTAAACATCAGAATTTTAACTCTGGAATAAGAATATATCTAATCACCAGTTACGGAATATATGACCGTCAAGGGAGTTCTGATGGCAGGTGGCAAGGGCACAAGGCTTAGGCCCATTACATATTCGATACCAAAACCTCTCGTTCCGGTGGCAGGAAAACCGGTGATATCCTACATATTAGATTCATTCTATAACGCAGGTGTCAAGGACATAATAATAACAACTGGATATAAGTTCGAAGCGCTTATAAAGGGCGTACTAGAAAACAAATTCTCCGACCAGAATATATTGTTTTCAGTGGAGAAAGATCCCGCAGGAACAGCAGGTGGTGTTAAATTGGCAGAGAACTTCATAGACGACACTTTTGTCGTTGGAAGCGGTGACATACTTATCGATTTCGACGTCTCTAAGATGATAGAGGAGCACAAGAAGAGGGGGGCTAACATAACAATCGCCCTTACTAGGGTTGATGATCCGTCCCAGTTTGGCATAGCTGAAGTTGACGATGAAGGCTATGTCAAAAGGTTCCTTGAAAAGCCAAAGAAGTCAGAAACTTTTTCGAATACCATAAACGCAGGTGTTTATGTGATCGAACCATCTGTATTGGAATACATACCAAAGGGCGTACAGTTTGACTTTGCCAAGGATCTATTTCCAAAGGCTATGGCGAATGGCATCAAGATATATACTTACGAAATAAATGGCGTCTGGTTAGATGCGGGCAGGCCAGGGGATCTTATAAAAGCAAACCAGATAATGGTTGATAAATACGGCGATAGGAATATAAATGGCAGCAGGATGATATTAAAGGCAAGAATACCGGATGGCGTTAACGTAAGCGGCCCGACTTACATTGGAGAAGGGGTAGCCATAGGCAAGGGATCGTCCATAGACTCTTCGACTATATACGAAGGAGTTCAAATAGGCAATGATGTGGAGATAAAGAACTCGGTGATAATGTCATCTTGCAGAATACTGGATGGATCAAAAATATCCG
This sequence comes from Thermoplasma volcanium GSS1, assembly GCF_000011185.1. Classification (NCBI taxonomy): domain Archaea; kingdom Methanobacteriati; phylum Thermoplasmatota; class Thermoplasmata; order Thermoplasmatales; family Thermoplasmataceae; genus Thermoplasma; species Thermoplasma volcanium. The sequence continues at coordinate 79,700 of NC_002689.2, read as the reverse complement.
ATTCGGTTATAATGCAGAACACGGTCATAGGTGAGGCCTGTGAGATTAGAAATAGCGTACTTTCCCAAAAATTAAACCTGCAAAAAGGCTCCAGGGTATTTGATGTGGCCCTATCTTCCGAAATAATACAGGATGAAAACTAGCAATATGAGTATGGCTATGGCTATCGATACATAGACTATAGTCTTGTTGTTTCCAAATATGATAGGTATTGGGCCTATCATTATGAGGCCACCAAAGGAGGATTTTCTCTTTTCCTCCTGTTCTTCTTCCATTTTATTCACGTAGTCTTGTGGTTCCTTGTATTCGTATCGCCCGCCCATTGTAAAAGGGGCAAAGAACATGATAACTATTCCCAAGAATATTATGAGGAATGGTATCACGGAGAGACCGGTGCCGTATATTACCGGGAAAATAACAAAAAGTGCAAAATGGGCCTGACCTAATGCAGCCAGGCCAACTAGGGCAATAACACCAATTATGATAAGTATGTAACCTAGCCTAAAGAGATTCATCTCACAGGAACCCCGCCTTCTGAAGTATCAGAAGATCGTCGGTTGTGAGTTCCTCTCCATTCTTGAATTTTTCAAAGAGCACCTCAGCCTTCTGCTGAAGTTCGTCGTCTTTCTCCTTCTTCTTTGTTGCTCTCTTTTTAGTCCTGAGGCCTGCTATAACCTTCTCTAAATCCCTGAGATCGTTCTTAGCTTGTATAAACGCTTCGTGTTCCTGTTCAGACTCCTTGCCATACTTTACAGCCATTTCATGCATTTCATCTGCTTTCTTCCGGACCTCATCTAGATCTTGAAGTGACTTGTTAATATCGTTGCTTATCTCAGATATTTTATTCGAAATCTCTTCAGCTTTCTTTTTGAGATCCCTTGCTATTGTTTTTTCTTTGTCTATCTCTGCAAGCAGTTCCTTAACCTTTTCATTTTCGTTCAGTTGTTTGGTACGGTCTTCTTTCATCTTTTTTATTTCGTTGTTAAGCTTCTTGATCTCTGATACTATCTTATCCTCTTCAGCCTTTGTCAACTGCATTGTCTGCTGTTTAGTTATAAGCTTTTGAAGCTCCTTTTCTTTTGCCTTTATCTCTCTTTGGCTAATGTTAGTATAATTTGATTCCTCCGAAAGCTTCTTGTAATCCTTCCTGAGATCCGAGAGCTTTTTAAAATGCTCTTCCTTTTCCGCCCTGACTTTCTGAACCTCTTCTATCAGGGCATTCTTCTGGGATATCTTTTCCTTTACCTGCTCCCGCATCTCATGTACTTTTGCGTTAAGCTGATCCCTTTGCTCTGCATAGCTTCGGCTTTGTTGCGCAGCCTCATCTCTCTTCTTTATATGCTCTTCTACGGCTTTTTTCAGAAGATCTCTTTTTTCTTCAAATTCCTGGAGAAGATCCGTCATAGTCACACTTCATTGTAGAATTCAATCCTTTATTTATGTGAAGGATATATAGATTTCGCATCGCCCTTAAAAAATGTTTCCGTAGAATGATAACTATCAAGCTTCAATAACTTGTCGGAAATATACCCGTATGAGAAGCCATGGAGGGGACGTGTACAAAGTATCACCAAACTACGATCGTATCACAGACATGAGCTCCAACGTGAATCCTTTTCTTGATTTGGGCAAGTATTCCCTCTACCCGGAGATAAGCTACACAGACATAGAGGAAAAGTTAAGGGTTTACACAAAGTCAACAAACATGGGCATAGTTATAGGCCCAGGCCTAACACATTTAATATACAAATACTTCGAATTTTACCAAGTAAAAAAGCCAATAATAGCAATGCCAAATTTTTCAGAGTACAAGGGCATAGCAGAGGATAGGCACCTGAGGTTTTCTGCTATTCCATCGTATATAATTGAGAAAGATCCGTTGATACTAAAAAATTTCGATCACGATGCACTTTTCATAACATCTCCGTCCAATCCATTCGGAGAACTTTTCCCTGAAAGTACCCTAGAAACGGTCTTCGAAATAGAAGAAAAGCGCGGGCGCAGAGTTTTTTTAGACGGCGCATTTATGGACTTTGTTCCAAATTATGCTGAAAGCATCGTACAATCATCAAGATCATACTTTAATGTCACGATTGGCAGATCATTAACAAAGATATTAGCTATACCTTCACTGAGGGCTGGATATCTCATAATGGAAAGGCATGAGGCTGATCTTTTTCGAAAAGCAATGGAGCCATGGTCTATCTGCCAGCCAGCCATTGATTTTATACGTTCAATAGACATTAACGAAGTAGCTAAGAATTCTGTAGCACTAGTAAACGGTGAGAGAGAATACTTAATATCCGAACTTAAGGCAAGAGGAATAAAGGTAATAGGGAATCCGTCTGCAAATTACATAGTTATATCCATGCCTAGAACGGATGAATTTTACAATTTCATGCTGTCGAAAGGCATACTTGTAAGACTGCTAGATGATTACGATTATGTCGGAAGATGCCTTGTGAGGCTTGCAATAAAAACGAGATCTCAGAATAACGCATTTTTGAATGCACTTGATAACTTTATGTCCTCCAGTGAATAGTGTATTAACCCTGTATGCATACACCTTAGCATGAAAGTGCTTATCGCTTCCAAGTCTGATCCAGCAAGCATGCAAATGCTATCCTACCTAGAGGACAACTACGATATAAAGGAAAATAGCGGCAGGCGTTTTGTAAAAGACTTCGAAATATTTGTGATAGAAGATAGGCACATATTCCATGACATGAACCTAGGAAATAATTATGAATATGCGGTTGTCCTATCTAGGCACTCCTCAGCAGCGGATATAAAGTCCCTAACTGCTCACCCAACTGGCAATTTCGGTCCGAAAGCAGACCTCGGAGGAAGGCCTAAAACTATAAACGTATCTTGCCCAAAGTATATGTCTGGAACGCTGAGGCAGATGCTTGAATCTTATTCTGGGACAAAATTTCAGGTGACATTCGAGGCTACACACCATGGGCCCATATTTGACCTGCCCAACTATTACGTAGAAATCGGAACCACAGAGAACGAATGGACAGATGATGATGCAAAGAAGACTGCTGTCGATGCTGTAATTAATCCTGATGCGAAGGATTTCCCAAACTTCGTTGCTGTAGGGGGTGGTCATTACGCACCTAAGATATTAGAATACTTTAGGAGAAACGAGATCAATATCGGACACATAATATCGAAACATGACCATGATGATCTTGAGGAATGGCAGATAAAGGATGCGGTGGAAAAAACGCCCAGTTGTAAGGGATTCCTTGTTGACAGGAAGGGGACAAGAAGTCGCGTGCGTGATATGGTTAAATCTATCTCCGATGATCTAGGGCTAGAACTCATAATGATATGACCGGAATCTATTACCTTTACCTCAGGCAGGATGACCCAAAAAAGGCTACAATGCGAAAACTTGAGAGGTTCGGATTGGCTAAGCGGGTCGACATAAAGGGCGTAGGACTTAAACTCGTCCTAACACCTTATGCAGACATCTTCTTGTCCAGAGAAGACGCTGTCTTGTATGAAAAATATGGGCTCTGTGTTATAGAAGGATCATGGAACAAGATCGACAGTATAAAAAGCCTCAAGTTTAGGATTGAGAGGAGACTGCCTGCATTGCTTGCTGCAAATCCTGTGAACTATGGAAAAATAGGCATACTATCTTCTGTTGAAGCTACCGCCGCAGCGCTTTACATAATTGGATACTGGGATACTGCGTATGCTCTCCTCTCCAAGTTTTCATGGGGACTTAACTTCATAAAGTTGAATGAAAACCCCCTTAATGAGTATTCTACTGCCGATAGATCTGAGATCAAAAAGATCGAAGAGTCTTATTTCGGCTAGCCAAAAATTTATAGATTGACTTCTTATGGAAAATTATGGAAGAATTTACTGACAAAGTAGCAATAGTAACTGGCGGAAGCAGCGGGATAGGCCTTGCTGTAGTTGACGCACTAGTGCGCTATGGGGCAAAAGTTGTTTCCGTATCCCTTGATGAAAAATCTGATGTAAACGTATCTGATCACTTTAAGATCGATGTTACCAACGAGGAAGAAGTAAAAGAAGCAGTGGAAAAAACAACTAAAAAATACGGCAGGATTGACATACTGGTAAACAACGCTGGTATAGAGCAATATTCACCTCTACATCTTACGCCCACAGAAATATGGCGAAGGATAATTGATGTTAACGTTAATGGTTCTTACTTGATGGCTAAATATACTATACCAGTTATGTTGGCTATTGGCCACGGATCCATAATTAACATTGCTTCTGTTCAAAGCTACGCCGCAACTAAGAATGCAGCAGCTTATGTGACTAGCAAACACGCTCTTTTAGGGTTGACTCGATCAGTAGCCATTGACTATGCACCAAAAATTAGGTGCAACGCTGTCTGTCCAGGAACCATTATGACCCCAATGGTCATAAAAGCTGCAAAGATGGAGGTTGGAGAGGATGAAAATGCTGTAGAGAGAAAGATAGAAGAATGGGGCAGACAGCACCCTATGGGCAGGATAGGAAGACCAGAAGAAGTTGCGGAAGTAGTTGCCTTCCTTGCAAGCGACAGGTCATCCTTCATCACTGGAGCATGCCTAACTGTAGACGGAGGCCTTCTTTCGAAGCTGCCTATTAGTACCCCCAATGCAGATAATTCACACCATTGAAACACCGTCTATAAGACCTTGTATGTATCCGATTGCATGTAATCTTCCTAAGATAGAATACCCTGGGACTTTATATGTATCCCCGTACAACGTAGGCGTGTGATCTGTTCTCATTATTCCATCAAAGCCTTCTTCGATGTACGCAGACATGCAGGAAGCTGTATCCGTCTTTCCGTCATCTATGAACGATTCTATGAAGTTATCCTTCTTACCTTTAACGTCCCTAAAGTGAACGAAAGAAACTGCTTTTTTCCTTACAAAGTGCCTGATGGCTGATGGCAAATCCTCTGTCATTAAGGTAAAATTCCCTTGGCATAGTGTTATAGTGTTGTACTCGCTTCTCTTCATCTCAATGAGCTTGTCGAAAGCCTTAACGTTGTTCATTATCCTGGACACGCCCCTGATCTCTTCCAAGGGAGGGTCGTCTGGATGCATAGCTATCTTAACGCCGCTATCCTCTGCTACAGGGATTACGTTGTCTAGAAACCATGCTAAATTCTTCCAGAGCGTTTCAGCATCTATCTTTCCCATCTTAGGTGGAGGATATTCTTCTATGTCCGAAAGTGAAAATCCTGTAACCTCGGCTCCTCCCCTATCCGGTATTGATATCCTGCTCCTCATCCAACCTTGCCCAGCCATCCAGTTATAGCACCAGACGCCTATTTTCAAACGGCCCATGTTTTCTATCAATCTCAGGACATTCTCTAATTCGTCTTCCTTTCCTTTTACGCCGTACTTAATTTTCTCCATAGGGGGATTATCCTCTATAGCCGATAACGTTAGTCCGTATTCGCTCAAACGTCTTTTCAAGCTTGATAATGGTGCGTAGTCCCATGGAAGATCTGGCTGATCGCCCCTCCAATCACTTGGATCCCTCGGAAGCGTACCTACAACTTCGTTTACACCAATCTGTTTCAGAAGCCTCCACTCAGCTGAGGGCATAGTCGAATTGATGATCTCGGCTATTCTGAACTTTACAGATGCATGCATATGGTGTGATCCTTACTAAGTGAATAAGGTTTAATTCTTTCTTAATTTACTAATCTATTTTAACCCACTCTGAACCAACAAACTTGTAGAAACCAGTGCTGTATTTTGAGACGATTGATCTAACGCCATCTCTGAAACGTTCAGGCACAAGCGAGAAGGCACTATTTTCACCGGGCAGCTGATGGATGCCCTCGATGTGACTATTTATCCTTCTCCCTTCGAAAACCTTGGCTTTTAAGTATTCTAGTTCGTCAGGGTCTAACCTCATAGAAGCTGAATTTACGTTATCCTCTAGTTGCTTGACATGTTCGATGCTATACCCTGCTTCTGTTGGATCGGCTTCTGCGTTTAACATGAAGAGAAGTACACCCAAGCATTTGCTGCAAGTGCCGCATGGCTTTACGTCTCCCCCTTCATAATGGCAAAGGTGGCAAGACCTCTGCACGCGGAATAGATCATTGTATCTTTGCACTAGGATCTTTTCAACAAGCGTACCGAATATAGGATATACCGCAGAAAAAACCTTGCAATGTATACCATACTCTCTAAGAAATGAAGTGAGCGTGAGATTGAAGTCGTTTGTCTGGTCGTAGACACCATAGTAGTGCTTTATTCCATGGTATGGCTCCTCATAAATTGGATCGTCAAGTTCGTCTCCCAAAGCTATGTTGCCTATTCCGTACTTAATTACATAAGGAAGAACAGAAAATATGTAGACGGGGAATATGAACATCTGAACTGGATAGCTGTCTGCTTTTCTCCTTATCTCGTCTTGGTCAAGTATCTTAAGATGCCTATTCACAAACGAGTAGAACCTGTCAACATTGGACCAAACTCTAAGGACATTTTCGTATTTGCTGGAGAAGTAATCATAGGCCACTTTAGCGGTTTTCCAGTGTGCTCCGGATTCGTTAAAGAAAACCGGGTAAACAACTGCGCCTATCTCTTTCAGTATGCCAAAAGTAAGCAGGCTTTCTTTTCCGCCAGAGGATAGGACAATGACCTTCCTATCGTCAACTTCAAGCTTCTTTTTATCGCCATCAGAAATATCTGCCAAGACTTCTGTCCTTCCTTCAGCGTTTTCTTGTGTTATTTCTTCATCAGAAGGCAGATACTCCTTTAGGAAGAACTCGTACCGCCTCCTTACTATACTGTTTATGAACGTTTCTATATTGTTTATCCTTATGAATTCCTTCACAAGCTTTAAAAAACTTAGCGAAACTGGAAAGTTAAGCTTTATTCTCTTGGCGAAGTATGCATAGTTTATTACAGGCATTGTCATTATCATGCCCGCTAAATCGTAATCAATGTCCACATCCTGAGTATAGTCGAAGTACATGATGAACTTAAGGCCGTCTAGGTCTATCGTGCCCTTGATCCTTCTCCGATCCACTGAGTCTACTGATACTGCTATAGTATCGAATTGATTTACCCTCTCGTAGTAGAACATAATACCTCCTTTATTTTGTACATAAAATAAATAAAAAATTTATTTAAAAATCAGATGTTATAACTGTCTATTTCCCTAGTAACAGTAGATAACCTCTGCAGCGGATCGAACACTGGTATTCCAAACTTAGCCTGTAGCCTTGACTTTTCCTCTTTGACCATGGATTCGTCCATATTCTCAGTGTTTAGGGCTATTGCTATGACCTTTCTGTTCGACAGCAGCTCTAGTATCTTTATATACTTCTCTAATGGAGGTATCTCGTATCCCGGGAAGCCATCGAAGTACTTCCTCATAGGAGCATGCTGCAGTATTATGGCATCTGGCCTAGTGGCACCTATGATCTCAAAGCTGCCAGGATATGCAGGATGCAGTACCGAGCCCTGACCCTCTATGAACATGTAGTCAGGCCTCTCAGAATCCCAGGCTTCGTAGGTTATTGTCTCTAAAGCGCCTGCAACAAAGTCGTTTACTATCGCATCTACTACGACAGTGTACTTGAAGCCCTGCATCCAGGATGTTTGACCTGTACCTATCATGACGCTCTTCTTCCCTATGGCTTTCATTGCTCTATTAAGATAAATGGCTGTAGTACGCTTTCCTATTGCACTATCTGTACCAAGTACCGCTATCTTCTTAGCCTTAACCTTTTCTATGTTCCCGGTAAAGAAGTACTTTTTGTCCTTGAACAGCTTTCTTACATCTGTTATCCTGGATCCGGTTCTCCTTGCTATCTTTACAAACTCCGGATCATCGCTGACGAAGTCGTGAAGGCCGCTAACTATGTTCATTCCATATCCAAGTGCTGTGCGTATGTAAGGTCTATAATTCTCAGGAAGGACACCCCCGTCTGAGGCTATACCGACAATCAGTGTTTCTGCGTGCCCATTAATGGCCTCTTCCACACTAGATATTATCGGTATGCCGCTTGGCTTGTGCATCAGCACCTGACCGGCATCCTGGCCAGCGAGTCTTGAGTCTATCACAGAAGTTATGTGATACCTCTTGCTGTATCTGACAAGACCGTTTGCAGTCTTGCCGTAAGTAGTTGCAAACACCCCTTCAGAAAGTATTGTTGCGTTTTCCATTACATCCTCCTCCCCGTTATTACAGAAACAACATAATCGTCAGGATTTAAGTGCAGGTGTACCAGAGCGGCCACAGCTGAAGCGGAAGCAGGAAGCGGGTTAAGGCCCTCTTCCCTGTACATAAGCTCTGAGAACCTTACCATTTCATCGTCAGATACATAAAGAGCCTTACCATGCGTTTCTCTTATTGCCGCTAGGGCCTTATCGCCATCAAAGGATCTGTAAGATACCAGAGGTTCGTTCACAGCGGTCTCCCTAATGCGTGCTGGATCCAAATCGACTACCTTCTTATAGCCCCTCTTCCATGAGGACACTATCGGGTTGCCGCCACGCGTACTGACGCCTACCATCCTCGGCATCCTGTCGATTGTGCCGTTCAAGTACATAAGATGAAATCCCTCGTATATGCCAGAGAGAGTAGTGCCGTTTCCCACTGGAACGATAACATAGTCAGGTACCTTTAATATCGCCTCGTATATCTCAAATGCTATACCTGCATACATCTTTGTATCGATGTATGAGTGATCCGAACCAGGGCTGGCATCGTACAGGCTATTGTCTGTAGCATAATCATGTATAAAGGATACCGTTTCCTCGTACTTCCCGTTGTAATATAGTATCTCAGCGTTCGAAGAAAGCATGAAGTCCTCGCGGTCGTGCGTATATGCAGATGGCATACCTATGTAGGACTTAATGCCGTAAAGGTTTGCATAGTAAGCTATTGAGGCCCCGTAGTTTCCACATGTGCCAACAGCAATGCCATTATAGCCGTCCCTTATTGCATTGAGAACGTGGGCTTCAGATATGCGATCCTTCTGCGTTCCAGTTGCATTAGCTCCTTCAAACTTCAAAAAAAGATTGTTTAAACGGAGCTCCTTCCCAAGTGCATACGCTTTTATTGTGGGCGTACGCCCCGGGGGCTTTGTTTCGGAATTAAGTAGCTCTTCCATTCTTATCTACCAGTCTTATAACTGGTACGACAAGTTAGCGCATAGCTATATTTAAGAATTTTCCACACGATTTCGGATATTTGTTCGGATCTATCCATATAATATCATTCAACATTGGCGTTGTTTAATCTGGAAATATTTTATATGCATATTTCCCACAAATCAAGAGCTAGGTTATTATGTATATTGAGCCTAAATTTGTCAGAAAAAAAGCTAATAGCGAAGGGATAAAGATGATAAAAAAGGATCTAAAGTTTTACATCAGAAAGATCTAATCCTCTCGTCTCCTTTGATAGCAAAGCTGAAGAAAATATAAACAGTTCTCCTATAATCACAAATATACCCCACCATCCAAAGAAGAAAGGCGAAGTAAAACTGACTATGAGCAGCAGAAAAACAGTGCTCCAGTTTCCAAGGATAAAGCCTCCGTTAAATCCAATCCCTGTACCAGTACTCCTGACCTCTGTTGGATATTTTTCACTGAGAAAAGATGGGATTACACCGTATATTCCAGTAGTCAAGAATGCTATAATGCTGGCAAATATCAGAGACCCTGAGAATCCAAGATAATGCTTTATAATCAAGAAAGTCAATGGTATGGAGAAAATTATCGCTAGTATTGAATATATAACCATAACTGTTCTTCGACCAATATGATCGCTAAGGTATCCAGAGGACAGGTAACCAAGTAGGGAAACTAGTATAGCCGTTATGACTACATATAGGAAATAGGGGAACTTGAGGAAGCCATCAAACGATAATACCGTAGGGAAGAAACCCAGCGTGAGCCCATAGACCCAGGCAATCCCTGTCATAGCAAGCACGCTTGTGATTATTTCGTAAGTGAGCCTCCTGTTTTTGAAAACATCGCTCAATGTAAGCTTCTTTGCTCTATCTTTAGTTTCGATCCACATAGCCGATTCAGGCATCTTTAAACGTATTACGAGCCCTATTATCGCAGGAATTATTCCTATCCAGAACATCCAACGCCATCCAGTAATTGCAAACTCTGTTCCAGGGAATACATAGTGCAGGTACAGGAAAATTACTGCAGCAAGCGTATATCCAAGCGGGTACCCGCTCTGGATGGCTGCTCCCCATATTCCACGCTTTGGTGCACCCACTGTTTCCATTAGTATAGATGATCCATTACCGTATTCTCCACCAGCAAATATTCCTGTAATTATCCTGAATAAGAAAAGCAAAAGAGGAGCAGCTATGCCGATAACTGAGTACACAGGAAGGAAGCCAGTCGCAAATGTTATTAGTCCAAGCCCCAGGAGAGTAATTGTCATAGTATTCTTTCGGCCTATGCGGTCTCCTAGTCTTCCGAAAATAAGACCGCCAACTGGCCTAAAGATAAATGTAGTTGTATATATGCTCCATGTACCTATTATTGCAAGTCCGTAGTGTGCTGGGAAGAATAGATCAGCAATTACAGGCACCAATAAGAACATCATGCTCAGATTAAACGCATCCATTACCCATCCTGCTATCGCCCCAGGATACACTGACCAAGGATTAACCCTAACTTTTGAATATGTTGACGTTTGCACCTAGGTATAACATCTATGTCGATTAAAAACTTATGTTATTTGTTTTACTTGCATAATTTCATCGACACACGCAAAATACTATCAATTTTATTGCAGTATTGCCTTTATACTTCCTCCAATCTAGTTTTTAACTCGGAAACATTAATATTATTCGAATAAATTAATAAAAAATGATAGATTAATAGTTAAATCTGTGATTTACAAAATATCATTATGACCTCTCTATAATGCTTTGTATCACAAAATCCAAATTTATTCAGATTTTAATTCCTTATTGCATTATCATATAGCACTATTATTAAAAAAATCTATCTATGAAGAGCCGATACTTTTGCAATGGTAAGAGTAGGGATAATAGGCTATGGCATTTCAAAGTTTGGCAAGAGGAACGACGCGTCAATGTATGACCTCATATGGGAAGCTGGTTCTGAAGCCCTGAAAACAAGCGGAGTAGACAAAAAGGATGTTGAATATTTAGTGGTTTCAAATATGGGCATGTGGAGCTCAGAAGAACTTCCTGCTGTGGTTGCAGGTGAAGTACTGGGCACTGAAAGGGCGGGTACTAACAGGGTAGAAGCTGCCTGTGCGAGCGGCAGTTCAGCCATATCATCCGCCTACGACGCTATCGCCTCAGGGCATGTAAGGATGGCTATGGCCCTGGGAGTTGAGAAGATGAGCGAGGTTGATACAGGTACTGCCATAGAGCTCATAGGTCGGGCAGGAAACTTCCTCTGGGAGTATGAGTTCTTCGGTCTGACTTTTCCTGGGTACTATGCTCTGCACGCTACCGCATACTTAGATAAGTACGGTGGCAAAGAAGAGGATCTTGCGCTGGTTTCCGTCAAGAATCATCACTACGCACATTTTAACCCAAAAGCCCAGTTTACAAATGATATAAGTGTCGAGGACGTAATGTCGAGCAGGTACATAGCTTCCCCGCTCAAGCTGTACGATTCTTCACCTATAACTGATGGTGCAGCAGCCGTTGTCCTTGCTTCTGAAGACGTTGCAAAGCAGTATACCGATACTCCGGTCTGGATAGATGCTATAGGATCTAACCTCGGAACTTCAAACTTAAGCAAGCGGCCCGACTTCACGGGCATAGAAGCCGCAAGAGAGGCTGCAAGGAAAGCCTATAAAGTGGCTGGTATTGACAGCGAGAAACCATATAATTTCATAGACGGTGCTGATGTGCACGACTGCTTTTCTATAGCAGAGCTAATGGCCTATGAAGACCTTGGCTTTGCTGGCAAAGGCGAGGCGCTTGAACTGATAAGAGAAGGGCAGACATACATAGGCGGTAGGATACCTGTGAATGTAGACGGTGGCTTGATATCCAAAGGACACCCTATTGGGGCCACTGGCGTTGCCATGGCAGTCGAAGCAACAAAACAGTTACTCAGAAAGGCAGAGAATGGCAGGCAGATAGATGTGAATAAAGGAAGATTCCTTACACACAATGTTGGCGGTACCGGCCACTATGCTTTCGTTACGGTTTATTCTATATGAGGTGATAAAATTGCCAGAATACATATCAAAGGATGAAAAGAGCGGCTATCCCATATTGGTGGACATGAGAAGCCTATCAATAAAGTACAGGATACCAGTACTTAAGATTAAAAAGTTCTTTGATGCTTTGGATAAGGGCATTATAATGGCAACACGCTGCCCTGTGTGCGGGGCCAAGTATTTCCCTCCGGAAGCTTGGTGTTCAGCCTGCGGATATAGCGGTGAAATGGAGTTCTATCCCATAGAAACTGATGGTACGCTCTTAACTTTCACAAAGATATTCGCAAAACCAGGTTCATTTTCTTCTTTCCCAGACTATACTGTAGGTATAGCCAGGATCGATAAAGAAGGATTCAACGTGCTCGCCTGGTTATCTGATAAAATAGAGAACCCAAAAGTAGGAATGCCAGTTAAGTTAAGAGTGGTGAAGAGGGCAATAGACAATGCCCTGATATATGAGATATCGAACAGAGATTAAGGCCTTAGGGCCTTCTTCTCCTCTCTCTTTTTATTCCACCGTATGGCAGCGTTCCTAACTGGCTTTAACACTATTGCAGCTATGCCAAATGCAAGAAGGGCCAGCGATATGTAAAGCATGAAAAAAACTGGCTGAGGCACTATGCTAAATACTACTTCTACGTTCTCAGTGGTATTTCCTGTATTTGTTACGATTAAAGACCATGGGCCACTCTGCACAGCCATCATGCTACCGGAAGTATTCATAGTATGCGAAAATGTATAATGTGTACCGTCAGGAGAGGATAGATAAGAGGATATGCTTGATGATGAGCTAACAAAAAGGATCTTATATGAGAGGTATTCGCTTACAGCAGCTTCTTTTGTGATCTCTATTGAGGATCCTGGCGTTATTGTGTGGCTGTAGCTGCTTGTGTCTCGAGATATGTAGAATATGGAGGATCCAAATAGAATGAGGGAGACTAGGACTATTACAACCCCGATCCTGCCCACGGTCTTAATATCCATTTAATATGCACCGAGAAATACATGCGTTCAGGTTTAAAAAGTGATCGTTACTCTAATGCTTTGCAGCAGACCCTGCTATAAATTGGCCCGGATGGTGTAAGCCTGCTGCTGAATAGGCATACTTCTTTGGCCTCATACTCTTCCTGCGTAAATTCTAATGGCGGGATCCTAACCTTAGCCTTGATTCTACCAATTGTTATGTGGGGCACAAAGTCCTTATCAATGCCTACTATCCGTCCTATTTCTATATATAATTTTTCTATATCATTCGACTGTAGATCTAAAAATATTACCCTAGGGCTTCGCATGTTTGGGAATGCTCCTATACCTAAGGTCTTTATAGTGAACTTATGTACCTTAAGGCCAGATAGGCCCGAGCATATTTTCTTTGCAAAATCATCATCTATATCTCCAAGGAACTTTAGGGTTATGTGTACATTTGTGTCCTCAACAACTTTTATGTTGCGAGATTGCCTAAATGTGGAAAGGATATTTTTCATATAAGACGAAGGGTCTATTGGAATTGCTATGAAAGCCCTCATAATTGATCACCCTAATATTCTCGCAACAACGTAAGCGAGACCAGTAACCATAAAGTCCACAGCTATGGCCGCGAGGAGCAGCCCCATTATCCTGGATATCAAGAGGGAACCTGTGTTTCCCAAAAACTTAAAGAGTATGGATGAGTAGTGGAGCATAAGATACGATACAACAATTACAAGGAAAACAGCAACAATAACTAACACTTTGTCGGTGAGATTGGTACTGTAAGAGTTAAAGTATATAATCGCAGTAGTTATAGAACCCGGACCCGCAAGGAGAGGAGTTCCTATCGGCGCTATCCCTATAGAGCTTCTTTCAGCTGTCTCCTCTTTCTCCACGGGAGTTAGCTTTGTCGTAGAGGTCCTACCCTGTAGCATATCAAAAGCTACTTTGAACAGCAGGACGCCACCTGCAACTTTAAAATCGTCTATGTTTATACCGAGTACCTGGAAGATGTAGATACCTATAAACATGAAACCAAAAAGCATCAACGCCTCAGTAACTGTAGCGTTCTTTACAACCCTGTCAAAGTCTTCAGATGAGTAGCCTTCGGTTACAGCTATCAAAACAGGCAGAGCTCCTATTGGATTCACTAGCGCGAATAATGCTATGAAAACTGTGACGAGGAATAGGAGCGTCTCCATCCAATCCTGATCGACAGGTCATTTAAAGCCTTTATTCAGCAAATTCTCGAAATCATGATACTTAGCATTATATATAAGTAAAAAATATCAGATGAATGGTAAATTCTCACTTCCTTAAAAGGATTATATCAGTAGGTGAAAAGGAGATACTTGCCAGGCTGACTGATTACGCCGATCTTTCTTATAAGGCAACGGATATACTCATATTCATGATGAAGGATTGCAGCAGTCTTGTCGAGAGAAACGAGGAAGTGAAGGAAATAGAGAAAGTTGGCGATGAGCTTAACATCTCTATTAAGCAGGACATAACAAAGGGGAATAAGCCCAAACCTTATGGACAACTTGATACAATTGGTTGAGAAGAGCGATGACATTCTTGACACATCCTACTTCATAAGCAGAGAGATAAAGCGAATGTTTCTAGACTATGGGCGCGGCATGGATCGGTGCTCCTCCATAATACAAAAGTGTTACAGTACGTTCATTTCCATGCTTGAATACAATAAAGGGGCACTGAAGCACCTTAATGCCATGCTCACCGCAGAAAATGATGACAAGATAAGGGAAGAACGTATAGCTATAGAGAAGCTTGAGGAAAAGGTCGATGAACTTAAGGATGATACTTTCGACTATATATACAGGAACGCTGATGATATACCGTACCTTGTATTTTCACACCTTGTAGACCTGACCCACAAGGTAGACGATATGCTTGACGACTGTGAAGACGCAGCTGATCTCATAATAACAATAACGAGATCGATCACGAGTTGATGCAGTACCTATTGCTTCTATCTTTCCTGTTAGTCATCTTGGTTGCAGGAAACAATACATCTGCTGTTTCTGGTACGCTTATAGGTTCTAGGATGGTCGGAAGGTACTACGGCCTTTTAATGACAGCTGTAGGATACGTTGCTGGCTACCTGATCGAAGGGCAGTTTCTTAAGAAAGCTGTATCAGTGCTCCTCCCATTTCCTCCCGAAGTCGTAATTTATGCTATTCTTGCGTCATTTATAATATTTGTAGTGGCATTCTTTGTAAAGGTTCCGCTCTCTCTCACCATGGCCCTAGTAGGTTCGTCAATAGGGTTATCATTGAAGTATGGGGTCAATTTACCTAAGAGCTTTCTGCTTAGCATATTTGTCGCATGGATACTTGCACCAATAATTTCCGTAGTGCTGTCTTACTACCTTAACGTGGTAATGTCTGGAAAGAACTACGGAAATATATGGAAGTACGCTTCTGCTGTTAAATTGCTACTTATCTTCACTGCGCTTTTCACCGCATTTACGCTCGGGGCCAACACAATAGGCTTTATAGGCAACGTAATTGGCTTCAATACGGAGAACAACATAGTGATTGTTGCTGCAGTATTTTTGGGAACTTTCATGTTCAGCAGCGGCGTTATGAAAAGCGTTTCCCAGAATATGTACATGTTGAAATACACCAATGCCTTCACGTCTCAGATCGTGTCTGCACTCGCTGTTGAGGTTTCAACCTTATTTTCCATACCAATGTCGAACACTCAGACGCTCACGTCCAGCGTATTAGGGGCAGGCCTATCGTACAAAGCGAAAGCGATATATCTAAGACCATTTCTCTACATAGTTGTAATGTGGATTATATCACCGATACTTGGATTGGTTTTAACCTACGTCCTATAAGCGCAAAGAGTTTATTAATTGAGTTGCAATTGACGTATCCTCTATTAGATATCGTCCTAAAAGCCTTATACTGCGGAGGTTGTCGAGACTGGTCAAAGGCGCCAGATTGAGGGTCTGGTTCCGTAGGGATGCGAGGGTTCAAATCCCTCCCTCCGCACTCTTACAAAAAAAATTTATTTACTTTATAACTGTCCCTGTCTCCATATACCATATATAGAGATCCAGAACGCCAGGTTCCATGCCAACGGATTTTGCTATTTCCCTAAATATAGATTCATTGTATAGGTAGTTTTTCCTACTTGTATTTTTCTTTACTTGAAAGTAACGTGAGAGCCATTCAAGTATGTGTTTATCAAGTATAGCAAAATCAAATACGCCTACGTTTCTGAGGAAATGCGAAGCTTCCTTATATCCAAAACCGTATACGTTCTCCACAAGTAGATCCCTTGCTTCTTCCTTGTTGTCCATTGACACTATGTAAGGTAGTTCATCAACGATATCCCTCGACTCCACTATATACCTAGGCCTGACATTGTAGAATCTGTATTTAAATGCCTTCAGCTTCTCTCTTAATTCGTTCTCTGATAGATATAAAAAGCCTTTTCCTATACGATTCTGCATATCTAGCGCCATTCTGGCAGATGTATTTGCGGCCAGAATGCAAAAACATAGTTCTTCGAAGAGCGCGTCCTTGTTTTTCCTATCAAATAATTTGAATTCTTCAACTTTTTTGTTTATAATTAATGAGGCTTCTCCTTGAAAAAGTGGTAAAAAATACTGGTTAAAATCCATAAAAAATTCAGGATTTGAAAGCTTCGTAAGCCTTCTTAGCCTTCTCTAGCCTCTTAAGCACAACAGGCCAGTTGACGTTCTTCATGAAGGCGTCAAGGTACGGTGCTCTCTTAGCGCCGTAATCAACGTAGTAAGCATGTTCGTAAACATCCATGGTTAGTATTGCGATTGAGTTCCATATCAAGCCTACGTTATGCGCATCTGAGCCTATGTTCCTAAGCTTTCCATAGTTGAGATCGAATACAAGTATGGCCCATCCTCTAAAGGCTGTACCAGTAGCTTTGAAATCTTCCAGCCACTTTTCGTATGATCCGAAGTCCTTAGCTACTGCATCTTTGAACTCGTCAGGGACTTCGCTGTGACTCGGGGTAAGGCCCTCAAAGTAGAGTTCGTGCAGGAAAGAGCCTCCGTAGTTAAAAGTCTCCTCTAGCTTAAGAGCCCTGAACTCACTATAATTCTGGTTAGCCTTGCTCCTGTCAACGTCAGGGAGCCTTGACCATATCTCGTTTAGCTTGTTTACATATCCCTTATAATGCACATCGAAGTGGTTGTCTATCTGTACATCTGATATTCCTTCTAGTCCTCTCGGTTTTAATTTTTCCTTTATCTCCCAGGTTTCTGCCATTTTTTCACCTACTTAGACAATGCCTTCTTTCTTTAAAAATTTTTTTAAAATTTAAGTAAGAATTAATATTAATTAATACTCGTTAAATTGATCTAGCGGGATCGTATCCTCTGGAGGCGATGAAATTCTGTTTTTTTCCCTTGTTTTTGAAATCCATTCGTCAAAGCTCTCCTCGTCGCTTGTCCTAGACCTCTCCATCTCTGATTCGCAATCAGAACAATATAAACCAGAGTATATTGGTGTTCCACAGATGAGGCAATGAAGTTTTTGCTGCATGGCATGGATGAATGATTCCATTCTAAAATTATTTGTGACTTAACCCAAAATTATGTAGATGATTATTACATACTGTAATGTATATTCGTCATAGTGGCTATTTTATTGTCATGGGCATGCATTTAAAAATACAATGTAAATAATTATATTCAGATTGCTGATAATCCGTTCGCATGGAAAACAAAAGGATACTCATAACAGGGGGCGCCGGCTTCATAGGTTCGAATATGGTGGAGCATTTGCTGCCTAAAAATGAAGTGACTGTCATTGATAACCTGAGCATAACTGATGATAGGTACATAAAAAAATTCTATGATAATCCTAATTTTAAATTCATAAAGAAGGACATACTGAATGGAATAGATGGATATCACTATGACATTGTTGTGCACCTGGCAGCTGATTCTGATGTGAGGAATGGATCTTCAAATCCTGCGCTTGATATGAAGGTCAACGTTGAAGGCACAATCAGTGTGCTAGAAATGATGAGGAAGTCTGACATAAAAGACATATTATTTGCTTCCAGCTCAACGGTGTATGGAGAAGCAAAGGTTATACCTACACCTGAGAACTATGGACCACTTTTGCCCATATCTTCTTACGGAGCCTCTAAACTTGCAGCAGAGGCTTTTATATCAGCATACGCTAGCTACTACGGTTTTAACGCGCTTCTTTTCAGGTTTGCAAATGTTGTTGGAAAAAACTCAACGCATGGCGTAATATTTGATTTTATAAATAAACTTAAGAACAACAAGAAAGAACTAGAAGTTCTAGGAGACGGAACTCAAGCGAAGTCATACATACACGTTGAAGATCTCATCGGATCAATGATATACGTTTATGAACACGTAAAAGGCGTTGAACCATTCAACCTAGGCAATGACGATGTTACTAGTGTCGATAAGATTGCAAAATTTGTGCTGGAGGCTATGGGACTTAAAGATACGGCAATTGTACACCGCGGTGGATACAATGGAAGAGGGTGGCCTGGAGACGTAAAATATGCCATGATGGATATAGCTAAGCTTAAAAAAACAGGTTGGAAAAATAAGTATAGCAGCGATGAAGCTGTGAAGAAATCTATAAATGAAGTAATGAATCAGATACTGTAGAGGGGGAGGGGTACATTTCCACTGCAGCTATGGAAATGCAATGACAAGCTAGCGATAACCAATCAAATCATCGTAATGGTCACTGATCTCCGTAACGCCAATGTGCGGATATTCGTTGAAACGCAGCAACTGTTTCTTACTTGCAAGTCTAATGATACTATTCTTTATACTTCCATTAAACATGCATAAAGAATTATTTTGGAAGAAGGCATATGAAATAAGCCTTCGCAGAGATCATGTCATTAAAACCAACGTTCTTTCAAAAATTTAGCTTAACTAAAGTATTCTTTTAGAGATGATTTCTCATCTCGGCACTTTTCTCGTATTCGTATTTCATGTAAGTAGGAATTTTTCTTCATCACAATCCATAAAAATAGTCGGGAGAGGGAGAGGTCTATTTCCACTGCGGCGTGTTATTTCGATGTACTACTTTACTATCTTTGGCCTTGAAACCGTAGCCTCGTGATCCTTTCCCCTTATCTCAACGAAAACCTTTGTCCCTTCTTTAGAATATTCTTTATCTATATAACCTAAAGCTATACCTTTATTTAATACCGGTGAAATAGAACCGCTCGTCAGTGTTCCTACAACTTTGCCATTTACCTTTACTGAATTTCCTGATCTTGGTATTCCATCCGATAATATAAAACCTCTGAATATCTGTTTATCTTCCTTTCTTCTATCTTCTAAGCTTTTCTTGCCAATAAAATCACCATCGTTGTTAACTATAAAAGATATAGAAGCTTCATATGGATCTCTGTTTTCGTTGAAATCGTGTCCAGACAGAAGCATTCCCTTCTCCATTCGAAGAGTATCCCTTGAGCCAAGTCCACATGGCAACCCAGATCTCTTCTCTACTAATGAGAGGAGTTTTCTCCAAAGTTCAACGGCATACTCGTTCGGAATTATAAACTCAACTCCTTTCTCTCCTGTATATCCAGTACCGGATATTATTATATCGTTTTTTCCAGTTATTGCGTTCTTATACTTCCCGTTTACGTATGTGAATTTAAAGTAACCTGGATATGAAAATCCAAGTTCGGATATTACAGATTCAGATTCTGGGCCCTGCAATGCAATGCTCGATATTTTGCTCGAAACGTTTTCTATTTTTACATCAAAACCTTTAGAATTTTTTGTAACCCATTCATATATTTTATCTGTGGTACCAGCGTTCGGCACAAAAAAGTATGAATCGCTGCTCATTCTGTATACGATTGTATCATCTATCATCTGACCTTTTTCATTTAAGAAGGCAGTATATATACATTCACCATCATTGAGACTCGATACTTTTGTGGGAAACATATGGTCGAGGAACTTTCCAGCTTCTCTACCTCTGACTGTTATATCTCCCATGTGAGATACATCGAATATTCCTGCGTGCTTACGTACAGACATGTGTTCTTCGATTATGCTCTTGTAGTAAAGAGGCATATCCCAACCATTGAAATCGGTAAAGTGTGCGTTTAATTTTACATGTTCATCATAAAGGACAGTCTTCATCCCTATCACCTAACCTGTTGCAGTGGAAATGTACCCCCCTCCCCCCATGCTAAGAAAATATTCATGTATACTTACATCTCCTGTGAGTTCTGGATGAAATGTCATACCTAATATATTTCCTGATCTTACCATGACAGGATATCCATCAAGGCTAGCCATAACATCTACGTTACCATATTCTTTTATCCTAGGAGCTCTAATGAATACTGCATGAAAAGTACCTATGCCCTTTATATCTATATCTGTTTCGAATGAGTTGACTTGCCTCCCGTAAGCGTTCCTCATTATTGTTACGTCGAGAAGGTTCATTCCTGGAACCCTATCGTCATTGGTGTCTTTGGAAATAAGTATTAGGCCGGCGCAAGTTGCCATGACAGGCATACCTTCCTTTGCACGTCTAATTATTTCATCGTATATTCCGTATTCTGAGATTAGTTTGTATATAGTTGTGCTTTCGCCGCCAGGAATTATTAGCGAATCTGACCTATCGAGATCTTCCTTTCTTCTAATGCGTAAAACGTTTATTCCTTTTCTTCTGCGGGAAATCTTCTTTACTATTGCAATATGTTCTTCCACGTCTCCTTGAAAACCTATGATGCCTACATTCAAGATCTCACCATACTACAGGTAGGGGGATATTTTCTTGAGTAGTATCGCTAATGTGGATAAACGTTTATCTCTCCTCTCCTAGGTTAATTCCGTTTTCAGTGTATCTCCTCTCAGATCTGAAAGGCCTAAACGGCTTCCCGTTTCCATGGTAAAATTTTGAGAAGAACTCAACGTAGATTAACCTAGCCCCCTGTATTCCAGGCTCAAAAACTGCAAGTATGATGTTGAACAACTGTCCTATTACGAGTATTATTATTCCAAGAATAGCGAGTCCTATTGAATGGGAAACTACACTTCTCAAGAAAACAAGATCTATTATTTCTGCAATGACTACTGATGCAATTAATATGCCAACAAGCCTTAAATAAGAGAGTATGTGGCTTATTATAGAAGGCATCTCTATGAAACCCTGTGATTTTTCCTTTATGGCTATCATTGGTATTCCAGCTATTATCAGGCCTACGGCTATAAAATTCGATACGCCAGTGCTGACTGAAAAGGACAAAGCATGGTGTATAAGGTTAAGGCCTATGGTGGCTATGCCTATGGCAAAGAAGAGCCAGCCTAACCTATCCACAGCACCCTTTCTATCACCAGAGTAAAGATCCTCTATGAAACCGAGGATAAATCCAAAGGATACCATGAAGAGACCTATGTATCCAGCGATCAGCATCAGTTTTGGAAGAACAGTATATACATGGAAGACTGTAAATGGTAGTATTGAAAAACCGAAGAATTCATTGAATAATATCCCAGCCACTATGGCAACTATCGATGACGGAATTAATGCACGCGCCAGTGTCTTCAGCGACTGTGGTCCCATTATCATAAGGATGAAGCGGCTTATTACCTTAGGTATATGGCTTTTAGCAGGAGGATTATCGACACGGCGTATTATCCATAGGGACATCAAAAGGATGAATAGGCCGTAGCCCCAGTCGCCAACCATCAACCCAAAGAATAGCGGAAAGACTAGAGCGAAGATTAGTGTAGGGTCATACTCTGTGCCCTCAGGGAGAGAATAAAACCTTATAAAGAACTCAAAAAGGCTTATTCTTTTCGGGTTTCTAAGAAGAGTAGGAGGCATTTCATCTGTCTTTATCTTCGATAATATGAAGCTTCCACCTATAACTCTATTCAATGCATTGTGTAGTTTTTCGTAATCTTCATCAGGTATCCAACCCTCTACTGCAAATGTATACTTTGTACCCTTGGTTTTTTCTTCAACATCTATTTTTTTAGCCTCTATTTCCAAGGCCTCTCTCACCTGGGCTATCCTCTCATAATACTTGTCTGATAGCTCTTCTAGCCTCTTGTTAAGGGAAGCTACAGCATCTTCAAGATCCTTCTTCTTCTGCTCTAGAGAACTTATTACATCCGCAGGCTTGCCAATAACCTCAGGAATATGTATTATCTGTAACCCTAGCCTGTTTGCAACCTTTGCAAGCTCGCCAGAAATTAAAGACGGAGCAGTAATTACTGAGAACCCTTTCATCCTAGTGACCTTTGCACCTACGGCCTCGAACTGCCCAACATCGACATCCTCAGCTGGAACAAGATATGATGAAAATCTCGATCCGTTGAAAATAGAAAGGTCTATGTCGTAGGATGAGAAGAAGCGGACAACGTATAGCCTATTTTCAATCTCCCTGAGGCTGGATTTTATATCCTCTTGCTTATTTACTATTATCCGAAGATCCTCATCAATATTTATTTTGGAAGCCTCCTGAAGTACCTCGTCTAATCCTGAAAATTTGGCCTTGTTTTTTACGGGCCTCTTTGGGAGTATAGATTCATAACCCCTAAACTTCTGGAGGTAGTCCATAACCTCTTTGGCTTTGCTAGGTGCCGGAGATGGCTCTAGAAGACGGGATATGTCGCCTTTAACCTCATCTATCTGCATCATGCCGAAGTCGTGCAGTATAGATACAATCTTATCCCTCTCGGAATTAGGTGCAACTATTAGTATCCTTGCCATCTTTACCGGCTTCAGCATTTTTATTCCTCCAGATATGCGTTGACAGTATCAATAACTATCTTTGTAAGTTCAGATTCACTTATATTAAGCAATATTCGGGATGCCTTCTGCCTTGCCTCCTCTATGATAGATTTAGCTTTGTCCTCCGCTATCTTCCGCTGCTCATCTAAGAACTTCCTGTACTCAGCCTCCATCTCCTCAGTAAATTTGGCTATCTCCTCTTCATTCTTCTGGGAAGCCTCTTTAACCAGATCATCCTGAGTTTTCTTTAGATCCTCTATCTCCTTATCTGAAGAGATCTCCTTCTCCTTTATGATCTTGATCGCTTCAATATCATCCATCATATACCACCCCATACAAAAAGCAAAGCAATAGCAGTTGCAGTGACGTTTGCCAACATAATTAAATTCCTTATAATAATGAATTTACGCAGAACTTTAATATCTTTTATCTTAGATACATCAATATTCTTTACGTATTTTCTATATCCGATGCTGTTCCAATCACTCTTCATCTTTCCCTGCCTCTATTTTTTTCTTTATCGTTTTAAGGGTAGTGAAGGTGTCTCTCTCCCTCTCATCCAGCATCATCTTTATCATCTTTGCTTGATATTCAAGCCTTGGTATAAGTATGTTTTCAATAGCGTTGCTCCTTCTCTTCGTCTTGTCTATTTCAATTAAAAGGTTTCGAAGGGCATTCTCCTTCTCGAGTATTTGTATCAGGTTAAGGAAAAGCCTCTGGAAACGGTCAATAGCGTCGTTTATTGCCACCGGGACAGATATAGTCCGATAAACGTCTGAAAGTATCGATAGATTATATGTCAGATTTAGGGTAGGAATTACGACTCCCATCACATTCCTAGAATCTACGTTTATGGTGGAATCGCTAGACATGTTTGCTATCCTCTCCAATGCCACCTGCCCTTCAAGGATTTCAGCAGTCCTTATCGTATTGAGGGCATCCTCTACCTCCCTCCTAAGGTTTTCCCTCATACCTCGAATAGTCCTGCTTATTTGCAGAAACTCATAGATCAGCGCAGACCTTTTCATCTTCAACAGATCGAGCCCTTTCCTGGCAAGCTTTATCCTACGCCTCGTACGTATTAGCTCTATCCTGGTAGGCCGTATCTCCATAGTCACTCCTTTTTCCACTTACCGTACTTCTTAATGTGGTCTGGTTTAACCCGCTTCATATCAGATTCAGGAAGGTCGGCAAGAAGTTCCCATCCTAAGTTGAGGGTGTCTTCAATAGATCTGTCTTCGAAGAAATCTTGTTTTAGATATCTTTCCTCGAACGTATCAGCGAACCGAAGATACTTCCTGTCATTCTGGCTGAGGGCCTCCTCACCAACTATTGCAGTCAGAGATCTCAAATCCTTTCCTGAGGCATAAGCTGAATAAAGCTGATCTGCTAATCCCCTGTGGTCTTCACGGGTGTGGCCCTTCCCTATGCCCTGGTTCATCAGCCTTGAAAGTGATAGCAAAACATCTATTCCAGGATATATCCCCTTCCTGTTTAGGTCTCTGGAAACGACTACCTGCCCCTCAGTTATATAGCCAGTAAGATCAGGGACTGGGTGTGTTATATCGTCACCGGGCATAGTCAGGATAGGTATCTGAGTTATAGATCCATTGTTGCCTTTAAGCTTGCCGGCTCTCTCATATATAGTGCTAAGATCTGTGTACATATAACCAGGATAACCACGCCGCCCAGGTACTTCCTCCCTTGCCGATGAAATCTCACGAAGTGCCTCACAATAGTTAGTCATATCAGTAAGTATGACCAGGATGTGCATCTCCTTCTGGAATGCCAAGTACTCTGCGGTTGTCAGAGCTATCCTCGGCAGTATTATCCTCTCCATAGACGGATCGGAAGATAAGTTGAGGAACATTACAGATCTAGAAAGAGCCCCCGTTTCCCTGAATTGATTCGTGAAGTAGTTAGCTTCTTCGCTTGTTATTCCCATAGCACCAAACACTACTGCAAAGTTCTCTGAGCTATCAAGTACCTTTGCCTGCCTTGCTATCTGTGCCGCGAGCTGGTTGTGCGGGAGCCCAGATCCGGAAAATATTGGGAGCTTTTGGCCCCTTACCAGTGTATTCATACCGTCTATAGCGGATATCCCAGTTTCAATAAACTCTGATGGCTCCTCTCTCGAGTATGGATTTATTGCATTGCTGGTTATCTCCATACGCTCCTTTGCCAGTATCTCTGGCCCGCCATCTATTGGCTCACCTATACCGTTGAAAACTCTTCCAAGCATATCTTCTGATATAGGCAGCCTGGCTGTTTCTCCCCTAAACTTTACTCTCGTACCTTCCGTACCAATTCCTGTTGTAGCACCAAATATTTGTACTATAGCAAGACCCTTCCTAGTATCAAGTACCTGTCCCTGCCTTGTTTCCCCATTATCAAGCTCTATGTCTACCATCTCGTTGTAGGCCGCGTTTGGTACATTCTCAACGAACAGTAGCGGACCGCTGATTTCAGATACAGATTTATATGTTAGCTTCGGCATTTTTCTCACCAATAAACGAAGTATACTCTTTATGGATTTCTTTTATTATGCTAGAGTAATAACTCTCTACTTGGTCTTCTGGGACTATCTTCATCCTTGAAAGCTTCTCCCTTACAGGTAGCGAGGAGAGGTTATCCATAGTCACGCCATGGTCGATAGCCATAGACTGGTATGAGTTAAGTTCCATTATTGCTTTGAGCATAAGATACTGTTTCCTCAAAGAACAATAGGAATCTATCTCATCGAAAGCACTCTGCTGTAGGAAATCCTCTCTTATTATCCTGGCAACATCAAGTATGGATTTCTCCTTCTCTGGCATAGCATCGTATCCGACAAGCTGTGCTACTTCCTGAAGCTCGCTTTCCCTTTGGAGTATATCCATGGCCTGCGATCTAAGCGATCCCCAATCCTTAGCAACATTTTCATCGTACCAATGCCTTAGATCTTCGGTGTATAGAGAGTAGCTATTGAGCCAGTTTATCGAGGGGAAATGCCTCCTGTTGGCGAGAGATGCATCCAGCGCCCAGAACACCCTTGTTACTCTTAGCGTATTCTGAGATACAGGTTCTGATATATCTCCTCCGGGTGGTGAAACAGCCCCGATGACAGTTATTGACCCAAACCTGTCTTCAGGGGACACTAGTCTTGCTCTCCCTGATCTTTCGTAGAATTCTGAAATCCTTCTGCCGAGATAGGCAGGATATCCTTCTTCTCCAGGCATCTCTTCAAGCCTGCCTGATATTTCCCTCAGGGCTTCAGCCCATCTGGAGGTACTATCAGCCATAAGTGCTACGTCATAACCCATATCCCTGTAATATTCTGCAATTGTTATTCCTGTGTATATGCTAGCCTCTCTTGCCGCAACAGGCATGTTAGATGTGTTAGCTATTAGTACGGTACGATCCATAAGCGGCTGTCCACTTACAGGATCTTTGAGCTCAGGGAACGTTGTAAGGATTTCTGTCATCTCATTACCACGTTCACCGCAGCCTATATAAACAACTATGTTCGCATCGCTCCATTTCGCGAGCTGGTGCTGTATAACCGTGTTGTGAAGTACGAGAAGTCCTTCTCCGCCTATAAAGTTCCTGCCGTATTCTGGTACGGAAAGATCGTATACATCAAAATCACCCTTCTCGTACGCTATAGACTTTACTCTATCGAATGTCGCTTCAAGTGACGTATAAACTTCTGCTTCCATCACGCATTCCTCGCTCATTCCGCAGTCTCTTGCTTCAGATTCGCTTTCTGCTACAGCAGCAATCATGTCGCCTACCTTTAGGTTGGAGGCCATAACCTCTTCGATACCCTTTTCCGTAAGGACAAAGAGTTTGTGAACTGGTGTAACGCTTACCGATCTTCCGCCAATAGTTTCTATCCTCACAAGATAAGAGCTCTTGCCCTTGTATAGAAGTCTTGATCTGCTCCTGACTATGGTCCCGTCCACATAAGAATATATTTGAATGGGATCTTTTAGATGTATTATCTCTTCTCCCGAACCAGCCTCAACAATGTTATCTTCTTTTTTTCTCTCAGAACTGTATAGATCCTTTATTTTTATTGTCTTGCCATCCGCAAGGTAAACTGGTGTTTCACCTGATACGCACTTTCCGCTTCCAAAAGGCCCTGGAACTGCTGCTGTACCACCTTTTGCCACAGGGAAGAGCGCATCTATTACACGCTGACCCGTTACTAGTGGTATCTCAGGCGGCAGTTTCCTTACAACACGCCTTGCCTTTCTCACTGGCCACGTTGTCATAAGATTTACATCAACGTCCCCATGTTCTGTGGAAATAGTACAAACAACATCCTCTACTGTCCGCTTTCCTTCGTATATAGACTTGATCTTCCCGCTAACGCCATCCGGGACGATTATTCTATGCGTAATAAGGGAAGTTTCCTGTACAGTTCCAATTACCTGCCCTGGATAAACAATGTCGTTCTTTTTAACAGCTGGAACAAAATCCCACTCCTTCTTTCTGTCAAGGGGCGGAGGATTAAGGCCTCTAGCTATAAAATCTCCTGAAGTTTCCTTTATCACGTCTAATGGTCTTTGAATTCCGTCGTATATGGACTTAAGGAGGCCTGGCCCAAGCTCAACAGAGAGGGGTCTCATAGTATTTTCAACCTTTTCATCTGGCCTTATCCCGGCTGTATCTTCGTACACTTGTATCGTAGATCTATTGCCTTCTATTCTTATTATTTCGCCTATAAGGCCCATTTCCCCTACCTTAACGACATCGTACATCTTAGCGTTTTCAATATCCTCGGCAACAACGACAGGACCTGAAATCCTTACAATTTTGCCCATAACATCACCTCATACACTTCCTATATCAATACCTAAGATCCTCTTGGCCATAGTTTCTATGGACTCCTCTTCCTTAAAACCGGGCAGAGGAATGAATACAACAAGAGGCTTTGAAGAGACCTCTATCGATCTCAAGGTCTTTTTATCAATCATGTTCTTTAAATGTTCTGAAACGACAATTACGGAGCAATGCGGGTTCTCGAACTCTTCCATAAACTTCTTTACCAGATCTTTACCTTCAGCTACTATAGTATTCGTAATGCCTAGAAGACGGAAACCAAGGACGACATCCCTTTCGCCTATTACTGTAATACAGCTCTGCAACTCACACCACTCCGTTTATCATAAGGTCATATATACTTTCCTTAGGAGCACCGTGCAGCTTTGCTTCATATATGGTTCTAAGGTTCTGCCTCTCTATCTCAGCTCTGATTATGAAATAGAATATGCTATCCAGGGATAATGGAAGCATAGACATGGTGCCCATATATTTTGTTATCATTATATTACGCATTGACACGTCGAAATGATACAGATTGCCATCGGACGCATACTTGTTCTTTGCATCCTCTAAGTCATAGTATCTTTTGATGGAATCTATCATCGATAGTATGTCGGAATTTCCGTAAAAATCGTGAATTGCGTTAATAGGTATGTTGCCACCATCCACAAGGCCTGAGAAAAAACGCTCATACGATATATTCAGTTTCTTTCCCTTTAATATAGTGTTCAGGTTTATCCGGTCTATATCTGATCGTATATAGTTTATGACAGGCCCTTCATCTCCGTTGTAGTACTTGAGTGATTCAAGGAGCCTAGCGTAATAATAACGATCAAGTGAGTAGAGCATGGGCGATATATCCCCAGTCTTCCTGTAATCTTCAATAAACTGGAGCATATAGGAACCGTAACCATACCTAGTCAAGTAGTTTATTATAGCTTCTACATTCGGCAGATTCATCATGTTTCTGTAGTCTTCGTTTGTGAGCACGCCTCCAATTAAGCCCATAGGAATATCTCTGAAACTTACTATAAACATCTCTGTTTCTTTGAGGCCGTGACCAAGGAACTTAGAAGATATGACCGTCTTTATATTTTCTATATCCCACTTCGATATATATGCAGTCAGTGCATTTTTAGCGAGTGGCGGAATCGCAAAGGCGGCTATTCTATTCATCCTGACAAGATGTCTGTTTATGGCCATCTCAGTAAGATCGGGCTCTCTGTATATCGATGTTAATGCGTCATAATCCTCCTTGTAAACCGATGCGTAGAGGACAGATGAAAAGTCTGAAGGCTTATCCAGAGAGATGAGATGCTCCAGAAAATCCTTCTTTAAAAAGTCTACCTCGTAGACCTTTAGCCTTCCATAAGCTCCAACGTAAGTAGCGTCCATCTTATTCCTCTAACCTAGTATATATTTTTACCTTTATTTTTTCTAGAACTTCTTCCATTATTGAACTAACTCTTAGGTCTAACTCTACTTTGCCATCACGGGAACTGGCCAATATGCCACCATAAGGATCTATATTTGAATACGTTATCCCAGAGGATGGGGCAACAGCTTTATCCTTCGAATCCACCTTTATAATGCAGTCCTGCCCAAGATATTTTTTTGCTACTTCTATCATCTTATTAAGTAAAGCCGGGTATTCCGGCATATTTCGAATATTCCTTAGTATCTCTTGTGCAGCTGAGACATAGCCTTCTAATATCTCCTCTATCTTGTTCCTGAGGATCGATCTAGCTTCTATATTCGCTTTATCAATAATGGAAGCAGTTATTCTTGAAGATTCAGCTCTCATCTTTTCTTGATATAAGGCCCTAATTTCATCTATTTTTGCCTTTTTTTCAGCTTCCATTTTGTCGAGAATATTTTTTGTATTTTCAAGTATCTCTTTTTTCTTAATTTCTTGGCTCTGCTCGATCTCTTTTATTACCTGTTCGAGAGACATATGGATCAGATTATGTGCAAAAGCAGTATTATACCAAGGGCAAGACCAATTACCCATAAGGTTTCTGGTATGACGAAGAAGAACAGAACCTGCCCAAATTTTTCAGGCTTTTCTGCAATTATGCCCATACCAGCTGCTCCAATACCTTGCTGTGCCATACCTGTACCTATTAAACCACCTGCTATTGAAATCGAAGCTGCGATCGCCAAAAGAGCGTCAACAGTAGTTACCATAATACACCCAATTGGTCATTTTGGTTGTATATATAAAAGTAACCATTTCTATATACACCTGTTGATTTCTCAATGAGTATAGAAAATAGCGGAAAAAATTGTCCATGAATGAGCGTTGGATGTATATATAAACTGTTTGTTGTTATTTCTATAATTATATAGATTAAATTATTTTAATAGTATTATGACATATATTTGCAGTTTAATGCCCTGCTGCAAGGGTATTTTAAGTGGCTAGCGATATTAAACTATGGCATATCAAGACGCATTAAGTATTAGGGAGCTGGCCCAGCAGCATAATGCCCTGTTTGGGGACAGCGTGGCCCTGATAGCATCTGAGAATGTTATGAGCCCGCTGGCTAGGGAAGTAATGATAAGTGATCTGGAATCAAGATATGCAGAGGGGCTTCCTCATCATAGGTATTACCAGGGAAACAACTTTGTAGATCTGATAGAGGACAAAACGAATGAACTTCTTTCAAAACTCTTTAAAACTGAACAGACTGACCCAAGGCCAATATCTGGAACAAATGCGAACTCAGCTGCTATATATGCACTGGCAAAGCCTGGAGATCTTGTTGCTGTTCCCGCCTTATCTGGTGGTGGCCACATAAGTGCGGCAGAATTTGGCATACTGGGTATGCGCGGCGTTCGCACAATAAGCTATCCTTATGATAAGAATACTATGACAGTAGATCCCGATGAAGCCTCAAAGATCATAAAAAGGGAAAAGCCAAAGGTATGCCTATTTGGGCAATCTGTATTTATGTTCCCCGTACCACTGAAGGAGATGAAGGGCGCTTTCGATGAAGTAGGTTGTAAAGTATGGTATGATGGCGCTCATGTTCTAGGCTTGATAGCTGGTAGAAAGTTCCAAGATCCTCTTAGGGAAGGGGCAGATATTGTTACCGGCAGCACTCACAAGACGTTTCCAGGGCCTCAGCACGGTGTAATCTTAGGAAACACCGACAGTGAAACATGGAAATCGGTTAGAAGGGCCGTTTTTCCAGGAGTTCTCAGCAACCACCACCTGAATGCAATGGCAGCGCTTGGCATAACAGCTGCTGAGGAATTAGAATTCGGTGAAAAATACGCATCTGATATAATTGACAATGCAAAGGCTCTTGCGGGTGAACTTTATAGTCTCGGCTTTAAGGTATTAGCCGAAGAGAGGGGATTTACTGAATCACATACTATGGCCGTTGACGTTACCCAAAATGGCGGCGGAAAATATGTTGCGGAGACGCTTGAAGCCTCTGGCATTATACTTAATAAGAACCTGCTCCCATGGGATGACAACAAGAAATCGCAGAATCCAAGTGGTATAAGAATAGGCGTACAAGAGGTAACGCGTACAGGCATGGGCAAGTCTGAGATGAAGGAGATAGCTTCGCTTATTTACAGGGCCATAGTAAAAAAAGAGGAACCGTCAAAAATAAAGGAAGAGGTAAAGGATCTTAAATCAAGCTTTAGGCATGTGAAGTACTGCTATGGGGACGTTGATGCGTACGAATATATAAAATTAATTTAATTTTATATATCAATTTCTAGCTCCACTGGTGCATGATCAGATCCTTTTACATTTTCAAGTATGCGTGACGCCTTAACCTTATCCTTTATATCATCGGATACAACGAAGTAATCAATTCTCCAGCCTATGTTCTTTTCCCTTGCATTGAACCTGTAAGACCACCAAGAGTAGTGCCCGCCATCCGTTGTAAACAACCTGAATGTATCAACATAACCAGAAGATAAGAACTGAGACATCCACGTTCTTTCTTCTATGGTGAAACCAGCATTGTGCTCGTTATCCTTTGGCCTTGCTATATCGATCTCTTCATGGGCGACGTTGAAGTCTCCGCATATTATAAGAGGTTTCTTTTTCCGAAGATCGTTAGCGTATCCAAGGAATTTTTTATCGAAGTCAAGCTTTAGATCAAGCCTAGTCAGGCCGTGCTGCGAATTCGGGAAGTAAGCGTTTATAAAGTAAAAGTTATCAAACTCAAGGTTTAGT
This sequence comes from Thermoplasma volcanium GSS1, assembly GCF_000011185.1. Classification (NCBI taxonomy): domain Archaea; kingdom Methanobacteriati; phylum Thermoplasmatota; class Thermoplasmata; order Thermoplasmatales; family Thermoplasmataceae; genus Thermoplasma; species Thermoplasma volcanium. Next base: position 47,741 of record NC_002689.2, on the reverse strand, counting down.
ATGCGCCCCTCTTCCGATTCAAAGCCGTAAGAAACATCTATGGGCTTTTCACGGGAAAGAGTCATCGTGCCGCTGTACCCTTTCCTCTTTGCTGGATTGTTGTAAACGTGGTATCCCAGATGATACATCTCTTCAGGTACACTCTTTACGTCAACCTTGGTTTCTTGCATTGCTATGGCAAAATAATCACCGTTCCGAATTAGATCGAGGCCGCCACTCTTTATTACGGCTCTCAAGCCATTTACATTCCATGAAAGAAATTTTTTTGTTTCACTCACAGTTCCACGTCAGTATATAATTTATGTTGAATTTAAGGGTTCTGTGCTTTGGAAACGACAGGGAATTTAAGCGTTTCCATAACTAAAAATTAACAATCAATTTAAATTTAGAATGATTATGATCAATTATGAAAGTAGCAGCAGTAGTAGATGAAAATAATACACTACAGCCTTTGGACATGGGAAGTTCAATAATACTCTTCGATGACGAAAAAAAAGAGATGAAGGAATACGAAAACCCTGGTTTTGCGAACCCAAGAGGGGGCAAGGAAATAGCGATGAGCATTATACTAAGGCTTAAGCCAGATGCTGTACTTGTGAAGGAAGGTTTTCTGTGCCCTGGGTCCTACGGCATGTCACGTGGAAGGATCAAGTACATACCCGCAGAATCAGAGGACCTAACTGAAAACATAAAAAACATAAGCGAATTGAAGGAAAAAGCCCAATCAGAACTGAGCTTTGAGTTCTTCAGAGAAAATGAGTAAATATTTATTATTTATTTTGCCTCTTCATATTTATTTGGGCCATTAGTCTGGCTGCATCTGGGTTGCCAGGATTAAGTTTCTCAACCTCCTCTATGACTGGCCTGGCCTCTTCGTACCTCTTCATTTTTATCAATAATTCAGCCTTCATAGCAAGATAATTGTAGTTTGCTGGAACTACTTTTATTGCCTTATCTACAGTTTCAAGCGCTTCATCATATCTTCCGAGCGATGTTAGCGCTTCGTATTTCTTGTAAACGTATATTTGATCGGTGTAGTCGAGATCTGCTGCCTTGGAATAGTCTTGAATGGCCTTTTCTATTTCGCCAAGCTTCCAATAAACGTTGCCCCTATTATAGTAATAGTCTGGCAGGTCATCTTCTAATCGAATAGCACTGTTGAACTCCTCGAGCGCTTTCTCATAATTCCCCATGTCCTCATAAACTGATCCAAGCGCATTATGATAGTCTGATGAATTTGGATCAAGCGATATACTCCTCTCAAAATCCTCTATTGCTTGGTCATACGCCTTCATTGAGTAGTAAGCCATGCCCCTGTTATGATATAGGTCTGCGTCATCGTTTATTATAGATATAGCTTTCGTGAATTCCTCAACGGCCTTGTCATATTTCCCAATATTGAAATAGGATATACCTCTTTCATTATAATCGTCTGCTAGCTGTTCCTTATTGTTAAGTTTGAACTCATCCACCATGAATATACCTTTCTTCAAATACATAAATGATTATTCAACTTTTTGTGTTGAAGATGTTGTCAATTCTTTAATAATTTCTTCCATTAATTTGCATGCAAATTTAGATGCGGTAGCTATATATCTTTATGTCTACGCTTTTGAGTGCATAGTTCACTATTTTTATTTTTCTGACGGCCTTAGGCATTATTTGTACAAAGTGTAGAATGAATCTAGCGAGAAAGCACTACCTTGATTGGGGAGCTAAATTGCGAACAGAATATATCGATAAATTATGTTTAATCCATTCCCGTAACTTATGCAGATACCAGAAACACGTCGAAAGAGTGTTCTAGATGTGGAAGCATAGGGAATAGGGAAGTCAAATCATTCGATTGTCCAGTGCGTGGACACGTTTACCACGCAGACGTTTATGTGTGCAAGGGAAATACTAAGGACAGTTGCGATTCATGAACGTCCGAAGCTTTAGTGAGGAGGATATCTGCGTTAAGGCTAACCTTGCATTATTGAATTGAGGTTATTAACAAAGCACCCTTGACATGAAAAAAGGAAGAGGTTTCTGAAGCATGCCCTTAACAGTATGGTAAGGAAGATAATGGAGGAGTTTAAGAATAAAGGCGTAGGTGAGATCGCCATAGGCTATCCTAAAGAGATAAGCAAGGATCACGGAAACAAACTCACGGTTAACTTCTGGAACTACGGTTACATCATTAGACGTTTTGAGGGGGTTGGTGAGGAGTTAGGTGTTAAAGTGGTTAAGGTAGACGAGGCGTGGACTTCTAAGACCTGCTCCCTATGTGGGGAAGCCCATGATGATGGGCGTATTAAGCGTGGTCTCTATAGGTGTCTCCGCATAGGGAAGGTAATAAACGCAGACCTGAATGGTGCAATAAATATCCTACATATCCCCGAGTCCCTAGGAGCTGGGAGCAGAGGGCAACTCACAGTGAGGGATAGGGGTAATGGGCTGAAGACCCAGCCCGCGGTCTACCGCTGGACGAATGGAGCGGGGTGGGTGTCCTCACCCACTAGCTATGAAGTGATGAAAATGAAGGCGGTAAACTGCAAACCAATGAATCGCCACAAGGGAACCCTCGCCCTTTAGGGCGGGAAGGAGGTCAGATAATACCACATCTAATCACCTTCGTTAAATCAAATAGTAAATATACAAGATTTCAATGAAAGCGGGAATAACATGGAAATGATTGAAATAAAGAAAGGTGGAAAGTATACTGTTTTATCCAACAGTGGCAAAGATGAACCACTCATTACGGAAGGAGAATTCGTTGGCTATACCATAATTGGAGAGGAAGGAGCTGTATGCTTCAGAACTCGTGGTGAAGACGGCAAAAGTGTTCTAAGATTAATACCTGTATCGAATCTTATCTCTATAGAGTTTTCAGAGGATGAACTTGTTACGAAAAAAGCAGAAGGCAATGAGAGAGAAAAGACAAACTATATAAGCTAGATTATGCAAAAGCTTCCATTCGTACTTTAATTCACTCAAATCAGAATTAGAAACGTTTACTATAAATAGATATTAAAAATGCATAGCTATGCTGTTGATCCTCAGTGAGTACTTTAAAGAACATCCAATAAAGCAGAGAATAATCGAGGGTCTCTACAGATCCGGCATCTCGGTGAAGGAGGGTCGTTTCTTTGCCAACGATGTTGAAATATCTATAAGCGAAATAGCAAAGACTTTTGGTGTGAACAGGAAAACTGTTTATGATACGGTTAAGCTCGTAGAGGGAAACTCCCATCTTAAAAGAGTAATGGAATCAATAATGCCAATGGCAGATGTATCGAACGTCGCACTGTTAACAGGAAATCAGATCATCACTGTTTATACCACTCTTGGCCACTATCCTACTGTATGGAAGGACGTTTTCATGGCTATTTCTAAGTATGGATGCTACATTCGGGAGATTTTCTCAAGAAATATGAGCCAAGATGAATCCTTCATAAGGATAATATTTTATAGGCCGATCCCGCAGAAAATAATTGATCAAATAAAGGCTATAGATGGAGCCAGAAATGTAGAAGTAAAGGTATCAAGCGACGTGGACGAAATACTTTGTAGAACTTGTGACATTAAGATTTGCCCAACCAAATACATATCTGATGTTGAAGAAAGCAAAGAAGATCAAGTTTAAAAAATTTGGAGCTTATAGGTCTTTTAGTCCCCAAGCTCCTTCATTTTCTTGTTTGAGAACAGGATTTCATGAAGCTCTTTGTCCATCGCAGGATCGTGCCTTCTAATCCATTCTAACAGCAGAGCTGCGTGCTCCTTTTCGTCGTCTCTGTTATGCTCCATTATGTACTTCAGGTCTTCATCCTTAGTTGCATCGGCTCTTTCGTCGTAGAACATCATAGCTTCGATCTCTTCAATCAAGGACTGCCTGGCCCTGCTTAGATCTTTTATTCTCTCACTAAGGTCCTCTCCACTCTCATATCTAGGCATATTAAAACAATGGCTTGTTAATATAATACATTTTCTGAGCCTCGATAAGTAACATAAAATCACATAAGCATCATTCTAGCGTAATATGCTATATGGAAATCTCATATTTTATAGAATTTTATAGAAATATTATCCTAAAGAAATGAAACCAACAACACCTGTGCAAGAGTATCTTATTAAAGATCAGTTATCTTGTATTTCCAGATATATAATAGATGAAATCCTTGGATATTCCCGTCACACGAACGTACAAGTCCCTGTTAACTGTATCTATTATTGAAATAGCCTCTTTTAAGGCATCTTTCTGCAGTTCCGGATCAATGTTTTTCCACCTTGGAAATATTAGTTCTTCCTCTGAACTGTTATGATCGGTTAAGGTTTTATAGAAGAGCGGAAGCCTAAGCATAAATTTATCATCATCACCATCACGCTTCCACTTTATTAAGTTTGTAGCCAAAGTCTCAATCAGCCTATGATCATTCTTTATTCTTTCAACTGTTGCCTTAAACTGATCCTTATCTTCGTAGTCTACGTCAACTATCACCGGAAAAAGGATCTTTTCTTCGATTTCTACGTGATCTTTTACAAGATAATCGTTAAAGCCCTCGAAGATCTCTAATGAATCCTTCCCATAAAGGAAATTGGATAAAAGTCTTATTGAGGTATGTTCGACCATTAGCAGCTCAGCAAGATCGCACATAAATATCAGTCACATAGTGTTTATGCAAATATTAATGTATCATCTATAAATGAAAAGTATATGCCAATGGTAACTGCTAATGCGGCAGTCAAGGAAATACCGTCTATGGTTCGAAAGTTAAAGCCAGGCTATTCCATAGAGCTGAAAACTTTCAAAAAGGATCGTGGACTGGAAATATCAAAGAATGCAGATGGTAGGATATTTATGAAGGAATTCGGTTTTGTCAACGGAAAGACAGAGATAGACATCAGTGATATTGATCATGTATTCAAAGAAGCGTTCTACAGGGAATTCCCTAGGAGTCACGAAGTTCGATATTCCACAAGGCGCACAGATGGTACATGATGAGGAAAAAATAACAAACATGATACCAGCGATTATTGGCACTCGCCCTAACAATTCAATTGCTCTGCATAAGTCAGGCATTCGCCTTCTTGGCGTGGATGATTCTCCATTTCGAAGGGGCCAGCAGAAATCTTTCATCGTAGGAGTTATAATGCGACTGGATGGTTACATAGAAAAAGTGATGAAAGCCCAAATAACGATCGATGGCAATGACGTTACGGAAAGAATATCAAATATGGCTTTGAAATTCAAAGACATAGTCAGAGTTATAGTGCTTAGTGGCATATCATTTGGCGGGTTTAACATATGCGATATAGAGCTCCTTTTTAAGCTTACAGGCATACCTGTAATATCACTATTTGAGAAGGGGGGAAGCGCCTCGGAAATGATAAACGCTATTAATAAGCACCTTGGCGACCAGGAAAAAATAGGCATACTAAAAAGGCTTAAGCCAATTGCTTTGAACAACAACGGCTACACGATAATGGCAAATCTGGCCGGAATAGAATCAGAAAGTGCGTCTAGGATAATAAGGATGAATACGGTGAGAGGAAAAATGCCAGAAGCCGTGCGTGTACCCGATTTAATAGCAAAGATCCTTTGAAATAAGAATCATTCATTGTAAGTATCGTTGTCCTCTCCGCCTGTAAAGAACATAGACATGTTCGAATATATGTCTTCAAATCCGAAAGAGTCCCTGGACGAGACTGGATATACCTTTGTCATTATGTTGCTCTCCTTAAAAGCCTCAAGGAGATTTAAAAAGTAATCCTTTTCTATGTTTCCCTTTTCATCGATGAACGCCTCATTAAGAAGATCCGGATCCCTCTCCCATTTCTTCACCGTTTCTACATCCTCATCTGAAACGAGATCTATTTTGTTTAGAACGAACATCATCGGCTTGAAGAACCTTGAGAAAACTGAGGCATACAGCATCTTTTGTGCTATAAACCCAGATGGATACGTGGCGAGTGGTGCATCTGCTATATAGGCTATCATTGATTTCTCTCCAGAGATCCTATCCACAATCTCTGTTGATGAAGTTCTAAACGTGAATAGTTCTATCTGGCCTGGTGTATCGACAACAAGGTAATAGTCTTGCAGTTCGTCAGTAAATTCTTTGATCTTATCTGTGAAGTTTATGATCATGTCAGCTGCAACAATCTGTGAGCCGTTTGGGCCCAAGTTATAATCTGACATTATCCCTTCCAGCGATATATATTCCCTTATGTCAAAATCAGGTTCGTAAGGGAGATAGTCTGCGCCCGGATCAAGGTTTATGATCGCAGCATCGAATTCCATCCTTTGAAGCCATTCCTTAAGAGCTCCTGAAAACGTTGATTTGCCAGTTCCAGCTGGTCCTGTAACGTAAAGTGTCCCTATCATCTGTTCAGTACATGTCTAACCCAGTTATTTTAATTGCTGCATCTGGCTTCTCTTCATCGGGGAAAGTTTCTTTTATAGTTCTGGCTAAGTTGTCTATTCTCTCCTTGAGGTATTTCGGTATGTTGTATTCCTTTTCAATTTTTAGTGTTTCATCAAGGTACTTTATAACGCTCCCCTTATGGATGGTTAGCGTAAGGCTATCCGACCCGCACTTCATGCATCTGCCGGATAATGGTATTCTTCTATACTTTGCATTGCATTTAGTACACCTGAATTCCTGTGAAAAAAACCTCCTGAAGTTCCCGTACATGTCTGGCAAGAAGTGTGTCGATATAACACGGGCCGCAACATCATCAGCATCAACTGCCCTGATCCTTCTGGCAAGCCCTAGCTGTTCGCTTATCTTATCATCCATTGTTGCAAGCGTTTTGTAGGAAGATACAAGAACGCCTTTGTTTATATCAGAGGTGTCAAAGGTATACGAAGAATTCCTGTATGTAGCCGTCTTCTTTATGCGAACTTTCATTGTCATCATTGTCTCTTCTAGTTCGGAGGGCGCCGCATGTCTTTCCGTGGCTTCATAAAATATCAGCGGGTATTTTTGGAGAGTATCCACATTGAGGGCCTCTTTATCTATTTCGTCTGGATTGATGAGTACTGATAGAACTAAGGGGGCATCCATCAGTCCGCCAGTGGTAGACGGGAGGTATCTTGCAGAAAAATTGAGAAAACCATCCATCAAAAGCATAACACTGTCTTCATCCCCATCGCAGTTTCTCCTCTTTGCGGCATGGAAGAATGGATGCGCATAGAAAGCATTTACATCTGAAAAACCTATTATTCTCCCAACAACTCCTCCAGAGGTATGTGGTGCAAGGCCTATAACCAAGTGACCTACAAGGTCCTCCTCTGATTTCAGCGAATAAAAAGGAGGAAGTCCGTAATACCTTACTAGCAGATCATCTATGAACTTGGATACATCAAAGAGATATTTTGCGGCCTTTCTTGGTATTATAACATCCTGAGGGAATATTTCGTTGACGTCCTTCACCTCATACCCAAGTTCTGAGAGCTTCTCCTTTGATATGCCTATTTCTTTGTATCTGAAGTGAGTTATAGGTATATCTGACATGTCGAACCTGCATGTGCCATCCTTGTTGACAGATATGCCATGTATTGCTCTAAGTATCCCTTTCTCGATAGGTTCTGCTACCTTCTCCTTTGACATCAGCTTTTTTACACCTTTGAACTCCTTGAGTTCATCCAATTTTATACCGAGTCTGTCTTCAGCCTTCCTAAGTATTACCGACAGATCTATTTCCGAATTCTTTGTGCCGATTGGTTTTGACCTGGAACCGCATTTAGGACATGTAGGAGATGGGCTTTCATAGCCGCATGAAGTGCATCTATAGAAAAACACCTCTGCCTTGTATGTCCCATCCGTTTTTTTATTTGCATTGAGTATGGATCTCCTGGCTTCCCCGTAGCTTTCAACGGGAAAGAGCGAGTGAACCATCGGCTTCATCTTGCGGTCTCCCGCCTTTTCTGGCCTTCCGAGACGAGATCCTACTCTTGTAGGAGCCCTTGGCTTTATAGTTATTCCAGAGAGGTAATTTACAGTCTCTAACACGCTAGATTTCCTTTGGTATGGCTTTACTCTCTTAATTTTGTCTTCAAAGACATCGTATCCTAGCGAGACCAAAAGAGGATAATATTGATTCAACACTAGGAAATTGCCTGACCTTTTGAACTGCACACCAAGCTTTATCAGCACTTCAGATGCTGAGTATGGTATAAGAAAAGAATTATCCGAAAGCCTGCCATTTTCTACGGCAGATATTAAATATTCGAGTTCTTCAAAGGAGATATCATGCCAGTAGTAATCAAAGTCCGGATGTAAAGGTATATTATACTGTCTTGATAATTCAACGGCCCTGAACTGATCTACTTCATTTCCGTCTAAGCCGTCCGGTAAATACTGCATCCACCATTCTTTTGTGAATGAAGCTGTAGGAAGATTATAGTTGTTTTCTAAGAAATCACCGTATGCAATCAATATTTCACCCGCGTCTGTTATCTCCACAACTTCGTCATAGAGTTCTTTGGCCTTTTCAATGTTGTTGATCTTAACGTGATCTCCGTTCCTTAATAGCACTGTAGGACCGTCAATAGTATCGCATGGCGTAACTGCTGCGGCTTTGCCTGGCAGTTCTACTTTTATCTGGGAACCTATGGCTATAAATTTTCCCATTATGTACATTGTAGCAGGGTTAAGGGAAGCCGCAGCTAATCCTGAAACCCTGCTCCTTCCATACCTAAGCCTAAATCCACCTGGCCTGGATGGATGTGAAAATACTGGCCTGCCCGCAACAATATCTTTTAGGAATTTATCTGACTTTTTAGATCCCTTGTCATCTGACTTTCCGCTTATGCTTGAGAGGAAGCTCCATTCTTCAAGGTGCATTGAACTAGTATACTTTAGGATCTTCCTTGCCTTTTGCACAAGCCCTTCGCAGAGGACCAGGCACATCCCCCCTCTGATCCTATTCGTTTTAACTCTTGCCATATCCCTGTGGCCTGAAACTTCCTCCTCCTCGCTTCCCTCCCCGTCTATGCATACTGGGGAGTTCTTTACCACGAGTTTTATCTCATCTGGCGTAGGAAGATATTGTAGATGCTTTATCCTGTCATAGCTCTCAATTTCCTCTATATACCTTTCAATTTCCTCTTCGGTAGGTATATACCTGGTTATGCCAAGTTCACGGCGGACTACATCCCCAATAAGCACACTTAATGCCTGTGCGGTGCCTCCAGCCCCTCTTATGGGGCCGGCATAAGAAATGCCTACGTAGTCACTTCCATCGGCATTTTTCCCTATGTATACATCGGCTATTCCTTCAAGTGGGGCAACTAATATGCCTTCAGTTAGTATCGCCAACCCGACTCTTATAGCCTTATCTAGGGCTTCTTTCTTATTGTCCTTGAAGATATTGGCTACACGTCTGGACATCTCAAGGGATACCTCTTCTCTGCTCATCTTTTTGCTAAGGTCCCTTATTTGATCTGCGATCCCACTTATTCCTATGAGCGCTTCTATTCTTTCAGCCATGTCCGAAGCTAGAGGAATCTCAACCTTGTCGGTTACATCCATACCAAGTTCTCTTGCCTGGCTTGCAAGATCGAAACATTCTCTAACCTCATCGCTGATCTTCTTTCTATAAGATTCGAGATCAAGAACTTCACTCAACATGGTACTATGCAGTATAGTCATACCGTGTTAATAAAGAATTCATGCATAAAAGAGAGCGTTGATGAAAATATTTGGGTTCTATAATCTATTTTAAGAGATCAGATATAAGCAGTTTGTCCATAAGCGAAGCTTTTATCTTTATCTGCTTAGTCAGATATGCAGTGAGGGGGTCAATTTCCTTCGAAAGTATCTTGCTAAACACCTCAGAACTGACCATTACGTTCACATCTGCGTCTATTTTGCCTTCCTCTACATCGCTTAAATGGGCATTTTCTAAGTAGAAATGGTAATTATCTTTGCCGTCGAATTCTAAGTTAACGCTTTTCTTAACGTCTTTCAGCTTTTCTCTGTACTTTGGATCATCCTGAAATTTCTTATTTACTTTCAATACTAGCTGCTGCAAAGTATCCTTCATGGATATACCTCTTCCTTTTCTTCTGACATCCTCTTAAACCTAAAGGTTTTGAGACATCTGTATCGTTGACCGGCTATCCGTATCTTTGTATACGGATACGCGGTAGTTCCGGTCTCTACAGACGCCGACTCAGGAATGTCATCTATGCCTTTATTAAATCTATATTCTTTATTTTTATTGCTTAATCAAGATCAATCTCTATTTAAGGTCCTACACATGACTCTTAAAAACTCCTTCGGAGAGTTTTAAGTTATGGTTATCCATCCATATTTGCTGAATATCTTAGATGATATGTCGAACATATCTATATGGATAATTTCTTCTGTTCTCAATTTTTATACCTTTCAATGGAATAGCTAAGATCTTTAATCCTAGGGCTAGGTCTATAATTTCATTGCCTTCGCTTTAAAATTCAATCTGATCTGTATTAGGCTCTAGGAATTAACTTCGTTAAGCTGACCTTATTGTTATTTCAATGTTTATAGATCCATTACAATGTTAAAAGCAGCCAAGGATTTTCTGTCTTCTTTTTCTTTTACTTTTTGTTTAAGAAAATAAGTATATACGAATATATTTAGACCAAAACGCTTTGCAATTAAGGTTTTTATTTGTTATTCTGATAAATCTTTATTTTAGGGCTTTCAATACCATTTACAAAAATGGGGGTAAGGGTGGCGGAAGGCCTCGCCATTCACGGCTGGGATGTGTAGCCTTCTTATAAAATGTTTAAATACTTTTTTCGTAAAGAATATTCAATGGGAGTGGTTGGCTGAGCCACTCAATTGCCACTCAGATGAGGGATGTAAACACGAATCGATTGGAAAAACACCCTCCTTTTAGGGCGGGGGAGGAAGTCAGATAATTAATGTACAGGGAAGGTGATGTAGTTTCAAACTGAAGATCGAAGTTTTACCGCTTCCCCTATATCCTTATTTTTTTTATAAATCAATGCCTGCTGTACTAGATGGAGATGTACTCGTGAAGGATTAAGTGGCCTTGATTTAAACTCACTGTGATACTGGGTTGCTATGAAGCTCTCATCTCCCTTCTTCTCAAGAATCTCCATTCTTATCCCGTCTTCATCAGTACCAGAGAAAACAAAACCAGCCTTTTCTATTATGCTAATGTAGTTGGGGTTGACCTCGTATCTGTGCCTGTGCCTTTCATATATCGTATCTGTCCCGTATATTCTCTTAGCTAAAGTTCCGTCTTTAATCAATACTTTCTTGCTGCCTAGCCTCATCGTGCCGCCCAGATCTTTTATTCCTTTCTGCTCAGGCAGTATGTCTATTACAGGATATTTCGTTGCAGGATCGAATTCTGTGCTGTTTGCATTCTGTAAGCCTATAATGTCTCTAGCTATTTCTATCACTGCAACCTGAAAGCCAAGGCAAATTCCCAAGAACGGGATGTGGTTTTCCAGTGCAAATCTTGTGGCAGCAATTTTTCCTTCTACTCCTCTGTAGCCAAATCCACCTGGGATAAGGATTGCATCCACATCGCTAAGCATGCTTTGGTCGTCCTTTACCTTCTCAGAATCCAGCCACTTTATGTCTACAGCTATTCCCGTATTTCCGGTAACATGGGAGAAAGCCTCCTTGTGGCTTATGTATGCATCATGCAGATCTACATACTTGCCAACTATTGCTATCTTAACTCTGTCCTTTGGATGCTTTATATTTTCGGTATAGGCCTTCCAGCTGTCTCTGTACTTTATCTCTTTCCCGGAAAGCTTTGAAAGGTACGATATGAAGCCTTCATTTACCATGACCTCAGGCAGCAGGTATACATTTTCAACGTCATAGACACTTATAATGCCCCCCTCAGGTACGTCTGTAAAGAGGGATATCCTCTTCTTAGTCTCCTCAAGAAGTCTGTTCTTAGACCTTGCAAATATTATGTCTGGTTGTATTCCTATTTCACGCAGCGCCTTTACGCTGTGCTGCGTAGGCTTTGTCTTCTGTTCTTCTGTTGGCCCTATCTCTGGAACAAGCGTTACGTGGGCAAATATTACATTGTTCTCCTCTCTTTTTAGCTGCCTTACAGCTTCGAGGAATGGCATAGACTCTATATCACCCACAGTGCCCCCAACCTCAATCAAAACGAAATCTGCTTTACTTGAAGTAGCAACGTCTCTGATCCTCCTTTTTATCTCATCCGTTATATGGGGGATTATTTGAACTGTCTTACCGAGATAATCGCCATGCCTTTCCTTCTCTATTACTTCTAGGTAAACTTTTCCCGTCGTAATATTGTTCTTCCAACTTAGGTTTATATCCATGAATCTTTCGTAGTTCCCAAGGTCGAGATCAACCTCACTCCCGTCGTCAAGGACAAACACCTCTCCATGCTGGTATGGATTCATTGTACCAGCATCGTAATTTATATATGGATCTATTTTCACAGAAGACACTTTAAAACCTGAGTCTTTTAAAATATGACCAATACTGGAGGTTATAGTCCCCTTTCCAAGGCCTGATATCACACCACCAGTTACAACTATGTACTGCATTATGGATAAACACAGACCCGTTAATTAATTTTTTTCAATGGTAGGTATTGTCATTTTTTAAGTTCTAAATGGATCGATATCTCAAGCGAAACCATGAAATACTGTTAGTAGATTTATATATGGAATGATATATTTGTCATAGCGAAAGGTGTTCGTGCATGTTCGAAACGAACTATTAAAGCTAGTCAAGTAAAGATGTGAAGCATACAAAAGATACGGAAAATATTACAGGAAGTCAAACGTCAACGGACATTTGACAGGACCCAATGGTGAATAATAATATGATGAAATTTTATAAATTTTTTAAAAGAAATCAATATAACGGGCATTAAGGTTCCACAGAAACCTCAAGCTTATCTGAATCCTCAATATCAATTGATCCTATCCTCATCATCCTGGAAAGCATGTCTCGGTACTTTTCTGCAATAGAAGCATTGCACTTTATTAAGGCTTTCCTCACCGGCGTACCTACTGATACTTTCGCATTGGACTTAGCTGCCCTTATTTTATCTATGATTGAAGTTACGTATCTCACCTCTGAAGCCTCAACGTATTCCCTATTTTCCATAGGCCAGCAGTCAATATGTACGCTCTTCTTCTTACCTTCAATTTCTATGCTCTGATAGATCTCTTCTGTGATGAATGGCATGATCGGAGCGTACATCTTCACCACATCTCTCATTACTTTTGAAGCTGTGTAAATTGTCTCGTCAACAGTACCTAGATCATTTTTTTCGTTTGCGGCTTGAACTATGGCCTTTATCATTTCAAGATAGTTGTCGCAGAACGTATTCCAAAAGAATACATCTAAAGCGCTTCTTGCCTTAGAGACCTCGTAATTGTCCATACTATCTGTGACCAGCTTCACCACTTTTGACTCTTCGGTCAATATCCACAAATTCACTGGATGCTTTGGTTCATCTACATTCTTCAGAGGTCTGCCATTCCTAAGTATGTCTATAAGTCTGTTGGCGTTGTACATCTTTATTACTGTTCTCCTGCCTCTAACAAAGTCCTGTTCCTTGACCCTTATGTCTTCCCCTTGCGAAACGGTAGAAGCCCAAAATCTAAGTGCATCGGCTCCGTATTTATCAGTTATTGCGTAAATGTCGACTATGTTGCCCTTGCTCTTGCTCATTTTTTCTCCATACATGTCGAAAACGTTTCCGCTTATCATCAAAGTAAGCCATGGTATGGTGTTGTCATGGATCTTTGACCTGGCTATTGTTGTAAAAGCCCAGAACGATATGATATCATGGCCCTGCCCCCTCAGATCCTCAGGATAATATTTATCAAATAGTCCAAAATGAGACAAAGCTATCCTGGGAGTAAGTGACGATGTAGCCCATGTATCCATTACGTCCCTCTCAGGCACGAGATTGCTAGAACCACACTTATCACACCTTTTGCTAGGCGGCTGCAGCCTTGGATCAACAGGAAGATCCTTATCGTCTGCAAAGACCGTATTTCCACAATCTGAGCAGTACCATACTGGAAAAGGGACACCATAGTATCTCTGTCTTGATATGCACCAGTCCCATTTCAGGCCGTTAACCCAATTTTCATATCTTGTGCGCATGTAATCAGGTATCCACTTAACAGCCCTGCCGCTGTCTATAAAATCTTTCTTTAAATCTAAATATCTTATGAACCACTGCTTCTCTATAAATATCTCAACAGGAGTGCCGCATCTTTCGTGGGTATTCACAGAGTGCTTTATATCCTCTTCCTTTACTACGAAACCTTCTGACTTAAGAAGCTCTATTATTTTCTTCCTCCCATCATTTATGGATAATCCATTTAGCGGCCCTGCATTTTCATTCATCTTTCCGTCTTTATCTATGCTTATCCTCAGCGGGAGGGAGTATTTCTTCCATAGATCCAGATCGTTCTGATCTCCAAAGGTACAGACCATCTCAGCTCCTGTACCAAAATCCTTGTCTATGCTCTCGTCGCCCATTATCGGCACTTTATGGCCGAACAGCGGTACAGTGGCCTCCCTGCCAATTATATTTTTATATCTTTCGTCTTCGTTGTTAACAAAAAGCGCCACGCAGGAACCAAGGAGTTCAGGCCTCGAAGTCGCAATTGTTAGCTTTGATCCTTCCACATCAAAGTTTATGTAAACAAGCTTCGATTTGAGCATCTCATCTTTCATTTCTATTTGTGAAATAGATGTCTTACAAGTTGGACATCTGATTGTTGGGGCTAGGTCCCTGTAAACACGGTTTTTCTTTACGAGATCCAGGAACATACTCTGCGATATTTTAACCGATTCCGGAGAACTTGTAACATAATAGTCTTTAAAATAACACGACATGCCCATTCTTTTCCAGCCTTCTATCAGTGCCTTTTCACTGGCCTGGCTGAATTCCCTGCACAGGTTAATGAAGTGTTCTACATTCCCATCTGTAGGCTTAATACCAGTTTCCTTTTCTACGTATCTTTCGGTTGCAAGGCCGTTATCGTCAAAACCCCATGGAAAGAAAACATGATAGCCACGCATCCTCTTGTATCTTGCTATGAAATCTATGTGCGAGTAGGAGAAAGAGTGCCCCATATGCATTTTACCCGATACAGTTGGTGGTGGAGTATCAATAGTGAAAACCTTTTCTCTCTCTGAAGGGATGAATGTGTAAATATCGTTATCTTCCCAATATTTAAGCCATTTTTTTTCCATTTGGTCTATATCTAAATCCATCTTTCTCTTAATGGACAACGTTTTAATTAATTTAATGTGATTAATGATTATGCATTGAAATTATTGCATTTCAATAACATCAGAATAAAGATTTTGCGACTTAAATTGCAATAAATGCTGACGTAATTTCGTCATATCATTAAACAATGTATCTTTTCTGAAGGTACATGATCGTTAGCAGGATTGTTGCAACTTTTTAACTTAAAATTGTATGACCAGCTAATGAAGATGATACAGGTACTTGGAACGTCATCAGGGGCTGGTAAGACTACCGTATCCATGGCGCTATGCAGAATACTTTCCAGGCAGGGTTATAGTGTTGCACCGTTCAAAGCCATGAACATGTCTCTAAACTCAGTAATAGTAGAGGGAGAATACGAAATAGCAAGGGCTCAATGGCTTCAGGCCATTGCAGCTAAAACTGATCCGTCACGATATATGAATCCTTTGCTGCTCAAGCCGGAAGGTGATGGAACCAGCCAGCTTATTGTGCTTGGAAAATCTATTGGGAAAAAGGGAATAAAAGAATACTACGATTATTTGAGATCAAAGGGAAAAGGCATCGTGAAAGAGAGTATCGAGAGGTTGCCTGAAAAATACGATGTTATAATTGCAGAAGGGGCCGGATCTCCAGCCGAGATAAACCTGCTTGACAGTGATATAGCAAATAGCTTTGTATCTTCGATATATGGAACGCCTGCGATTCTTGTTGGGGACATAGATCGAGGAGGCGTTTTTGCATCAATATACGGCACATTGATGCTAATGCCAAATTCTGAGCTTGTAAAATGGATAATAATAAACAAAATGAGAGGTGACGTTTCGATGCTAAATCCAGGCATAGAAAGGCTTGAAAACCTAATTTCAAGAAAAGTTATAGGTATACTACCGTATCAATCTGGTTTCCTGCCAGGCGAGGATTCATTTGACTATGAAAAGCCGCCTGTTGAAAACGATGAGATCTGTGTAATAAGATATCCGTTCATGGAAAATTACAGTGATGTAGATCCGTTGGTACTGTCAGGCAAAGGTTTCACATTTGTAACGGAGAAAAATATAAATGCACTAGACAATGCGAAGCTAATTATATTGCCCGGCTCAAAAAATGTTCCTGCAGATTTAGAATACGTAAAAAACACTGGTATTGCGGAAAAACTTTCTGAAAGGAGGGGGAAAGCGTTAATATTAGGAATATGCGGGGGTTATCAGATACTTGGTTCACGTATAGATTACTATGGAAAAAGTATGAGTTGTCTTTCATTTTTAAAGTGCCATACAGAATACAGAGAGGAGAAAACTACCAGATCCATTAGATTTAAGTTTGCTGAGGGCAAATATTGGTCAGACGGGTATGAGATCCATTATGGCGAAGTTATAAATGATGGAGAAAAACCTATGAATTTAACTGAATTGGGCTATGAAGGCTGCATATCAGAAGATGGCACGGTTTTCGGCACAAACATACACAACATACTTGGAAACAGTGACTTCTTCTTGAGAGCAGTGGGAGAGCAATCAACTGGACTTACTGCGAGGTTAGAATCTTCCATTGATGCCTTTGCGGACACATTTGAAAAAAACGTGAATCTATCAGAAATAATGGAGTATTTGGAAGAAAAATCAGTTTAATGAATAAGTATATCTAAACATATCAATTACAAAAGGGAAGGGTAGCCATCTAAACACTCTGAGGAAAAGCATGAACAATCTGATAATAATGATCGTGGTACTTATCGGTGCGCTTTCGATAGATATAATTTTTGGCGAACCGAAGGAGTACATACATCCAGTCGTCTTTTCGGGCAGAGTGGCAAGTGCAATAGAGGGTTACTTCAGGAAATTTGATAACAGGTTCAGAGCTGGAATCTTATTTTCTATCGCTGTCATTGTTTTGACTGCCATACCATATTTTTTGGCGGTATATCTATCTAGTTTTATCCTTGTTGTTTATGTAGTTGTTTCAATGGTTATATTGAAGACTACTTTTTCAATAACATCGATGGGAGAGCATATTAAATTAATCACAGATTCCCTCAAGAAAGGAAACATAATGGAGGCAAGGATGCATTTATCTATGATAGTGCGAAGAGATACCTCCAGGCTAAACGAAAATGAGATATCATCTGCAGCAATCGAAAGTATCGCAGAAGGCTTAGTGGACGGATACATTACACCTCTCTTCTTTTTCGTATTTTTTGGATTGCCTGGGGCATTTATAGCTAGAATAATCAATACTTTGGATTCAATGTATGGTTACAAGGATAGGAAGAATTTTGAATTCGGCAGATTCTCTGCATTCATGGATACGGTCATAAACTACATACCAGCTAGAATTTCTTGGTTTTTTATAACATTCTCCTCTGATATACTTAATTATAGGTCAAAGGCGATCCCTGTACGAAGATATATAAGAAGGTTTGACAGCGTTAACGCTGGATGGCCCATAGCTTCAATGGCCTCCGCTTTAAACCTAAGGCTTGAAAAGAAAGGCCACTACATAGTAAACGATGATGGGTACCAGCCAGGCGTAGCCGATATAGAGAAATCGATGAAGATCTATTATCTTGCAGCTTATTCTTATATCGTTATTTTTGTATTGCCATTGCTTGTAATCATGGCGGTATTCCTTTAGATACCAAGTAGCCTTTGAAGCAAAGGCTTCCTTATATAAAATTCCTTAACCTTAAGCCTCTTTCCAACCTCCTTTGTAAGGTCAGATACGAGATCATCATAATTTGCTATCCTATCTATAAGCCCGTTATCAGCGGCCATTTTAGCCGAATATACCATCCCGTTCGCGATCTCATCTATTTTCTCTGACGGTATCCCCCTGTCCTCAGCTACAGACCGCTTAAACTTCTCAAATATGTCGTCTAGAAGCCTCTGATAGACAGACTTTTCCTCTTCATTTGGTTCTGAAAACGGTGATGTCATATCCTTGTACTTGCCCGACTTGTACACCATTACATCTACTCCAATTTTTTCCATCAGCTTTTTAACGTTGGGCCTGATCGATATTACTCCGATGGATCCTATCAGGGAGGTATCTATCGCATATATTTTCGTGGAAGCTGATGCTATCCAGTAAGCACCTGACGCGCATATCCCAAGTGCAAGTGAATAAACCGGCTTCTTCTTTCTTATTTTCTTTACAAGGTCGTGAATTAGCTGTGAGGAAGCTGCATCCCCGCCTCCAGAATTGAACACCAATATCAATCCAGCAATAGACTTCTTACCTTCCGCTGCCTTTAGCGCCGGATATAAATATTTATAAAGCCCGTAATTTATAGTACCTTCTATGTTTATTCGCAATAAATACATTTTTTAATATCATTAATCCTATACTTAACTGTTTTTAAGTCTCTCCCTGTCCTCAATAGCTCTCTCGGCAGTTTGCTGAAGCTTTGAAACCTCTAACTCTGGCTTATCGCTTTCATAAACGCTCCGGCCCACTATTAAATAATCCGATCCATTCAGAACAGCTGTGTACGGATCACCTCCCTGTGCTCCTATTCCTGGCGATATTATTACTCTGTCCGTTGCAGACCTGATCATTCTTAGGTCATCAATCTTGTTTGCAGGGGCAACAAATCCGTAAACCCCACATTCTATGGATAGTTTCATTAGTTGCATAGCATTGGAGTTTATCATATCTGAGCCAGGATGCGACATAGCCACAACTGAAAATACATGCATGCCTTTAGCTGCATTGACCACGGATTTAAGGGATTCTTCTCCAAGAAACGAGTGAGATATTATTCCCCATGCACCAAGATCCCGAACTCTCTCTGTTATTAGCGAGTTCGTATAAGGGATATCTGCCACTTTAAAGTCACATATAACCTTACCATATTGCGAAATTTCACCTATAACCTCAGGAGATGAATATAGTACTAAGGGCCAGTTTATCTTAAAAGCAAATACAATGTCCGATAGGCTTTCTGCAATATCTATAGCTTTTTTCTTTTCCTTAACATCCAAGGCTACTATAATTCTCTTATCCACGCAACTGGATATCCATGCCAGTATTCAATTTTTTTTAGACGTAAATGTCGTCAATTTTTGTCGATTTTAATGAAGCGGCATTTAAAGCAAAATTATGAAATGCTGTAATTATATCCAATATACGGCAACGATATTTACATCTGTGTATGCCTATAAGGCCATAAAACGGTATTTTCTGCTATCCGATAAGTTAAAGACGCTTAATATGTACGTTTACCAATATGGTTAAGCTTAAGATCACTATTATGGTTGAGAAGAACCTTACATTATGAAATTCTGTATCAAAGAAAGTTTATAATGAATTTAAAGAATACGAGGTGCCTTCACATTATTATCTGGAGATAATTAACAAAGCATTAGAATACTGTTGTCCTAAGACAGATTGCAATATGAATTATCTACGGACATAGAGAAAAGTGTTCGTACATGTTCGGAGAGAACTATTAAAGTCTCGTCAAGTAAAGATGCGGAGCAGCCAAAATATACGGAGAATATGGCAGGAAGTCAAACATCCGTTGATATTTGACAAAGCCTGAACATAAAAGAATGAAAAAATCAGCTTACTATATCGATTCCCGTTGAAGTAGAACCAGTAAAAGCATTGGCAAGACGCCTTGCTGATTCTAGATCTCTAACTAGGTAAGCTGAATTGACGCCTGTCATAAATATTAACACCTTGACATCCTGATCCAAATTTTTGTCAACCGTTAATCCCCAGATTATTCTAGATTTTGCAGTTATTCTTTTCTTTATTTCAGACATGGCCTTACCTACCTCGCTCACTGTTATGTCGGGTGGTGCAATTATCTTGAATATGCAATCCTTGGCAGTGCTTATATCAACGTCTATGAGCCTGGGCTTTAGCGCCTCTTCAAGCGCTGTCATTATTCTATCCCCTCCCTTCTTTGACTGGCCCATGCCTATCATAGCAACGCCACCAGACTTCATTACCGTTTTAATGTCTGAATAGTCTATGTTTATTACTCCGGTTTTAGTTATTATTTCAACTATAGCTCTTATTGTATCTGCAAGTACCCTGTCAGCATAGGCGAAAGCAGTTTTCATCTCTGCATTCGGCACCTCGCTTAACAATCTCTGGTTTGGTATGGCTATAAGTGTATCAGAGAACTGTGCTAGATTTTCAAGGCCTATAACTGCATTGTCCATTCTCATAGGGCCTTCTGAATCAAATGGAAGGGTCACCACAGATATCACTATTGCGCCTGCCTCTTTTGCCGCCTTCGCGACTACTGGAGCCGAACCCGTACCGGTACCGCCTCCGAGCCCAGCAGTTACAAAAACTATATCTGTGTTCTGAACCATTTTTTTAATAGAGACTATCTCCTCAGCAGCAGCTTCTTCTCCAACCTTTGGATCTGCGCCTGTACCGAGTCCCCTCGTAGTTCGGTAACCTATCAAAAGTTTCTTAGCCACTTTTATTGTTTTTAAATGACTTGCATCTGTATTTAAAGCTATAAGATCAGCGCCTTTTAAGCCTTCTTCGTAGAGCCTGCTAACTGTATTTGATCCGCCACCACCGCAGCCGACCACTTTTATTTTCACATTGAGCGTCTTGTATATATTTGCAATTTCTTCATCCTCCGGTATTGACGGAGTTGGGTTATCGTCCCAGAAATCATCTGAGATATCGTCTATGGAAACTTTCGACAACAGATCAGTGATATCCCCCATATGTCTGACAACGTCATTCAAGTATTTATACATTTGCTGACAGCGATCAGGTTTAGAGATCTGTAAGGAAAGAGCCTTTATCTCGTAGTTGATTCTATATTGGTGAGTGGTTGATAGAAGCGTTTGTCGGAAAAGGCGGAGTGGGAAAGACGACCATTGCCGCCGCATACTCCCTCATCTGTGCCGAGCATGGAAGTACAGCTATTGTTTCAACAGACACCATGCCTTCGTTGCACTATATTTTCCCAGAAAATACTGTCAATTTGGATGTGTTTGAAATAAGTGAAAGTGAAGTATCGAAACTATGGAAGAAAAGGTACGGTGACCAGGTTTACGACATTGTTTCTCGATTCTTCGATACCGGATTCGAAATAATTGATCATATTGCGAATGCGCCTGGAGTAGCTGAGGAATTCATGATCTCGCAGATTGTTGGGATGGGTGAAACAAAGAAATTCGATTATCTTGTATGGGATACGCCAGCATCATCGTCTACAATGCATCTTCTCTACCTCGAAAAGGACTTCTACGAACATTTGGGGAGAGACATAAAGTTTTACTTTTCAATGAAGGATGCTTTCAAAACGAATAAGACCTTAGAAATACTTAATGAATGGCGAGAACTCTCCAAAAAAGTTTGGAATGAAATTGAAAATTCAAAATTTTATTTAGTAAGCACTCATGATGAGCTCTCTCTTTTGCAATCGTATGAGATAGAGGAAGACCTGAAAAGAATGGGGATATCAGTATCTGCAAGAATATACAATAGGACATCACAACATGAAGGATATATTACTATCCCTGAGCTACAAGGCACTGCTAGAGAGATAGTAGAGAAGGCAAAACCTTTCCTGAGGAAACTGTTCAACAGTACTCATGGCAAGTGATCCTTATGCATCTAGGAATTGAACCTTGGTGGTATCCGTTTATATCTTCATTAATATTTAATATAAACTAGTCGATCGGAACTCGAAAAACAAAAAGGATTTTCTTATTACTCGCGATATTGGGCTATAAAATGAATGGCAGCGTATATGAGAGGGAGATTAGGGATATACTTTCCGGGAGGGCCCAAGCCGTTGAAAAATATGCACAAAGAGTCGGAGAAAACGGTAGCACCGTCAGATCACTGATAACAAGTCCTTTTTTTGTGACACGTGCTGCTGGGTCTCTTGGTGCAGATATAATAGCAATAAGGCATGATATATCGATGGTGATAGAGGTTAAGTCTTCTATTAGGTCTTATCTTGCCTTCTCGGAGGCGTCTGGTAAAAAACAGGATCAGGCCGAACGTTTAAGTGAAATGGTAAACAGGGCAGGGATATTTCTTGTTTACGCCTTCAGGCTCAAGAACGCATCTGGAGATCCATGGAGGCTTTTTACAGTTCCTGGAAATCCTACCGGACGCATGAAGACCCTTTACGAACTCATCCCTACACTTTATAAAACAAAAGACGGGAACTATGTAATGAAATGGGACAATGGGCTCCCTTTCACAGAATTTATAGCAATAATAAATGGGAGAAGTTAAAAATAGGCGTTTATTTAGACATTTTGATTGCTTTGTCGAGTACCTCTATTCCCTCATCTACCTGTTCCTGGGTTATTATTAGTGGTGGTATTATCCTTATTGCACTGGAACCAGTGGAAAGCAATATCAAGCCGTTTTTGAAGGCGTTGTTTATCACGTCGTTCCTCAACTTAGAGTTTGGCTCCTTAGTCCTCCTATCCTTTACAAAGTCTATTGCAAGCATTAAGCCAAGCCCCCTAACGTCTCCTATCTCATTATACTTATTCTGGAGCTCTACAAGCCGCTTCTTCATGTAAGCTCCCTGCTTTGCAGCATTCTCTACGGCATTGAGTTTCTTCATCTCGTCTATTGTTGCCACGCAGGCAGCCGATGCAATGAGGTTACCTCCAAACGTGTTAGAGTGCAGGCCATTCTCGCTGAAATTCATCTCCTCTTTCATTACAGCTGCTCCCATGGGGATGCCAGATGCTATTGATTTAGCGAGTGTTATGACATCTGGCTCAACTCCAAAGTGCTCTGAGGCGAAGAACTTGCCCGTTCTTCCAAAGCCGCTCTGCACCTCGTCTATGAGGAGCGGTATGTGGTATTTGTCTGCGAGTTTCCTTAGCTCCTTGAAGAAGTTCATTGGGGGAACGATGTATCCTCCTTCTCCCTGAATCGGTTCAGCAAGGATCCCAGCAACGTCTTCAGGGGGTACGTAAGTCTTGAGTAAATACGTCTCTATGTAGTCGATCACTCTGTTCACGAGCTCATCTGGTTCTTCATATCCATCTATATTGAATGGATTTCTGTACGGGTTCGGGAACGGTACGTGTTCAACGCCCGGCATAGAGGGGAAGAACCCTTTGTGGTGTATGGGCTTCGATGCAGTAAAGCTCAGAGAACCTTGTGTTCGTCCGTGGAATGCTCCAATAAAACCTATAAACCTCTCTCTGTGAGTATAGGACTTCGCTATCTTTATTGCGGCTTCAACGCTTTCAGTACCGCTGTTTGTAAAAAACACCTTCTTGTTAAATTTTCCAGGAGTTACCTCTATAAGGGATTTAGCTGCCAAAACCTGCATCTCAGTGTAAAAATCCGTACCAGGGAAATGCCATAGTTTGTGCAATTGTTCTTCTACCTTTTGTGTTACGTACGGATCAAGATGGCCTAGGTTTGTTACGCTTATGCCGCTCGCAAAATCCAGATAGACGTTTCCGTCTACGTCTTCAACATATACTCCCTTTCCTAGCTTCCCTACAACCGGCAGAGACTGTGTGCTTCTAGCCAAGTATTTATCGTTAAGTTCTATTATCTTCTTCGCTTCTGGTCCAGGTGGCGTTACTTTAATTTTGATACCGTTCAACTCTTCCTGCATCATAATTAGAATATTTAATGGAAAAATATATATTTTGTTGAATGTAAATCGTATGTCCTATACGAAATTCGTACTATAGGAAATAAACCGTATGGTCATCCTTACTACTGAGTTCCAGAAATTGCGGAAAAACCGATAAGATTTTAAGATAGATATCGATTTGTCGATATGCAGCCTGACCCTGACAAATGGAGGGAATTTTATCGCGATGAACTTACAGACATGAACTTCTATTCAAAGCTTTCGAGGACGATCAAAGACGATTACTTAAGGGAAAATCTTTCGAAGCTTTCCGAGATAGAAAGGGAGCATTCTGAGTTCTGGAAGGAAAATATGAAAAGATTCGGGATCAAGTATTCAAATAGATACAATCGTTTTAAGGTAACATTCCTTTTGTTGGCTAGGTATTTTTTGGGAAACTTTCTGACAGCGCGTCTCTTGGAGCATGGTGAGATATCAACTGTGAGCGTTTACAGTGATTACCTAAAAAAGAAGGACTTGGATGAAGATTTCAGGGCAAGGCTTTCAAAAATACTTGACGAGGAGATAAACCACGAAGAAATATTTGAAAAAGCAATGGAGAAGAGCCAGGATACTGTCGAACGGAATAAGGATGTAATTTACGGCATAAGCGATGGCTTGGTAGAGGTGCTTGCAGCTCTTGCAGGATTGACATCTATAATAGAAAACAATATAGATATAGCTCTTGGTGGCCTAGTTGTTGGAATTAGCGGTACTGCAAGCATGACTATAGGGGCATATCTATCAAAGAAGTCTGAAACCGAATATAAACTTGTGGAAGAAGAAAAAAGGATACTCTTCAGGAGAAAGAAAAAGGACCCTGAATATGTGGACAAGATAAAAGCTGAATCGAAGACCTCTGCTCTTTATGTAGGGCTATCATACATACTCGGATCAGCAGTTCCGATCCTTCCATTTGTGTTTTTGCATAAGTACTTGGCTCTGATCCTCTCTATAATCCTTGTGTTTATAGTTCAGGGTATAGCAAACGCAATGGTTGCGCTATCAGTTAACGTAAGGGTTATGAAAATGGCGATCCGTGCATCTTCGCTGGCTTTGCTAGCAGCTGCGATAACTTTCTTTGTAGGATTCGCGTTTCACTACTTCCTGCATATATCTATAATTTAGTTCAATCTTACCGAAGGTCTTTATCTGCACCATATTTCTAAATTTCGACATCAAACTTTTAAATTCTGAGGACTATATTCATTTCAATACAGCCACATTACCAGTCCTTTGTTGATCTATTTATTTTATTTGTAGATAAAGTAATGTAATAGCATCACGTAGATTATGCATACTTTTTGGGCGTAAAACATAAGTTTATCTTTCAATAACATCATCAAGATCAAGCAAAAAACTCTCAGCATAATCAATTTTTACTATACGGAACTAAGATGGTGAAAAAGATTCGTTAAGGATATGTGGAGTGGATTTTGAAAGCAGATGGTAAGGAATCAAATCTCTAAAGGCATTAGATAAAACATAGTTAAAATATGATGTCAAGTTAAATGTAAACTATTAATATATCGACAGAAGCGATGCTTTCTCTCTTATAGAGTCATATCGCAATAACTCTTTCGTGAAACTATTCGTAAATAGTTTCGTTAATTAATCTGAATTTAATAATGATTTACGAAATGATAGTATGAACTGTGCAATTGAGATAGAGGATCTCTACATGTATTACGGTGAAAAACCAGCTTTAAAAGGTGTAAATTTAACTATACCTTCTGGATCAATATATGGCATACTTGGTCCAAACGGGTCTGGAAAGACGACTCTTATGAAGATACTGGTATCCCTGCTATCAAAGAAAAGCGGAAGAGTATCAGTATGCGGACTGGATGTAGATAAGGATCAGATGAAGATAAAGGAAATTGCCGGCTATATTCCGGAAACTCCAGTTCTTTATGAATCTATGACCCCTTTAGAGCTTTTTGATTTTGTGGGATCAGTGAGGCACATCCCTGTTGATTCATATGCGAGAAGGCTCAACGCGTTGATAGACGCATTTTCAATAAAGGATTATCTCAACGAGTTTATTGGTTCTCTATCCTTTGGAAACAAACAGAAGGTGGCAATAATATCGGCTCTGGTTCACGATCCTAAAGTTCTAATCGTTGACGAAGGGATGAATGGATTAGATCCAAGGTCAGCACGCATATTCAAAGATATACTCATGGACATGAAAAACAGGGGCAAAATAGTCGTTTTTTCCACGCATATACTAGAGATCGCTGAAAACTTATGCGACTCCGTCGCTATACTTTATGAGGGTAGCATAGTCGCAAATGGCACCATAAGGGATCTAGAAAGTTCGGCGCCGGAAAATAGCCAGAACCTGGAGGATATATTCCTGAAGCTGACAAACTCTGAGGATCTTGGTGATGTAGTTAAGTCTCTGAGGGGAGAGGTTGGAGATTAAGCAAACATTGTATTTAGCAAGAAGGCTTTTGATAGAAGAACGCTACCTTGCACTTAAGAATTCAGCCTCGTTTACTAAGAGAGCAAATGCAGCTAGCGATAAGTCTGCCTATGTAATGAGATACGTAAATCTTTCCTACGCTATGACCTCAATATCGTTCATGTTGTTCTCCCTTGTTCTCGTCGTGCCTAGTTTGCTATCTCACCATATTTTTACGCTTTCAAACATAGTGCTTATACTTTACATATATGTGTTGTTCATCAACGTATCTAATTCCCTCCTCTTTTTCGTCTCAATAAGTATAAATCATATACTCGACCCACTCCGTGCTCTCCCTCTCGATCTACCACAGAACGTTATTGCGGTATCATGGTTTATCTATACTGGAAGCTCATCGCTCTTCGCTGTAATGCCAGCAGTATTCATAGCTTCAGCGTTTTATGGAAATGCCTACATAGCATTACTAGGTTTTATTTGGTCGCTGTTTACAATGCTCCTTGGATATACAATAGGATCACTTCTCTTTATAATTTTCAGCAGACGTATACTCGGGAAAAGAACTAGATCCTCTATAATAATAAGAAATGCAGGCCGCGTAATATTTCTCATATTCGTTTTCGTTATTTTCGAAATTATATTATATAACGCAGATTACGTCAATATAATTGTACCAAATATGGCGTTTCCTTATTCTTTCGTCATACCTATTATCAACATACCAAAGACGCTTTTTTATGCTGACAGTTTATTAAAAGCATTTATGGGCTTCTCTCTATCTATTCTCTACCTCCTTTTCATAATATTTTCTTTTACGAAGCTTAATTCAATTGCATTTTCGAGGCTTGTTGAACCAATGAGGTCTAGCGGAAGAGCAGAGGTCAACCTCGAAAGAGCTGAGAAGATACGAAAACCATACTTATCGTTCTTTTATAAGGATATCTGGTTGTCGTCAAGAAAATCCCAGAACCTTGTTTTGCTAATCATGCCAATATTTTTTGTATTCCCTACCGTTATGTCAGAGTTACTTTATTCCCCGGAGATCAGTGTCAACCCAATATCCCTTTATAATGTACTTATTGCATTTGTAGTTGTTGTTTCTTCCTTCTATTCTATACTATTTCTTGTGATAGAAGGAAATGGTATATCATTTCTCCGTTCTCTCCCTGTATCTCCAAAAAATGTGATAGCCTGGAAGCTGCCTGCGCCATTTCTAATATTCGCTGCCATAACCTCAGCTATGCTGATAACACTTTCAATCAAAATAAGGATGACGCCTATTTATTACTTTCTCGTATTTTTCGATACAATTCTGTACTTTATCATATCTCTGTTTTTCAATGTAAGGAGATTATACTCAAAGATACCAGCTTCGGCAGATACTATCAATTTCTATTCGTTTGGCGGTCAATTAGCGTTCATGGTTACATTTTTTTACTCCGGCCTCATTGTTGGATTTCCAGACTTACTGTCGTTTTCCCTACAATATACCTATCATCTTTCCTATGGCTTGTTTTTTCTCTTAAATACGGCTATAGGTATATCAGTTGGATCGATATTAGCTTACTTATATTGGTTTAAAAAAACCATGATCTAGAAGTTCAAAGCCTTGTCAATGGTGAATTTACGATCATATATATAAATTTACGTATAATAATATTATAAATCCTTGTTTTTGATAACGTGGTGTCATGCTTACAACAAGAAGGGTAAGATTTTACGGAAGAGTACAGGGTATAAATTTCAGGTCTAACACGCTCGTTAAAGCCCTCGAGCTAGGGGTAAAGGGATGGATCAAGAACTTGCCTGACGGCTCAGTTGAAGCGCTGTTTTCAGGCGAAAGTGAACAAATAGAAAAGCTTATCAGCTATTGTGTTTCTAACATGCCATATGCTGAAGTCAAGCGGTACGATGTTTACATTGAACCTTATACTGAGTTTCAGGATTTCCAGATAAAGAGGTAAAATTCTTGCAGGATTATTTTAGGGTAATAATAGCAGAAAAGGTAGATGCGGGCAGGAGAATTGCGTATTTTCTGTCTAATGGCACTGCAAAGGCTAGAAGGGTAAAGGGCCTTTCCTACATAGAATTCGAATCTAATGGGAAAAAGACTCTCTTAATTCCACTTTCAGGCCATATTGTTGAGGCCGATTTTCCAGAAAATTTCAGCAATTGGGAGAAGACAGACTTAAAGGAGCTTATAGACGCCGATATTGTGAAGAAGGTTAAAAACAAGAGTGCCTATCAGACACTATCGTCTTTTAAAGGAAAGGCAGATGAAATAATAATAGCTACAGACTATGATAGGGAAGGCGAGCTCATAGGTGTTGAAGCCCTGGACATAATAAAGGAAGGACAGGAAAAGGTACTGCGTGCAAAGTTCAGTTCATTGGTAGGCCAAGAGATAAGGAACGCCTTCGAAAAGCCTATAGATGTCAATTATAACCTTGCTGATGCAGCGGACGCAAGGGAGAGCATTGACTTGATCTGGGGTGCAGTTTTAACTCGGTTCTTTTCGCTAGCGACGGGTAGGCTCGGAAGATACTTTCTTTCAGCCGGGCGAGTACAGACCCCAACGCTTGCAATTGTTGTCGAAAGAGAGCGTGAAATAGAGAACTTCAAACCACAGACTTTCTGGACAATATCTATAACATTTCAAAAGGAAGGGGAATTTCAAGCAGCATATGAAAAAAAATTATTCGATAAGGATGTAGCTAATTCAGTTTTTTCATCCATAAATGGAAGGGATGGGACAGTAATTAAGTTTGAAAAGCACGAAGAATCAATAAGGAGGCCGACTCCCTTCAGTACGACAGAATTCCTTAGGGAAGCCTCGAGAATAGGAATAATGCCTACAAAGGCCATGTCTATAGCAGAAAGCTTGTACACCAGAGGCCTAATAAGCTACCCTAGGACTGACAATACAGTCTATCCGCGTGCAATAAACCTAAGGAATGTGCTACAGAAATTTTCTAAATCAAAGTATTCAAATTACGTAGAAGAGATCCTCGGATGGGAAAAGATAATTCCATCTCGCGGCAGGACGGAGACAACGGATCACCCGCCGATATACCCCGTTGAAATGCCAAAGGAAGAACTGAAAGGCGATTATGCACGCATCTACGATCTCATACTTAGAAGATTCATATCTACCCTATACAGGGATGGACGAAAGACAGTGAAGGAGGCTGAGATAGACGTCAACGGATATAAATTCCTGGCTCGTGGCTCGCAGACTACAGATCTAGGATGGATGGCTGTGTATGGCTACTCTTCCAGGGATGAGTTTATGCCAGACCTCTCAGAAGGAGAGATCCTACATGGTACGAATTGGCTGCTCAATGAGGATCAGACTAAGCCTCCACCTAGATATGATATGGCCTCTCTTCTCAAAAAAATGGAGGATCTAAATCTCGGGACAAAAAGCACAAGGCACGACATAATCGGGAAACTCATCGACCGGGGGTTCATAGAGGGGAACCCCGTCCGTCCAACGGGCCTGGGAATAGCCTTTATAGATGCTGTAAAAAGCGTGAATTCAAGTATAGCTGATCCTGATATGACTGCTAAGCTGGAGCAGGATATGGACAAGATAGAAAGGAGCCTCATGTCAAAGCAGGAGGTCGTTGATGAATCAAAGAAGATGCTTCATTCTGTGCTCGGTGACTTCATCAATAAGGCCGATGATGTAAAGAGTATTATAAATACAGGGATAAACGCTGGAGAAGCAATGGGCAAATGTCCGTTTCATCCAGATCATAACCTTATACTCTCAAAGGACAAATTTACGTATAGGATAAGGTGCGAGGTTGACGGCTGTAGGATAGACTTCAAAATAAAGAAGAATGGTTCGATCTCACTCATGGATCAGTTGTGCCCAGTGTGTGGATTGCCGCTCATAAAGATTATCCGCAGAGGACAGTCTCCAGAGGTAAAATGTATCGACCCTGGGTGTGCATACAACAAAGAAAAAGAAGACTTTGGAGAATGCCCTAAGGATGGCGGTAGGCTTATACTTAGGCAGTCGAGGTATGGGAAGAGGTTTCTTGGATGCAGCAACTATCCTAAGTGCACGGTGACATATCCCCTTCCACAGAAGGGCAAAATAGAGAAAACTGGAGAAAAATGCCCCATCTGTGGTGCGCCATTGTTAGAAGCAGTTAATGGAAAAAGGAGATGGAAATTCTGCCCGAACATTTCATGCGAATACAATAAGAAGAAATCCAATAAAGTTGAAGAGAAGAAGGCAGGAAGGAGGAAAAAAGATGCGAGCAAAAGCTGAGATAACCTCTATGTTAATATTTGTTGCAGCATCAATTATGGCTCTTCTTCTGGCAGTCGCAGTATACAACTCCGAGCCTTCTATATCACACAGGAGTCCTACCTATGGCCTAAGCTATATATTTGTTTATATAGTTGCAGCCTTCCTATTCTCCTTTGTGATAATCTATCTAGGTAGAAGAAAAAAGCTTAGGATATTTCGCATAATTTATTCTGTTGTGGTAGCATACGTAATATTCTATGTATTCTTGATACTGCTTTCTATATTCCTTGATAACCTATATGCTATACTAGCAATTTCAGTTGCCATTGCGATTTCTTACTTTTATCTGCTCCTTTTTAAAAATGAATGGTACATAACAGATACTGCTGGTTTTTTTCTCGCTGTCGGAATAGCATCAATATGGGGTATTACATTTGGCGTATGGGCGGCTGTTGCTTTCCTGGTTGTTTTCGAGATATACGACTACATAGCTGTTTACAAAACTAAGCATATGATAAGCCTGGCAAGGTATGCAGTTGATTCTGATCTCCCAATGCTATTTGTTATACCTGAGAATAGGGATTTCACTATGAAGAACGTTACTTTCGAAAACCGCGGAGAAGGAAACGCCCTCATGATAGGATTTGGGGACATCGCTTTGCCAAGCATTCTCGTTGTATCATCTGCCTTATACGGAATCTCCAATATACTCTATTTTACTTTGCTTCCGTTAGGTGGCGGCCTTATAGGTATGGCTGTACTCTACTTTTGTAATAGAGACAGGCCTGCACCAGGCCTCCCTTACATAAATACCGGTACGATAGCTGGGTTTTTAATAGCTTTTGTAATGTTTAAGGTTTTATGATTGGCCAGCCATTCAGCTACAAGTTTTTCTCATTATGGCATTCACTGGATAATAGTAGACCAGCGCAAATTTAAAAACGTTATTGTACATGAAAGTAACGATAAATATGAGTTCTCCGAATTATAGAAATATATCATTGGAAGATCACGAAGGCATCAGGATAGTCACTATACGCAGGGAAAACTCCCTTAACCCGCTAAATTTAGATACGTTAGAAGAAATTGAAGATGCCGTTCGAGAATCAGGCAAGGTCGTCGTGCTTAAAGGAAGCGAGAAGGCGTTTTCTGCGGGTGCAGACATAAACAATTTTCTTGACATGTCTGATAGAGATGCATTTCATTTTTCTGACAGAGGCCAGCAGGTAATGGACAGCATATCCGATTATGAGAGGCCCGTTATAGCGGCAGTTCATGGGTATGCACTCGGCGGCGGATTTGAACTTGCACTTGCGTGCGATTTTAGGATATCAGATGTAAAGACAAAATATGGATTTCCGGAGGTAAATTTAGGCATAATGCCAGGTTTTGGTGGAACCCAGAGGATCATAGACATTGCAGGAAAGTCATATGGAATGTATCTAGTTATGACGGGTAAGACTATAGATGAGCAGGAGGCACTGAAACATGGCATAGTAGATTCTGTTAGTGAAAAGTACCTAGATTTAGCCATCGAACTGGCTAAAGAACTTTCGGAAAAGCCGGCTACCTCAATCCGATATATAAAAGAGGTTATGAACAGGAGAGACAAAGAAGGATACATGATGGAACGTGAAAGATTTGCTCTCACGTTCAAAACAGAGGATCACTTAGAGGGAATTAGGGCTTTCAAGGAAAAGAGGAAAGCAGTTTTCAAAGGAAAATAAAGGATCAATGAAGGAATACCCTCTTGCCTGTAAAGTACATGGGTATTCCATATTCATTGCATTTTTTTATTACCTCTTCGTCTCTTATGGACCCACCCGGCTGTATTATTGCTTTTATTCCAGCTTTTGCCGCTACATCTATGCTGTCAGGGAACGGGAAAAATGCATCTGAAGCCATTACAGAACCATCGGCCCTTGAACCGGAACGTTCCATAGCTATCCTCACAGATTCTACCCTAGATGTCTGGCCAGCGCCTATACCAGTTGTTGTTTTGTCTTTGGCGAAAACTATGGCGTTACTCCTTGAATGTGCAACAACTTTCCACGCAAATAAAAGGTCATCAATCGTCTTTGAATCAGCTCCCTTCTCTGTTACAAGTTTCAATTCCTTAAAGGAAGATGCCATTGGAGTCTGGACAAGCAATCCGTTTGATATTGATCTGTATCTCATGGATTGATCTCTGATCCAAGGAATCCTCAATATGCGTAGATTTTTCTTCTTTCTTAACTCTGAAAGGGCATATTCATCGTATTCTGGGGCAATTAGGACTTCAATGAATAGGTGTCGCATTTCCTTTGCTAGATCTAATGGGACTTTTCTGTTCACAGCTATTACTGATCCGTAGGCCGATTCTGAATCGGCATCCCATGCTCTCTTAAACGCATTTACGATATCGTTATGCGAAGAAACTCCGGATGGTGTGTTATGCTTCATTACAACGACTGTAGGCTCATCGAATTCAAGCGCAGTATCAAAAGCACTGTCGGCATCGAGTATATTGTTATAAGATAACTCCTTCCCATTTAATTTTTCAGCGTTTGCAACGCCATATGCACTCCCATCAGAATAGAGGAAGCCTTCCTGGTCAGGGTTTTCACCGTACCTTAACCTTTCACCTTTCTTTCCGACAACAAAAAAGTTTTCCTTCTCGATTTTGAAAAGATCTGAAAGGCCATTATAAATTATGGCATCGTATTCAGCCATTCTTGCAAATGCCTTAAGTGCCATTCGTTTCCTGTACTCGGCATCGTTCTTCCCAGAAGAGATAATTTCCGCTGCTTCCGTGTAATCATCTGGAGATGACAGCACAAGTACATTCTTGTAATTCTTGGCTGCTGCTCTGGTTAGAGAAACACCGCCTATATCTATATTCTCGATCATCTCATTTTCATTTCCTGTGTTTCCGGTGAATGGATATAAATTTGACACTAAAACATCGAAATGTAAGTCTGATGCTTCGTTCTTTTCCCTGTAGAGCAGTGCAGCATATATTTTAGGATGCAAAGTTTTAACACGGCCGCCAAGTAGATCACTAAATCCTGTTATTTCGGACGTATCTCTGACGGTGTATCCATTCTTTTCAAGAAATTTAGCTGTTCCTCCTGTAGCATATATATAATCGATATTTGCCTTCACCCTCGCCAGAAAATCAGTAAGCCCCTCTTTGTTATACACACTAATAAGGAAGTTCATAGTTAGAATTACGACGTCAGTTTAAATCTTTGTAGTATTACTATCAGTAATAAACTCTTGAAGCTCGGAATATTTGCCTTCTGCTGACAAAACATTTAATAAACGCTAAATATGGACTACTCAGAGGTTAACTATGGAAAGAAACATATCAGTCGAGGAGCTGAATCAGATTCCAACTCCAAAGAAAGAAGTCGAAATAGTCGAAAGGAAGGGCATTGGCCATCCAGACAGTGTTGCAGACGGAATTGCAGAAGCGGTCAGCAGATCGCTGTCAAAATACTACCTTGAACATTATGGTAGGATACTCCATCACAATACGGACCAGGTGGAGGTAGTTGGAGGGCAATCCGCACCAAAGTATGGCGGAGGCCTAGTACTTGAGCCTACATATATATTGCTTAGCGGCAGAGCTACAACGAAGGTAGGAAACGATAGGGTCCCGTACAAGTCCATCACGATTAAGGCGGCTAAAGATTACCTCAGAAACAATTTCAGTCACCTCGATGTGGACGCTGATGTTATGATAGATTCTAGGATCGGTCAAGGTTCAGTGGATCTGGTAGAAGTTTATGACACGAGCAAGCTTGAAGCAAACGATACATCATTCGGCGTTGGTTTTGCACCACTTTCAGAGACCGAAAATATTGTACTCAAGACTGAGCGGTATCTTAACGGCAGCCTAAAGAAAAAGCTGCCAATGGTCGGTTACGATATAAAAGTTATGGGTTTTAGGCAAAAGGACACTATAAACCTAACCGTAGCGGCGGCTTTTGTAGATAAATACATAAAAGACGCAGATGAATACTTCAATTTAAAAGATCAGCTTAAAGATTTGGTGCTAGATAACGCCGTCGAAGAAACGGATAAGGAAGTTAAGGTATACATAAACACCGCAGATATAAGAGAGAACAGCAAATCAGTGGGCTACCTTACGGTAACTGGAATGTCCATGGAGAACGGCGATGACGGTTCTGTTGGCAGGGGAAACAGGGTCAACGGCCTTATAACTCCATATAGGGCTATGAGCATGGAAGCAGCAGCTGGCAAGAATCCTGTCACGCACGTAGGTAAGCTATACAACGTGCTTGCAAACAAAATAGCAAACGATATTGTACAGGAAGAGGGAAACGATATAGCCGAGGTCCTTGTTAGGATAGTATCTCAGATTGGACGCCCAATAGACGATCCACACGTAGCAAGTGTACAAGTCATATATGAGGGCAATGTTGACCATTCGAAGCACAAGAATAACATAAGGAACCTGGTAAACGACCGCCTCGCACACGTAAGCGATCTTACCATGCAGTTTGTGGAAGGTAAAATAACCGTATTCTAGAAATTTTATTTTATTTTTTAAACTATACGCCACATTGTATACGCATTGGATGAATCGCTATAATAGTTTGGTAGCATAGCAGTAATGACGAATCCATATTTTTTGTAGAATCTTATAGCTTCGTCATTGTCTGTCCTGACTTCCAGCCTTACGCTGAGCATGTTCTGCTCTCTGCACAGGCTAAGGAATGCATCCATCAATGCGCTGCCTACACCCATTCTCCTGAACCTCTCATCGACTGCGAAGAGTAATATCCTGGCCTCCGTCCTCGAATACTTCGATCCTACTATAAAACCGACAACAGAACCAGCTACAGTGTAAACCATAAATGATTCCGGCCATTCTCTGTGGAGATCAAGTATCAGGGCTTGCGTATAATACTCAGTTAAGGAAGTCTGTGCTATCCTATAAACACTCTCGATATCTTTCGGTGAGAACTCTCTGATAGTTCCGGCAACAGCATTAATAGCCATATAAACCAATTTTACATATCGAAACTCATTTAAAATGTTTTCTCTGAAGTGAACTGGATAGAAATTTAATGTATTAGGCCCAGAAAATTATTATCAAGGCGAAAATCTCTATTTTGCTTTACTTGAAGTTGGAAAAGAAAGTGTTTATGTCATTCACTGGATCGTCTGTTTTGACAAGGTCTGGTATAAATCTCCTGAACTGTTTTGCTCTTTTGTCAAGTATTACGCAGGCCCCGTGATCATCTTTTCCCCTTATAAGCCTCCCTATCTCCTGCCTAATCTTAATTATAGCAGGCGCAAGCACTGCATACTCCCATCCTTTTTTGTACTTCATTTCGTAATAATCGTACAGTGCCCTGTTCGTTGCATCCGGCCTGGGAAACGGTATGCCTGCTATTAGTATAAGCTCTAATTCCCTCCCAGGAAAGTTCATGCCCTCAGACAGGCGACCTCCAGAGACAGCAAGCAGAGGCTTCCCGCCGTTTCTGAATTTTTTGACAACATCGTAAAATTCAGTTTGATCTAAGTTCTTCTTCTCCTGCAGAAAGTCGAAATCTAGACCAGATCCTATAACTTTGTCCATTACTGCATAGGAGGGAAAATAAACTATTGTATTCCTCTTGACGCCATTAACGATATTTTCTATTATGCTAGCTAGTTTCCTTATTTCGTTCTCATCGAGAGTATCATACTTTGTTGAAACACCTTCGTAATAGGAGACAAATCGGTTTTCAATTGGAAAAACATTTTCTATCCTGCGGAATGGTATATCAAAGCCAGTTACGTCAGAATAAAATTCGAATGGTTCCAATGTACCAGACATATGTATGGTCTTCGACTCCTTCAACGATGATAATATAGATGATGGGTCTAGGCATGACGCTTGTATATAGCCAGATTCTGACTTTGATAATATAGCTGCATACATAGCATCATCTTCATCCATCATGGCTTCTAGCCTTTGGGCGAGCGAAGAACAGTATGAAACAGGTACCTTGCCGGCTTTCTCCTTTTCGTTTTCAACGTATTCTCCAAACAAATAGAGATAGTTATTGAGATCCCTTATTGACTTCTCGCTTTTCTTGTTCATTATCATTAAGTATTCCTTGAATTCCTGAAATCTTATTCTAACATCGTCTTCCTTTACCCTTTCCTTTATTGTACGTTCAAGAGTGCTTCTTATCATTTCTATGAAGTCTGTTACGTGCACACCTCTATCAAGTTCAGGGTCTCCAAATGATTGGGCCTCCTTTTCAGATCTGTTTAATGATTCTATGGATATCCTGAAAGAACCAAGGGATCTACCAATATCCGGCAGATTGTGGGCCTCATCTAAAACTATTATTAACTGTTCCCTAGATACCCCCCAGTGCGAGAGGAACCTATCGGCGACAGTTTTATTTAGAAAATACATGTAAGGCGCCACTACTATATCTGCATCTGAAAGTGACGCCTTAATACTCTCGTATGGGCACAAGTTATTCGTAAAAGCATATTCATAAAATTCTTCAGCCGTAGGTAAGTTTTCAAACAAAAAATCCTTCGTTTCTTTTGATCTGACCTTTATGGTGTAGTAAGGGCATGCTTCCTGATGGCCTTCCATTACCTGCCTTTTGCGGCTATTGCAGAATTTTGAAAGAGATTCTGCGGTTGCCTCCTTCAGATCATCGGCAGTCTTGTACAGTATGCAGAGATTTATCCTTCCCTGCATAGGTAGTGCTCTTATTTTCCTATTTTTTGATATTGTCCTAAGTTCTCTTATGACCTGCTCTTCCTGTGAATTTGTCCTTACAAGATACAGTATTTTCAAATGCCCGTTATACGCATATTTAAGAGAACCAAGGAGGGCCATCATAGTTTTTCCTGACCCTGTTGGAGCTTCCAGTGCTACGCCAGGGTAATTGGCAAGTTTACTGGCGATAAAATCTATAGCTTCATTTTGATAGCTCCTATCCTCATACATTGAACCAGAAAGACTAATTATTTCAGAGTTAATCAACATATCTAAAGTGTTTTATGGCACCACTCTTTAATTTATTAAGTGGGTCACCATAATCCATTATGTTGAGCGAGGATCTAGTCAAATCAGGAGCCATAAAGTTTGGAGATTTCATACTTACCTCAGGCAAACGATCTGATTATTACGTTGATATTAAGGAGGCAGCTACAGATCCAAATCTCCTGAGTGAAATAGCTTCAGAGTTTTCGAAGATGATCCATGCAAGAAAGATTGCAGGGATGGAGCTAGGTGCTGTACCTTTAATAGTAGCTACGTCTTTGAACATGGGGATACCATACGTTATTGTGAGGAAGGAAAGATCGCACGGTACCCTCAGCCTTATAGTGGGGCGGCTAAATCGTGGGGAA
Organism: Thermoplasma volcanium GSS1; assembly: GCF_000011185.1. NCBI lineage: Archaea > Methanobacteriati > Thermoplasmatota > Thermoplasmata > Thermoplasmatales > Thermoplasmataceae > Thermoplasma > Thermoplasma volcanium. The sequence continues at coordinate 9,824 of NC_002689.2, read as the reverse complement.
GAGGTAGACGTAATAGAAGACGTAGTTACTACAGGAAACTCCGTCTTGAAGGCCATAAATGTGCTGCGGGAAAACGGCGTTGTTGTAAAGGATGCTTATTGTGTTGTCGACAGGGAAGAAGGAGGCGCAAAGCTACTTGAAAACAACGGAATAAAGCTGCATCCAATAGTAAGAATATCTGAGCTCAAGAGGTAACTACGAAAGTACATCGTCTATCCTATCTATTTCAATAGGTGTAGTGTCACGCCCGACTAGAATGCCCTTTGAATTTGCGACTATGGACGCACCAACATATATGCTTCCAAAATTTGCAGTGCCAGATTTTACCGATACTTTAAAGAAGTCCTTGAGAAACTCTAATTCATCATCGTCAGTTTCAGGGTTTACGAGCATGCCCTTGGAGGTCAGAACAGACGCGCTGCCTACGGTCAATATGTTCCCTATTGAAGTTCTAATTGTTTCAACGCCTAATGTATCTTCTATTTCTTTTCTGGCCTTATTGCTAAATGCCTTGTGTATTATTGCGCCGTGATCGTTTGCAATTATATCGTTTCCCACGGCGTTTATTTTATCTTTAAGGTATAAAACGTTTCTTCCATCTATCCCGTCCAGGCCATCTATGTTCGAACCATATGGGAGCACTATGCCATTAGAGTTAACAGCTATCATGGTTCCAATAAGTGTAGATCCGTCGATACTTATCCTCTTAATATCAACCTGGAGCACTTCCCTGAACTCATTTACAGTCTTTTCGTCGGCCATTTTTGTGATAAAAGCGACATCATCCCAAGCTTTTGCATATATACCTATAAAGCTGCTCCTCATGACTGATGTCTTCCTTATCACAACCACTCACCGGCTAAACGATTAGTAGAAAGTAAATATAAAAGAATCAAGGCAGAATAATTTCTGTCGTTCCTTCTTCTAGCTTTATTATCTTCAGGGATAATTTTGATGGAGGTTTTTCTCTCCCCTTCTTCCATATCGTCTCACTTACTTTCGGATCAATCCATATCTTACTTGTATCTACTTTGAGTTTCTTGGATACGTAATTCCTCAATATAGATATGGATGTATCCGCCCTTCTCTTCCTTGAGGAAAGCTTCGCTTCCCTAAGGGGTATATTCATTATAATTTCCTTTGAAACTTCATCATCTGGCAAATCATCACCTCATATCTTCAGGTTTCCACGTCTCCAATTTCTCCTTAGGGGGTTTTGTGTTACTTTCCTGGCAGTCCTCATCATGACCCACCCTGGAACCCTTCTGTTTTGCTTTACTTTCTTCATCAAACGAATTTTCCGGCCTAGTTCCTTATTCCTGCTCATTTACTTCTCCTCTCTATTTTTGGTTCTCTTTTATTTTCAGTAAGTTTGCTCAGTATATCTATTATATCACTCTCTTTTATTATCCTGTTTATCCTCCCCATCGAAGCAAGCTGTATAAGCTGGTTTTCAACGTTGTCTGCAAGATCCGGCCTTACTAGGCGAACGTTGTTCAAACGCTCTCTTGCAGATGGATCAAGGATCTGGCGCAGTATTTGTTGCCTCCTAGCCTTTTCAATTTCTCTTTGTTTTTCTTCCTCTTCAGCCATCTGCCTTTGCATGGCCTGACGTTGAAGTTCTTCCATCTGCCTTCTTCTTATTTTTTCTAATTCTTCATCATCACTCATTTCAATCACTTTATATGAATTTCTCATATAAAGGATCTTTCTGTGCCAGCTGTTTTATTATCTCTTTGCTGGCATTGTCCAGCAAGGACATTCCCTGTGGAGAAAGGGATCTGCCCTTCTGAGTCTTCTGAACAAGTCCTGCAGATTCTAGCTCATGAAACAGGAATCTTGTTATAGATCTGCTTCCAGAAGCCGCATGATACCGTTTCGATCCCCTATCTACTTTGCCTCCGTATTCACTACTCATCCTTGAAATTCCTAAGTATCCATTGATGTAAAGTTTACGCAGCATAGATGCTGCCCTTACATATATCCAGTCGTCTTGAAGTGGAGGCTTTTCTTTGCTTACCCCCGTTTTTACAAATTTGACCCAATTAGGCTCTTTTATCTTTTTCTCCTCTTTCAATTTCCCTGAAACATAGTTAATTAGCATATCACTTGGAACGTATTTGACACTGACCATACTATCACGAATTGAGGGTTTATTTAAAGTCTATTAATAACTCTTTCGCATCTAAGACATTTGCAAATCTTAGTTGATTTATTAATCATTTGACTTGTAAATTTATGTATGATAGTGGTATATGTATTTGTGTAGGCTTTCAAGGCCGTAAAACAGTATTTCTATCCTTCTGGTAACCTGAAGGTGCTTATGCATAAGTTTACTGATATGGTCAATTTCACGATAAATATTATGATTGAGAATTGGGGGAATAAATCAGATTACAAAGAAGGGCGATGGAAAAGGGAAGGATTACAGATTCCTTCTTAAGAATGCATTTCCATATGGGATGCTTGCATCCCAGGTAATGTATAAGGCATCATGGGAAGGCCTTCCTGCCATAGAGCTGACAAGAAAGGAAACAAGGAACACCAGCAGGATGTGCTCGGTATGTGATACTCTGGCCAGAATAGGGCATGGCAGGATCCTGAAGTGTGATTCCTGCGGTATTGAGATAGACCGTGATGTGAATGCATGCATAAACATTGCATTCAGGTATCGGACATGTCTGAAACGATCCCATAAAGGCCTGCCAGGTGAAGCTGTGAAGCAGTCAAAAGATGTGGAGCAGATGGCAGGAAGCCAAATATCAACGGATATTTGACAAAGCCGCATCTAAGCAGATTCCCGGATCTATTTTTTAAATCCGGAAGCAGTTCTTACTATATATCTACCCTCGCCTGAAATATCCTCGAGTTTTCTTCTAGATGTTTCAGGTAGAAGTACTAAAGTCATTAACATACCTAACATCGATATTCCAGCAAGTATAAGGAAAAGTTCGCCTTCCCCATAAAGTGTAAATATAATTACGTTTAGCGCGGTTCCTATGAATGCCCCAGTTTTACCCCCTGCAGAGGATATTCCAGATCCGAGTCCGCGTATTGCTGTTGGAAACATCTCTGGAGCATAAATGAAGGTAGTCACGTTTGGGCCGAACTCTGTGAAAAAATAGCTTATTCCATACACTAAAAGGAAATAAGTAACGAATGTAGGGGACATAAGGTACCTGAATATGCCGAGAATACCAAATGTTATGCCCATTATTAGAAAACCAATTACCTGCATCCTTTTTCTTCCGATTCTGTCTACAGTAAAAGTAGCTATCCAATATGCAGGAAAAGCAGAAACGGCGAATATTATAAGCGTGTAAAACGTAGATAGCTTTAACTTGTTTAAGCCTGACATAGATGACGGGATAAGGGCGCTCAACATTTCATGAGACATTATCGAATTTCCATAAAACGCCCAATCAAGCAAAAACCATGTCCCTGCCGTTCCAATAAGTGAAAGCATAAAGTATCTGTTTTTGAATAAATCCGTCCATTTTATATTTGACATCTCTAAATCTTCCCTTGATACTGAAACCTTTGAATCTCCTGAAATTTTTTCGACACTCTGCATTGCTGAACTCGCATCTCCCTTTACTCTAAGTGCGTATCTGGGTGTTTCGCCTATTGCCCGCCTGCCGTACAGTACTATGAAAGCAGGCACAGCACCTATGAAAAACAGCACCCTCCATACAAGGTCTAGGTTGTGTATAAAGCTTAGAAGGCCTAGCGTTATTAAAGGCCCTGCTATAAGACCGACGCCTTGGAGAGAAAAGACCATGCCTACAAGTTGTCCCCTATTCTTCGTATTAGAAAATTCAGTCATTATAGTTGAACTTCCTGCGTAGTCCCCCCCAATTCCTAGTCCAAGTATAAATCTCCATGCTATAAGGTAATTTATACCGTTTACTGGAACCACAAATGCACTGCCTAAAGCTCCCAATATAAGCAACATCAGCTCAAATCCATAGACTCTTTTTCTTCCTAGTGCGTCGAGAAGCCTTCCAAATATCACTGCACCTATTACAGAAGCAAGAAGAGATATTGAGGATAATATTGAAATATCGTATGTGTTGAGTTTATCCCACCCAGCTAGTGGGAGTATTGATATAACTGTACCTATTACAAAAAGATCGTATGCATCCGTGAAGAATCCCATACCTGCAATCAACCAGGTGCGTAGATGAAAGGAATTTATCTTTGAATTATCAAGCTCTTCAATGATGCCTTTAGCCATTTATTCCTTCGCCGATTTTACTGTTCTATTGCTAAGAGAGTAATAAACAAATTCAATATATTATATACTGGCATATATTGTCACTATATTTTACCATTTAAGAATTAATATAGGGCGAAATGTTAGAATAAGCTATACTAATCGTTTCTATGTTTCATCTTCGGATTAGTTTTTTCGACAAATATCGCAATTGTTTATGTTAGCCTAAATCTAATTCTAGAGGAATACCATAAAAATTTAATACTGCACCTGTTGAAGCATATATTTAGAAAGTCCATTGGCTAGCAAAATCTCTTATTTCGTCTCAATATTTTCATTAATAAGTTACAATCGTAGTTTCTTAAATATATTGGCGCAAATAAGGAAACACTGATTATTAGTATGATGATATATCATACCATTTCGGTGCTGTCTAAAAGATCTGCCCATGCAAAAAATAAGTAATAAATATATCGTTTATAGGAACAGCTCCGGCTCTTCCTTAGTGTCAGAGTACTTAAATATTGGCCCATCTTCGCATGCATACCATCGGCCTATATTGCAATGGCCGCATACGCCTATGCCGCATTCCATCCTCCTCTCAAGGGACAGGTATATATTATCTTCTGCGAATCCAGCATCAAGCAGCGATTTGACAGAAAATTTCATCATAACTGGCGGGCCGATAACGAATGCAGCACCATGATTGTATTCTTTAATTTCAGGCACAAGAGTAGTCACTACCCCGACATGGCCTCTCCAATTCTCATCACCTTTATCTACGGTTATACGAAAATCCATCTCCTCCTTCCATGTTTCTATCTCACTTCTGTAAACTATATCTGAAGGGCTCCTAGCACCGTAGAGAACGGTAAGCTTATCAAGGCTTGTATGCCCCTGCATGTCTTCAATCAAAGCCTTTATTGGCGGTATACCTATACCCCCCGCAATTGCCACTACATGTTCGTAGCTCTTCCAAGGCCATACATTCCCATAAGGTCCCCTTATTCCGATTTCACCGTATGGATCATTCATTATCCCCTTAGTTACAGAACCAACAGCTTTAATGGAGAACATAAGTGGATTTCCGTATCCGCTTCCTACAGATATGGGCGCTTCACCTATCCCTTCCTTCGATACCATGTAGAACTGCCCTGCATACCCCATATTGCGTTCTGTTAACACTATAGTATATGTGTCTGCCGTTTCCATCCTAAACCTATAAGGCTTTAGTTTTTTCGGTATCCACTTATTCCCTATCGTAATCGTGCGTTATCACCTCCTTTATATCGATGTCTACCGGACAATCATCTACACAACGGTTGCAGCCTGTGCAGAGATAAGCTCCTCTAGAAAGCTTATAGTACTTGAATTTGTGATAGAACCTTTGCCTAAGCCTCTCGGATAGTTCGGGCCTTACGTTTCCGGCTGCTGTTCGGGTGAAGCCCTCAAGTATGCAGGAGTCCCACTCCTTCTTCCTTCCGTCATCGTCGTCATACACGTCAACGCAGTAACAGGTAGGGCAGGAATAATTACATGCACCACAGGATATGCAGTAATTTGCAAACTTATTCCAGAGGTTGGATGACCATTTCATCCTATTTTCTATCCCATCAACGTTAAGCCTGCCGTAAAGGGATTCGAATTCCTTCTTGTGTTCTTCAAATACGTTCTGATCATCAGATTCACTGAATCCGAAAAGATACTTTTCATATTTGTCTGAAGCTTCAACATAAAAGTAGCCATTCTTGTGCAGAACTTGCACATCATACTCATCAAGAACAGGCCCCCCAAAGCTTGTGCAGAACCCTCCGCTGCACATTTTTTCACATACAAAATTTATGAACATAGTATTTTCCCTTTTCACCGTATAGAAAGGATCTTTTCCCAGGATCTGCTTGTCCATTATGTAGAAACCACGTAGATCGCAGCTCTTAACACCAAATACTGCCCTTTTTTCGGCCCTAGGTATCGACAATATATTCTCCGAACGCTCAATCAAAAAATCCTTTGGGGGATAACTGCTCTTTTCCTCTGAAATATCACTAAATCTCTGAATATCTCCAAATACGATATCCCCATTTTCTTCCTTAGAACCAAAGGATTGGAAATCTTTGGATATCCTTTCAAACAAAATTTCCATATCCTTGTCTGTCATTTTATATATCATACGATCACCCTAGCAGCAACTACCTTGAATTCAGGTATCTTCGAGTAAGGATCAAGATTATCTCCAACCAGAAGATTTACCCGAGCTTCTTTGAAATGGAATGGAACGAATATTATCCCAGTTGGAATTTTATCTGTAACTTTTGCTGGAAGTGTTATTCTGCCATGCCTTGATTCAACGTCTATGGCCTGGCCGTCCCTTATATTGAGTTGTTTTGCATCCATCATACTTATTTCAACATAGGGTGAAGGCGATTCCCTTTCCAGTATATCACTGCGTCTTGTCATGGTTCCAGAATGCCAGTGATAGTAGTTTCTTCCAGTTGTAAGTATGAAAGGATATTCTGCATCGGCAATCTCCGATGGAGGTTCATAGCTTACAGGATAGAATCTACCAAGGCCTCTTGTAAATTTAACTGTGTGAAGTATTTCTGTCCCATCGGGATTCTGTTCATTAACAGGCCATTGCTTTCCTGTTGGGTATATATCTTGGTATCTTATTCCGGAATAGTTTGGTATAGCTTGAGTTATCTCATTGAAAACATCTTCAACAGATCTGTATCTTTCGGTTCCGACAAGCCTATGGGCAATTTCACTGAGTATCCACCAATCCTGCTTTGCCTCTCCCGGCGGGCTCTTTACAGAGACGATTCTCTGTACCCTCCTCTCGGTGTTCGTAAATGTACCATCCTTTTCCAGAGCAGTGGCAGCAGGTAAAACTACATCAGCAAGGCTGGCAGTTTCGGTAAGGAAAATATCTTGCACAATAAATAATTCCAAATTTTCTATGCCTTTCTCAACTTCTGCTACATTTGCTTCAGTTATCACTGGGTTTTCCCCCATAAGATAAATTGCTTTTACTTTGCCTGCGGCCGCCGCATCAAACATCTCAGAAAGAGTTAAACCGACCTTCTTTGGTAGTTCGGTTTTCCATAGATCCTCAAAACGCTTAACCCCTTCGGAGTCCACAGGTATATAACCAGGATAAAACTCTGCCAGTGCCCCCATATCGCTTGATCCTTGTACATTGTTCTGTCCCCTAAGTGGAAATATACCGGCACCGTACTTTCCAATATTCCCTGTCATAAGGGCAAGGTTTGATACACTCATCACATTTTCTGTGCCATGTATATGCTGTGTTATTCCCATACCATATAGTATCGCCGAGGGCTTATACTTTGCATAAATTTCTGCTGCTCTTCTTACAAGTTCAGCATCTACCCCAGTTATGGCTTCTGTAAGTTCTGGAGGGTACTTTTCTATCTCTGCAGCAAGTTTATCAAAATCTTCTGTCCTATTCTTTATGAATTCCTCATCGTAGAGATTTTCCTTAAGAATAACAAACATAATAGAATTAAGAAGGGCTACATCTGTTCCTGGCCTAAATTGGAGAAAAATGTCTGCATTTGAGGCAAGCTTTGTCTTTCTTGGATCGGCTACTATAAGGTAGCTTCCACTTTTTTTGCCTTTAAGCACCGTAGTTCCAATAATGGGGTGCTGCTCTGTGGTATTCGAACCTATGATAAAATAAGTCTTCGTAGATTTTAAGCTCTTGATAGATCCAGTTGCCGCTGCTGTACCTATCGTCTTGATTAAGCCGGCAACTGTGGAACTATGGCAGCTTCTTGCACAGTGGTCTATGTTATTTGTTCCAAACATTCTTGCTATTTTCTGCATTAGGTAGTTTTCTTCGTTTGTACACTTTGCAGAAGACTGAAACGCAACTGCATCAGCACCGTACTTATTACGAATTGTCTTCAACTTTTCTGAAACGTAGTCGAGGGCCTCGTTCCAAGTGACTTTAGTGAGTATTCCATTTTTTCTTATCATAGGATAGTTTAATCTTTGTGAAGAAGAAGAATAACTGAGGCCCTGATATCCCTTTATACAGAGTTTTCCCTGGTTGACAATGGATTTGTTGTAACCATGAACAGTAAAATGCCCATTGCGGTACTCCACATTTATTTGGCATCCAGTGCCACAATAAGGGCACACAGTAAGTGTCATGCATGAATCAGTGTATATGAGATTATATATGTTATTCTCATCAATATTTCTAACTGTGTTATTTTAATTAATCTTCTATTATACAATATTTATATTTTTCATTCGTTGGAAAAGCTAAGAAAAATTTATATATTGAATGAAGGAGAGATATCCGATATATAAGCAAAGGAATTAATTTGTCATTAGAAAAACGTAAAAAGAAACCGTTAAATTAAAAATATAGGTTATAAATGATAAAGCTCAATTCCTGCTAATTATGGTGACAATATCTTCGTCTAGAAGAGGATAGTCTATCCCAACCCTCTGCTCTCCTATGGGCCTATTTTTTCCAGATATGATCGCGTATCTGAACGAATCTATCAGACTCCTGTTTATTTTCCTGCAAACATCCCTAACGGTCGATCCATCTGTGAGTATTAGAGGCTTATCGAAATCAACAACTCCTGCCTTGTTCCTTAAATAGACGCGAAGCAATTTCAGAGAGCGGTATATCCCCTCCCTGAGTTCATCTATTCCTATTCTGTTTTTTGCAGATACTTTGAACACCTCTCCAAATCTCGTAAGTGGGGATGTATCAAAAGCTCCGTTCATATCAATTTTATTTACCGCTACAATTGAGGGTATGTAGACGTAATTTTTCTGAACAGCCTCTATAATATCGTCTTCGTTTACTTGTTCCCTTATGTATACATCTGCATTTACAAGCTTAAACTCCTTCATTAGTTGCCTGATATATTCTGAATCAATGTCAACGTTTTTTGGTTTGTGAACCCTTATGCCTCCAGAAGTCGTCTTCTTTATCTCGATATTTTTCCTTCTTCTATTGACTACTATACCTGAATTATAGAGTTCCTTCACTATTTTATCTAATCCCCCTGTTTCTACATCTGTAACAATAACAATTAGGTCTGCAGACCTAACAGTGCTAAGTATTTCCCTTCCACGCCCGGCACCATAAGAAGCATTTTCTATTATACCAGGGAGATCGAGTATCTGTATTTCAGCACCTTTATATTCCATTACTCCTGGGATGGCCTTCAGCGTTGTGAAGGCGTATGAACCAACTTCGCTTTCAGAATTCGTAAGAACGTTAAGGAGACTGCTCTTCCCAACGTTTGGAAAACCAACAAGTGCAACGGTTGCATCACCGGATTTAGGGATAGAAAAGCCGTAGTGCCCGCCTCCTTTATGGGCTCTAGCCTCCATCTGGAGCCTTGCAATCTTGGCTTTTAGAAGCCCGATGTGGTGTTCAGTGGCTTTATTGTACTGAGTTCTCTTGATTTCGTCTTCTATTTCCTTAATGCGTTCTTCTATTGTGCTCATGCAGGATTCTTTCCTTACCTTATTTTATCGTGGTTAATATTCGTTATTGATTTTTTCGGACAGCCATATGAGCATGGATATTAACCTTTCCTATTTTTTCTTATACAAA